>NZ_LR698973.1:1175257-1230919 GCF_902381825.1 Pseudocoprococcus catus
CTGCTATTTCTTTATGTTCTATCCTAGAAAACGAGCGTTTCGTCATCATATTCATCCCAACGTTTGCGGACGACAGAGAATCCTCCGCTTCTCTTGTACGAAAAAGTTTTTATATTCTTTAAGAATAATATAATGAGCCGACTAATTAATAAGTTCAAAGCAGGTGCTTCCAACGCATCCAGTACTTAGGCGTTGTATTTTAACGCCTTATGTACTGTTGATAGCGTTGGGCAGTGCGAACGTGCCTGTTTTGACTTATTAATTAGTCGGCTCTTTCATAACCTTGGATATTGAGACAAGGAAACTATAAACTATTTCGTACCAAAAATTCTATCGCCTGCATCGCCAAGGCCAGGGCAGATATAGGCATGTTCGTTCAGGCAGCGATCCAGATGGCCGATGTAGATCTGAACGTCCGGATGTGCCTCGTGAAGAGCTTTGACACCTTCAGGAGCAGCGATAATACACATGAATTTGATGTTTCTGCCGCCATGTTTCTTGATCATGGTGATAGCATCAATAGCAGAACCGCCTGTTGCCAGCATTGGGTCGCAGACAACGATGGTACGTTCTTCGATCGGGCTAGGCAGTTTGCAGTAGTATTCATGAGGCTCGAAGGTTTCTTCGTCACGGTAGAGACCGATATGGCCGATTTTTGCAGATGGAACGAGAGCAAGGATACCTTCAACCATACCGAGACCTGCACGCAGGATCGGAACAATAGCCAGCTTACGGCCTGAGATCATTGGTGTCTTGCATTTTTCAATCGGTGTTTCGATTTCAACTTCTTCCAGAGGCAGGTCATTGAGGGCTTCAAAACCTTCCAGCATAGCAATCTCTTCTACCAGATGGCGAAACTCGTTTGTTCCGGTTTCTTTTTTTCTGAGGATAGAAATTTTGTGCTGGATCAGTGGATGGTTAAAATAAGTAACGTTTTCAAATTTTTCCATAATGCTCTCCTTTAATCAACATTTCTCTTATAGTTTTATGTTATTCATTTGCCACTCCTTCAGGCAAAATTATTCCAATGATAGTGTACGTGAAAATGTACATTTTTTCAATGATAAATCATGACAATTTTTATTTTTACAGCTGTTTTGAGTCGGCATGCACAATGGGCTGCCAATTACTTAAATTCGACGATGGTAACGCCGGTCTCACCCTCACCAAATGTTCCAAGACGATAACTCTTGACATATTTGCTCTTGCGCAGTTTTTCGTGGACAGCTTTTCGCAGGGCGCCTGTGCCGCGGCCGTGGATGATGGTGACATTCGGTATGTGGGCCAGATAAGCATCATCGAGATATTTGTCCAGATCGATCATGGCTTCATCAACGGTTTCACCGATCAGATTAATGGAAGTATTGACATGGGCCGCTTTATTCATCTTGATCTTGCCGGAGCCGGTCTTATTGATCATCGGTGTGTTGATGACTTCTTCGTCAATTGGCTCCAGATCACTGAAGTGAATACGGGATTTGAGAATGCCCATCTGGATCGACAGTTCACCTTTGCTGTTTGGCTGGGAGACAACGGTGCCTTTTAAGTCAAGGCTGCGAACATGGACGGAATCCCCCTGCTTGAAATCAGAAGCTGCATAGACCTTGGCCTTTTGGGCAGTCGGCGCAGCTTTCTTGCGGTTGTTGGATTGATTCAGCTTGTCACGGACACGGCTTCGCTCCTGTTCAAGGGCTTTCATATCCACACCGCCGGATTTCGACAGTTTATTCATAGTACGGATGGTATGATCGGCATAATCCTTGGCATCCTGAAGAATGTTCTGGGCTTTTTCATTGGCTTCGTTGAGAATCCGTTCTTTCTGTTTGGTAATATTGTCATGCTTTTCTTCCAGACGTTTTTTCAGGGATTCCACCTGAGCCTTGTAAGCGGATAATTCTTCCTGCTCTTTCTCAATGGTGGCACGGCTTGTCTCAAGGTCAGCGATCAATTCTTCAAAATTCTGTTCCTGAACATCAATATTCTTCTTTGCTTCCTCAATAATATGAGCCGGAAGGCCGAGTTTGCCGGAAATGGCAAAGGCATTGCTTTTGCCGGGAATGCCGATGAGTAAGCGGTATGTCGGACTGAGGGTTGCCACGTCAAATTCGCAGCAGGCATTGCAGACCTGCTCCGTTGTCAGGGCAAATACTTTCAGTTCACTGTAATGGGTGGTAGCCATGGTGGTGACATGTCGGTTCAGTAATGTTTTCAAAATAGCAATGGCCAGAGCTGCGCCCTCTGTCGGGTCTGTACCGGCACAAAGTTCATCGAAAAGCACCAGTGTCTTGGCATCAGCCGCATTCAGTATTCTGACAATATTCGTCATATGAGATGAGAAAGTACTAAGGCTCTGTTCAATGCTCTGCTCATCGCCGATATCAGCAAAAACGTCGTCAAAAACCGCCAGTTCTGAATGATCAAAGGCAGGAATATGAAGACCGGCCTGCCCCATCAGTGTGAAAAGACCGACTGTTTTCAGAGAGACGGTCTTACCGCCGGTATTTGGGCCGGTGACAATAAGCATCCGGTAATCCTTGCCGAGAATCAGGTCGATTGGAACAACCTTCTTCTTGTCCAGAAGGGGATGACGGCCTTTCTTGATGTGAATATAGCCATTCTCATTGAAAACAGGTTCGCTGCCATTGTAGGTACGGGACAGGGAAGCCTTAGCGAAAATAAAGTCCAGACGTGTCAGAACCGCAATGTCCTGTTCCAGCATAACAGCGGATTTACCTGCCAGTTCACTTAAAGTATCCAGAATATGTTCAATCTCTTCCTTTTCCTTGCTGCCGAGTTCCCGCAGATCGTTGTTCAGCTTGACAACAGCCATGGGTTCAATGAACAGTGTGGAGCCGGTGGAGGACTGGTCGTGGATCATACCCTGCACCTGTGAACGGTATTCAGCCTTGACAGGCAGGCAGTAGCGGCCGTTTCGCATGGTGACCAGGTTGTCTTGCAGTTTGGAACCGATATTTTGGGAAGAAACCATAGATGCCAGCTGTGAGTGGATGCGTTCGTTGGTCAGTTTGATCTGGCGGCGAATGGATTTCAATGTTGGACTGGCATCATCCGCCATGGTTTCTTCATCTATAATGCATCGACGGATTTCGTGGTTCAGATTCGACAGTGGTTCAATCTGTGCAAAAAGGCCCTCCAGCGAATCCTGATCTTCATCATCGGCTTCACGGCGTCCGTAGGATTTCGCACGCAGTGCTACATCCAGAGTGGCAGCGATATTCAACAGTTCAGCCATACCGACGGTACTGCCAACCTTCAGACGGAGCAGGGAGCCGCGGATATCACGGATGCCGGAGAAGGAGAGACTGCCCTTTTTCATGACACGGGTCAGGGCGTCACTGGTCTCCATCTGTCCCTGAAGAATCTCAGAAATATCAGAGGAAGGCATCAGATTACGGCACAGCTCCTTGCCCATAGGGGAGCTGGCATAGCCGGTAAGCATATCTATAATTTTAGGGTATTCGAGAATACGCAATGCTTTTTCATTCATAAGTAAAAACCTCCAAAATAATAGTAAAGCATAACGGCCTTGTTGTCAAACTTTTCGTCTTCTCGGAAGGGCAAAAGTCTGATATACTATAGTATTGAAAACGTTTATGAATTAGAAAGGCAGAACCCCGCAAAGAGCGGGCAGAGTGAGAGTATGAGATATATTAACGAATTAAAATCAGGCGATATGATTTCAGATATTTATCTGTGCAAAACGAAACAGACATTGAAGACGAAGGCTGGCAAGAGCTATTATTCCATGATGCTTCAGGATAAGACCGGTACAGTGGATGCTAAGGTCTGGGAACTGACACCGGGCATTGAATATTTTGAGCCGATGGACTTTATCAAGGTAGAAGGGCAGGTGACTTCTTTCCAGGGATCACTGCAGCTGAATCTGCGCCGTATCCGTCGTGCCAAAGAGGGCGAATATATTCCGGCAGATTATATGCCGTGCAGCCGCTATAGTATAGAAGATATGTACAAAGAGCTGATGGGATATGTAGACAGCGTCAAAGAACCGCATCTGCATGAATTACTGGAATTATTCTTTGTAAAGAATACAGCATTTATCAAGTCTTTTAAGGAGCATTCTGCAGCGAAGAGCATTCATCATGGTTTTGTGGGCGGACTGCTTGAACATACACTTAGCGTAACAAAACTCTGCGATTTTTATACAACCCGTTATCCGCATCTGAACCATGACCTGCTGATCACAGCAGCTATCTGTCATGATATTGGCAAGACAAAGGAATTATCCTTATTCCCATCCAATGATTATACAGATGAGGGACAGCTTATCGGCCATATTGTGACAGGTGTGGAGATGATCCATGATGCCATCCGTGAGATTCCGGGATTCCCTGTTGTATTGGCCAACGAGTTGAAGCATTGTATCGTGGCCCATCACGGCGAGCTGGAATACGGTTCACCGAAGAAACCGGCACTGATGGAAGCTATGGCACTGAATCTGGCGGACAATACAGATGCCCGTATGGAGACGATGACAGAGATCTTCGACCGTTCAGAAGATAATTTGGAATGGCTTGGATTTAACCGCATTTTTGAGTCGAATATCAGAAGAACGTCCAAATAATACGGAATGGAGTCAGGAATGGAGAAAAAGACAATCAAGAAGAATGATATATATACAATCGAGATTGAAGATCTGAGTACAGACGGTTCCGGTATCGGCAAGGTGGACGGCTATACACTTTTTGTGAAGGATGCACTGATCGGTGATACGGCGGAGGTCAAAGTCATCAAGACAAAGAAGCATTACGGTTACGGTCGTCTGATGCGCATCATCACACCGTCACCGGACCGTGTGGAGGCCCCATGTCCGCACGCCCGCAGCTGCGGCGGCTGTCAGATTCAGCATTTGTCCTATGAACGTCAGCTGGCTTTCAAGGAGAACAAGGTCAGGAACCTGCTGAGCCGTGTGGGACATATAGAAGATTATGTGATGCATCCGATTATTGGAATGGAGCATCCATATTATTATCGCAATAAGGCACAGTTTCCGGTGGGACTTGGCAAAGACGGACAAATCGTCACAGGATTTTATGCCGGTCACACGCATGTTATTGTAGACTCTGCCCATTGCTGTATTCAGGCACCGGTCAATGAGCAGCTGCTTGTTATTGTCAAAAAATGGATGACGGATCATGATATTGCACCTTATGATGAAACGACGCATAAAGGGCTTGTTCGACACATTCTGACAAGAGTTGGTTTTAAGACAAAGGAGATCATGGTCTGTCTTATTATCAACGGCAAGAAGTTGCCGCACAGTGAAAGTCTGGTAGAAGCCCTCCGTGAGATTCCGGGGATGACAAGCATTTCCTTCAATATCAATCAGGATAAGACGAATGTGATCCTTGGCAGTAAAGTGGTGACACTCTGGGGGCAGGATTATATTACGGACTATATTGGTGATGTCCGTTATCAGATTTCACCGCTATCTTTCTATCAGGTGAATCCGGTGCAGACAGAGAAACTTTACGGAGCGGCCCTTAAGTTTGCCAATCCGGGACCAAATGATGTTATTTGGGACTTATACTGCGGTATCGGTACCATTTCACTTTTTATGGCCAAGAAAGCCAAACAGGTCTATGGGGTTGAAATTGTTCCCCAGGCTATTGATGATGCCAAGCGCAATGCTGCAATCAATGATATACATAATGCTGAATTTTATGTGGGAAAGGCAGAAGAAGTACTGCCGCAGACTTATGAACGTGAGCATATCCATGCAGACATCATCGTGGTGGACCCGCCGAGAAAGGGCTGTGACGAGAGCCTGCTGGCATGTATCACACAGATGCAGCCAAAGCGGGTGGTCTATGTCAGCTGCGATCCGGCCACACTGGCCAGAGATCTGAAGTATCTGGAAGAAAGGGACTATAAGGTCAAAGAGGTTCAGTGTGTTGATATGTTCGGGCACTCGGTTCATGTGGAGACTGTGGTGTTGCTACAAAGGAAAAATATGTAGAAATCCTTGAATTTACGCACTTTGTGGAGTTTTTCAGTTTCAGAAAAATAGGTGAAAATCACAAAGAAAAGAGCCTTGTGAAGAAAGTAACCGTTGTTGTTGCGTTAGACCTCGGGACGGGGAACACAAAGAATCTTGAATATGAAAATGAATAGAGAGCTATCAGATCATTGATAGATTATAGGGATACTTGTTAAAAGCGGGTGTCCCTACTTTTTATGGGGCATTCCAGAAATGGAGTGTCTTTTTTATACCAAAATATTAAAAATTCAGGAGGAAAATGAAAATGACAAACACAGCGTTAAGAGCAGAGAATAGCAATTCTCGCACAATTACTTTCAAGAGCATGAAACACGAAAAATTTTATGAGGAATATCTGAAAAAATGCAGATATCAGGATGTCTACCATCGGGCTTTGGTTTATTGCCTGGGTATCGACAGAGACACAAGAGATAATGTGAATAAAATCTATAATTTTAAAACTGGATGTGTAGTGGTATAGTTGAGGCTGGTGCCTCAGACAGTTATAATAATAAAATGTGCTTGAGGTTGAGTGCATAATTTATAAAATTTTTATTTGGACTGGACTATCTTTTTGCATCGCTCAATCGTTATACCTTATAGAACGGGATAAATATTTTGAACTTCTAATAATGAGAAAGGGGGATTTTGTGTATAATGATTTTCTACTAATCAGGAAAATGAAGCAAGGTGATGAACAGGCTTTTGATTTGTTTGTCCACAAGTATTATCAAGAAATTTTAAGCTACTGTTATCATCATTGTTTCGATCAAACATATGCGGAAGATTTCACGCAGGAAACTTTTATACGTTTTTTCACAAAATTGTCCGACTATCATTATAAAGGGAAAACACTGAATTATTTATATACGATAGCAGGTAACCTATGCAAAGATTATTTAAAGAGGACAAAAGAAACACTTCTGGAAGAAAATGAATTTGAGGAAGAAAATCAAACGGAACAAATTTTGAATAGAGTTTTGATCGAACAGGTTTTAGAACAACTTCCAGATGAATCAAGAGAAGTACTTACTCTTTATTATTTTCAAGAACTAAAATTAACAGAAATTTCTGATACATTGCAAATTGGACTTCCACTGGTAAAGTATCGTTTGCAAAAAGCAAGGAAACAGTTGAGGGAACTTCTCGGGAAGGAGGAATTCAATGAATCAGAAAGAAAAGATAAAAAAATATAGGGAAAGCATACAAGTGGAAGCTAGCGAAGAAAAAATACAGGAAACAATTTGTAAATCTAAAAATGCCTTTTTTATGGCAGAGCAAGAACGAATGCTTTCTTATCATGACTTTTTGTGGACACAGCTTCGTGTGATACAAAAAAGGTGGTGGGTTCTTCAATTTATGATTTTAGTGGCATTATGGATTGCTTTAAGTTCTATCCATGATGAAATATATCTAAAAAGAAGTATGGGTGTTGTAGCCACGCTATTTGTAATCCTTATTATTCCGGAACTGTGGAAAAACAGGTCATGTGAATGTATGGAAATAGAAGCTGCTTCCTATTATTCATTAAAACAGGTATATGCTACACGTATGCTGTTATTTGGTATTACAGATATTTTTTTCATAACTGTATTTTTAGGAGTCGCTTCAGCAGGTTTGCATTATGAATTATCAGAATTAGTCGTCCAATTTCTTTTTCCACTTTGTGTAACTGCCTGTATCTGTTTTGGAATTTTATGCAGTAAACACGCCTTCAGTGAAACAGTTGCGATTGTTCTGTGTGTGATATGGAGTGCAGTATGGATTTTTATTGTTTTAAATGAAAATGTATATATCATGGTTACTGTTCCCATCTGGTCAGCACTGCTGGGTGTAACAATACTTTTTATTGCTTTTGCGATATATCGTATTTTAAAGAATTGTAATCAATATTTGGAGGTGTCATTTGATGAAATTAGAGCTTGATGGTTTAACAAAAGAATTTGGAGATTTTACAGCAGTGAATCATATAAATCTTACTATGACAAATGGGGTATATGGTCTTTTAGGTGTAAATGGAGCAGGTAAAACAACTCTAATGAGAATGTTGTGTACCCTTTTAAAGCCAACAAGTGGAACGATATGCTGTAATGGAAAAGATATTTTCAGCATGGACAGTGAATATCGCAAGCTGTTGGGGTATTTACCACAGGATTTTGGATTTTATCCTGAATTTACGGTAGAGGATTATTTGCTTTACATTGCTGCATTGAAAGGAATCCGTCCTGTTGTCGCAAAAAAACGTGTGAAAGAGTTGATTGCTAAGGTTGGTCTTTCAAAAGCAGCTCATAAAAAAATGAAAAAATTATCTGGTGGTATGAAGCGTAGAGCCGGAATTGCACAGGCTATGTTGAATAAACCTAAGATTTTAATACTTGATGAACCAACAGCAGGACTTGATCCAAATGAAAGAATCCGGTTTCGCAATCTGATCAGCGAACTTTCAGAAGACAGACTGGTGCTATTATCGACACATATCGTTTCAGATATCGAGTATATTGCGAATGAAATCTGGTTGATGAAAGACGGGGAAATTCTGCACAAAGGAAGTATTGACGAACTGATAAATTCTATGACAGAAACAGTATGGGAATGTCTTGTGCCGAAAAACAGGGTATCTGGTTTTATGGAAAAATATAAAATTTCCAATATGAAATCAGAAATAAATCAGGTTATGCTGCGAATTATTTCTCACGAAAAACCGGTTGAGAATGCAATGCGTGTAGAAGCGTCACTGGAAGATGTATTTTTATATTATTTTGGAGAGAAAGCAGGTGATGAAAATGCTGCGTTATGAAATCAAAAAAGTGTTTTCTAAATCAAAAAATAGAATTGCTGTCATAGTGTTATTCGTAATACTTGCGATAACCAGTATATTAACGATTAACAGAGTGGAGTATGTTGATGAAAATGGAAATTCTTCTGTTGGAATTTCGGCTGTAAGAGATTTAAGAGAAGCCAAAAACCAATGGGCAGGTTATTTGACAGAAGATACATTAAGCAAGGCATTGGAAGAGAACAGGACAATTAACAGTTCGAAAGAGGCATTGTCGGATGACATTACAGAACAAAATAAGGCATATGCAAAAAAGCAAGGCATAGCAGGTATTATGGATGTCATTATTTATGCTTTCAGCGATTACAGAGATTATAATTATTATGTAACGGATCAGATTTCTGATGATGAAGTTGGAACAATCTATGAAAGAAGAATTTCTACTTTAAAAAATTGGCTTGAATCTGGAGAAGAAAGATTTACACAGGCAGAAAAAGATTTTATGATTCAGAAATATAAAAAACTGAAAACTCCATTTTACTATGAATATATGGACGGTTGGGCTGCATTACTACAAAATATATCAACCTTTATTCTGATGTTGGCATTAGTGATCGGTTTTCTAGTATCCGGGATATTTTCAGATGAATTTCAGACAAAAGCAGATTCCATTTTTTTCTCTGCACGATTTGGAAGAAGCAGAGGGATTTCCGCAAAGGTAGGAGCAGGCTTTTGTATTACTACGGGATTCTATCTGATGTTTGTATTTCTATATACGTTTATTGTGCTTTTTGTATTAGGTGCAGACGGTGCAAGTTGTCCGATCCAGTTAGATTTGTGGAGAAGTGTTTATAATATTACTTTTTTACAGGCATATCTTTTTATTGTTGTTGGGGGATATATTGGAACTGTATTTGCTTCTACGCTTGCAATGATTGTATCAGCACTCACGCACTCGACTCCGACTGCCGTTATTGTGCCATTTATTGTGTTATGTGCATTTCCATTTTTAAGTAAAATTATTACATTGCCTGGATTATGCTCTTTCTTTCCAGACCAGTTATTAGAAATTTATTTGGATATCAAAGAAGCTGGACTTATAACATTGGGAAGTAAAGTAACCACAATAGCAACTGTTATTGTTCCTGTATATGCAGTGGTATGCTTGATTTTTCAACCGATACTGTACAGGGTATACCAAAAGGTGGAAATAAAATAATTGAAACGATATGCAAGACGAAAAAAATTTAAAGTAAAAAAACTTTTTATCCTGTTATTTGCAGTAATGTTATGTGTGATGGCAGGAAAGGTTCTTCATTCATCTTTTACAACGCCTTTTCTTGGAAACATAACACACCATATGGCCAGTGAAGATCATGGCTGGAATCTGATTCTTGTAAATCGTGAGAATTATATTCCTGCTGATTATGAAGTACAGCTTACAGAATTATCAAATGGAAAAAAGGTTGATTCCAGAATTTATCCGGAATTGCAGGAAATGTTTAATGCTGCAAGAGCGCAAGGATATGGATTGTTTGTTAGAGAGGGATATAGGACGCAGGAAGAACAGCAGCAACTAATGGACGAAAAAATAGAAGCATATGAAAATGAGGGAAAATCAAAGCCCGAAGCGAAAAAACTTGCAGAGCAATGGGTGGCAATTCCCGGAACAAGTGAACATCAGCTTGGTATTGCAGTCGATATAAACGCAGATACTTCAAAAAGTTCAAGAGATGATGTTTATAAGTGGCTTGAGGAAAATGCTCATAGATATGGATTTATAAAGCGTTATCCCTCAAATAAGACGGATATAACAGGTGTTATAAATGAACCTTGGCATTATAGATACGTCGGGAAAGAAGCTGCGTCGGAAATATACTCTCAAGGAATTTGTTTGGAAGAATATATAGAAACGCTGGAATAGAATTTCTTATATGGAATGGGTATATTGACCTGTTTCCAAAAATAAAATCCAAACTAAAAAATGAAAAGATGGACGGGGAATATACATAGAAGAATATTATGAGTAATTGACGAAGGAGGGCAGATTATAGCTAAGTTATTATTACTTTCCCTTGAGGAAAATGAGGACGAACTATTAAATGCAATTATTTCAGTTTTAGATGGTTTTGAAAATAAAACGCAGATGACAAAAGAAAATTTTTGCACAAAATTAGTTTTTGAAGGAATGGAAATAGATGTTTCAAGACGAATGCTATATCGAGGAAAAAAAGAAGTTAAAGTTACGAGTGTAGAGTTTCAAATTCTGCATTTATTAGCAAGAAATCCGGGCAGAGTATTTAGTAAGGAACAGATATACGACATTGTGTGGAAAGAGCCTTATTCCGGCGATTACAATATTGTTATGAGCCACATTAGAAATATTAGAAAAAAGATTGAAGATGATCCAAGTAAACCAATGTACATACAGACAGTATGGGGAGTTGGGTATCGCTTTAATAAAAATTTAAGCAGTGGTCTGTGAAAATAATACAGATCACTGCTTATTTTTCGTTTTTGACACCCAAGAGGTATTCACAAGATACATGAAAAAATTCTGCAAGGGCAACTACTTCATAATCCGGTACAAAACGTGTTCCTTGTTCGATACGAAGTACAGTAAGATCACTGAATTCATATCCGGCAAGTTGCAGTTGTTCGGCTAATGCTTTTGGTGACATATGTTTTTCGATTCGTAGTGCTTTTACACGTTGTCCGATAAGGTTCTTGGAATTACTTTCCTTATTCCAGTAAATCTTCATTCAAACACCAACTTTCTAAAGATGAAGTGTTACATGATTGATTTTACGGAATATTATTGATAATATACTTCTAAAGATGAAGTATAAGAGAATAAAGTTGTTGAAAATAATTCAAGGACTGATAATACTGCCTGCAAAATGCAATACTTATATGGAAAGGTGGACACAAAAATGAACGAAGTATTTGAAACTGTAGCAGAGGTATTGGAGGAGCTTCGAAGCGAAGCTGGAGAGCGTGAGTATTCCGTATGTACGAAAGAAGCCATTTTTGAAGAGCTTCCTATCGGATGTGTTTATCTATGAGGAAGAGCAAAAGGATGGCAGAATATTAAAAGGTCTCCGGTTTAAATTTCCGATATATATGAATGGCAGAAATGTATTGGTGGTGGATTGGGACAACGAAAGTACAGATGAAACTGTCGTTTTATTGGATAGGAAATAGGCGGTTTTGACCATTTAATGAAAAATATAAAAAGCGTCGTTGATTTCTAATCAGCCCTTTGTTATCAAACCGCCAGAATCTGCAGCAGATTACGGATAATGGAGTTGGCGTCCCCTCGGATGCCGTAATCACAATACTGGAAGATTGGCGAATTCAGATTGGTGTTTACCGCAATGATACATTGACTGTTTTTCATGCCGGCCAGATGCTGGATAGCTCCGGAGATGCCGAAGGCCAGATACACTTTGGGATGGACGAAGCTGCCGGTCTGGCCGATTTGTTCTGAAGGCCCTGCCCAGCCGCAGTCAACGACAGGTCTGGAGGCGCCAATTGAGGCGTCAAAAAAATCTGCCAGTCTGCGCAATGCTTCAAAGCTCTGTTCATTCATCAGGCCTCTGCCACCGGCGAAAATGAGTGGAGCGTCTTTGATATCTTTTGACACATTTTCGTGAATAATTTTTCTTACAAAAACAATTTTACCGGGAGCAGTATGGTTCCCTGGGCATTTTTCTGCAGTATTACCGGGAGCAGAGGCAGAAAGTTCAGCAACTTTGACACAGCTCTGAAGTAAATTCTGACGAGGCTCTGTGATGCCGGTGTCTTTGACAACGATGACTGTCGGTTGATCGTCAGAAAAAGCATAATGTGAAAAACTTTTGCCGTCGAGAGAGGGACGGAGGCCTTGCAGACGCCCATTGTCAACGCTTAAAGCAATGCAGTCTGTCAGCAGTGAAGCGGACAGACGTACGGCCATTTCGGCAGCTACTTCCGATATTTCCAGTGCTTTTTCTGTCAGCTGCAGAGTCAGGTTCTGATTCTTTTTTCCAATTACATAAATCATCTTTTTCTTCTTCCTTGAAATCCTTTTTCGCGAAGAATCCGCAACAGATTTGCAGCAGATTCGTCATCGCTGAGTCCGTTTAAAAGCGTCATTGAGGTGGATTTATCCTTTGACGGTTCTGTTTTTCGGATTAAATGCAAACCGGTTTTGGCTGAGGACAATCCGGCAGCGATGGCATTTCCATCCAGATGCTGAATGGTCATATCCTGATAGGTTCTGATAATATCTGCAATTTTGGGTTGCCTGGTGACACCCTGTTCGCGGATGGATTGAATAAGCACCGGCCTTTTCAGGCGGTAGACGGCCTCTTTGGAAGATGAAATATATTTTCTGGCATAGAGGACCTGGTCTTTGGTATAAATTTCCTGACTGTAAACGACTCTTGGAATGCCGAGATGACAGGATACCTGAGTGGATACATTGACGGCATCGCCGTCGTATGCCAGACGTCCGAATAGGATCAGATCGTAATCGAGAAAGTAAGTTCGAATGGTTTCTGCCATTATCTGCGAGAGTTGTTCGGTTTCTGAAAATCAAATCGCTCAAAGCCGATCAGACAGGCTGCATCAGCACCGTAGGTGCAGGCTTTCTTCAAAGTTTCTATATTGTCCGATACGTTTTCTGTAAAGAGTAAAGCAGTTACTTGGCCGATAAAATGCTCCTTCAGCATTATGGATTCTGCCAGTACATTGCAGTCGCTTTTGCACAGATACTGCTCATCATCAAACAAATCTGGATTGCTGTATATATTTCTTAATATCACCCAAATATTCATAGGACATTTCACCTTCGGGCAGAGATGCAGATCCTTTTTCATTTCTGAAAAAAATCATATTCATCTGTTGAAATTGACGGGGCGCAATTAGTTCATCGACAAATGTTTAGTATGCTAACTAATCAATTCGCGTAAATTGCATTACAATAAAAAAATTCGTCAATCAATTTTTTGCACAAATTTTATTTGAATCTTTTGTAAAAAATTATGTGTTGACTTCCTGGTGTCGGCATGATATATTCAATGCAAATAGTTGGCATGCAAACTATTTGGAACGCGAAATAAAATGCGATGTGAAAACGAAACAAAAAGTGTGTAGGGCGTAACTGTCCCCATAACAGTTGCGATATGAAGGAGGATATTATGAATTTTGAATTAACTGAACAGCAGAAATCCATCTAGGAAGCAGCAAGAAAATTTGCCCAGGAAGAATTACTTCCGGGTGTTCTTGAACGAGATGAAAAGAGTGAATTTCCTGTGGAACAGTTCCATAAAGTCGGTGAGCTGGGCTTTATCGGTTTGCCTTATCCGAAAGAATATGGCGGTCAGGGACTTGGTTATATGGAATATGCGCTTGCAGTAGAAGAAGTTTCCAAGGTAGATGTTTCCTTTGGTATTGCTTTTTATGTAACCACTTCTCTTTATGCCGGCAGTGTTTGGAACTCTGATGCAACAGAAGAACAGAAGAAAGCTTTATTTCCTATCACATACAGGCCTTTTTCGTGCATTCGTTCAAAGCATAAAATCCGGCATAATGAAAGTAAAAATAATGATTGCTTTTACTTTATCATGTCGGATTTTATTTTAAAGATGAATAAGAGATTGGGTTACTGTTCAATGGCCTGATAATCATCGCCGAGGGTGATGCCCAGATCAGAAGCAATCTGCGGATTGTAAATGCGTGTCAGACTCTGAGGGTCTTCAACAGGCATTTCGGCCGGATTCTTGCCGTTTACAAGGATGTCATAGGCCTGTTCGCCGGCACGGTAGCCGATATCATAGAAATCGATGGAGAGAGAGGCAAGGCCGCAGCCTGTACACTGGCTTTCTTCACCACAGATGATCGGTACGCCTGCAGGACGGGCAACAGCGTCGATAATGGACTGGTTGCTGGATACAACATTATCCGTTGGTACATAGATCACATCGCATTCAGAAACACAATTGTTGGTCACGGCCTGCAGGTCATTGGAATCTGAAAAACTGAAATCCTTGTGCTTAATATTTAGATCATCCAGATAAGCGGCGATATGTTCTGCCTGGTAAACGGAATTGACTTCGGCTGAACAATAGAGGATACCGACCTGTTTTACATCAGGGAAAAGGTCAGCAATGATCTGTGCCTGCTGATCAAGCGGTGCAAGATCGTTGGTACCGGTGACATTGATGCCTGTGCAGCCATTCGCATCCAGCTCAATATCCAGTGCAGCGGCGAAACTTGTGACAGATGTGCCGACAACAGGAATTGTTGATGTGGCATTCGAGCAGGCCTGAAGGGCAGCTGTTGCATTGGCCATGATCAAATCAACACCGCCGTTGACAAACTGGTTGGCAATGGTTGCACATGTCTGGGAGTCACCCTGGGCGTTCTGAACATTGAATGTAACATGATTTTCTCCGAGCAGCTTTACCAATGCATCTTCGAATCCCTGTGTAGCTCTGTCCAGTGCATCATGCTGGACGAGCTGGCAGATACCAATCTGATAGACTTTGCCGTCGGCTGCGGTACTGTCGGAAGCAGTTTCGGCTGCGGTTGTTGAAGTGTTTTCTGCAGCTGATTCAGTGGTTGTATTTACTACGGATGAGTTGGTGTTGGAGCCGCAGCCTGCCAGGCAACCCATAGCCAAAGCTGCACAGGCAATGGCAGATAACATTTTTCTAATTCCCTTTTTCATTCATTTCCTCCTTGTACGTAACTTCTGAATCGTGATGTGAAGATTACGATTGACTTTCCTTCTTAAAAATATAAACATGACTGTCAGTTTAAAGCGTTGCGCTTTAAATCGATAAATTAAATTATAACATTATTTACGCAACAATTCAACAGGGAAATCATTTGAAATAAAGTTAGTTGTATGATATGCTGCAATTATAAAAAGTACATAAAGAGTGTAAAATATTTAAAACACATTGTGTAGTATACAAAAGTGCGATATAATAGACGTAAGATGTAATATTTTAAAGAGCGAATCAGAGACATACAAGGCTATATATGTCTGCGGATGTGCGTGATTTGAGGAGGAAAATGAGATTATGACAGAGTGCCAACAGAAGATTAAAGAATTAAGAGAAATAACAGGGATGAACAGAAGACAGTTTTGTGAGGCATTTGAGATTCCTTACAGGACAGTCACTGAGTGGGAGCGCGGAACGAGAAATGCGCCAAAATATGTTCTGAAGTTTATGGAGTATTATATTCAGAATGAAAAAGTGAAGAAAGAAAATGAACAGGAAGCTTCGGAGAACTAAGTCGGTTTTGAAGGCGTTAGTAGCCGGAATTAAGAACAAGGTGAGATAAGAGGAGCCTGTGCAGCATATCAAAGAAAATGCTGTACAGGCTCCTTTTTAGCCGATACCACCCAGTGCGATACCGAGAATCAAAACCAGAAAACAAATCGGAATGTAAATGTATTTGCAAATTGGGAAGAACAGCCCGGTAAAAGGCTTTTCACGGCCGGTGTTGACCTGCTTTTCTACATATTTTTTGCCGAGGACCCAGAAGAACATAATGCCTGCCAGACCTGCACCAAGAGGGCAGATGTAAATGGACAGTACATCCATCCAGTCGGAGACAATGCCCTGGATCAGCATGGAAACGACGATGCCGATGGCTGCGATAACGAGACAGGATGCTTTTCTTCCGAGGCCGGTTTTCTCCTGAACGGTGGCGATAGGAGCCTCATAAAGGTTCATCAGAGAGGACATACCGGCCAAAAAGACAGCCGCAAAGAAGATAATAGCAATTATTCTTCCGCCGGGCATGGCTTTGATCAGATGAGGCAGGTAGATGAATAATAATCCGGGACCGCCCTGATCGAGCTGTGCACCTGTGGTGGCCATGGCAGGGATAATGACCAGGGCAGCCAGCATAGCGGCGATGGTATCAAAAAAAGCAACTCTGGCTGCGGAAGCTGGGACGTCTTCTGTATCCGGAAGATAGGAACCGTAGATCAGAGTACCATTTCCTGCTACAGACAGAGAGAAGAATGCCTGGCCAAGAGCAAAAATCCATGTGACTGGATCGGACAGTGCCTTTGGATCGACTCTGAAAATATAATGGTATCCATCGACGGCACCGGGTTGGAAAGCAACATAAATGCCGAGAATGATGAACAGGACAAAGAAAACAGGCATCATGATCTTGTTGGCTTTCTCAATGCCGCTGCCGACACCGAACATCAGAATGATCATGCAGATCACTAAAGCGGCAGTCTGCCAGAAATTATTGCCGAAGGAAGAGGCCATTGAGCCGAAAGTACCGGCAAAGCCATCAATATCGGCAGGGGCCAGAGCAGCACCGGTAAAAGTCCCGATGGTATACTTCAAAATCCAGCCCATGACAACGGTGTAGCCAATAGCCATGGCCAGTGCGCCAAGAACCGGAATCCATCCTAAGGCTTCTCCTGCCTTGCGATGTCCTCTGGATTCACAGGCAATGCCGAAGGCGTCGATAGGGCCGGAACGGGTGGCACGGCCAAAACTCATTTCACTGATAACACCCGTAAAGCCGATCAGGATGACAAAGATAAAATAAGGGATCAGGAAAGACCCGCCTCCGTAGAGAGAGACGCGGGTTGGAAACATCCAGATATTGCCCATGCCGACTGCAGAACCGATGCAGGCCAGTATAAAGCCCCATCGGCTGTTAAAAGATTCTCTTTTTCTCATATCATTTCCTTTCAAGAGTTTCGTTTATTTATTTAAAAAAATATTACTATGTTTTGATGGAAAACTCAAGTTTTGAATATGCATATCTATCATAAATATACAGCCGGAGATATCAAAGGGGCTCTTGAGCCTCAGTATAAACTGAATCCGGTCCGTCTGGCCATGGACGTAGCAAGTTTCCCCGTAGCAGCCAAAGATATGGCACAGATGAGAGGCAGAAAAGTCGGGGCACCTTATTTGACTAATAAGCTCACAGGACCGGGAAAAGCTTTTGATAAGATGCATTTTGATCTATAGAAATATAGGAACAACTTTTTTATCTGTGCAATGCTGTTTTGATATTTAACAGATGGTGATTGGATATGAAAACGAGATGAAAAAAATGTATACAAAAATGTTGTGAAAGCGACAAAATCAAAAAATTGTCATGACATCTGATTTTTATTTTATGTTAGAATATATCGCAGAACAAACAGGTTGAATAGGAAAAACAATAAGTGATATAGAATAAATAATGGAGATTGATGACAATGAGTAAGATTGGCTTGGTATTGGAAGGCGGCGGCATGAAATGTGCCTATACCGCCGGAATTCTGGATGCCATGATGGATAATGGCGTCACTTTTGATTATTGTATCGGTGTTTCAGCCGGTTCGGCCAATGGGGTTTCTTTTGTAGCCGGACAGCGGGGCAGAAATATCCGCTTTTACACAGAGCATATTAATGAGAAGGGCTATTTTGGTCTTTCTTCTTTTTTGAAGACGGGTAATCTTTTCGGGCTCCAGTATATATATGGAACACTGACAAATTCCGGTGGCGCAGATCCTCTGGATTTTGATGCCTTTATGAAAAGTCCGATGGAATACTGGCTGGTGGCAACGGATGCTCAGACAGGCAAGCCGACTTATTTCAGCAAGAAAGATATGCATAAGGATGATTATCGTCATGTGATGGCATCCTGTGCGATTCCTGCAGTCTGCAGGCCTGTTGAGATCAATGGAAGATTTTACTACGATGGCGGTGTGTCGGATTCTATTCCTGTTCAGAAAGCCATGGATGACGGCTGTGACAAGTTGGTTGTCATTTTGACCAAGCCCTATGACTTTGTGAAGGAGCCGGAGAAAGACCGGTTTATTTACAAGAGATTATGCAGAAAATATCCGAAGATCATCGAAGCACTGGATCACAGACATATCATGTACAAAGCCTGCCAGGATAAAATGTTTGCGTTGGAAAAGTCAGGTAAAGCATTTGTTTTTGCACCGGAACATGTACTTGGCGGCGGCACTTACAGCATGGATGCCAAGGAGGAAGAGGCTATTTATGAGATGGGCATCAAGGATTTTTATGCACAGAAGGAAAAACTGAAGGCTTTTATGAAGTAAGTGTTGTAGAGTAAAGCTTTACCCATGAGAGCGCCATATTCAAATTCACTGCCAGAGTGCAGTCAAATCAAATATTAAGGGAAGGATTCAAAATGAGTCTATTCTTCGCTGGCAGCGAGAGCGGCCTGTGAAGAATAGACTCATTTTGAATCCTTTTATTAAACTATGGGATCGTACTCGTCTTACTTTTTGAAAGCACTCAAATCGATCATTCGATAGACAAGGGAGCTGTATTTATCGTAAAATGCCTGCAGGCTTTCTGCTTCGTAGTGGCTGCAGTAATCGGCATTTCTCAGACCGTCCAGGTAACTGCTGATCCTCTGGATCAGCTGGTCAGAGAGGACAGAATAAAAGTAAGGACCGATGTCTGTGTGATAGCGATCCGGATTCTTCAGGAACAGCTTTTTGCGATTGTTGAAAATGGAGAAATGTAGCCCCTGATGGTTGTTGACTAATTGTTCGTCATCGATAACATAGAATTGGATATTCCGATTCTTTTTGGAAAGAGCCAGTACGTTCTCAATGTGCAGTTTGCGCTCTTCCGGTGTCATATGATAAACTACATCTGCGAAAATAAGCTCACCATCATCAATATATTTCATCAAAGAGGATTTCAGTACATAGAAATCCGATGTATTCTTCTCAAAAATCTCTTCCCATGTAATCTGAAGCTGAGCCACAATAAGGGACATAAATTCATCATGATAATCTTCTCTGGCAACGTTGATGATCTTGTCCCAGCATTCTTGAGGCAGCAGATATTCAAAGCCAAGCGTCAGCAGGAACTGGAAGTTGTCCTTGGTATAAAAGTCTGTACGATAACCGTGCTGGTAGAATTCAAACTGTTCTGTGGCATGAGCCAGAAGATCCGGTGTACGGAAAGCAGGCAGCGTGCGGACATAGATCTGATTCACTTTCTCAGGATCGAAGATCACACTGGCTACATTGACACGATTGTATTGGTCAAGGGCACAGATAATGGCTACGCGGTCCTTCACTACAATGGTATTCATTGTGCGCATGAGGGTATTGTCATAAAAATCAAAGGAAATGGCGCGGTTTGCACTGACAAAATAGTAAAGGGCCTTGAGTCCGTCATTGTTGTCGGCATAGAGAAGATCTGTGTCAACACCGATTTTCACATTGACCGGGTGCTTGGCTGTCAGATGGGAGTAGGCATTGGAAGGTTCGTCCATGGCAAAACGACAGACATCCAGTGTGCATAAGACATCTAGTGCATCATCATAATCCAGCAGCATCTGAGGCAGTTCATGATTAAAGAAATTGTAAATATCATTGGCCAGCGTCAGAATGCGCGGTTTATAGGTGGTCTGCTGCTTCAATTCCGTGGAAGCTTCACTGCAGGAGCTGCTGTAGTTCTCCTTTAATAAAGTATAGATGGTGTTCTCAAGATCGTCCGGACAGACATCTGTTAAAAAAGCCTTTTCAAAATCTCCCAGAATTTCCTGGCTCAAAATCTCCTGAGCAAAAAGTGAAGCCATGCTTCTGTTGATCTCCGGGACCATCTTGGCAGCGGGCAACATGGATTTGTTGCACCATTTGCTTATGTAAGATACGTCATAACCAATCACATCTGAAATTGTGGACAGTTTCGAACCAGTCAGCTGGATCAGCTGCTTTAATACAGTCCCATATGCATTCATATAATAATACCCCTTTGTTATCAAATCCAATAGTACATTGCTTATATACAGTCGTTGTATATACTTAGTATGCCAACATGTTATGAAATTGTCAAGTAGAAATTGAATCAACTAGAATTCAATTTGCAAAATTTGAGTAAAGCACACACAAATTGATTTTATTGCTTCAAGGCTGATAAAAATTTACAATAGACCCATCGAAAGAAAGAAAAAAATGTATAAAATCGACAACGATTAACAACAAACTAGATGGAGGGATTCGAGATGGGTAAAGTTAAAGTCTTAACAGCGAGACAGGCCGCTGATCTGATCAAAGATGGCGACACAGTGACTTTAAGCGGATTCGTTGCAAATGGTATTGCAGAAGCATTGAATGCAGCAGCTGAGGAGAGATTCCTTGAGACGGGACATCCAAAAGATCTTACATTATTCTGGGTAGCTGGTACTGGTAATAAAGACGGTAGCCATGCTGATCATTATGCACACGAAGGTATGGTCAAGAAAGTTATCGGCGGACATTTCAATTTTGTTCCTAAGATTTGTGAAATGCTTTCTGAAAATAAAATTGAAGGCTACAACGTGCCACAGGGTGCTATTGCTCAGATGCTCAGAGATAATGCAGCACGCAAGGTGGGAACTATCAGCCACGTTGGTATCGGTACATTTGCAGATCCAAGAAACGGCGGTGGACGTTTAAGTGAGAAGACAAAAGAAGATATTGTGAAGATCATCGAACTGGAAGGTCAGGAACAGTTATTCTATCCTAGAATCCCTCTGGATGTGGCTTTTATCCGCGGTACATATGCTGATGAATTAGGTAACATCACATTAGAAAAAGAAATGGCTCCTCTGGATGCAACATCTCAGGCAATGGCTGTTCACAACAATGGCGGTCTGGTCGTTGTTCAGGTAGAAAGAGTTGTCAAAGCGGGTCATCTTGATCCAAAACTTGTAAAGATTCCTGGTATTTATGTAGATGCTGTTGTTGAATGTCCGGCAGATGATCCGAAACAGTCACAGAGTATCAATTGTACATATGATCCGGCTTATGCAGGTAACACACAGGTACCTGTATCCAGCCTTGAACCAAAGAAACTGGATGCCAAGAAGATCATCGGCCGCCGTGCAGCAATGGAATTAAAGAAAAACGTTGTTGTTAACCTTGGTGTTGGTGTTCCTGAATGGGTATCTTCTGTAGCAGCTGAAGAAGGCGTGGCAGATGAAATGACACTGACTGTTGAGTGCGGTCCTGTCGGCGGTGTGCCTGGCGGCGGCCTCAGATTCGGTGGTTCTGTCAATGCACAGGCTTACATGGATGAAGGTTATCAGTTCGACTTCTACGATGGTGGTGGTTTGGATCTTTGCTTCCTCGGTCTTGCAGAAGTTGATAACAACGGTGATGTCAATGTCAGCCGTCTTGGAACAAGAATCACAGGTAGCGGCGGTTTCACAAATATTTCTTCTAACTCCAAGAAAGCTGTTTTCTGTGGTACATTCACAAATGGTGTCAAGATTCAGACAGGCGACGGCAAGCTGACAATCCTTGAAGAAGGTAAGAAACATAAATTTGTCAATAAAGTAACTGAAATCACATTCTCAGGTGTAGTTGCCGGCAAAGCAGGCAAGGATGTCCTCTATGTGACAGAGCGTGCAGTCTTTGCACTGAAGGCAGACGGTATTCATCTGATCGAGGTTGCACCTGGTATCGATGTTCAGACACAGGTTCTCGATGAAATGGATTTTGCACCGATCGTTGACCGCGATGCAGATGGCAATGTGAAATTAATGGATGCCAGAATCTTCAAAGATGAAGTCATGGGCATGACAATTGATTAAAAAATAGTTTTTTATAAATAATATTAAACAGGGAGGATTTATTATCATGGAAAACTTATTTGCAAACACAGGAATTGGCAAACACATTATCAGAACACATCACTGGGGTATTGTTTTACCTACACTGGAAAAAGCAGAAGCTTTTATGAAAACATTTGGTCTTCAGGAAGATTACAGAGGCCATGTAAAGGCTTATGATGCGGATCTGATCTTCACAAAACACGGCAACGGTGTAGATGCAGTGGAATTCATCATTCCATTATCAGGCGTTCTGACAGAGTTCAACAAAGGTAAAGGCGGTATCGCTCATGTTGCTTACCTTGTAGATGATATCAATGCTGTTTCAGAAGAAATCAAAGCCATGGGTTATGAACTTCTTGAAAAAGAACCTCAGGAAGGTACAGAAGACATCATTGTTAATTTTATCCGTCCAAAATATACACAGGGTATTCTTGTAGAACTGATCCAGCAGGTTGGTGACATCAATTACGATGCAACATTCACAAGCCGTTGGGGTGAAAAATAATTGTAAATCATAATGACAGGAGGAAATGTGCGTGTACACATTAGGTATTGATATTGGTTCCGCTTCCAGTAAAGCGGTGATCTTAAAGGATGGAACGGATGTTGTTGCATCAGCAGTCGTTCAGGTGGGTACAGGAACTTCGGGACCTGGAAGAGTTCTGGAAGAAGTTTTCAGTAATGTCGATTTAACTCAGGAAGACATGGATTATACAGTGGCAACAGGTTACGGTCGTTTTTCTGTAGAAAATGCAGACAAACAGCTCAGCGAGATTACCTGCCATGCAAAAGGGATTTTTCACCTTGTGCCATCTGCAAGAACCATCATTGATATCGGTGGTCAGGATGCAAAAGCCATTCAGTTGGACAACAAAGGCAATATTTTGAAGTTTGTCATGAATGATAAGTGTGCTGCAGGTACAGGCCGTTTCCTGGATGTTATGTCAAGAGTTCTGGAAGTTCCGTTAGATCAGATGGGAAAAGTCCATTTCCAGGCAAAGGAGTGGGCACAGGTTAGCAGTACGTGTACTGTATTTGCGGAATCTGAAGTTATTTCCCAGTTGTCAAAGGGACTGCCGAGAGAAAGTATTGTCGCAGGTGTTCATCAGTCAGTGGCCAGCAAGGCCTGTTCATTGGCCTACCGTATAGGGGTTAAAAATGACGTCGTTATGTGTGGTGGTGTTGCACAGAATGCAGGCGTTGTAGACGCGATTGAAAAGGAATTGCAGCAGAGTATTACAGTTGCGCCTCACCCACAGATCACAGGTGCGCTCGGTGCAGCACTGATGGCATATGAAGAGTTAAAGAAACAGAATAAATAAATGAATTTTACGGAAGGAAGGTAAAAATTTATGGAATTTAATGCAATGGAAGCCAGCGCAAAAGAATGTTTGGCATATTATCAGGCAAAACTCGATGAAGAAGCATGGGAGGCTAAAAAGAACGGTAAGCTTGTCTGTTGGTCAGCTTCTGTAGCTCCTCCAGAATTCTGTGTAGCTATGGATATCGCTATGGTTTATCCTGAAACACATGCAGCAGGTGCAGGCGCAAGAAAAGCATCTATGGATCTTCTTGAAGTAGCAGATGAAAAAGGCTACAACATTGATATCTGCTCATATGCACGTACAAACCTCGGTTATATGGAACTGCTGAAACAGGAAGCTTTAACAGGTCAGAAACCTGAAAAACTTGCTAATTCCAAAGCAGCTTATGTTCCACTTCCAGACCTGGTTATCACATGTAACAACATCTGTAATACACTGCTGAAATGGTATGAAAACCTTGCAAAGGAACTGAACATTCCATGTATCATCATCGATGTTCCTTTCAACCATACAATGCCTGTATCCCGTCATAACAAAGAGTACATTGCAGATCAGTACAGAGCAGCCATTAAACAGCTGGAAGACATCACAGGCAGAGCATTTGATTATGATAAATTCTTTAAAGTTCAGGAACAGGTACAGCGTTCTGTATACTGGTGGAACAAAGTGGCTACATACGCACAGCGTAAACCATCACCACTGAATGGTTTCGACCTGTTCAACTACATGGCACTGATCGTTTGCGCAAGAGCAAGAGATTATGCTGAAATTACATTCCACAAATTTGCTGATGAACTGGAAGCAAAGGATGCTGCTGGTCAGTACGCATTCGGTGCACCGGAAAATGAAAAGCATCGTGTTACATGGGAAGGTATCGCTGTATGGACTTACCTTGGTGCAACATTCAAGGGCTTAAAGAATCAGGGGGCTGTTATGACAGGTTCTGCTTACCCAGGCCTTTGGAGCCTCGTTTACACACCAGGTGATCTTGAATCCATGGCTGAAGCTTATACAAATGTTTATATCAATACATGCGGTCCTAACAGATACGAAGAATTCTACAAAGTTGTTAAGAACTCCAAGAGTGACGGTATCGTTCTCCATCTGAACAGAAGCTGTAAACTGATGGGTCTGTTAAATAATGAAGGCGCAGAATATGTCAATGCAAAAATGGGTGTACCATATGTCAGCTTCGACGGTGACCAGACAGATCCTCGTGTCTTCACACCAGCTCAGTATGAGACACGTGTTCAGGCATTAACAGAGATGATGGACGAAAATCAGTAATCAGAGGAGGAATATATAAGATGAGAACAGCGAAAGAGATCATTAATGAGTTTAAAGCAATTGCTGACAATCCTAGAAAAGCAATGGATGACTATAAAAAAGAAACTGGTAAAGGTGCAGTAGGTATCATGCCTGTATACTGTCCGGAAGAAATCGTACATGCAGCAGGCTATCTGCCAATCGGTATGTGGGGTGCACAGAAGAAACAGATTTCAAAAGCACGTACTTATCTGCCTCCATTTGCATGTTCCATTATGCAGTCTGTCATGGAATTACAGTTAGAAGGCGTTTATGATGACCTGGAAGCAGTCATCTTCTCTGTACCATGTGATACATTAAAATGTATGAGCCAGAAATGGAACCGTCCGGTACCTGCTATCGTATTTACACATCCTCAGAACCGTAAGATTGCAAAGGATGCAGCGAATGTATTTGCTCGTGAAGAGTTCAATATCGTTAAAGAGAAACTGGAAGACATCCTTGATGTTCATATTTCTAATAAAGCAATCAAAAACAGTATTGCAGTTTACAATGAAAACAGAGCAGCTTGCCGTGAATTCTCTGACGTAGCAGCAGAATATGCAGCAGTTGTTACACCATCCGACAGACATGCAGTTATCAAAGCACGTTGGTTCATGGAGAAATCCCGTCATACAGCACTTGTTAAAGAGCTGATTGCAGCTCTGAAAGCTGAACCGGCTCCTGAATTCAAGGGCAAGAAGATTATCGTTACAGGTATTCAGGTTGAGCCATATGATGTACTTGATATCTTCCAGGAAAATGGTTTTGCTATCGTAGCAGATGACCTTGCTCAGGAAACACGTAACTTCCGTCAGGATGTTCCTGATGATGACGATGCCCTGATGGCACTGGCAAGAGCATGGAATGAATTTGATGGATGTTCACTGGCAACAGATGCCAACAAACCAAAGGGTCAGATGATCATTGATGCAGTGAAGAAATACGGCGCAGACGCTGTTGTTGTATGCATGATGAAATTCTGTGATCCGGAAGAATTTGACTACCCAATCCTTCTTCAGGAATTCGAGGCAGCAGGAGTGAAAAACCTGTATATCGAGGTAGATCAGGAGTCTACAGCATTTGAACAGGTTAAAACACGTATTCAGACTTTCGCAGAAATTCTGTAATATCAAGAACAGAGAGGGGTTTACAGTATGTTTGCGATCATAGCCTTTATTCCAATTATTGTTACGATTATTGTCATGGCCGGTTTTAACTGGCCTGCCAAAATCGCTCTGCCTCTGGCGTGGCTCATTACAGCCGTTGTATGCTTCTTCGGATGGCAGATGGATTTTATTACAATTGCAGCACACACCGTATCCGGATTCCTTACATCCATTGATACAATCGTCATTATTTTGGGTGCAATTTTAATCATGAACACGTTGAAACATTCCGGTGGTATGGATGTTATCAATCATATGTTCACCAACATCAGCGATGACCCACGCATTCAGTTGATTATTATCGGCTTTATGTTTGGCGCATTCATAGAAGGTGCCGCAGGTTTTGGTACACCTGCAGCACTGGCTGCCCCTCTGCTGATCAGCGTCGGTTTTCCTCCTTTATGTGCCGCCATGGTGGCACTTGTACTGAACAGCACACCTGTCCCTTTTGGTGCTGTCGGTACGCCGGCCGCTACTGCATTTAATATGGTCAGCGGAGAAGTGGCAGAATCAGGTATCGCCAATAGCGAAGCCTGGAAACTTGGATTGACAAAATGGGTTGCTATTCCAAGTGCAATCATTTGTCCAATTATCATTTTTGTAGCAATGTGCATGATGTGTAAAATGTTTGGCAAGACGAAATCCATCAAACCGGCACTGGAATGTATTCCATATATTCTGATGTCAGCAGTGGCTTTCTGTGTGCCATATATCATCTGTGCGATGTTCCTTGGACCGGAATTCCCATCACTGATTGGTGCGCTGATCGCATTGGTCATCTGTATTGTGACAGCAAAGAAAGGAATTCTTGTTCCGAAGTCAAAATTTGAATTCCCGGCGCGTTCCGAATGGGATGCAGCATGGAAATCTGCAACAGCAGAAGAAACAAAACAGACAGAAACTGAAAATAAAGTTGTGGAAAGTAAGATTTCACCGGTAATGGCATGGGTGCCATACGGACTGATCGCTATCATCCTTGTTGTGACACGTATTCCACAGCTGGGTATTAAAGGTATTCTGAATGTTTCTACCGCACCATTTGCGGTATCACTCAGTCATATTTTTGGCGTAGAAGTTAACTGGAGCTTTAAATGGGCATGGAATCCTGGCGTTCTGCCATTCATCCTTGTTGCACTGCTGATCATTCCTCTTCATAAGATGAAAGCAGAGCAGGTGAAGGCAGCATGGAAAGAAACCGGACAGATGGTCGGCGGCGCAGCTATCGCTCTGATGTTTGGTATCGCTATGGTACAGCTTTTCAGAAACTCCGGTGCTCAGTTCAATAACAGTGGTATGGACAGTATGCTGATCGTTATGGCAAATGGTATGGCCGATCTGTTTGGTAAGGCTTACATTGTTGTATCACCGCTCATCGGTGTTATCGGTGCCTTTATCTCAGGTTCAGCAACTGTATCAAATACATTATTCTCAACACTGCAGTTTGCAGCAGCGATTCGTCTTGGACTGCCGGCTATGTTAATTGTAGCGATGCAGGTTATGGGCGGAGCCATGGGCAACATGGTTTGTGTCAACAATATCGTTTCAGCATGTGCAACCTGTGGTACAGTAGGAACTGAAGGACGTCTGATCCGTTCCAACATTGTTCCTTGTCTGATTTATGCTGTTCTGACGATTTTAATCCTCGGCGGCATGATCATGGCTGGTATCGACCCGGCAGCAGCACTTCACTAAGTGCGCAATTCCCTTTAGTTAATTTACTGGTACATCGTTATTGCGAAAACGATGTACCATGTCATATACTTCCTCGATATATGTTTTCTGCAGGTGATACCTGCAAACCACCACATTATTAAAACATAAAAAGTCGTATCCGTTGCTTTAATGGGATGAAGCAGGGATGCGGCTTTTTATGTTTAATAATGTGGCAGTTTGCTTTTAATAAGAATGTTTTTATGATATACTAAAAGAAAAAGTGGGATGTGATTTTCTTGAAGTTTGAATGGGATGAGGAAAAGAATCAAATTAACAAAAGAAAACATAAGATATCATTTGAAACAGCAGCATACGTATTTGAAGATGAAAATTATATAGAAATGTATGATTTTGAACATAGTATAGAAGAAGACCGATATATAGCGATTGGTTGTGTCGGAGATGTATTATTTGTTGTATTTACAGAGAGAAAGGATAATATCCGATTAATTTCAGCCAGATTAGCTACGGAATCTGAAAGGAGGTTATATTATGACCAAAACATTCATTATTAACAAAGGACAAAAGCCATCAAAGGAACAAATTCGAGAAGTGATGGAAGCAAAAAAATATCCCATAGAACCAGATGAAGATGCACCCGAATTATCGCCTGCAATGTATAAGGCTTTTAAAAGCAGTGTGATTCAGCGGAATAGAAAGAAAAATGCTTGATAAAAAGATAATTATAATCAAAATAGCAGTTCGAGTTTTGAACTGCTATTTTTAACGGTAAAGCGGAGGATAAAAGCGTGGTAGATACAGTTTTGTTTGACTTGGATAATACATTGTTGGACTTCAATAAAGCAGAGAAAATAGCGGTGGAACGAACCCTGCGGGAAATGAGCGTGACGCCGGATGAGAGAATGTTAAAGCGTTATAGCGAGTTGAATCTGGCCCAGTGGCATTTGCTGGAGCAGGGAAAGATTACAAGATCTCAGGTGAAAGTGCAGCGCTATGTGAATCTGTTCCGGGAGTATCATATAGAAGGTGACCCGGCAGAAGCTGCAAAAGTTTATGAAGCCTATCTTGCCATTGGTCACTATTATGTAGAGGGTGCCGAGAAACTTCTGAAGCACCTATCTGAAAAATATCATCTTTATATGGTTACAAATGGAACTCTCAGCGTACAAAAAGGACGCATCAAAAGTGCCGGGATGCGCCCTTACTTTAAAGATATATTTATATCAGAAGAAATCGGTTACGATAAACCGGGTAAAGCCTATTTTGACTATTGCTTTTCAAGAATATCGAACTTTCACAGAGAGAACACCGTTATTATTGGTGACAGCCTTACCTCAGACATACAGGGTGGTAAAAACGCCGGCATCCGGACCATCTGGTATAATCCTCATCAGAGTCAGAATACTTCAGAAATTCAGCCGGATTACGAGGTTAATGAGCTTTCAGCGATTGAAGACTTATTGGAAAAAATTTAGTAAAGAAAGGAACTGACAGATGATTCGTTTACTTGCATTAGATATGGATGGTACTTGCCTGAACGGGCGCAGCCGGATGACAGAGGAGACAATCCGTACAATACGTAAGGCTGCAGATGCAGGCATCATCATCGTGCCGACGTCAGGACGTCCATTGACGTGTCTGCCATATCAGATGACGCAGGAGAAAGGTTTGTACCGATACACGATCACTTCTAATGGTGCACAAGTTGTAGATCTGGAAGAGAAAAAGACCCTTTTCCGGATGCTGATGAAACGTGAACGAGTGGTACAGTTTCTGAGGGAATGTGAAGAGTTGAATGTGGTCCGGATGACACATATACAGCATCGTTATGTGATGGAAGGACCATTGATGGAAGTGGCAGGGCGTATTGTCTATGGCAGAGATGTGGATGGCATCCGCAGAGTCAATGATATGGAAGCCTTTGTTGAAAAGATTCATTATGATATAGAAGAAGTACAGGTCTATTTTTTCTCCGGCAGAACCCGAAGAAAGGTTGCGGAGATACTTGAAGGCTATCCGGAGTTTTCATCCGCTTTCGGAAGCAAATATGTGGAGATATTTGCGAAGAACACTTCTAAGGGAACCGCATTAAATGCATTGGCATCAAGGCTTGGCATTGCTAAAGAGGAAATTGCCTGTATCGGTGACAGCGCCAATGATCTGCCAATGTTTGAAGCGGCAGGATTGAAGATCGCCATGGGCAATGCAGTGCCGGAATTGAAGAAGAAAGCCGACATAGTCACTTATTCCAATCATATTGATGGTGCAGCAAAGGCCATTGAGCAATACATTTTGTAATGGCTTATCTTTAGGATTGATTTTTGGTCAGAACAGATAATTATATAAAATATGCGCATACTAATAGAGCATTCAGAAAGGTGTTATTTGAATATAACACTTTTGGATGCTCTATTTTTCGTGCTGCAGGAGGTCGTGTGAGCTTTTTCGCAGCATGGAGATACATTGCGTACCGGAAAATGTATACGCTGCTCTTGTGAGCAGTCATTATTTTAAGGAGAAATGAGGTATGGAATATGGAAGAACAGACATTGCACATTTTAAATGAATGCAGTTCAGGATGCAAGATGGCCATTCACAGCATGCAGCAGATTTTGGAGTATGTGGAAAATGAAAAGCTGGAGCAGGTGATTATGGCGGCAGAACGCAAGCATAAGGAAATTGCAGCACGGACAGCAAAGGCACTGACAGGTTATGGGGAAAAGGGCAAGAAGCCGGGAGCGGCGGCGGAAACATTTGCCTGGCTGACAACAGAAATGAAGATGTTGATCCGGGACGACAGCAGTCAGATTGCAAAGATTATGACCAACGGATGCAATATGGGTATTCAGTCCATCATGGAAGTTTTGAATGAAAACCCGGAGGCGGATAGAGAAAGCAAAAATATTGCCGGGGATCTGGTGAAGGCCGAGGAACATTTCGCGGATGAATTGAAGGCATTTCTGTAACGATTTCAGTGAGACAGCAGATTAGGCAGGAAAGCAAATCGGGTGGGAAAGCAAATTGGGCAGGACAGCAAATTGTGAAGCCGGATGAAAGAAAAGTTAGAGGCATTAAAACAGAAGTACGGGAACTGATAGAAGTCAGAAAATTGTTATACTCTTATTAGAAGGTCAGTGAATGGTTAAAATGCAGAGCCATTCACTGGCAGATTGAAAGGAGTCAACAATGGGAAAAGGAAGTAAAGTAATAAAAATTAAGTATGAAGAAGACAGCATTTTTGTCGGTGCAGCCTGGGGGAGAAAAAGAACCAGATGGGGACGAAAAGGGGCCAGACTGACCTTGGAAGCTATATCGGATTATTTGAAAAAAGGAGCTGGTGTGCATAGTGAGGAGGCTTATCTGGACGAAGTGAAGTGTGATTTGCTGAGGTTGATTCGCAAAAGATTATATCAGCAGGCCTTAAAGGATGGAAAAGAAATAAAGGAATATGAGTGCAGCTTTGAAGGGGTCGTGATATGGCCGGGAAAAAACAAATTTATCTGTTTTAATTTTGGCGATGGTGCTGTTTTGGGAAAAACAGATCAAGGACATATAGGCAGTCTGCTGCTATCTGAAAAAAGAATCAGGAAGCTCCCGCAATTGACAATGGATGGAGCTGTTTCTGCCGTCGGACTGAAAAGAGGTGTTTGGTCAACTTATCATGAGTTGTATATACTGGAAGGACGTCAGGAGCGATGGGCGATGTCCGTCAGTGAGGATAAAATAGAAGAAGGTGAGAATCCGCTGCTTTTGTCGATAAAAGCCTGTTGACAGAGGCAGAAGCATGCAGAAATTGTGTACAACAGGCGGTGTTTATGAGATAATAGATTTTATCGAATAAACGGTAAAGGAGAGAGAAAAATGCCTTTGTATACAGATATGATTATGGATAATTTTGAGGATTATGCCAACCACCATGAAGATGACGGTGTGATCAAGCTTCAGAATATGCCGGAAGATGCTTCTATGGAACAATGGGGTGCGAAGCTTCAGGAAATCGCCGATGAATTTATATGTGCACCGAGATATTTTCTGATGTGCTGGCTGGCATCCTATTGTCTGGATAAGGATTTGCTGGATGATGAAACTTATACCAGAGAGTTTCCTGCTTTTACATACCAGAGAGAAGGTGGCCGGAAGAAATTCGGGTTTCAGCCGGTTTCGAAGGAATATGCCCAGAACCTGGAAGAGGATGAGAGAGATCAGTATATCGATATTTTATCGGAAATTGCGGCCAGTCATTCAGGTGACAAGAAAGCGGAATGGAGAGGTGTATTCAGGACAGCATTTTTGTGGCACAAAAAGAAGAAAAAAATGATTTCCAAAGAGGATGGTTTCAAGATTGCGCATGGATTGGATATGAGCTATACGTTGACGGATTTCTTTTTGACCCGTGTACTGGAAAATGATGGTTTTGATTTTACGAAGTCAGCGGATGTTATCCATGCCTACTGCTGTTTCAGAAGCAAATGTTATCAGGACTTTTTAGAGTTAGAGGCCCTTTACGCTGAGGCAGCAAAGGATGTTGCTCAGGGAACAATAGAAGAAAAGCCGGAACATTTTACAGAAGGCATGCTGCCTGGAGATGAAGAAGGTGCCGGACGGAATCAGGACAACTCTTTGTTTGGACTGGTAGAAAAGTGGAAATCCGAAAATATTGAAATTGTTGATGCAGAAAAACATCTGGATAATGTGGACCTGAAGTTTATTGATTGGATGAAGGAAAAGGCACCATTTCTGGATTTGCCGGGAAAAACAGCATGTGAGATTTTTAAGAGATTGACAGCGTTTGTCTATGCAGAAACGAAAGAAAGACAGCAAAAGCTTGAGATACAGCGTGAAAATGGCCAAAATGCTTCAGATGATGACTGGGATGATGAGGAGTCACTGGAAGATGATGCCTGGGATAACGTTGAACGAAATATTGTTTCAGATTTAAAAGGTGTATACAGTGAAGGAAGTTTGTGGCAGTTGAATCAGGTGGTGGGTGAGGCCTTCATCAAGGAAATCCAGAAATGCCTGAATGAATTGTCCGGAAAGCTTTATAAGAATCATCCGGAACGACTGGCCAGATATCTGTCTGTGGATGCCAACGGTGAGGTGAATATTACGGTGATCACAAGCCGACTGCCGCTATTATTGTCAGGAAAAGCAAATGTGACAAAGGCAGATATGCTGTTTATGCTATGGGTGGCTTATACCTTATATCAGCGTGAAACCGGAGAGCAGGAGGCACTCAGCGACAGAGTATGGAGTTTTATGGAGCTGGCCAATGATGTGCTGAAGAAGGCTTTTTTGCCGGCATTCTACATTCCGCATATTCTGGAACGTTCATTTTTGATCAGTTTGTGTATGAATGGGCTTGAAAGTGAAAACGAGGATATTTTCTATTTTGGTGAGTCGCCTTATGAGATATATGCTGCGATGTGTCAGTTTTCAGTCTCTGTAACAAAAGCATAACGAGGTTTATAGAGGTATGCGAGACTATTTGAAAGAAAAAAACTTTATCCGTTTTCCTGGCGGCGAATGTTATGAAATTTTGGGCATGATCGGCGAAGGTGGTTTCGGATTAATTTATTCTGCAGGAAAAGTTGTCAGGCAGGGTGAAAATTATGTGAAGGAGAACAGCCTGCGCTTTGCCCTAAAAGAATGTTATCCCATATCCAGACAGTTTAATTTTTTGAGAATGCAGTCGGGGGAAATTGTGCCGGAGAATGAATCGGAGGCTGCTGCCAATTATCTGCGCTGTGTGGCATCCATGCAGCTGAATGAAGGACAGATGACATCGGAAATTTATGATTCAGAGGCCATTCGATTGATACCGATTCAGCGAATTGCCAGCAGCGTGGAAATTTCCTTTGACAAAGGACAGCATTTTCATTATGTGAATAATGCCTTTACAGTGATGGCTTCCATGGAAAATAAAGGAGAATCCATTGCTTCCTGGTATCAAAAGAACGGCAGATATACGATGGAGATGATTTTTAGAGTCATTCAGGAAACGTTATTTGCTGTGAGAGAAGTGCATCTGGCTGGCTATCTGCATTTGGATCTGCAGGAGGGCAATATTTTTGTGACCGGACAGCCGACGGATGAAAGTCTGACCTGTTTTCTGCTGGATTTCGGCTCAGCCAGAAAGAGACTGGCAGATGGACTGTGTGCCCCTGTGGGTGATCAGCCGATTTTCTCATCAGAGGGCTATCGGGCACCGGAGATTGTAGGAATCATGACAGGTGAAACACCGGATTTCAGATTGGGACCGGAAGCGGATTTGTACAGCATAGGCTATCTGCTTTTATATCTGCTGGCAGGACGGCGTTATTCGACACGCATGCTGGAGGATGTGCGAAAGTCTTATGATGGGCATTATCTTACCAGAAAAAATATTCAGGATATGAAGTGCCCGCCCCATGCGGAAGAAATCATACAGCATATTCTGGAAAAGGCACTGGAAACAGATCCGAAGAAGCGTTATCATACGGCCGAGGAAATGTTAAAGGATGTATCTGCCGCGTTGAATGTACTTCGGCCTTATCATTCCCAGATTGCCGGAATGAAATACGATGCTTATATTTTGTACCGGTCGGATAATATTTTACATAAGCATGTGGCCGTTACTTTGCAGAAATTGTTGGAGCATTTTCGGACGCCGGGGCTGAAGCGGATTCAGCGGGTTTTTCTTGATGAAACGGAATTGTCTGCGGATTATCAGGCAGACAAACAGGTGATGGATGCCCTGAAAGCCAGCCGATATCTGATTATTATCGGTCAGGATTCGTCAGGTGATGATATCTGGCAGTCAAAAGAAGTGAAATTTTTTCTGAAAACCCATAAACCTTCAGAGGTACTCACAATTTTGGCTGTACAAAATCCGAAACAGTCGGAAATCTCGGAGTCATCAAAAGCGGCAGAAGCATCAAATGTGTCTGGAACATCAGAAGTGGCAGGAATAGCAGCGGTATCGGAGTATGCAGTTGTTAAAGTGGGCGGCAGGGATCGTAATTTTCCGTTGGCAGCGGATATCCGGGGCGCTTCTGAGAAAGAAATTCTGAAGAAGCTGAAGAAGGATGGCTTTTTGAGAATTGCAGCACCGATTCTTTCAGTGCCTTATGACGGACTTGTGCAGCGTTACCGAAAATATAAACTCAGAAAGAGAATCACAACGGCGGCGGTATGCCTGTCAGCGGTAGCTGTTTTCACAGTTTATGCGCTTTATCAGTCTTATCAGATTGCATTGCAGGAGACCATTGCAAGAAGGAATAAAGCACAAAATCTGTGTGTGCAGGCTATGGATCAGTATGACAGAGGAGATAAAGAGGCCGCCATTGATTCTGCACTGCAGATGAATGCCGAGGCAGGGGATACAGAAAATTATGTGATACCTGAACAACTATACACATTGAATACGGCACTGGATAGCTTTGAGTCCGGATATCGCATGCATTACTCGCCACTTCAGAAGGTAAGCGGGGATTTTTCACAGGTGGCTTTTTCAAAGAACGGCGGCGAATACAGTTATGCCATTAATCAGGAGGGAGAGTTGGAAGTCTTTTCTGCAAAGGAAGAGAAGATGATATGGACGTTGGATACAGCGGCTATTCAGCCTTTTGTGGATGAAACGATAGAAACTGAGGATGGTATTCAATTTGTTGAGGCATTAGATACACATCGTGCCATTGTGTTTATTGGAAAAGACAGTGTTGTGAAGGATGTGCATGCCTATGCCCTTGTCATTGATGCAGACAGCAGAAGTATTATCTCAGGTTTTCCGTTGGAAGAACCCATTATCAGCTACCGAACAGCGGCTGTCTCCTGCAATGAGCGCTATTTGGTTTATGAAGCTTCAAAGCTTAAACTCTATGTGTACGATATTGAAAAAGGGTCTCAGGTTGAATGCATTTTGGCAGAAACAAGTAATAAAGAGTATCAGTTTACAGATGTGTCGATTTGTGAAGACGGAAGTAAAATTGCAATTGGAACGGAAAAAAGACTTATTGTATATGATATAGAGAGTAAGCAGCTGCAAACAATTGCCAATGTTCCGATTGGCAAAGTGGTATGGACGGATAACAGCCATGTGGCGTGCATGTCTTATCAGATCCAACAGGAATATTTTGCATCCAGTGACCCATGGAGCCGTGAAAAACGACAGTATGCGATAGAAGTTTATGATATCACAAATCAGGGAAACGCAGAGACTGAGAATGAGAAAACGACGGCAGATGCAGTTATGACAGACTTGGCTTTTGATACGGATACCATGGGCCTGAAGGTGATTCATAGAAATGTGACGGATGAAAACGGAAATACAGAAACAAGGACAGCACTTCTTGGTTGGATGCGAAGCAATCTTTATTTTATCGATGCAGAGACAGGAAAGGCAGAAGATGTCCTTGCTTTTCAGTCGGATATTGTATCGATTCAGAGCAGGACAGATTCCGAAGATTCTATTTTCGTTGCTTTATATGATGGCAAAGTGATGCAGGTGACAATCGGTGAAACAATCGGAAAACGAAAAGCCTATGAAGTAGACAATGAATTGGATGGCTTTTCCTATACATCAGATAAGAAGTTGATGATGTATACAGAAGAAGGAATTGTTCTTTGCGGTTTATCAAAAGACGGGGAGATGGTACAGCATTCGTTTTCAAGTGATTCTTCAGATGACAGGTTTGTGGACGCCACTGGCAGTATGGAAGAAATGCGGCTGTCATCAGGAGAGGCCTATCGATTGATGTGGCTGAATGATACCAGTAGGGAAGAAGGTACGATCGTCAGGCATGCGGTTGAAGTGTACCCGCTTCATTCAGATGAATTACTGCTGCATTATGAATGTGAGGATGGCAATACCATTAAGATGGTAAAACTCACAGAAAATGATACCGGAACATTTCTGTGTGTGCTGGAGCTAGCAAATGACCGAAATGATGAAACAACAGGAAAAATCAAGGTGTTATCCCTGGATAAGGAAAGCGAACAGTTCTCCTATGCTCTGGATGGACAGGAGGGGCTGGATGCCTCAGGATGGTTATGGATGACGGACATAATGCCTGTGCAGGATCTATGTCATGCCATGACTTTGAATCGTGACGGTCAGCTTTATTGGGTAGATTTTGAAAAAGGAACCGTGGAACCGTTATCATTTGATGAGAATGAATGTGAGAAAATCCTAAGTATGTCCATGAGTCCGGATGGCAGGAAGATATTATTGCTGGGTGTGAAGAAAGATTATCTGCAATTATTGAGTTATGATGTGCAAAATCAGCAGATAGATGCTGATACAACCTGGCAGTCTGAGCCAACATCAAATCCGGAGAATGCATTTTTAGCGGAAATCAGTGATGGATCACAGGTGGCTGTTTATGATGGCAATGCGGAGTGTTATCTTATTGAAACAGCGCATTTGAAACAGAAACAAGTTGTTGACATTGAAAATGCCAAGAATCTGCAGCTCAGTTTTTTTGAAAATGATCAGTTCCTGTTAGGGGCAGATTCAGAGTGCATCTGGCTGTATGATTTGGATAAGCATCAGGTTGTTTCGAGTTATGCAGTCAGCATGAGAAATCATGCCATGCAGTTAACAGCTGATATCTCCGGCAGTTATTTCACATTGAAGGAAATATGGGTTACAGAGAACATTCGACAGGATGAGGGGATGAGCAAACAGAATTGTCATATTTATTTCGTGGATGAAAGCCATCAGATTTATCCTTATGCAGATGTGGCCTTTGGCTATCGGCTGCCGGATGAAGAGATGGTTTACCAGTTTAACAGTGACGGTTATGCGGAACATCCGCTGTATACATTTGCAGATTTATATAAAAAAGCTCAGAAAGAGTAAAAAGTATCTGCTGAAATCGGTCCATGAAGGCGTGATTTTGGCAGATACTTTTATATTTAGAATGAAACAATGTAAACCGGATTTTGTCCCTGCATCAGGTGATAAGGTCCGGCTTTTTTTGCGCTGCTGACCTGAATTTGAATGATCTCCGGTTCAGGCAGGGCCATTTCTTTTTGCAGGGCCATGATCTGGCCGATGGTTTCCAGAGTGATGGCTGTTATGACGACTCGAATTTCTGGGTTTCGGCTGTATAACAGCTGCAGAATCTCTTTCAGGTGTCCGGCACTGCCGCCGATGAAGGCGTGGGTGGCTGCCGGCAGTGCGTCAAGACTTTCCGGAGCGGTGCCGCTGACAATGGTAAGGTTGTCCGCCTGTAATCTCAGACTATTTTCTTTGATCAAATCCAGACCATCGGGATTGCGTTCAATGGCATAAACACGGCCATCAGGAATCTGCTGTGCTGCTTCAATGGCAATGGAGCCGGTTCCGGCGCCGATGTCGAAAAGAATAGCGTTTTTCGTAAGCTTCAGTTTGCTGAGAACAACACTTCGAATCTCGGATTTAGTCATCGGAACTTTCCCTCGGATAAAGGTATCATCAGAAAGTCCATAAGTAACAGGAAGCGGTTCAGCATTCGGGTTTTCAATATAGATCAAGGATAATGCCGAAAATGTCTGTTCCAGAAAATCTGCAGGGCTGCCGCTGATAATTTGTTCATCCGGCTGTTTCAGATCAGCGCCGATATAAAGACGGACATTTGAAAGGCCATAGTCTATCATTTTTTTGGAAATATTCGCAGCATCATCCGGTTTGCCCAGTAGAGCCAGAGTTTTGGTGTGGCGTCGTACATGGCTGATAACAGAGGCTGTCTGGCCGTGACAACTGATCAGATGAACATCGGCCCAGGTTTTGCCAAGGGTATTCAGGAAATGAATCGGTGAGGAAATACCGCTGAACGCTTCGATTTTGAAAGGTTTTCCTTCAAGACAGCGTCTTAGACTGGCGGCACCGCTGTAAAAACCGATATCCCCGGAGAATAAAACGGCAAAGTGCTGATATTCCGGGTGAGACAGCATGTAATCTGTAATGGCCGGATAATTATAGGAACAAAAGGTGGGTTTGTGATAATGTTCAGCCATTTGGAGCATCCGTCCTGCACCGATAATGACATCACAGTTTTTTAGTGTGCGATCGGCTTCGAGTGTTAATTGATCCGCACACATACCTGTGCCGATGAGACTGACGGTCTGCTCAGCAGTGGATTCGGATGGGGAAGTGCCGATCCAGTTTGAAAGCCAGTGGTAACTTTCAGAGAGCGAGAGACCATTTTCCCGGACAGGATGACCAATGATCAATACAGGGACCTGTGCCTGCGCAGCGGCCTCAAGTTTCTCGTCAAAGCCGCCGGTGCGTCCGCTCTGTTTGGTGACCATATAAAGGGGGGTTTCAGACAAATTGCTGTCAGGATGGTCTTTTTCCCAGAGTCTGCAGATATGCTGAATGGTTGCGGTATTCATGCCGACATCAAAGGGCCCCTGCATACAGAAGATGTGAGAAGCGGGAAGACCAAGAGACATACATGCGGTTAACATTTCAGCGTTTGGCAGAATGCGGACAAAGACACGTTCAGAGGCGTTGTTTATCTTCATAAAATCCGGCAGTGTCTTACTGCCTGTTGTCAGAAAAACAGGACCTTCCTGGTGATTCAGGCAATCCACAGCTTCTGCCGTTGTATCAACAAAAATTTCAGACGGATGGATAGGATTGGAGGAAGTGTCGGCGGATGTTTGGCAGTCCCGGAGAATCCGCAGGTAAGGCACTTGAGTCCTGGTACATGCGCCGGAGATATTGGCAGAGGCCTCTGACGCATAAGGATGGGTAGCGTCCAGTACAAGATCAAAATGCTGCTGCTGAATAAAATCAATCATCTGAGCCTCATTCATTCTATGGGAGGAAACCGTCATGGAAGGGGCCGATGGCAGGAGGGATGCACCGTAGGCTGTCGCTACTGCCGTATGCAGTCGGACGGGCTGATGGATCAGAAATTCAGCCAGAAGTCGACCTTCTGTGGTGCCGGCAAAAAGTAATATATTTTTCATAGTAATCTCCTCGTCAGTGGATATTTTGGAAATCTACATAAAAATCAGTGGATACAAGGCTATCATATCATAGCCGGAAAGCAGTGGCAATTTATTTCCGTGTGCAGGATTCACAATGCAGCTAATTTATAGTAGAATAGGGAGTATGAGTGCCGGTTAGGAGCGGACAGCCGCATGATTGTGTTAGAACCATGATTGTGTTAGAACATAGGATGGAAAGAGTGAAGAAAGAAGAAAGGATGGGATGAATAATGACAGAGATGAAAATGCCGCGGGTGATGATTGCGGCGCCCGGGAGCGGAAGTGGGAAAACGATGATCACCTGCGGACTTTTGGAGCTTTTACGCAGGGCTGGCCGTCCGATATCCTTTAAATGCGGGCCTGATTATATCGATCCCATGTTTCATCGATTTGTCCTGAATATTCCATCCAGAAATCTGGATACCTTTTTTACAGCGCCGGATCGGACAAGAAGTCTGATGGGGAAGGCCTGTATGAAAGAGGAGGCGGATCTGGCTGTCATCGAAGGAGTTATGGGATATTATGACGGACTTGGCGGTGTTTCTGTCAGAGGCAGCAGCTATGAACTGTCCGTGCAGACCGGGACGCCGGTGATCCTTGTGGTCAATGGCCGGGGGATGAGTCTTTCAATCGCGGCATTGATCCGGGGATTTATGGACATGTATCCGGATCAGATGATTCGCGGGGTGATTCTGAACCGTGTATCAAAGGTTGTCTGTGAGCGTCTGACACCTATTATTGAAGAAAAACTGGGTATAGCTGTTATTGGGTATGTGCCAGAAACAGAGATGATCTGTTTTCCAAGCCGTCATCTGGGACTGATGATGCCGGAGGAAATTGTGTCCCTTCGGGAACAAATTCAGAAATTTGCAAGTTTGTTGGAAGAAACATTAGATATTAGAAAGTTAAAGAAGATTGCAGAGGCAGCAGAGCCCTTGAATTGGAAGGAAGATCCAATGCATGTTCAGCGGCCGGAAGATGCGGGTTCGGGCAAATTGCGTATTGGTGTGGCCATGGATGCGGCATTTTGCTTTTACTATGAAGATAATCTGGATTTCCTGCGGGAACTTGGTGCAGAGATTGTTTATTTTTCCCCTTTGACAGATGCCGCTCTGCCGGAGAATCTGTCGGGACTCTATATGGGTGGCGGATATCCGGAACTTCACGGAGAGCAGTTGTCACAGAATGCATCTATGAAACAATCTATTCGGGAGGCTGTTGAGGGCGGTATGCCGTGTTTGGCAGAGTGCGGGGCTTTTATGTATCTTCATGAGGCGATGGAAGATGCGGATGGAAGGTTCTGGCCGATGGTGGGACTGGTGCCGGGGAAGGCTGTTAAGAAGGGACGTCTGGTACGTTTTGGTTATGCCGTTCTGACATCTGAAACAGACACGATTCTGGGACCGAAAGGGCTGCAGATGCCGGTGCATGAATTTCATTATTGGGATACGACCTGTGAAGAAGGCTGCTTTGAAGCCCATAAGCCGTTGACAGAACGCAGATGGCATTGCATGTATCAGAAGAAACAGCTGCTGGCAGGATTTCCGCATTTTTATTTTCAGGCCGATGAGGAAATGGCCCTTCATTATGTAGAAGCATGCAGAAATTATGCCGATGGTTATCTATGAGAACAGGAAATGAGGAACGAAAAGTGGAAGATATAAAATTTTTAAAAGCACAATTGAATCAACAGTTATTTATGATCAGCCAGCCAAACGAGAAAGTGATGGAAGCGGCATGGCAGCGATGGGACAGCATCGGCAAACCATTAAGAAGTCTTGGGGCACTGGAACGTGCGGTTGTGAAAATGGCAGGTATGGAGAATACGGTGAATGTCAAAATGGACAAACGTGCCATCGTCGTACTGTGCGGCGATCATGGTGTTGTGAAAGAAGGGGTGACCCAGACAGACAGCAGTGTGACAAAGATCGTGGCGGATAATATTGCCTCAGGCAAGGCGAGTATTAACATTATGGCAGGAAAAGCCGGAGCAGATGTATTTCCTGTAGATGTGGGAATGATGGGTGAACATTATCCGAATAAAGAATTTCAACCGATGGTCATGTGTGACCGCAAAGTAGCCCAGGGAACGGGCGATATTGCTGTGGAACCGGCCATGACTCAGGAACAGTGTCTTCGGGCGATTCTGGCAGGCATTGAAGTTGTGGCCGATCTTTCCACACAGGGGTATGAGATGATCGGCATGGGAGAAATGGGGATCGGCAATACCACACCAAGCAGTGCCCTGGTGTCAGTCCTTTTGAATCTTCCGGCGGAGGAAGTGACAGGACGTGGGGCAGGATTGTCGGATGCATCCTACAATAAAAAAGTTGCCGTTATCGAACAGGCGGTGAAGCGTTATTGGAAAGCAACAGAGGATTCTGAAATCCCAGATGGCCCGTTTTTCAAAATAGATGCGGCGGTTGAATTGATGTCACATCTGGGCGGCTATGAAATCGCAGCCATGGCCGGTATGTGTCTGGGCGGTGCTGTCTTTGGTGTACCGATTGTACTGGACGGCTATATTTCCGTGGCAGGTGCCCTGTGTGCTTCTTTGATCAATGCAGACTGCACGGCATACCTCCTGGCATCTCACATTTCAGCGGAACCGGCAGCATGGAAAGTACTGAGAAATCTGCATCTTGAACCGGTGATCCAGGCAGGAATGTGTCTGGGGGAAGGAACCGGTGCGGCTGCAGCCATGGTTTTATATGATATGGGGCTTGCGGTATATCGTCAGATGGAGACTTTTGATGATATTCATGTGGAACCGTATGAAAACTACGCAAAAAGACAGGCGGATGAGTAAATGATATTACTGGTAACAGGCGGAAGCGCCAGCGGCAAATCAGAATATGCGGAAAACAGAGCGCTGCAGCTGGCCAAAACAGAGCAGAAAAAGCTGATTTATCTGGCGGCAATGAAGCCCTTTGGAGAGGAAGCAGCAAAAAGAATTGAGCGGCACCGGCAATTGAGGACAGGAAAAGGTTTTGAAACAGTGGAACGTTATACAGATATTGAAGGTCTTTGCAGGGATGAAAGTTTGGAGGCAGAAACTTTCAGACAGAAGGCAAAGGATGCGGTGGTACTGTTGGAATGTATGTCTAATCTGGCGGCCAACGAGATGTTTTCCGGCAGTGATAGCAATGCGGATTGTACCGGAGAGTTCGAGCGTATGGATAGCAGCAGGGTCAAAGACAGAATTATGAGAGGTATAGATGCTTTGACTGAAGTGTCTGATCATTTGGTCATTGTCAGCATCAACGTCTTTGAAGAGGGCATGCAGCAGTATGATGCATGGACCCGGGCTTATATGCAGTGTCTGGGAGAATTGAATCAGGCATTGACAAGGAAAGCAGATACGGCGGTTGAGGTTGTTTACTCGATCCCTGTTCCTTATAAGGAGGGCTTGACATGCAATCTTTAATTATTGCATTTGCCATGTATTCGAAGATACCAATGCCACGGGCAGACTGGAATGACAAAAATATGCGCTATGCCTTTTGTTGGTTTCCGGTGATCGGTCTGGTGATCGGCCTGGTGGAGCTGGCTGTCTTTTACATTTTGACAAAATGGCAGGCGGGATCTGTTTTCAGAGGCGTTTGCCTGATGGCGGTGCCTTTATTGGTGACAGGCGGCATTCATCTGGATGGATTTATGGATACAACGGATGCCAGAAGTTCTTATGGAGACAGGGAGAAAAAGCTGGCAATTTTAAAGGATTCCCATGTGGGGGCCTTTGCGGTGATCGGTTGCAGCTTTTATCTGATTTTGTCGGCCGGGGCCTGGAGTGAAATAGATGCAAAGGGAATTGTTGTGATGGCGATGGCCTTTGTTCTGGAACGGGCATTCAGCGGATTAGCGGCGGTTAACTTCAAAGGCGCACGCAAAGACGGAATGCTGACCGCTTTCAGAGAACCGGCCAGGAAAAGGACAGTTACTGTGGTGTTGGCGGCGGAGGCTGTTATTTCGGCAATTGTGATGTGTTATCTCTGGCTTCCGGTGGGACTGTTATGCAGTCTGGGAGCCGTTTTGACATTTGTTTATTATTATAAAATGGCGATGAAGGAATTCGGCGGCACAACCGGAGATCTGGCAGGATGGTTTCTGCAGACCTGTGAACTGGTGATGCTGATGCTGACTGTTGTTGGAAAAATAATTTTGGCATAACATAGTCAATACAAGAGGAGAAAGATATGATATTTGTAACAGGCGGCTGTTTTCAGGGAAAACAGCAGTGGGTGCTTCAAAATTGTCAGGTGCAGCCATTCCGGGTGGCAGATGGGGCAGTCTGCAGTATGGAAGCAATCAAAAGTGCCGGTGTACTGGATCATTTTCATTTGCTGGTGCGCCGTTGGATGCAGGCAGGCAAAATACCGGCGGATGAGACGGAAAAGATTCTGTCAGATAATCCGGATATTGTGATCATCACGGATGAAATCGGCAGCGGGATTGTGCCTTTGGATGTAAAAGAACGTGAATGGCGGGAAGTACACGGCAGAATCTGCTGTCAGCTGGCAGGAAGGGCCGATGCTGTTTTTCGCGTCATCGCCGGCATCGGGCAAAAAATAAAGTGAGGCAGCAGGGATAAATGAAGATAAAAATATGGATGATCCGGCATGGCATGACAGCAGGCAATAGGCAGCAGCGCTATGTGGGAACAACAGATGAGCTGCTCTGTGAAGAAGGACGACAGCAAATAATATTGAAAAGACAGTTGATAAAGTCGTATCAGAATATTCAGAATGTTTATGTCAGTCCGATGCTCAGATGCCGGGAAACGGCCGAAATTCTGTTTCCGGCGGTCAGTCAGATAACAGAAGCGGGTTTTCGGGAGTGCAGTTTCGGAGAATTTGAATACAGAAATTATCAGGAACTCAATGGGCATCCGGATTATCAGGCATGGATAGACAGCGGCGGCACCATTGGTTTCCCCGGCGGTGAAGATCAAAAAGCCTTTTGCGACAGAGTACAGACGGCTTTTGAAGCATGTATCAGGGATGATGTGATGCCAAAAGCTCGTAATTGGGGACAGACATATGCAGGTCAAAATGCCGCAGAAAAAGAATTTACGACAGCCATGGTTGTCCATGGCGGGACCATCATGGCCATTCTTTCTAAATGGGCAATGCCGCATCAGGATTATTTTTATTGGCAGGTCAAAAACGGCTGCGGATATCTGGTTTGTCTGGATACAGATGAATGGCTGGCGGAAAAAGGCAGTTTGTCTGTGATTGAGAAGTTTTAAAGGCTGTGGAAAAGGCAGGTTTTTAAAGTGAAGATTTGTTAAAAGGAGAAAATGTATGCATGGCATCATTGTTTTGGTGGGAGGTTTTTTGCTGGATTGTCTTTTAGGTGATCCGCATAATCCATGGCATCCCATTTGTCTGATCGGCTATCTGATCAGTTTTCTGGAAAAGAAAATACGGAAACTTTTTCCCAAGCAGCCCAAAGGTGAATTTTACGGTGGACTTGTGATGGTTGTTTTAGTTTTATTCATACCTACAGCCGTTCCGATAGTGCTTCTGAAAGCTGCGAAGTGGATACATCCGTATCTGGCACTTGTGCTTGAAATTATCATGTGTTATCAGCTGTTGGCGGCCCGGTCTTTGAGAGATGAGAGTATGAAGGTGTATCATGCACTTCATCAGCATGATATTGAAGGGGCAAGAAAGGCTGTGTCGATGATTGTCGGCCGGGATACACAGCGGCTGGATGCAGCAGGTATTGCAAAAGCAGCTGTTGAAACAGTCGCTGAGAATGCCTCTGACGGGGTGATCGCACCGATGATTTTTATAGCTATTGGCGGTGTTCCATTCGGCTTTTTCTATAAAGCAGTGAATACGATGGACTCCATGGTGGGGTATAAAAATGAAAAATACCTTTATTTCGGCCGGGCGGCAGCGAAGCTGGATGATGTGATGAATTATGTGCCTTCAAGGATTTCCGGACTTTTGATGGTTGTATCCGCAGCATTGACCGGCGGTGATGCCAAAGGGGCATGGCGCATTTTTTGCCGTGACAGGTATAATCATGCCAGCCCGAATTCTGCGCAGACAGAGGCGGCTTGTGCCGGGGCACTTGGCCTTCAGCTGGCGGGAGACGCATGGTATTTTGGCGAGCGTTATCATAAACCGACGATTGGAGATGCGGTGAGAGAGATTGAAGATGCAGATATCGCCAGAGCCAATTGTCTGATGTATGGTGCAGCCGTGTTATGTCTTGTGATCTGTATGACCATTCGCTATTTGCTGGTGGGATAGTGTACAGCAGGAAGAAGACAGAAGCTTTCGGATAGGTATGAGCACATGAATGCAGGCGGAAGATTGATCAGAAAGCCGATAATGGCGACAGGAACAGGAGAAGAAACGATGGCAAAAGTTATCATGGTACAGGGCACCATGTCCAATGCGGGAAAGAGCCTGCTTGTGGCTGGATTATGCCGAATTTTCAGGCAGGACGGATACAGGGTGGCTCCATTTAAATCCCAGAATATGGCTCTGAATTCATTTATCACAACAGAAGGTCTGGAGATGGGAAGAGCCCAGGTGATGCAGGCGGAGGCGGCAGGCATCGAACCGTCGGTCAGGATGAATCCGATTCTTCTGAAACCTACATCAGATGTGGGGTCTCAGGTGATCGTCAACGGTGAAGTGCGTCAAAATATGCGGGCAGCGGAATATTTTAAATATAAAAAGGCACTGATACCGGATATTATGGCGGCGTACAATTCGCTGGCAGCAGAGAATGATATTATCGTGGTGGAAGGTGCAGGAAGTCCGGCAGAGATCAACTTGAAATCCGAGGACATTGTGAATATGGGATTGGCCAAAATGCTGAAAGCACCGGTATTGCTTGCAGGAGATATTGACAGAGGTGGTGTATTTGCACAGCTTGTGGGTACCATGATGCTGCTTGAAAAGGAAGAACAGCAGATGGTCAAAGGCCTGATCATCAATAAATTTCGGGGAGATAAGCGTATTTTGGATCCGGGGATCGAGATGTTGAAAGACTATACGCCAGTGCCGGTTGTAGGGGTTGTACCGTATATGCATGTGGATATTGACGATGAAGACAGCCTGGCAGACCGTCTGGACAAACATACCGAAAAAGGATTGATCGATATAGCGGTGATCCGTGTGCCGAGAATGTCGAATTTTACGGACTTCAATGCACTGGAACGCATGCAGGGCGTAACACTGCGTTATGTGGAAAAGGTGCAGCAGCTCGGACGTCCGGATCTGATCCTGCTTCCAGGGACCAAGAATACCATGGGGGATCTGAAGTGGCTGCGTATGAACGGTCTGGAGGCTTCGGTTTTGAAATTGGCAGCGGAAGGTACGCTGGTGATGGGCATTTGCGGCGGTTATCAGATACTTGGTCTGACGCTGGAAGACCCGGATGGCGTGGAGGAAGGCGGCAGCATGCGCGGTATGGAATTGCTGCCGGTACATACGGTGTTTGAGAAGGCCAAGACGAGAACCAGAGTTTCCGGAAAGACGGGAACATTACATGGACCGTGGCAGTTGTTATCCGGCACGGCTTTTGAAGGCTATGAGATTCATATGGGTGAGACAACCTATGAACCTGGGGGCACTGTATTTTCTGCAATAGCAGAAACAGTCGGTACGCAGCATGTTGATGAAGCGATGGCTAATGGCTGCCAGTATCAGAATGCGGCCGGCAGCTATGTGCATGGTCTTTTTGACTCTGTGGAGATGCAGAAAGCACTGCTTAGGCTGCTTTGTCAGAAGAAAGGGCTGCCGGAGGAAGCGGTATCCTGGATTGATGAGAAAGTCTATAAAGAGCAGCAGTATGATAAACTGGCAGAAGGACTTAGGGAGAATATGGATATGGCAAAGATTTATCAGATATTGGAGGAGGGACTGGCATGAGGATAGAACTTGAGAATGTATTGCCGGCAGAGATTGAGAAGCGCAGTTTTGAGATCATCACAGAAGAACTGGGAGACCGGGTATTTGATCCGCTTCAGGAGCCGATTATTAAGCGGGCCATTCATACCAGTGCGGATTTTGAATATGCTGATTCGCTGTGCTTTTCTGAGCATGCGGTGGAGAAAGCGTTGGATGCGCTACGCAAAGGGGCTTATATCGTGACTGATACACAGATGGGAAAATCAGGCATCAACAAGAAAGTGATGGCAGAATTTGGCGGCGAGGTCTGCTGTTTTATGTCGGATCCGGATGTGGCAGAGACAGCCAAAAAGAACGGTACAACCCGGGCTGTAGCCAGTATGGAAAAGGCCGCAAAGCTTGACAGGCCGTTGGTTTTTGCCATCGGCAATGCGCCGACAGCCTTGATCCAGCTCTATGAGATGATTCAGGAGGGCCGTATCCGACCGGAACTGATCATTGGTGTGCCTGTGGGCTTTGTCAATGTGGTACAGGCCAAAGAACTGATTATGACGGCGGGTGTACCGTATATTGTTGCAAGGGGCAGAAAGGGCGGAAGCAATATTGCCGCCGCCATCTGCAATGCGCTTTTATATATGCTGGACAGTTCCAGAGGACAGCGCTAAAAGAATAAAAATCAATCGTAAGGGGTCGCTTTTGGCGGCCTCTTTTCTTCGAGGAAACTGCCCCGCATGACGGCCTTGCTGCCATATTTCTGCCGGATGCTGTCCAGGGCCTGATCCAGCTTTTCCTGTTTGTCATTCCGGACATAATCAAAGAGATTCATCTGACGAACCTGGCAGTCACTGAGCTTGGAAGTACGGATGCCGAGAAGCCGCACGGGGGCACCGTTCCAGAGTTCATGAAAAAGCTGCCCGGCAGCTTCATAGATGACCTGTGTGGCCTGGGAAGGTGAGAGAAGCTGCATTTGATGAGAAACATTCTCAAATGTGTTGTAGCGGATTTCAACGCTGACCATACCGGCCAGAAAACCGGCTTTGCGCAGTCGGCCGGCAACGGATTCTGACAGTTCCAGCAGCACTTTGCGGGCGGCTTCTTCTGTGGTCACGTCTGCTGACAGGGTTGTGGAATTGCCGATGCCTTTGTTGGAGGTATCCGTTTTGGTCCGCTCGTCAATGTGGACAGACTCGATACCGTTGGCGTATTCCCAGATGGTACGGCCATGACTTTTCAGATGGGCTTCTATGAGTGCCGGATCCATTTTGGCCAGATCGCCGATGGTTTTGATACCCAGCAGTTCCAGTTTCGCAGCGGAAGCGTGGCCGACCATGAAGAGATCTCTGACTGGAAGAGGCCACATTTTCACCGGGACTTCTTCGGGGAAAAGGGTGTGAACTTTGTCCGGTTTTTCAAAATCAGAAGCCATCTTTGCCAGCAGGCGGTTGGTGGAGATGCCGATATTCACAGTGAAGCCCAATCTGTCACGAATTGTATCTTTGATCATATGGGCTGCCCTGACAGGGTCCCCGTTATCTCCGGGGATCGGGACATATTCGGCAAAACATTCATCAATACTGTACTGACTGATGGCGGAAGTATAATGATGCAGCAGATCAAGCAGCTGACGGCTGCACTGGCTGTAGTAATGATGTTCCGGCGGTACAATGGTCAGATTGGCACATTTTCTCAGGGCATCGGTGATCGGTTCTCCGGTGCGGATGCCGTATCTGGCTGCAGCTATGGATTTGGCCAGGACAACGCCATGCCGTTTGGACATATCACCGCCTACAATAGCCGGAATCTTCCGGAGATCTGTTTCACTGCCGTCACGGAGCAGTTTGATGGCTGTCCAGCTTAAATAGGCGCTGTTCACATCTATATGAAAAATAATTTTTTTCATGATAATTTTCACCTTTTTTCCACAATTATAGGGTATGTTATACGTAAGATATAAGATGCTTTTGATAAAGTTGATATTTATCTTTATTATATAGGAATAAAGATTGTCCGTCCACGACATTTTTACGTTGAGATTTTGTACGGCCGGTGTTAGAATGGTGGTTGTTGTAATAGATGCTGTATACACATGCATGCATCGAATTTGAATTTTATAGACTGGGAGAAAGACTTTAATGAAAAATATTGTTTTTATAGGTATGCCGGGGGCTGGAAAGAGTACCATCGGCGTGGTAATCGCCAAGATTTTCGGATACGATTTTGTGGATTCGGATCTTCTGATCCAGAATCAGGAGGGAGATATTCTGGAACATTTGATTGATAAGCATGGAATTGAAGGATTTTTACAGATCGAAAACCAGGTGAACAGAGATATTAATGTGAAGAAAACGGTTATTTCAACAGGAGGCAGTGTCTGCTATTGCGATGAGGCCCTGAAACATATGTCAGAGCATGGCGTTATTGTTTATATCAAAACAGATTATGAATCATTGCATCAGCGCTTGGGCGACCTTCATCAGAGAGGTGTTGTGATTCGAAACGGATCGACACTTTTGGATTTATATAATGAAAGAACGCCTCTTTATGAAAAGTATGCAGATGTCGTTGCAGATGTCAGCGGATGTCAGATTGAAAAGGCCATTGATAAGATAAAAAATTTACTGAAAGCCTGTGCCAAATTATATGAAGAATAGAATATCAAAAAAGAGACATAACAGTTACAGAAAGAGGGAGAGAAATTTCAGAGATTGGCCAAAGAATCCGCATTTTTACGGTGCGCTGGCGATGCTTCTGCCGTTGACGGCGATACTGATCGCTTATATTGCCATGGGCGTTTTCCCTTTCGGCAATCAGGCAACGATGATCATTGACTCTTATCATCAGTATGTACCGTTTTTCTCTGAATTTCATGATAAGATCTGGCATGGTGAAAGTTTCCTTTATTCATGGCACGGCAGTCTGGGATTTAATTTTATAGCGGTTCAGGCTTATTATCTGGCAAGTCCGCTGAATTTTCTGATTGCCTTGTTCCCGGCCTCGATGATGATAGAGGCCTTTGAGACGCTGATCGTGCTGAAGATCTGTCTGTCAGGATGGACGGCTTATCGCTATCTGCGGAGAAGAACCGGAAGAAATGATTATTCGACGGTTGTGTTTGCATCGTTTTATGCCCTTGGTGGATTCAGCATCGCTTATAACTGGAATGTGATGTGGCTGGACAGCATTGTCCTGTTTCCGATCATTCTTATGGGTGTTGAGAAGCTGATCAATGACAGAGACGGTCGGATGTATGCAGTCAGTATGGGACTTGCTATTTTCTGCAATTACTATATGGCCATTATGATCTGCATTTTTGTTGTTTTGTACTTTTTTGTTATCTGGTTTTCCAGAAAGCGAGAAGGCATCAGACAGTTTCTCAGAAGCGGTATTCATTTTGTGCTGTGCTCTGTGTTGGCGGGCGGAATGGCGGCCATTTATCTGTTTCCGACGTATTATACATTGATCAACAGTTCCCAGGGATCGGCCCCGACAAGCTTTAAGATCTACAGGAATTTCCTGGAGATTTTTCGTCAGCAGTTTGCACTGGTTGAACCGACGCAGCTGACAGGGGCGCCGAATATATACTGTGGCGTTCTGCTTGTGATGCTGGTTGTTTTTTATGCGGTTTCCAAAACGATTCCATTAAGGGAAAAGATCGGACGTCTTTTTGTAACAGGATTTGTTCTGGTGAGCCTGAATATTAATGTGCTTGATTATGTATGGCACGGATTTCATTTTCCGAATAACCTGCCCGGCAGATTCTCTTTTATTTATATTTTTATGGTGGTCGTTATGGCTTACGATGCATGGCAGTCACTGCGGCTGACGAATAAGAAGGTTTTTCTTGGAATTTTTGTGGCAGAAGCGGTGCTGTTTGGTGTATGTCTCTGGTATCCGAAGGATCGTCTGCCCCTTTACAGTATGATTGTGACAGGGGTGCTGATGGCACTTTACATGATCCTGCTGATCGCCCATCGGAGACATGCTTCATTGACGATTAAAGGCATTAAGGTCCTGCCAAAGTATCTGTGTCTGATGGTACTGACAGTGGAAGTGGCGGGCAATGCTATTTTTGGCCTGTGTATGAACGGAACCACCAACCGGACGAACTATACAGAGGACAGGCAGGAGGTTGCAGATATCCGCAGCCGCTACGAGGCAAAAGATACTTTTTACAGAATGGAACTGGAACAGATCAGAGGCAGGGATGATGTCACATGGCATCATCTGAATGGTCTTTCATTCTTCTCATCAACAGCGGATGATCGTGAGGAGAAGTTGATGGGAGCTCTTGGTTTTTACAACAGCGGCAATAAATACAGCTATAAAGGGGCAACGCCTCTGACAGATGCGATGTTTGGTATCCGTTATATTATCAGCAACGATGAAATATGGGGGTCGAATCTGTCATTATGTGAGCAGACAGAGAATAAGTATATTTATGAGAACCAACAGAATCTTGCTCTTGGTTACATGGTGAATCCGGGGGTTACCCAGTGGAAGATCGTGGAAGGGGATCCTTTTGTCACCCAGAATGATTTTGTGAGAATGGCAACGGATATTCAGGGAGCGATGTTTATCCCGCTTGAAACGGGAGAGCCGCAGGTGACAGATGGCATGCTGACCAGTACCGGTGAGGATAAATATTATTATGAGCGGCATGGCAGCGGCGGAAGCCTGACCTGGCAGCTGACTTTCACGGAGCAGCAGGATGTGTATATTTATTTTGAGGCCAGTCATTGTGAGAAGCTGAAGGTGACGATTGACGGAAAGACGGAGACCTATTCTGATAAGCGGGGACATATTGTGCATCTTGGGCAGTGTGATGCAGGGAAGGTTGTGACATTGGATTTTCCGATGGACAGCGAATATGAAACAGGCAACGTGAAACTGCAGATGTATGCCCTCAATCAGGATATTTTCGATTCAGCCTATGTCCAGCTGGCGGATGAACAGCTGCAGGTGACAAATTACGACAGCACCCACGTCAACGGACATATTCAGGTGAATCAGGATGGTATGATGCTGCTGTCGATTCCTTATGACGAAGGCTGGCATATCTATGTGGATGGTGAAGAAACAGAGATACAGCCGGTGGGTGAAGCGATGACAGGATGCTGGCTGACCGCAGGCGAACATCAGATTACGATGCGGTACACACTACAGGGATTTGTGGAAGGAGCCGCGATCAGTGTTATTTCACTACTGATACTTGTGTTGGGAATTACTGTAAAAGCAGGTCTTTTTAGCGAACATCATAGGAAAATGTAACAAATTCTTAACAAATTTTTATAAAAAGATAAAAAGCGATTTACAAACAGAGAGTTTGTGATATAATCATTTTGAGGAAAAATCAGTATAGGGATTTTTTGTCGATTTTTATAGGAATAATAGTTGATCAGCGAGTGATGCATTGCATGATTCGCTGATTTTCGGATATTGAATCAGATAGATGAGAACAACGCAATATAATTTGAGGTGCAATATGGAACAGTATTTAATAAAAGGCGGGAATCCGTTGGTTGGCGAAGTAGAGATTGGCGGAGCAAAGAATTCTGCCCTTGGTATTTTGGCAGCAGCGATCATGTGTGATGAGACTGTGACAATTCGGAACTTGCCGGATGTGAATGATATCAATGTTTTCCTGAATGCGGTTATATCCATTGGTGCGGAAGTCCGTTATCCGAATCCGAAGGATCGTCATACAGTTACAATTAACGGCTGTGGTATTCGTACACACGAAGTAGACAATGACTATATCAGAAAGATCAGAGCGTCCTATTATCTGATTGGCGCTCTTCTCGGCAAGTACAGGGAAGCCGGTGTGGCGCTGCCTGGCGGATGCAATATCGGCAGCAGACCGATCGATCAGCATCAGAAGGGATTCAAGGCCCTGGGTGCGAAGGTATGGATTGACAGAGGCATGATCTTTACTTCTGCTGATGAGTTAAACGGCAAGCATATTTATCTTGACGTGGTCAGTGTGGGTGCAACCATCAATATTATGCTGGCAGCATCCAGAGCCAAAGGCATGACCATCATTGAGAATGCAGCGAAGGAACCGCATGTTGTTGATGTGGCGCAGTTCCTGAATCAGATGGGTGCCAACATCAAGGGTGCCGGAACAGATATGATCAAGATTATTGGCGTAGATCGTTTCAGAGCAGCTGATCATGAGATTATCCCGGATCAGATCGAAGCGGGTACATTTATGTGTGCAGCTGTTGCAACAAAGGGTGATGTGACGATCAAGCATGTTATTCCGAAGCATCTGGAATCTATCTCAGCGAAGCTGATCGAGATGGGGGCAGAGATTGAAGAACTGGATGATGCCGTACGTGTTGTAGCGACCAAGAGACTCAGCCCGACAACGGTGAAGACAATGCCTTATCCGGGATTCCCGACAGATATGCAGTCTCAGATTGCGGTATGTCTTTCTCTTGCTGACGGCACAAGCCTTGTTACAGAGAAGATTTTCGAGAACAGATTTAAGTATACAGACGAGCTGACCAAGATGGGTGCCAATATCAAGGTTGAAGGCAATACAGCTTTCATTACAGGTGTTGATAAGTATACAGGTGCAGTTGTTGTTGCACCGGATCTTCGGGCAGGTGCAGCACTTGTTATTGCCGGACTGGCAGCAGAAGGCTGTACATGTGTTGAGCAAATCCAGTATATCCAGAGAGGTTATGAGAACTTTGAAGAGAAGATCCGAAGCCTGGGCGGTATTATTGAACGCGTGGACGTAGAAGACCGTACAGATCGTGATCGTATGATGCGCAAGATGAGTCTTGCAGCTTATTAATTATCACTGAATGAGTGGGAATCCCTTATTGTCGTATGGATGACAATGAGGGATTTTTTCTGCAGGAGAGGGATCGGGCTACAAATCGTTGGAATTGTAGTGCTGCATCCCTTGACTTTAAACTTATTTTCATGTATGCTATGTAAGCAATCAACACATTAAATAGTCAACTGATTAATTAAATAGTAGTTTTCTCTTATTCAGAGCAATGGAGACCAAGGATCTGTGATATTGCGGCAACCCCCATGAGGAAGGTGCCAACCTGAGCGAGTAACATCGAACAATAAGAGGATTTGATCGTATCAAGTCCGCTTTGAGCGGATTTTTTTTTGCCATGGACAGCCGTGTTTGGTGCCAAGGGCAGAACCAATGACGATTAAATAGCAATAAGAGAAATAGTAACTGTGAAGAGAATGCGCAGTTATGAGAGATACTAATTCGACAAGGAGGACATAATGGAAAAGTTATTATTCACATCTGAATCTGTAACAGAAGGCCATCCGGATAAGATTTGTGACCAGATTTCCGATGCAATTCTTGATGCAATGTTAGAGCAGGATCCAATGAGCCGTGTTGCATGTGAGACATGTACAACAACAGGTCTTGTTATGGTTATGGGTGAGATCACCAGTAATGCAAAGGTAGATATCCAGAACATTGTCAGAGACACAGTCAGAGAAATTGGTTACACAAGAGGTAAATACGGCTTTGATGCTGACACATGTGCAGTTATGGTGGCACTTGACAAACAGTCTACAGATATTGCCATGGGTGTTGATAAGGCCCTTGAAGCCAAAGAGCATACCATGTCTGAAGAAGAAATCGCAGCTATCGGTGCTGGTGACCAGGGTATGATGTTTGGTTTTGCAACCAATGAAACAGAAGAATATATGCCATATCCGATCGCACTGGCTCACAAGCTGGCGCGTCAGCTGACAAAGGTTCGTAAAGATGGTACACTGCCTTACCTCAGACCGGACGGCAAGACACAGGTTACGGTTGAATATGATGAGAATGGCAAGGCGGTTCGTCTGGATGCCGTTGTCCTTTCAACACAGCATGATCCTGAAGTAACACAGGAACAGATTCATGAAGATATAAAGAAGTATGTTTTTGATGTAATTCTTCCAGCAGAGATGGTCG
>NZ_LR698973.1:1231738-1338247 GCF_902381825.1 Pseudocoprococcus catus
AATAAGTTGAAAGTTTAAAATCGGTGGTGATTTTTTGAAATTATTAACAAGAATAAAGATATCTTATTTTCTGGCTTTTATCTGTCCGGTTGTATTGATTCTGGCGACCGTATTCGGTGTGATGAAGATGGGACTGAATTCTATGGAGCAGAAGTATGATCTGGATCAGTCCAGTTACGAAATGATCCTGGATCCCATGAGCATGCTGGGGCATATGACAGCATCCACGGTGGAGGAATTGGAACAGGTGACGAAGGAGGATCCGGATAAGCTGTTGGATCAGGTTTATCTGGAAAAATTGAATGAGAGACTTTCTAATCATTCTTCTTATCTGCTGGTGAAGAAGGACTGGCAGAATATTTATTCAGGACTTCCAAAGGAAGGAAATTATAAGGATGACCTGAATTATTCTCCAAAGGATGGCAAAGATGAGAGCCTTTATGTTATGGATGAGCAGCCTTATCATATTCAGCAGATGAATTTCACATTTTCAGATGGATCAGTCGGACAAGTATTAATATATACCAATGTGGCGCAGATTGTACCGCAGATCAAGAAACTGGTGGCGCAGATTATTATAACGTCACTGCTGATCTTATTTGCAGGAAGTTTTATTGCCATGTTCTGGCTGTATAAGAGTATTGTGCATCCTCTGAATAAATTGAAGACGGCGGCTGAGAATATCAAGGACGGCAATCTGAATTTCAGTGTGGCGGCTGAGACGGACGATGAGATCGGCGAAGTTTGTGTCGCTTTTGAGGAGATGCGTCTGAAGCTGAAGGGTCAGATTGAACGCAATATTCAGTATGAGAAGGAGAGCAAGGAGCTTATCAGCAATATTTCCCATGACTTGAAGACACCGATGACGGCCATCAAGGGTTACATAGAGGGTATCATGGATGGTGTTGCGGATACCGAAGAGAAGCGGGATCGTTATATCCGCACGATTTATAACAAAGTCAATGATATGAACAGCCTGATTGAAGAATTGTTCCTTTATGCCAAACTGGACAGCAATTCCGTTACCTATTCCTTTGCAAAGGTGAATGTGGATGCTTATTTTCAGGATTGTGTGGAGGAAATCAGCCTCGATCTGGAGTCCCAGGGTGTTGATTTTGGCTATTTTAACTATGCAGACAGGGATACCGTGATCATTGCGGATCCGGAACAGTTAAAGCGTGTAGTGAACAACATTATCGGCAATTCCGTGAAGTATGCATCGCCGGATCGTAAACTGATGATTAGCCTGCGTATTATGGAAGAAGCAGAATTTGTCAAGATAGAAATCGAAGACAACGGCAAGGGCATTGCGCGAAACGAAGTGCCGTTGATATTTGACAGATGTTATCGAACGGATGCATCCAGGAACTCTTCCAAAGGCGGAAGCGGTCTGGGGCTGTCCATCGCCAAGAAGATTATTGAGGAGCATGGTGGCAAGATCTGGGCAGTCAGTACAGAGGGTGTCGGGACGACGATGTGTTTTGTTTTAAGAAAGTATAAGGAGAATAATGTATATGAGTAAGATTTTGATTGTAGAAGATGAAGTGGCCATTGCAGAGCTTGAGAAGGATTATCTGGAGCTCAGTGGTTTTGATGTGGTGATGCAGCATACCGGTGATGCCGGACTCAAAGCGGCTTTGAATGAAGATTTCAATCTGATCATTTTGGATCTGATGCTTCCGAATGTGGATGGTTTTGAAATCTGCAAGAAGGTCCGTGAGAAGAAGAATACGCCGATCATCATGGTATCTGCCAAGAAGGAAGATATCGATAAGATCCGTGGTCTGGGTCTGGGGGCTGATGATTATATGACAAAGCCTTTCAGTCCGAGTGAGCTGGTAGCCCGTGTGAAAGCTCATCTGGCCCGATATGAACGTCTGGTGGGCAGCGGTGTGAAAGCCAATGAGATTATTGAGATCCGCGGTATCAAGATTGATAAAACAGCCCGTCGTGTTTATGTCAATGGTGAGGAGAAAGCCTTTACCACCAAGGAATTTGACCTTTTGACTTTCCTGGCGGAGAATCCGAACCATGTATTCACCAAGGAGGAATTGTTTAATAAGATCTGGGATATGGAATCTATTGGGGATATTGCAACGGTAACAGTACATATCAAGAAGATCCGTGAGAAGATTGAGTTTAATACATCGAAGCCGCAGTATATCGAGACGATTTGGGGCGTGGGATACCGCTTTAAGGTTTAAAATGGGGATAGAGTGCGGCTCTAAAGGGTTATGATAAAAGGAATCGAAGGGGCCATTCGACACAGGCACACTCGCGTTGCCTAATGCTGGCAGCAGTACATAAGATGCTAAAAAACAGCATCTAAGTACTGGCCGCATTAGAAGCACCTGTGTTGAATGGCTCCTTTCGATTCCTTTTTTTTTGAGCCGCACTTTTATTGCAGTTGAAGATGGCTGTAAAGCGGGTATCCCTTTGGATAGGAGGAAGAAGGAGTTCGGAAGGTATCGAGGAAATCCCGTTGGTAGTGTAAAATGGTTGCAGAACAAAAAGCGTGAAATTGTTTTAAACAATTAATATAAACAGTGTAACGAATGGTGTTTTAGGGACATTAATAGATGAAAATAACAGTTAGGAAAGGAGGCGGGCCGTGAAGGTTACGGATGAGGTTTACAGGGAGTATTCCCAGATGGTTTATAAGTATCTGTTTTCGTTGACGGGGGATGTGCATGTGGCGGAGGAAGTGACTCAGGAGACTTTTTATCAGGCGGTCCGCTGTGCCGGTCGTTTTGACGGAAGCTGCCGTTTCTCTACATGGCTTTGTGCTATTGCGAAGAATCAACTGAACAGTTATAGACGAAAGCATTTTGTGCCATTCGGTGATACAGAGAAACCGGAGGCGTTGGCGAAAACAGGAGCAGAAAAAACGTATGTGACGCCGGAGAAAACAGTGCTTTCAGAGTATGGACGTGTCGAAATTTTAAGGAAATTGCATCAGTTAGATGTAGCGGTCAGAGAAGTTATGTATCTTAGAATTTTTGGTGATTTATCTTTTGCACAGATTGGAGAAATCACCGGACGGACAGAAAACTGGGCCCGGGTAACTTACTATCGCGGTAAGGAAAAACTAAGAAAGGAGCTGGATGGGAATGAGTGATAAATTGAGATGTGAAATTGTGCAGGACCTTTTGCCGAGTTATGTGGATGGGCTGACCAGCGATGAAACAAATGAAGCCGTCAAAGACCATCTGGCGGACTGTGTTTCATGCAGGGATATGTATGAGCGAATGAAAGCGGATGAGACGTCGGCTGAGGAAAATTCAGAGGTGATGGAAAAAGAAAAAAAGGAAATTAATTTTCTGAAAAAAATTAAACAGAAGCATCGGTTGAATCTGATGCTGGTGGTAGTGATTCTGACAGTTTTTTTTGCAGCGGTTTATTATCATCAGACTTATCAGAAGGGGGAAGAAATGTCGGCGGATGAAATAGATTATTCTCTGCAGTGGAACAGCAATGACAGTCAGCTGAATATTCTGGGTAATTTTAAGAATGCTAATCGCGGATATACAAGGTTGGTTGGTGAAGAGGACGAGGATGGCATTACCCATTTGAAAATTTATTCATCACCGGTGGAAAGCAGGCATCCGAACCAGTTTGTTGCAGGCTATTCCAAGGTGAATGCAGCTGACCAGGTATGGCTTGGGGATAGAATTATCTGGGATCAGGGAGAGAATATCAGCAAAATGACATCGGATTTGTATCAGGCGAAAACGCCGTATGCAGGAGATGCAGTTGCAGTCAAAACGTTGGCAGATACAGTCGGTGTCGGTAATCATTTTGGCGCATATCACATTTCCTTGGAGACATCTGAAGAACCGTATGATTGTCAGTTTATCATTCAATATCCGATGAAAGGGGAAAAGAAAGAGAAAGCTCTGGAGCAGATGAAAAAAGATGCCTGTGTAATGTTGGCACTGGTAGACAACCTTGGTTCAGTTTCATGGGGATACATGATGACAGCGGAGGGTAATAATGGTGTGGAAACATTGCAGATGACAGCGGAGGAAGCATCTGCTTATGTAGGAAAGAATATCAAAACCTGTGGTGAGTCACCAAAAGCCCTGCAGGAAATGCTGACGCAACTGGATTTTATCACAGATGATGGATTCTATGTTATTTCGGGAACTGAAAGGGACGAAAATTATAATTTTAAAGTTGTGATTTATCATTCTCAACAGGTAGATATGGATGGGTTGGACTGCGGCTTTGGCTTTGAATCCCGTGTTGGAACCGTTTGCAGTTCTGTTATGTATTGGGAGAAGGGAGAACATCCTGAACAGACAGTCATTACAGTGAGTCCGGACCGGTTTAACAGGACGCTGACGGACGAAGAAGTTTCAAAATTGACACTCAGTGTTTCTGTAAGGGATATTTCCGGAGAATGGCATGAGGTGTGCGAGGCATTACCGCTTCATACGAAGTACGGGGATTTGCTGAAGTATACTCTGGAAGGAAATAGTGAAGATGGATACAGTTTGAAGGAGAATTAATAAGCAAAGCCATTGCTTTTTATTATACCGAATGGTATACTGGTGTCAGGAGGTAAAAGCATGGACAATCGGATGAATATTTTGCAGAAAGCATTGCAGCTTTTCTATGAAAAAGGCTATGATGCCATTGGTGTTCAGGAAATTGCAGATGCGGCCGGAGTGACGAAGCCAACGCTGTATCATTATTTTGGCAGCAAGTACGGTTTGCTTGAGACAGTTGCCAGGGAGAATTATGTGCAGTTGAGGGACGGCCTGGCAGAACGTGCAGAATATGCAGGAGATTTGCCGATGAATCTGGAGCGTCTGACGAAGTTTTATTTGGATTTCTGCAGCAGTCATGAGGCTTATTACAAACTGATGATGGCCATGATGTATTCTGCGAAAGGATCCGACACCTACAAAGTGATTTATCCGTGCATGCAGGAGATTATCAGAATGCTGACCGACATGTTTCTGAAAGCCGGAGATATTATCGGCAATATGAGGGGGCGCCAGGAACAGTACAGTATCGGTTTTTTCGGAATGCTGAACAATTATATGCTCTACTGGTTTGGCAGAGATGCAGAAAGCAGACCGGAATTATCAGAAGGTCAGGCACACGAATTGGTTCATCAGTTTTTATACGGGATTTACGTCTAGGAAACAGGGAGGTATACAATGGCTTTAGAACACAGAATTTCAGAATTGGACACCTATTTATTTGCAAAGGGGACACATTATGAGATTTATGAGAAGATGGGGGCGCATCTGGCTGAAGAAGATGGCAAAGCGGGCACCTATTTCTCTGTATGGGCACCGAATGCAAGAAGTGTCAGTGTGGTAGGCGATTTTAATAACTGGGACAGATCGGCGCATCCGATGCAGCCGGTTCAGCAGTCCGGAATATGGGATATCTTTGTTCCGGGGGTGAAGGCAGGAGATTTATATAAGTTTGCGGTGGAGACCAGCCAGGGCTATACGGTTTTGAAAGCGGATCCTTATGGCAATCAGTCACAGCTGCGTCCGGATAATGCATCTGTTGTTGCAGATATACGACATTTTGACTGGACGGATCAGGCATGGCGGAAGGCGCATCAGGAGAAGAAGACAGAATCACCAATGGCAATTTACGAAGTGCATCCGGGTTCATGGAAGAAAGATCCTTCCATGCCGGGAGAATTTTATAATTTTAAGAAGTTGGCGGTGGAGCTGGCAGATTATGTTCTGGAAATGGGTTATACGCATGTGGAGCTGATCGGTCTTTCTGAGCATCCTTTTGATGGTTCCTGGGGCTATCAGGTATCCGGCTACTATGCTCCGACAGCCAGATACGGTACACCGGCGGATTTCATGTATTTTGTGAATTATATGCATGATCATGGCATTGGCGTTATTCTGGACTGGGTACCGGCACATTTTCCGAAGGATGAGTTTGGACTGGGACGTTTTGACGGTACAGCACTGTATGAACACCAGGATCCGAGAAAGGGAGAACATCCGGAATGGGGCACCTATTGTTTTAATTACGGCAGAACAGAGGTTTCCAATTTCCTTGTGGCCAATGCATTATTCTGGATTGAGAAGTTCCATGTGGATGGTCTGCGTGTGGACGCAGTGGCTTCCATGCTGTATCTTGATTTTGGTCGTTCTTCCGGCAACTGGATTCCGAATGAGGATGGCGGCAATCAGAACTATGAGGCCATTACTTTCCTGAAACATCTGAATTCTATTGTGGCACAGAGAAATCCGGGGGCTATGATGATCGCGGAAGAATCTACAGCCTGGCCGAAGGTAACTGGAGATGTGGATGACGGCGGTCTTGGCTTTACTTATAAATGGAACATGGGATGGATGCACGATTTCCTTGAGTATATGAAGTGCGATCCGATTTTCCGTAAGTACCATCAGAATCAGATCACATTCAGCTTTATGTATGCTTACAGCGAGAATTATGTGCTGGTGCTTTCGCATGACGAAGTTGTGCATTTGAAGAAATCTATGATTTACAAGATGCCGGGAACAATGCCGGAGAAGTTCGGCAATCTCAGAGCAGCCTATGGTCTGATGATGATGCATCCGGGCAAGAAACTGCTGTTTATGGGACAGGATTTTGCCCAGACAGCGGAATGGAATGAGGCTAAGAGCCTGGACTGGCATTTGCTTGAGAAATATCCGGAGCATCAGCAGCTGAACCATTACTATTGTGATTTGCTGCATTTCTATCAGAATGAGCCGGCTTTGTATGAACTGGATGATTCACCGGAAGGTTTTGCATGGATTAACGGTTCTGATGCGGAGCACAATATGCTGACATTCTGCCGTATGACCAAGGATAAGAAGAACTGTTTGTTATGTCATTTCAATTTTTCACCGGTGGCTTATGAGAATTTTCAGTCCGGTGTACTGTGTCCGGGAACCTATACAGAGGTCTTTAACAGCAATGCTGCAGAATACGGCGGCACAGGTCTGGTGAATTCGGAACCGATTGAAGCTGTGAAGGAAAGCTGGGATTTCAAGGACTACTCTATTAAATATCATCTGGGTGCTTATGGTGTATGTATTTTCAAGTTTGATTATGTAGAACCTAAGCCGGAAGAACCACAGAAACCGGCGAGACGCTATACCAAAGAAGATATTCACAAATTGGCCGGTCATTATAAGAAAATAAAATAGACTGAATTATTGGGCATGCCTCTGTTCTTAAAAAAAGGACAGGGGCATATCTTAAAGAAAAACGGGTGACGAAAGATGCTTCGTTTTCTGATCAGAGGACTTTTGGGGTCCTTTTTTATTACTGTTTTTTCTTTCTTTCTTACTGCCGCCGGGATTGTTTTGCCGGTAGGCGTCAATGTGCTGACTTTTTTGAGCTGCGCAATACTGGGCGTTCCCGGACTTTTGCTGGCCTATGGGCTTAGTTTTATTCAAATCTATGTCTGAAAATGTCGAAGCTCATGGATAGGACTCGAAAAAAGTCAGATTATTCCGATGAATATTGATAAGAATCAGATAATATCGCATTTACAAAGCAGATAGGGACTGCTATAATTCAGATACAAAATCCAATTCATCAAAAATTCCCCTTTTAAAACGATAAAATTGAATAACAGGGTGTGAGACCATGATTTTACAGATGACGCTGCTGCTATTTATGGCAGCAGCTGCCGTGAAAGATTACCGCAGTTATTGGGTTCCGAATGAACTCATACTGGCTGGGGCTTTAAACGGGTATATCCTGCGCTTTTGGGCAGATGGTTCCGGAGGCGTGATCGATGGTGCAGCAGGAATGGTGTTGATTTTCATCCTTTGTGCAGGTCTTTTTGTCCTGTCAATGTTTGGTGCCGGAGATTTGAAGCTTATGATGGCAATGGCTGTCTATATGGGGCCTGTAAAGTCTGTACGGATACTGATTGTGTCACTGGTATTTGGTGCGGTTATTTCACTGTTGAAAATGTTGAAATATGACATTTGCAAAGAACGTTTCAGATATTTGCTGCATTATGCGCAGCGCATACAAAGGCATGGAGCAGAACCTTATATGGATATGTCGCATTTACAAGGAAGAGAGCACTTTATCATACCGTTTGCTGTGCCGCTTTTTTTGGCACTGGCAGCAGAGATTGTTGTTTGGAATATGGGTAGTTTGTGAGAGGTGGTGACCGAATGCGTTGAAAAATGTAACGTTGCTGATACTGGAAAAAGGAAAATGTTATGGAGAAAGGCTGGCCGCGTTTCTTGGGCGTCAGGCATATTCGCCATTTAATATCCAACTGTATCTGGAACATCCGATATCGGATGAAAAGTGGAAAAAGGCAGATCTGGTGTTGATAACTTCATCACTGATGGCGCTGTATGGGGAAAAAGTCAAAGAGGGGAATGTATGTATACTGGATGAAAGTGGACAAATAATCGGAATGGAAGGGAGGAATGTGTACAAATACCAATCAGCAGGGGTGATTTATCAAAGATTATTGGAATTTTGTGAGGAAAATGGATGGATGTTGCAGGGGGAAAGAAATCATGGAAAAAAGGAGAGTGTGTGTGCAGGGATATACAGGCCTGTGAATAATGAAAAGAGTTTTCTTAAGGTACTTGAAATGTGCAGACAGAAAGGCAAAATGGGGAATTTGCTGTATTTGAATTTTGAAACAGTGACGATATTTGAGCAGTATATGGAGGGGGAAAGAAGGCAGGAAGGATTATCAGAGATTATTTATTATGTGAAGCAAAGAAGCAGTAATTTGGGGATGAAAGTTGAAAGAATGGCTGTCAAAGGACCGGTGGAATATATTGCCGGGGCGGCGATGCCGATGGAGATGTGGGAATTGGAGGAGGAAGACTGGCGGTTTTGCCTTGAGAGGCTTTGTAAAGACACAAAGTACGATCAGATTTTGTTGGATTTCGGTACGGCGATGCCGCCGGGAATTGTTATGGACAGTTGTGATGAATGGTATGTAGCAGGGGAGCATACGCCATGGTCGGAACAATTGACAGAACGTTTTTTGAAGGCAGCTGGGAAGGCAGCCGGAGAGGGCTTTTCAGAGAAGGTAAAAAGATTGAATGTTGAAGAATAGAGGGCGGGGATGAAGATATGGAGCAGTTTCAGAATTTGAAACAGCAGCTGCAGGAGACGGTGCGTCAGAGAATGGATATGAGCAGTGAATTATCGGATGCACAGATTGAGGAAATTATAGATTCGGTTATTATGGAAAAAAGCAGGGAAGTATATATGAGTGCGGTTACGAAGCTGACACTGCGGCAGGAATTGTTCAATGCGATCCGGAGACTGGATCTTTTGCAGGAGCTGATTGATGACAAAACAGTAACAGAAATTATGGTGAATGGGGCGGATGCGATTTTTTATGAAAGAGATGGCCGGATTTATACCTGGGACAGGCATTTTGAATCCCGGGAAAAATTGGAAGACGTAATCCAGCAGATTGTTTCACGCTCCAATCGACAGGTCAATGAATCAATTCCTATTGTGGATGCAAGATTGAAAGACGGATCCAGAGTGAACGTTGTCCTGGATCCTGTGGCACTCAACGGACCGATTCTGACAATCAGAAAATTTCCCGAGGAAGCGATCACAATGGAGGATTTGATCCGCTGGGAGTCCATCAGTCAGGAGGCGGCAGAATATTTGAAAGTGCTTGTGAAAGCAGGGTACAACATATTTATCAGCGGGGCTACCAGTACAGGGAAAACAACATTTTTGAATGTTCTGGCGGATTACATTCCTAAAACAGAGCGGGTGATCACCATTGAGGATTCTGCGGAACTTCAGATCCACGGAATAGAGAACCTGGTGAGAATGGAAGTGCGTCAGGCGGATGGTGACGGAGTCAGTAATGTGACACTGAGGGACCTGATTCGTACCAGTTTGAGGATGCGGCCGGACAGAATTATCGTTGGTGAGGTCCGCGGTGAGGAGGCATTGGATATGATCCAAAGCATTATATGTACTATATAACAATTATATATATAACGTGTATAAGGATGGAAAATATAGATTAGAGGGAGGACATAGGAACGATATGAACATTAAGTATAGGTTATTGTGTAAAAGGTTAATAGAGGAAAGGAAGAGAGTAGGTGTCATTCAATATTATAATGTACTGTTCATAATGGAGCTATTGTCAGATAAAGACATATGGTCTTTAGAACGGTGGGTGAACGGTATAAATAACATATATATGAAGGATATACATAACTGGTGTAGACTGCATTTTGTTAAATATCACACTGTATTTGTTTACAGGAAAGAGTATCCGGTAAAAGCAAATATTTGGAATGGGTATTCATATATAAGGTGGCGGATGGAGCGGATGATGAATTTGGGATAAGATAAAATAGTGCATGCATGAAAGGGAACCTTAAAGTAGAGAAAGTATGGATAGAACGAAGGATAAGGCTCTGCGCTATTCGTTTGGCAGAGCCTGAGCATTGTCCTGATCCGTAGAAAATAAATCTAACTGACCTTCTGGAGTGGAACTTTGACCGGATTCATCTTCAGTTGAGGTTTCTCTTTTTTTGGGTGTTTTATGAGTGTATAATTTTTCAAAAGGAAGTGAATACTTGGATTTTTTATTGTATTCTAGTAAAAGAGCTTCTGCGAATCCTAATGAACCGGCACGACGTTCTCTGGCAGTACGACTGATTTCTCTGACAGAGACACGCCCTACTTTTTCTTTAAATGTGTCATCTTTCATTGTTTCTCCATAAGCATTATCCAGACGGGCAATAGCATTAAGCATATTGGAACTAAAGGACATAGGCGCACCTTCCCATGTGGCAACGCAAAGGCGTAAAACACGATCAAGAGTGTGAAAACCATATTTTTCATAGATATTAATTAAAGTGGATACAGCACATATACCTCCGGGGCGAGAGGAAGAAGTAATAGAGAGATCATATGATTCAACAAGGTCACGAATAATAAGTTCTCTATCATTACCAGCTTCAATATTAGCCATGAATATTTCATAAGGTAGTAACGATTTGACATATTTCATCTGATTTGCAAAAATATCTGCTTCTTGGGTGTAAACAAGATCATCATAAACCATACACCAGACAGGAGTTTCTCTTGATCCAGAGATAAGAGCGACAATTTCTATAGTGTGTTGTCCGTTGAATACATAATTTATCCCATCACGTCTACTTACTTTTACAGGGTTTATCTGATAAAGGTCAAAATTAGCTGCAGCACGCTGAACGTGTTTGATGGAAAGATTACGTTGGTAATCTTGATTTGAACATAAATTTTTAATAGGTATTTGCTCAAAATGCACTTGGGGAACAAACTTTTGTAAATCTTCGGTATTTCCATCCATAATTATATTTCCTCCAATTTTTTTAAAATATTATTTGTGGTTGATATTAGGCACATAAGCTGATATTTAAGCTTATATTTTGCTGTATCAGATGCAATTTTAAAATCTGAAACTTTTAATACTCTTTCGATAGAACTGTTCCATGATGGAATCGTCAATGTAAGACTTGCAATTTCCGCATCTGGATCAAATTGTGGCAGGTTGCGTATAGATGGAATAGAAACGGAAGATTCTTTCTTTAATATCGGCTTGGCGTAATTATTCCACAGTAATTCCCGTTTCATATCATGATAACTGAGATGTTCTATCTTTTCGGCAAGGAGGTAGTTATTTAGACTTAAAAGCTGCTCTTTTGATAATCCTGAAAGCTCAATAATATTAGCTTGGGAAATCCAGAGCTGACCAGAGCGAACTCGTTTGACCAGATCCGGAACTTTTTCATCAATTATATCTAGTGCACTACTGTAAGCAGAATATTTGTAAACGGTAGCCGTTGCTACATTACATTCTTCGGATATTTTTTTGGCTGCGATGCTTGCACCGGAAATATGAGATTTATTCGTAGATGAAAGTTGTCTTGAAACTAATATTTTTTCAGCATCATATTTTTTCCCAATCAGGTATTTTTTATTGATATTGGTTAAATCCTCTCGTTTAAGTTGGTCAGTACATATCCATGAAATTACATCTTCTTTACTGGAAAAATGGAGTCTTTTTATTCGGAAAGGAATACTGTGTTTACGAAATAATTCATATGCTTCTATGCCATTAATGACAATACCATTCCAGGTGCAGATGGGGGTATGATAGGAATGACATAATATCTGTTGTTCAAGTTGTTTATAATCTTTTTCACCGAGATATTGATACAAATTGGTGAATTCTAGTTTTGTTTTTAATGTATATATACTATAATTGCGCATACTCATCTCCAATTATTTCTGATTTGAATTCTGTTTGTGGCAGTTTTGTGATGATGTTATCCATGGAAAATAGAGCTATTTTCTTATTTGGGTAAATATTGCCTTCTAAACGGAAAATGTTAAATTTCTCCCAAGAAAGGTTAAGCTGGGAAAGTGAATATAGTAATTCTCGGCTGTATAACTCATAACTGTTACCATTGATGACAAAATAATCCTTAACTTTATGTGCCAATTTATCCTCCGCACAACTAGCCTTTATACCTATCATTTTTTGATCAGGATTAACAAGAAGTTGAATATATTCTGGGTTACCAATTTGACGGAGTGTATTGCGGTGGATTCGTATACGATTCTTTTTAAAGTCAATACATATTAGTGGATGGGAAGAGTGTTTGTTGTTCATAGGATTTTTCCTCACTTTCTGCTGTTGATGGTTTTTTTGCTTTTTCTGTGGATTTATCAGTTACCTTCTTCTTTTCTTGTATGTCAAATACTGCGTAGCCTTCAAATATATTAACTTGCATTGATTTTTGATGTTCTTCCACTGGAATACCGAACTGATTCTTCCATTCTTCAGGATAAGAAGGTGTCCTAGCAGTGGTTACAGTTCCATTGTCTTTTAGTGTACGAGGAAATATTTCAGGTGAAGTTAAATCGAAAATGAACAGTATTTCATTGCCAGAACGAATTAGTTTGCCGAGAATCTTGTACCGATAATTAGGATTCCAGTCCATGAGAGATATCACTTTAGCAAAAAAAATCCGACAAGTGATTTGTTTTGGCGAACGTTTTTTCCCAGAGGAACACCAACGAAAAGAGTCTTTTTCTTCTTCTCGACAGGGACGGACAGCCAGTTTTTTTTCAATGGGATTGACTAATATTTGCACATATTCGACATCGGGTAGTTTTTTTATGCAGGCGGTATTTACAGATACCTTGTAGTTATTAAGCGTAAACGAAGGTTCGTAAATATGAGCGAAGAATTCGCCACGTACAACTTGATAACCGTCATAGCTGAAAGAATCATCGTCAGTGACTTCCATTTGATTTGAGGGGTTGGATGCGACTGTTATTGGCATAGGTGTGTTGATTTTCATCATATCAGAAGGTTCTGTAGTCATATTCCATTGATTTGTAGGTTGCTCGCTCATTGGGTGTCTCCTTTAATTTCTGTAATAATATTCTTTATATTTTGTATAATGGTTTCTTTGGGAGTGGTTTGTAGCTCAGGTTCTTTATAAGGTTTACTTTCTGAAGCAGTCTGCCAGTTTTTGTCCGCTGTAAATTCTGTTAATTCTGGCGCTTGAGATTGAGTATAATAATTATTACCGAAGCTATTCATCCAGTCGGCAGGATAAGCTAACACACTCTTAGAATCAGATATTGTATCAGGCGTATTGTTATTGGGGGAGGATACGTCGTTGGTAGTTGTCGGTATTCGTATTTCTGTATCGTCCATGTTGAAGATAAGGACATTTTCATTGTCTTTTTGGTGTGCAACTCCTAATATTCTATATTTGCATTTTTTGTCCCATTTAAATATCTCGTATAATGTTGGCAAAAATGCAGCGCCGGAAATTGGTTTTGGAATAGGTTGACCATCTTTGAGACGTGACCACTGCACTTTATTTTTGGTTTCCGAGGAACATGGTCGGATAGCAAGTAGTTTTGATCTTGGGTGTATTAGCATTTCGACAAATTTTATGTTTGGAAATTTCCGTATAGCGTCTTTGTTAAAAGAGATCTGTTTATATGAAAAAGAAACAGAAATCCGACCAACCGAGGAGAAAAATTGTCCTCTGGCAACTTCATAGTCTCTTAAATCGAAGGAACCGGCGGAAGCAGTAACTGTATCAGGTGCATTCATATTTTCCGGTTTAAGGACGCTTTGAGATGCTTCAAAGTAGTCTCTGGCTTTAAATCCAGACCATCTTGGATTAATGCTTATAAATCCACTTAGAGAGCCTTCTTGTATCACATGTAATTCTGGTAAAATCTCCTTATTTCCATATTTCGCATTTGTAATTAATTTTTGAACAGCTATGAAATCATCTCTGGAGATAATAGCTTCGTGATGTCCGACTTTTCTGTATTGATTACGGTCTTGATTGTTTTTCCTTGATTTATGGTCAAGATAATTCGGAGTCCATGTTTTTCTCGCCAGAACATCCCCACAATGGCGTTCATTTTGAAGGATTTGTAGTATGGTACTGGATGACCAGACATCATTATTCTTTTTTGTTCTACAACCGAGTTCTGTCAAAGAATCAGCAATTTGTTGAGCACTGCTTCCATTCAGATACATATAAAAAATAAGCTGCACAATTTTAGCTTCATGTGGATTGATTACAAGATTTCCATTTTCGTCTTGGTCATATCCGAGCAGAGGAGGTGTAAGGAATATTCCCCGACGAAAACGCATTTCAATGGAAGAATTCATAATTTCACTTTTGGTATGACTTTCTTCCTGCGCAAGTGTTGACATGAATGACAGAATCATTTCGCTTTTGGGATCAAGAGTATTTAAATGCTCTGTTTCAAAAAATACACCGACGGGTGGACGGAGTGAAGAAAGCTCTCGTACATATCGTATACAGTCAACAACGTTTCTTGCAAATCGTGATACACTTTTTGTTATGATTAAATCAATTTTTCCAGCTTCACAATCTTCAATCATTTTTTTGAATGCATCTCTATGTTGAAGCGAGGTGCCGGAAATGCCTTCGTCGGCATATATTTCTACAAGCATCCAATTCGGATTTTTATTTACTACATCCTGATAATGATTTTTCTGTAATTCATATGAGGATGTTTGGCGTGGATCATCCGTAGATACCCTTGCATATACAGCTACTCGTAGTTTTTTCTCTGTTTTAAAAATATCCTCTGGTGGAAGTGCCGGGATTACTTCCAGTTCTTCTGGATCAATACCTTTGTATCTTTGCCGGATTCTGGCTTTTTGTTCATCAATATTACTGCTTCGTTCTTCACTTTCTTTCATCAATAGCGACATCCTTTATAGTTGATATAACTATCATAGAATTTTTTGATTGAAAAAGACATAAACCATCAGTTAAGTGATTAACGGATGGTTTATGTAGAAATAGATATTTGATTGTTATTGAATGATTTAATAATCATTCGGGTTATCAGCATCGTAATTGTGTCTTGAGGATAGATGCCAATCATTGATTCGTAAAATGTTTTTTATGGCTGAAAGAACCTCGAATATGTAACGTTTTTCAGTGCTGGTACAATCTGCCATTAATAAATCAATGTCAGTTTGATATTCCGTAGGATTGTATAACAAGTTCCCATAGAGTAATTCATCAATAGTAATTTCAAGTGCGTTGCTAATTTTGATTAAAGATTCTAAACTGGGTTTACGCTTGGCATTTTCTATATAGCTTATATAAACAGTAGAAAGATCAGCAATTTCAGCCAGCTCCTCGGCAGATAATCCTCGTTGTTTGCGGGTTTCTCTTATACGTTTGCCTATAAGTGCATAATTTATTTCCATGTCCTCACCTCCTTTCCATCACAACTTGACTTTTTTGTGTTGTAGATAGAAAAAATGGTGAGCTATACAACAGCAATTGGTTGTATAAAGAGAAGTATATCATATGTATATAGCAAAAAGAAGATTGTCGATTGATGCGAGAAAAAGGCGATAAGTTGTAATTGAACAACAGCGAAAAAAGGGTTATCATTTATGTATTAAAAATTATGTCTGGGAGGAAAATACATGGCAGATAAAGAGGAAATCAAAACATTGGAGGAATTAGAGGAAAAAGGAAAAATACTGCGGGAGTACAAAGAAAAATTCCGGCAGATGTGCCAAGAAAATAAAATGATAAAGGGTTCGACAGTGCTGAAACTATATGATAAAATTGAAGAGGTACAAAGAGAATATGAGCATTTAGATAATAAGCTGACATTAATGGAATACAACTTTATATAGTTCTATTTTTTTTGTTTTAATACTACTGTTTCCCTTAGTAAATACTTGTAAGATACATCTCTAATATTTTTGCGGATTTCTAGTTACAATTAAGGTAACTACTATCGGAAAGAGGTGTATTTACTTGCGCACAGAGGATTATATTGCGGACAATATTATAGCTTTATGTAAAAAACGTGATATGAGCAAATATCGGCTGTCATAGTTGACTGGTATATCTCAATCTTCGATTGGAAAAATTATTGCTAAAGAAAGTTTACCAACTATGCCTACTGTAGAAAAGATATGTGATGCACTGGGAGTAACAATGGCACAATTCTTTGCCGGAATGGATGTTCCAGTAAGTTTATCAGAATCACAACAAGAGGTTCTGAATATTTGGAATAATCTTGATGAAAAAGAACAGAATGTAGTGATACAAATGCTCCGGGGACTTCAAAAATAAAGGAAACAGTTGTAACGAAAATGTTGACTGTTTCTTTTTTTATGGAGTTGGGAGATTATGGTGATTGAAAAGAAATATTATGATATTGCACAGCGTGAATTGGAAGAAATGCAAAGAGAAATTAATGCAGAAAAAGCGCAAATGTCAGAAGAAGAGATACTAGAGGATAAAAAATGGCATGATGAACAATTGGAAACAATTATTAAAAAGGCAGAAGCTCATATGCGTCGTTTTAAGAAAGTTCCAGATCCTCAAAAAGTAGTGAAATTCACTTTTTTACAAAAAGATGCATTGGAAATTGCACGAAATATGCAGATGAATATAAAAACTGAGCGTAAAGAAGATGATTTATGGGGGACGATAGAAATGTCATTTAATAATATGTGGTTTTTAGATTCGGCTCCTAGTGAATGGAAAGATATTTGGAATAACTTGATGAAAGAAGCTCAGAGAGTGTATATAGAAGCAAAAGATAACATGATCATGTATCAATATTATTATGATTTGGCGGTAGAAGTTCCTTGTGTGTAGACAAAATACAAATAATGATATATGAATGCTGTTCTGTAATAATTTTATGATATACTGTGGATATGATATGTAAAAATAGTCGGAGAAAGATTGGTGAATGCACGATTATTTAGGAGGAAAAAAGCATGACAGATGCAGAACAAAGAGAGGCTGCCCGTCAATTTGTAAACCGATGGATGGGAAAAGGGAAAGAAGATGAAGATGGACGTTCTTATTGGATTGATTTATTGACGAATGTTTTGGGAATGGATAATGTGACAGAACGTTTGAATTTTGAAAAGAAAGTTGTAATTGATGGAAATACAAAACGTATTGATGTATATATTCCTGAAACACGAGTAATCATTGAACAGAAGAGTCTTGGAAAAGCATTGGATCAGAAAATCAGGAATTCAGGAGATGTTGATCTTACTCCATTTGAACAGGCAGACAGATATAATGGGAAACTGACTTTTGATGAAAGAGCTCGATGGATTGTTACGTCAAATTTTGCTGAAATTTGGATTTATGATATGAACCAGAAACAGCCAGAACCGACAAAGATTGCTTTAGATGAATTACAAAGCAAATATCCATTGTTGGACTTCTTGGTGAAAAAGGAAGTAAAGACAATATCGCATGAAATGGAAGTATCAATAAAAGCAGGAGGTATTGTTGGGCTTATTTATGATGCGTTTTTAAAACAATATCGTATACCAGATATTAAGGAAAAGGATGAAACATTTGAGCAGAAAGAAAAAAGAGAGCATAAACTAAAGAGCCTGAATGCTTTATGTGTGCGAATTGTTTTTTGCTTGTATGCAGAAGATGCTGGTATTTTTGGAAAGAGAAATATGTTTCACGATTATTTGGAAACATATGAAGTAAAGGATTGCCGGAGAGCTTTAATAGAATTATTTAAGATATTGGATACACCTGTATCAGAGCGAGACGAGTATTTGGAAGAAGAACTTGCTCAGTTCCCATATGTAAATGGTGGGTTATTTGCTGATGAAACTATTGAGATACCACCTTTTACAGAGGAAATTAAAGAATTACTTCTTACAAAAGCGTCAGAAGATTTTGACTGGAGTGATATTTCTCCAACTATATTTGGAGCGGTATTTGAATCTACATTAAATCCTGAGACCAGACGTTCAGGAGGAATGCATTATACATCTATTGAAAATATTCATAAAGTTATTAGTCCTCTTTTTTTGGAAGATTTGCAAAAGGAATTTGATAGTGTTAGAGCAATTCAAGTGAAGCGTACCAGAGATAAAAAATTGGAAGAATTCCAAAATAAATTGGCATCACTTACATTTTTTGATCCTGCGTGTGGTTCCGGAAATTTCCTTACAGAAACATACCTGTCGCTTCGTCGTTTGGAGAATGAGGTGATAAGGGAAAAAGTTGGCGGACAAATGACATTGGTAGAGGTAAATAATCCAATTAGAGTTTCTATTCAGCAATTTTATGGAATAGAGATTAACGATTTTGCAGTTACAGTTGCAAAAACGGCTTTATGGATTGCAGAATCTCAAATGTTGGAAGAAACGAAAAATATTGTGTATGGATTTAATGATGATTTTCTTCCTTTAAAGACATATGTAAATATCACAGAAGGAAATGCATTAAGAATTGATTGGAATGATGTAATTCCTGCAGAAAAATTATCGTTTATAATGGGAAATCCGCCATTTGTAGGAGCACGTTGGATGGCGTCGGAGCAGAAGGAAGATGTTGAGAAGATATTTGAAGGATGGAAGAGTATAGGAAATCTTGATTATGTTAGTTGCTGGTATAAAAAAGCGGCTGACTATATGGGAAATTATAATATCAGAGCAGCATTGGTATCAACTAATTCAATTACACAGGGAGAAAGTGTTTCGATTCTCTGGAAACCTCTTTTTGAATCAGGTCTACACATTGATTTTGCATACAGAACATTTATATGGGATAGTGAAGCGTCAATAAAAGCGCATGTTCATTGTGTAATTGTTGGCTTTAGTAGAGCTGTAAATAATAAGCAGAAAATAATTTTTTCAGGTGAGAACACAATTCCGGCGAATAATATTAATGGATATTTGCTTGATGCAGAAAATATATTCATTGAAAAAAGAATGAAACCATTGTGTAATGTTCCTGAAATAGCATTAGGTGGGCAAGCAATTGATGGTGGATTTTTAATATTGACGGAAGAGGAAAAGGAAGAGTTTTTGGAAAAAGAACCACAGGCTTCTCCGTTTTTTAGACATTATATGATGGGAAAAGATTTTATTGATCGAAAGCCGAGATATTGTATTTGGCTTGTTGGAGCTGATCCTGGATTATTAAAAAAATGTCCGATGATATTAGAACGAGTGAATAAAGTACGTGAATTTAGACTTAGTAGTACAAGAGCGAACACAAAAAAAGCGGCTGAGAATCCAACTTTATTTGCATCAATACTTGAACATAAAAATCAATATATTGCGATTCCCAAAGTTTCTTCTCAGAATCGTAGATATATTCCAATGGATTATTTAGATGGTGAAATTATTCCGGGAGACAAATTATTCACTATGCCAAATGCATCATTTTATGAATTTGGTGTATTGATGTCGAATGTTCATATGGCATGGATGCGAGCAGTGTGTGGAAGATTAAAAAGTGATTATAGTTATTCAAACACAATAGTGTATAACAATTTCCCGTGGCCTGTAGTAACGGAGAAGAATCGGGAACAAATTGAAAAATCGGCACAGGAAATTTTGAAAGCAAGAACATTATATCCGAATAGTAATCTTGCGGCTTTATATGATCCTTTAACAATGCCAGCCGAGTTACGGCGAGCACATACTGCAAATGATAAAGCTGTTATGGCTGCATATGGCTTTAGTACAAAAATGACGGAAGCAGATTGTGTGGGAGAGTTGATGAAATTATACCAGAAAATGCAATGATAAAAGTTTATAGAGCTGTTTTTTTGCTCAAAGTAAAATATTTGAAAACATAGAATATTCCAAATCCATAAAAGATGAATAAAAACCAATATGGGAATTTTACAGGTGTTACAAAATTTGTAAAATTTTCATATTGGTTTTTTTGTAATATGTAAAAATTATAAATTTGGATATCGAGTAAGGTTTCGGATTTTTGATTTTTATGTATTTTTCAATTTTGGATATGGCTCCGAAATTGGCAATTTTGCGGAAGTGTATCCACACTTCCTGTCCTTGCTGTTTTTATAATCACATGGTGATTTCACAGGGATATAGGGCTGTTTAGCCTATTTTTTCTCCCTGTGCTGTGACCGAAGAAATTCGAGGAACCAATTATATATTTATGCTGAATGTGAGGAACTGGGGAGCACAATCCTCAGCAAGAATCCTACATCCGGAAAATATCATATTGCTAAAATAGCGATATGGTATTACCGGGGTGGATCTTGCTCTAGTGTGTACTGAGACCTCGGCATAAATAGAAAAATGGGTTTGGGGAATCTCCAGCAAGATGAAAACCTGATGAGAGAATATTGTGATGAAAGACAATATTGTTAAACACAGGTGGATCTTGCTCTGGGGTAAGAAAGAAGTATCTTTATATTATCAAAATGATATTTGGAGTTTATGTTGTTGGAAAGTCGTAAGCAGGAAGATAACTTCAAGTTGTTGGTGCAAATATAATGAATAGAAGTGTCCAGTACATTTTTGGTGATGGGTATTTTGGTGGAATCCATTTTTATTTATTTTTGAATAATAAAATTTTGAATCTGCAGCCGATTCTGCCTGCCGGACAATGTTTTTAGATATCTGTAAACGTCACGGACTGAAACTTGATGAAGAACCATCGGATGATGGAAGAAAGTATTTGGAAACACGATAGAAGCAAACGCTGTACTTATCGTCTTGTCTGGCAGGGAAGATTATTAGGCATTAACCAGAGAGATATCGGCAGAGAAAACAGAAGTGATAGACAATGATATTTGTTAGATATGCTTCTTGTCGTTGGCTGCATCATATTAAAACGCTTTTTACGTTAAAAAAGTGCTGTGATCACAAGGCTTTTTGCAAGCAAAAATGAAAAGGCTATATATAGGTAGCCTGTGAAACTGGAAGTGCCCATTTTGGGCCTGATTTAAAGAATAATGTTCTGACAGAGACCAATGGAATGACTCTCTGCTGGGGCTCCAAAAGAAAGGAAAAATGATTATGGAAAAAATGATGAATACAAAAACAGAGGGTAACACATTTACAAAGAAAATCGGGCAGACAGTCTATGTTGTCCGTTATCATTTCAATGAAAATGCAAAGGAAACAATGCAGGAGAAGATTAACCGGATGCTGGTTACAGAAGCAAGTCGACAGGCAGTGTATTAAAATTAGGTGGATGTAATTGAAGAAAAAATATGATATCATGTGAGTAACAAATCGGGATTTGGCAGATGTAAAAGGATTTTGACACGCATAATAAGTGATGTCAAAGCTATTTTGTAGACAATAGTGAGTGTTTTTCCTACAATAAAAGTGCAAGGAGGTATAGTGGCATGGAGCATGATATTGGATGCAAAATCAAGGAAGCCCGAATTGAAAAAAAGCTGACGCAAGAACAGGTTGCCGAATTGTTGGGTGTGAGTCGTCAGACCATCTCAAATTGGGAAAATGAAAAATCCTATCCAGATATTATCAGCGTCATTAAAATGAGCGAATGCTACGATGTCTCTCTTGACTATCTATTGAAAGGAGAACGAAAAATGAAAAGCTATTATGATTATCTTGAAGAAAGTACGAATGTTGTGAAAAGCAATGCCAACAGAAACAAGATTATTACGATTCTCTCCTATCTCTTGATTTGGGCGTTTGCAATGATAGTGTTCTGGTTTTTTACAAGTGGAAGTGACGCTATGGGTTACAGTTTGATGTTTCTTTGGTTTATTCTTCCTATATCCACATTTATTGTATCTATTGTTATTGGTAAAAATAACTTTTGGGGAAAAGGAAAATGGGCATTCACTCTTTTCTTTGGCGTAATGTATATGCTTGCTGAATATGGCACATTCAAAATGGCAAACAACATTGCTTTTAACAAACTGAATACCCCTGACTTGGGAATGATTGTAGCCGGAGCAATAATCTCTGCAATCGGTATGTTGGTAGGTTCACTGTGGAATAAGAAACGCCACAATCAAAAAAATAAGTAACAAGAAAAATTCAAGTTTGTAGAATTCAAAAATTTAATATGAAATGTGAGATAGAGCGTATGGAAATAATCTATACGTTCTATTTTTTTGCCTTTTTTGAAAAAGTGATTAAAAAACTATTGACATTTTGTTACTGGTAGAAGCAGATGGTTATAAAAAGCTTTTGATAACTATGAGTGCAAAAACAGATAGCTGCGAAAGTTTATTATGAGCTAATAGCAAAATTTGATATTTTGTGATATTGAGGGTATGGGGAATCGTAATCTCCATTAAGTTCGTCAGAGAATCATAATCCAGAAATGGGATTTTGAGTTACTCTAGGCGATACTTGCTTTAGAAAATGATTTGCCATAATGAGTTAGAACATGGGAGGAGGAAGCGTTAAAAAAAGAGAGAGCCATAAGCAACTCTCTCTGTGATAAAATTAAAAAGTTATAGTATCAGTGATTCGGTAAGATTACAAAAATCCTTAACAGGAATATTTTCTTTAAGTGGTAAAGCTGTCTCTAAAAAGGTTTCGTCTGCAAATCTTTCGAGTTCAGAATCAAAATGTATAATTGAAGCATTTGTATTTAATTGGTATGGTGGAATTGTAACAAAATAATCATAATCTTCGTAAGAAGGAGTGGCGCAAGAAACTTTAATTTTTCCGTCCAATTTCAATTTTGCAAATTCTCCATAAATGGCAGTTAAGGCTTTTTTTCTTTCTTCATCAGAAGTAATTCTATCTACATATCTAATATACCAATAATCTATATTTCCCTCTTTTAATTCAATTAAATAATCGTATGATCTGGGCGTTCCAGATTTTATTGTCCATTCAACTTTATGCAGACTTGTCATCATGGAAAGTCCACGCATTAAAGTAGAAAAAAACTTTTCATGCACCTGAACAGTAGAGAGATCCAGAGAAAATCCATTGTCTGCAATTATCTTTTTTCGTTCCCGTATTTTCTTAGAAGAATATCCCGTTGCATCATATAATTCTTGGATAAGTTCTGGATCATCAATGGCTTTTGCAATTTTATCAATAGTGCTTTTATATGGTCTTCCAGATCGGGCACCGTTGAGCATTCGTGAAATGGTTGCATTATTTAAGCCTGTTTGTTCAGATAATTCTTTTTGTGTTTTTTTCTGTAAAATGATTTGAAGTATATTGATGAATCTTTCCTGATCGTAAACGCTGTCAGGATTTATTAGTGTGCCTGAATTTGATATAAATTCGTTCATTCAAATCTCCTCTTGACTTCTTTGACTTTGTATAAATTGACTTCTTGTATTTTATCTTATCAATTATATCCCTAAAAATCAATTTAAAACATAAAGAAATCAAAAAATGCTTTATTGATATTCTTGCAAAAGTCAAAGAAGTCAAAAACGTAATTGACATTTTGACATCTTTGTGTATAATGTAAATCAAGAAGTCAAAGAAGTCAAATGAATCAAAAAGAAAGGAAGGAGGGCTGTGGATTGAAATATAGGGTTGTTTCGATTTTGAAAGATAATAGACCACGTTTTTTGATTATTTCTGATATTGAAGAAATTGAAATCCTTCCATCAAAGTATTTGAAGCATCTGGATCAGATTAATGCTTCTCCGAATACTGTAAAATCTGCAGCTTTCGCACTTTCATATTATTACAATTTTCTGCAGGAGCAAACGATAGGATTGGATGAGATTATATTGCGATCCTATTCAGAGCAGAATAAACATTTTATTGATTTCTTGTATTGGGTTAAGAGTGGAAAGCATACTGAGCATAACACACAGACGAGCAATAAGACCTGCAATATGTATCTTGGTGCAGTCTTCAGATACTACCAGTTTTTGGCACTGGAAGATGTTTTGCCAATGCTTAAAGTCTTACGAGTAAAAAAAGTATCGTATTTTGACAGTATGGGAGTAAATCATCAAAATGCAGTGAATTCGTTTAAAGGTTTCTTCAAAGAAGAAGAACCTAATCTGGAAGAAATAACATCCGAAGAAATACAGGAACTGATAAATGCCTGTACGAATGATAGAGATCGATTGCTGATAGCAATGATGGCAGAAACCGGTCTTAGATTAGGGGAAATTCTGGGAATCCATTATACCGAAGATATTGATTTTGAAAGAAGGACGGTTCGGGTAAGGTATCGTGAATCCAATACCAACTTGGCAAGAGCAAAAAATGCAGAATATAGAATGGCTTTGTTAAGTAATACAACTTTTGAGTTCTTGGTTAAGTACATTTCTGATAACCGAAAAAGTCTGATGAACTCGGAGTATCTATTTACAAAATTGACAGGAAAAAACAAAGGAGAGCCATTAGATGCGGATTCTGTGTATAGCATGTTGAAAAGGCTATCCAAAAAAACGGATATCAATTCCCATCCGCATCAGCTCCGACACTATTTTGCGGAGGAAAGAAGAAAAGAAGGGTGGGATTTGAATGACATTCGTTTTGCCCTGGGGCATAAGAAAGTCGAAACTACCATTAAATACTTGGGTGAAAATAATGAACGATTGATAGAAGCGACAGATCAATACTACTCAAATAATGAAGATTTATACCAAATTGCAGATTTTCTGTAAAAGGAAGGAGGGATTACCTTGGCAGTATTAAAAATTGTTCCGAAGTTATATCAGGAAAAAATATCTGAGAAATTAAAGGAAGAAATATCTTTAGTTACAAATGGAGAAGCAAAATACTATAACCGGTTATACAAATTTTTTCAGTATACCGATATACAGTGTACTGCAGATATTAACTATGAAACGAGAAAAATGTATATGGATTCTCTTGAAAAAGAGGATATTTCAGAAAAATATAAAGCGGAATTACTGAGCTTATTTGATCGTTTAAAAATAGAAAATATGCCGGATGTCTATTCACAAGGAACCCCCTTCTCTGTAGAACAGGAGTTTTTTAAGCAAGACAAATTGTTTTTGCTGTATGTCCCCAATAAGAAGAAAGCACAATCTTTCCGTCAGGTGGTTGATAAGAATGATTTGTTATGGGACTTAACGAGGATACATTCATCACAGTTGGTGCGACAGACAAAAATATTGCTGTGTGAAATTCTGAATATGGATAAGGTACAAAGACATCGAAGATATTTTTTAGAACCATTAAAAGCACTTATACGGTTTTGCGATAAGTACGGAATAGATGATATTGAAGAAATGGAACAGGCAGACGAAAACAGATTTTATCTGTATTTAAACAAGGAGTCGGAAATTATAAAAAAACAGGCTTCTAAGATTGTTGAGTTTGCGAGAAGAACGTTATTTCTAACAGATTCAGAGACAAATTGGCGAGCGTGTATCTGGTATATGGATAGGTTTCAGTTTGATAAATCGAGAATCAATGCCAGTTCACCTGTTAAAAGCCTTTCATTTATTAATATTTACGAAAAAGAAAATCGTTGGTATTTACAATTATACGCAAAATATTTGGTCGGGATATCTGATCTGTCTTTATCAAATATCCGAAATACAATAAGTTTTATTTCACAATTTTTAAAATATCTGGATGGACAGAGTAAGAAAGTAACTGAACTGGCGATGCAAGATATAGCGGATTATGTGTCTGTTTTGGATGAGTCCGATATTAAGTATTCCACTTTTAACCGATATATCACACATATGCATACATTTCTACAGTTTTTGAAAATGAAAAATATTGAAGTGTTGAAGTTTTATCCGGAACGATTTTTAAAAAAAGGTTTTTCGGAACACAATGAAAGAAGTGTTCCAGAAAAAACAATTGCTCATCTGATTAAGGAGCTGCCGGCATTCCCAGAGCATTTACAGTTGATGTATTTGATTTTGTTTTGCACAGGAATTAGGAAAAGCGAGGTTTGTACAATAAAATCGGGAGCCTTTTATTCACAAGGCAATGAGAATTGGATGCGCATATATCAAAGCAAAATGCGGAGAGAAAAAGTTATTCCTGTTCCCAGTCTATTGGTTGGACTGGTGAATGATTATGAAAAAAAGTACGGAATAAAAAATGGGGAGTATTTATTCAAAAATAAAAAGGGTGGTGCATTTAATGGACAGACATTTTCAAATCAGATGATTCGGGAGTGTAAGGTTCGTGGGATTGCCTGCGGAGATTATATCTTTAGAGCACACGATTACAGACATAACCTTGCAACTTCAATGTACGGAAATGGGGTTTCTATACAAGGGGTACGAGATTATCTAGGACATTCAAGTGAGAATATGACAAAACAGTACATTGATTTCATGCCGGAACGTATTGTATCGGCTGAAGATAAATATTTCTCTAAAAATCAGTCATTTAAATTGAAAGGAGCAGAAGATGATGAAAGGTAATATTAATTTGATTTCGTATGACTGTTATCAACAAGCTACAGAAAAACAGTTGGCAGGGCTGAAATGGAAGGAAAACAGGGTGTACTACATATCTGAGATTCATAATGAAAAGATACAGGATGAGATTTATGGGTATATCGATGATAGATGTAGACGTTTGTCATTATCAACAGTAGTAAATGATATTTACAGATTTGATCTGTTGAAAGAATTTCTGAATGAGAAGTGTACAAGTTGTAGCAGCATTACTGATAAAAAATGGGAAGAACTGGAGAGAAGTTATAAAGCATTTTTATATAAAAAAGGATTGGCGCTGTACGTTAGAAGAAATAGACCGGATAGGCGGAATGTTGAGCAGCAAAGTAGCGCTCAGGTTACTTTTCTGAAAATGTATTATGAGTATGTTGTGAAGTGTAAAACAGCAGATATTCCAGAAAATGAAAAAGATGTATGGGATATGAGAAAGTTGGATATTGTGCCAAGGAGTAATCCGATTCGTGGAAGATATAGATTAGATTTTCGTGAGATCAGGCAGAAAGAATTTAAAGAGATAATAAAGAAAATATTGTATAGCCACTGCCAGACAAAAGCAATGGGTAGTATAAAAGGTGAATTGCGTGGATTCCGTCGGTTTGCTAGTTTCATGTATGATCGATTCCCAGAAGTAAAGCACTTTACAGAAATTAGCAGGGATATGATAGAAGATTATCTGGTTTATATAAAAACGGATACCGGTCTTACATCAGTCAGTTACACGACAGAGCTGTCGGTTTTGGATAATCTGTTGGATGAAATAGGGCGTGAACTGGAAATAGAAAATATATGCAACCTTTTTCTGTCCAGTGATTGCAGAGCATATGATAACGCTTTACCAGAAGCGTATTCAGATGCAGAAATCAGGAGATTTAATTGTGCATTAACAAAATTAAAGCCCCAGTTAGGCAGATGTTTAATAATACATCAGATGCTCGGTACAAGAATAGAGGATACGTTGACTTTGCGAAGAGATTGCTTATCTGAGAAATCAGGACATTATTTTATAACTATTATCCAGCAGAAAACAAGGAAATACAAAAGACCAGTTAGCGATCAGCTGGCAGAATTGATTAGAAAAGCAATAGAAGTTTCAGAAAAGGAGCATCCAGATTCAGAATATATTTTTCTGCAAGATAATGGAAAATTGTATACAGATTCAATGCTGAAATATCATGTAAATATCATGATTTATGAAAATGATATCAGGGATGATAAGGGAAATTATTTTGAGTTTCGTACACATCGTTTTAGACATACTTTTGGAGTAAAACTTACAGAAATGAAATTAGATGATGATAGCATTGCAAGGCTGTTGGGGCATAAGGATACACGAACCATACCACATTATCGGCGGTTAAGAAACGAAGCATTAGCGGAGGATACAAAGGCTGTACGAGATGAAATGAATGAATTATTAGCACAATACAGGAGGGAAAAGGAAAATGCAGAAACACGATAAAATGGTAGCACTGGCAAAAGAAAAAAGTGCGGAAATGACGGAAACAGCAATAACAGCTATTGAAACAATGTATAGAAAAAATATAAAAATTTCAGTTGCTGAACTTACAAAACTAACAGGACTTTCCAGAGGTTTTTTCTATAATAATCCGAATGTGAAACAGGTCATGATGGAATTGAAGGAAAAACAACAGGGAATGATATTGCAAAATCCTAAAAGCAATGCTATTGCAAAAGCACAGGAAGCACGGATTAAGAGTTTAGAACAGAAACTATCCGATAGTGTTCCGAAAAACGAATATGAAAGTCTTCAGAAAAAATATGAAGAATTACAGGTGAAATATAGTCAAATGAAAAAGGGAACACTATTGAAGATGTACGACCAATTATAGGAAGAAAAGGAGAATATTTTATGCAGAACGAAATTTATGATGAGAAAAATGGACTTACTTATATGTTATGTGGAGATTATTATTTGCCGGAATTGGCACTTACAGATATCGAACCAACTTATGGGAAATATGGGATGCTTCGTAAAAGCTATTTACAGGAACACAGAAAGGCAAAATATCAAATATTGTTGTTACAAGGAAAACTTGTCGAGCATTTGAATCAGATTGATGCAGAAGCAAGGGATAGGGAAGAACAATTAGTAAAACAGAAGATGGAGAAACAAGGAATTACAGAGAAATTAAAAAGGCAGGACAACATGGAATGGACAAGGAGGATGAATACCATTTGTCATGATGCAGAAGAGATGATTTTGACGGAAATGATATACACAAAAGGATAATGAACTGCATTGGATAGCAAGAATTTTGCAGCCCGGATATCAAAAAAGTGGAAGTCCGGATAGCAAAAAAATGGAAGTCCGGATGGCAAGATTCTTGCTGTCCGGAAAGACAAAAAGTGAGGGATTAAAAATGTTGGTTAAGTACATAATAAAAGTGTTTTTATATTTAATTCTTGCAGTAATGACATTGATTCGCTGGTTATTAAAAATTCCGATGATGTTGGGAAATATTTTGCTTTACTTTTTATCAATTATATTTATTCTGACAGGTGTTTTGAGTTATGGATTTGCATTGGAATCTGCAAGAGAATGTGGTCGAATGATAATAATTGGGATGGCATTTGGTGCAATACCAGACTTTGTCCCATTTTTGGGAAAAAGTTTAGAGACATTGGTTGCCAAACTGTTGAGTATGACAAATGAATGAGAAAGTCAATATGAAAGAGGGCTGTGAAAGGCTCTCTTTTCTTTTTGCAACTGTGGAATGGCAAGATAATAACGTTATATACAGTGTATATTAAGTACAGATATTGTATTTCTGCATGATGGGAACATAGGGAGTCCATATAAAAAGCATGAATACCGGTCATGATGGCTCTTTGAGTACCGGTCATGCCAATTCTCCGCAGGATATGCTGTCAAGACTGGAGACAATGGCTTTATTTGCCTCGGATATACCGATTCAGGCAATCCGCAAGCAGATTGCTTCTTCTATTGACATTATCGTGCAGCTGGAAAGATTAAGAGACAGGTCAAGAAGAGTGACGGCGATAGCAGAAGTATTGGACTGTACAGAGGATGCCTACATTTTGAATCCGATATTTGAGTTTCATGAGCAGGATAATCTTGTGATGGAGAGCAGTTCTTACGGTGATATTCCGGAAAGGGTTGTCGGTCAACTGGAGCGAACAGGCTATCATTTGATGCACAGGCGTAAATTGCATGCAGCGGCCCTTGAGTCAGCGGAGATTTAGAGATGAATGAAAAACAAAAATTGTTGATTTCTGACAGTTTACAGGGCGTTCTTTTGGGATGTCTGATCGGATGGCTCTGTTACAGAAGCGTCGTTACCAGTCTTTTGGGGATCATGATCGTTCCGTTTTACATAAAGTATAAAAGGCGAATGAGGGAGAAAAGCAGGAAGCAGATGTTATGGCATGAGTTTAAAGATGCGGCGGCCATGCTGTACAGCAGTACGGCTGCAGGTGGCACCTTGGAAAAGGCTCTGAGAGATACTTGCTGTGATATGAAGACTTCGGACAGCAGTTATCAGGTGCTACTTCCGGAATTTGAAAGAATCTGCATGCATCTTGATCAGAACCGATCACTGGAAAGTGTTCTGGAAGATTTTGCAGTGAGAAGTGAGGATGAGGATATTGCGTACTTTGTGCGTGTTTTGACGGTAGCAAGAAAAAGCGGCGGTTCACTGTCATCTATCATCCGTCATACTGCGGATACAATGAATTTGCGAATGGAAATTAACAGTGAGATAGAGACAATTCTGGCAGGAAAAAGGGGAGAATGGCGGATTATGCTGATCGTGCCACCGGGGATTTTATGCTATATGAATATGTGCTCGTCGGAATATATGAATATTCTCTACACTGGGTTGACGGGAAGGCTGGTGATGACAGCAGCACTGATGGTCTATGCGGCAGCTCTTTGGACAGGTCATAAGATTTTGGATATTCATGTGTAGGAGGTGGAAAAATGCAGTTTTTCTGGTTTGGTGCAATATTACTTTGTGCGGCATTATTGCCTGTTTTTCTGGCAGAAAACTGGTGCCGTCGGCATAAAGTAAAGAAAATTTTTCCTGTGCCAAGAGGTATGGGATGGCTGCAGAGAACAGCTGTCTGGTTGTTGTGTCACCTGCCGGATACAATCAGCTGTTCAAGATGGCTGACAGGGTGTTCGGAGGACATCGTCGGAAAACTTTATCCGGGGATGAAAAAGGAGAAGTTTATCAGGCAGCATGTGATTCGAAAGATGATGGTTGGGTATGGCGGCATGCTGGCAATCCTGGCATTTATGATGATCTATGGTCTTTTGAATCAGACGCCGGAATTAAGCGGCAATACTCTTCAAAGGGATGATGCCGGAGGCAAGAGCCGGGACGTTCAGGTATCTGCAGAGATAGAGGGTGTGACAGAAGAAAAGTCGCTGACAATTACCGTTGAACCGAGAAAATACAGTCGGTCTGAGCGGGAAGCATTGATGCGGGATGTGAAAGCTTATATTGATGCATGTCTTCAGGGGGATAACTCCGATCTGCAGCATGTGAATCGGCCGTTGTTTTTTCCATCTGATTTTCCGGGGGAGAATGTGACGATTGAATGGCAGCCGGAAGATTATAATCTGATCCGACAGGATGGCTCCTTGGGTGAATTGTCAGCGTATCAGCTGCCGATAAAGACAAAGGTAACTGCGGTGATCATCTATGATCAGGAAAAGGAATTTTACAGTAAAGAAATCTGCCTGACTGCACCGGAGAAATCAGATGAAGAAGTGTTGGATGAACAGATTCGGGAGGCCGTTCAGGCAGCAGATCAGGGATCGTCAGAGAAACTTACGCTGCATCTGCCGGATTCTGTGGGCGGACGGGCTGTTGAGTGGAAGTATCAGAAACAGTCACAGGCGGGAACTATACTTTTTATAGTCTTTTTGTTTTTGGCAGGCTGTATATGGTACCAGGATAATAACCTGAAAAAAAGACTTGAGGAGAGAAATGAACAGCTTTTGTATGCGTATCCCGGTTTTGTTCACAGAATGATCCTGATGTTGGGAGCCGGCATGACGGTAAGGAGAAGTTGGAATCGGTTATTGGATGATAATGAGCGATTGGACAGCGGTCATTTAGAAGAAGATTGGTTGTACAGAGAGATGAAATACACAAGAATTCAGATGGAGTCAGGCGTACCTGAAATACAGGCTTATCTGGAATTTGGACAGAGGATGGAACTGCAGCAGTATAAGAAGTTTTCTCAGCTGCTGATCCAATATATTAAGCGCGGCAGTAAAGGCATGCAGGCGTTAATGCAGCAGGAAGCGGCTGAGGCTGAAAAGCAGAGGCGAGATCTGGCAAAACAGTTGGGAGAAACAGCAGGAACGAAGCTATTGATGCCGATGATGTTATTGTTGATCATTGTGTTGTTGATTGTTATGGTGCCGGCATTTTTGTCGATGTAAAGCGGGGAGTGTGTGGAATGAAAGATTTATGCAGAAGATTCTTTTATGAAGAAACAGCAGTTGGTGTTGTTGAGATGATATTGATTCTGGTGGTACTGATCGGACTGGTCATTATATTTAAACAGCAGCTGACATCTATTGTAAATTCTATTTTTAAGAAAATAACCAGTCAAAGTAATTCTATATGATGAAGAAAGGCGTTATGACGGTTTATTTTAGTCTTGTCTTTATGCTGGTGATGTCGTTTCTTCTAGTGCTTTTGGAATCAGACAGGCTATATATTTTGAGAACGGAAGGAGAACGATATGCTGATATGGCTGCGGAGATGGTATTTGCAGGGTATATACAGCCTTTGGCGGATTATTACAGTCTTTTCGGTGTGAACCATGGAGAAAAGAACAGTCAGCTTGAAAAATTTGATGATTATCTCAAGTTAAATATAACAGGAGAGGGAAAGACAAAAAGGCTGTTTCAGATGGCTGGTGCGATTGAGGAAGTTGAGGTTGATGAATGGACCGGTTTTAAGGATAATGATTGGAAAGCACTGATGGAGCAGGTGAAATTATACGAAGAGGCGAGGACAATTCAGAGAGGAAGAGAGGAAGTGAGTCGTTTCTTTTCGGATTTGTCAGGGATGGATACAGACGAACCCGTTGGTGATTATTGCAGGCAATTAGAGTCAAAGGGAGAAAGAATGGAGGCGGAAGAACAGGAAGCGAACAAGAAAGATGATGGGAATACGCCAAAGGATACAGAGATTCAGATGGAGGATCCGAGAGGCGGAATTACAAGATGGCTTAAAGGCGGTCTTCTGGAACTTGTTATGGGGGATCAGGCGGTTTCAAAGCAAAAAATAAGCACAGCAAGATGCTCATGGCAGACCTCGGAGGAGAAAAAAAGCAATGTCATTGTTCGATTTGATCGGTATAAAGAAGTAGCGGAAGCGGTAAAAGGTCAGAATCTTTTGTCACAGATACAGTCGGGAGTAAAAAATCAGAGTGATCAGATGATTCTGAACATGTATATATATGATCAGTTTAAAACATTGCGAAACAGCCGGCCTTCCGGAAGATCAAAAGATACCGCTTTGAATTATGAGATAGAGTATATTGCCTTTGGTCATGCTTCAGACAAGGAAAATCTGGAAAGTGCCGTGACAGCATGTTTTACGCTTCGGACGATTTTGAATTTGGCTTATCTGTATTTAAGCCCGGATAAAGATGCAGATCTTCAGCGGGTTGTGCAGGGGCTGTCTGCAGCAGGAATGATTCCTGTAGCGGGAGAGGTGCTGAAATTATTATTAATGATCTGCTGGGCTTCGGCAGAGGCGGCCGTGGATTGTGCAGGGCTGGCAGAGGGCGGCAAAGTCCCTTTAATGAAGGACAGAAATACATGGAATATGTCCGTTGAACAGCTGCTGCATGCTGCCGCAGGCGGCGGAAAAGCCTCTGAATATTTCAAATCAGGTACAAAAGGATGGGATTATCATCAATATCTGATGTTGTTTTTAATGCTGACACCGACAGAGAAAAAAATCATCAGAATGACACAGCTGATAGAGAACAATGTGTGGCTGATGAAAGGTTATGAAAACTTTCAATTGAAAAATTGTGCCGTAAAGGCCAGCTTTTCGGGAAAAATTGATGTGACGCCATTTTTTTGGAAATATCCGCAGAAGATACAGTATCGTTTTCATACAGAATATGTTTATTGATTTTACGGAAAGGAGGCGAAGAAGAATGCTCTTTTTTTACAAGTCACACACACTTATTTTCTCATACACGGGACACTTTAAAAAAATATATAATGCAGTCAAATGCGCGATCCCAACCCCAATTTTAAAAAAAGGTGTTCAGTGGAAGAAATATTTAAAAAATAAAAAGGCAATCGGAGAAACAGATAACAGTAAAAAAAGAGCAGTCTCCTTCGCCTCCTTTGCGGGCAGTCTGACTGTGGAGGCGGCGCTGGTCCTGCCGATATTTCTAAGTGCCATGCTTTTATTATCAGGTTTGTTTCATGCGATGTCTGTCTGCAGTCAGGTGAATCATTATTTATGTATGACAGGAAGAAAAATAGCTGCGTACAGTCGATCTGAAAAAGGTGTGGATCAGGGAACCTTATATCAGCTGTTTTATTCGGAAATAGGCGGGAGCGGTATAGACAGCGATGATATAGCAGGCGGATATGCAGGTCTTATTCCGAGGGCAGAATCGTCTGAACAAGGGCGTCTGATGAAGCTGTCCATCCGATTTGGTATAAGAATGCCCGGATATTTGCTGCCGTCACGAACAATTTGGACTGTGGAAACCGTTTATATACGGCCGTGGACAGGGGAATCTGCGGAAATGTACAGCGGTGCAGGTGAATATGGACAATCAGGACAGGTTTATGTGGCTGAAAATGGTTCTGTTTATCATAGAGATTTATCATGTACGTATCTTGCTTTGTCCATTCATGCCTGTTCGATGTCATCGGTTCAGCATTTAAGAAATCAATACGGAGCGCGTTATGTGCAATGTGAGAGATGCGGACATGTAAGTGATAAAAACCAGACAGTTTTTATTACCGATATGGGAACCGCCTGGCATACGGATCGCCATTGCAGCGGGTTGAAACGAACAATGGATGGCATGAGCCAGAAGGAGGCAGAGCAAAGCGGCCTTCGGCCATGTTCACGATGTGGAGTGAGTGGAGGTGGAGATGCTTAGTGCGTGCATGATATTGCTGTTATATCCATTGATAGCGGATATAAGAAAAAGCAGATTTTATATAGGGCCGGTGCTTATTTGCACTTTGATACTGATGGGAATTGGTATTGTAAGGGGAAAAATAACACTTTTTTCAATTTTAACAGGATGGATTCCCGGAATGATGATGGTTATGATGAGTCGATGGACAAATGGAAAAATCGGAGAAGGGGACGGCATTGTTGTTGCAGCAATGGGGATGCTGATCGGCTGGTATGAGATATTGCTTCTGTTTTCTCAGGCGTGTTTTCTAAGCGCCGGTTATGGACTCTGGTTGATGGTTGTAAGAAAAAGCGGAAAAAACAGAGCTTTCCCGTTCATTCCTTTTTTGTTTATGGCTGTACTGTTTTTTTCGTTTTTCGGGCGATGAAAGGAAGGTCCTTATGAGGAAGGTTGAGGGGAGTATGACAGTTGAGGCATCATTGCTTATGCCGATGGTGATTTTTATTCTTGCAGGTCTATGCTATAGCTTTTTCTTTATGCATGATTATATTGTAATGCAAAATGAGGGGTATCGGCGGACAGAGGCAGAATTATGGCATCGTGAGACAGAGGAAGATATGCCGGTGTTTATGATGTCGGTTTTGATGGATGGATCCGGAAAGAGCATATTGCAGCAGGCGGCGGACTGGGTGAATCATCAGTCCCGTGCGCATTTGGTTCTTCAGGGAGAATTGAAGATCCCTGTACCCGGCATACAAAGCTGGACAGGAGGTGTGCTGAAGACCAGACAGGAAGCGGATGCGATAAGGGTAGATTATACAAGAGACAGGGTGTTGGCGGCATTAAAAAGAGAACAGTAAAATGAGAAGGTGAGTGCATGGAAATAGCTTATAGCGGGGATGCTTTTCATACATATATGGTGATCAGCAGTGAGGAATGGGGGGAAAACGAAGATGAAGAAAAGATGATGAGCAATCAGAGTGCACAAGTGCTTCTTCCCTTTCAGGTACAGAGATTGAATGATAGAAAAAATTACTGCTACGATATCAGCGGACGGATGGAATTTCGAAGCTATATTGAAAGAAAGCAGGCTGATCGGTCAATGATTAAAAGTGTTATCCGTTTTATAGCTGGGTTGGATCAGGCCGTTGAGGAATATCTTCTGATGCCGGACGGCTTATTATTGCAGCCGGAATGCATGTATCTTGAAATGCCGGAAGAGAATCTGAGAGCGGCCTATATTCCGGGAAGAAAAGAAGATTTTTCGAAACAGTTAAAAGAATTGACAGCATGGCTGTTGGAAAATACATATCATGAGGACAGAGAAGGTGTTTTACTGGCTTACGAATTATATAAAAGCGTTCAACAGGAGAACTTTTTGCCGGGACGGCTTAAGGAACTTCTGAGAGAAGAAAAGAGGGAAAATGTCCAAGGAGAATTGGATATGGAAACCAATAAAACCTTTGTTGAAGAAGCAAGTGATAAGGGGCAGCAGAGAGAAGAAGTCGATGCCGATAGTAAAGAACCGGCAAGCAAGAAGCTTATACAGGGGAAGAAAGCAATAGCATGGAAAATTCTGTCGGGTATTGCGGTTGGCGCAGCTGTTGTGTCTTATGTTTGTGGCTGGACGGGAAAGCTGTTGCAGACGGCCGGAATGACAGTATCCGCAGAGTGGGTGACGGCAGTTTTTATACTCGGGGCAGGAATCAGTGTATTATACCGTCTATTGAGTAGGCGAACAGGTCCGAAAGAAGTGAACGTGGAGAAAAGAGATCCGGATCATCATGACTTGTTTGAGGGCGGTGGTGTGTATGCTTTTACGGATGAAACGGGAGATGATATTTGGAATACAGATGAGAATAAAACAATGCTGTTATCGCGTTCGGAAAATCAGATAAGACTGCTTAGCCTTGATAAAAAGACTGCGCCGGATTTAGTGTTGGACAGATTCCCCTGTATGGTTGGCAGTCTGCAGGCGGAAGATGTATATGTGATTCCTGTCAGAGGAATAAGCAGGAAGCATGCAAGGATTGAAAAAACAGAGAAAGGCATTTATTTAATGGATCTGAATTCAACAAATGGAACACGAATCAATGGAGAAGAACTGAAGAAAAATGAGAAAAGAAGGTTGATGGCTGAAGATATTATTGAATTTGCAGGTGTTCGCTATATGTTTTGCTGATTGAGGCGAAGACTGAAAGGCAGAGGGGGATTATCATGAGAAAAAGACATTTATTAAAAAAAGCAGGAACATCGTTGATCGCAGCAGCGTTGATGCTGTCTTGTACAGCATCTGCATATGCTCAGGAAAAAGAATCAGGGGCAGCAGAAGATGCACTGGAGGCATCAGACGTTATTGATATTACGAAAAAAGGGTCTATTACTATTTATAAATATGATATGACATCAGCAGAAGCGGCGGGGGTATATACGGAAGGCAGTCATCAGGCAACCGGTGAGGCGGATCCGGCACTACAGGAGATAATGTCACCGTATGCAGTTGAGGGGGTGGAATTTTCATATTTGCGATGCGGGGATATAGAGACGTATAGTTATAATGGAGGAGCCGCTGTGAAACTGGTCTATGAGATACCGGAAGAACTGCGTCGTATACTGGGTTTAAAAGAGGCAGATGCTGTTTCTATGTCGGCTGAAAATGTTTCTTCGCAATGTCTGCATACAGGCGTATGGCATTATACGAGTCAGCAATTGAATGATGCATTAAAAAATGGACTTGAAAATGAAAATATTAAAACGAAGAGTGCACTTGAAAATTATTTAAGCACATCTGAGAAGTCAGAGAAAATGACCTTAACAGATCAGTTTGGATACACCTATGCGGATAAACTGCAGACGGGATTGTATTTGATCGTGGAAACAAAAGTGCCTGAACAGGTGACGGCAACCTGTAATCCTTGGCTGGTATCATTGCCATTCACCAATGAAGGCGGTAATTGGAATAATGAAAAAGGCGGAGAAAAATGGCTTTATGATGCAGTATGCTATCCGAAAAATCAGACAGGCAATCCTACATTGGATAAGCTGGTTAGACAAAGCCCTGACTGCGGTGGGGACGATGGTTATGATTCAACAGAAACCGTATCAGAAGGGGATGTTCTGGATTATCTGCTTGTGTCAAAAATACCACATATCACAAGTCAGGCAACATGGCTGAAAATGTATACATTTAAAGATACATTGTCAAAGGGGCTTACCTACAATAAGGATGTCAAAATAGCTTTATACAGCCATGAGGAAGATGCGATAAACAACAAAACAGAAAAGGCAGAGGCAATTTGGACAACTAATGAATTTACGCAGAGTGCATTGAAAGATGGAAAAAGCGGACAGACGGTGCTGACTATTTCTATGACAGATAAAGGCCTGGAGAAGATGAATCATCCGGAACAGGGCTTTTCTGATTATTATATGGTGGTCTATTATACAGCAAAAGTCAATTCTGACCATACAACCGTACTGGGAGATGATGGGAATGAGAATGATGCTGTACTGACCTGGAAGCGTACATCCGAGAAATACTTTAATACATTGGAAGATCGATGTGTGGTTTATGCCTTTGGTTTAAATTTAAATAAGACTTTCTCAGATGGCAAAGGAAATGCGGCAAAGGCGGCTTTTACACTTTTTAATAAGGACAATCAGGTCTATGTTGTGGCTGAAGAAGCTGCGGGCGGCACATATTATGTGACAGGCAAAACCAATATGAAGGAGCAGGCAACAATTTTCAGACCGGCAGAATCCGGAAAACTGCTGATCAATGGCATTGAAGGTGATAACTACCAGTTGACGGAGTGTTCAACTGATAACGGTTACAGTATTCTTAAAGAAGGCATTATGATCACAATCAATAGTACAACAGAGACCATTATTCCGTCAGTGGCCGGGACAACAGGTCTTGAGGCTGCGACGGATGCAGGGCAGGCGATCAATAAAAACTATAACGGCGGAATTGTGGATGCAGAGGGTGTCAATGTTTCTGAAAGCAAAGGTGTTCAGCGGCTGGAAAATGCCAATGGTCGGACAATTGGCAAAACAGATATGTATGAGGGGGATAAGATCAGTGCATCAGCCTCTGTAGATGGTATTGATGCAGCAATGAGTGATGCAGATGGATCCGTTAATGCACGTGTGAATCTGAACATCCTGAACAGTAAAACGTTTTTATTGCCGCAGACAGGCGGTACAGGTTTATATGCGGCAACCATTATCGGGGCAATTGCAATCGGATTGGGATTTGTACTGACAAGAAAGAAGAGACAGCGGGCTTAGAGATGCGTTATGGGACGAAAGAACAGAAAACGATTTGAATGGGTACCGTATTTGTGTATTGCGGCAGGTCTATTATGTATGCTTTATCCTTATTGCAGTGAATATATTTTTCAGAATAGAACAGCTTCTGTTATTTCGACCTATGAGCGTGCCTCAATGGCGTTGGAAGAAAGTCAACATCAGGAGATGCTTGAGCAGGCACAGCACTATAATGAGTATTTGGCCGGCAGCCAGGAAAAATTGACAGATCCGTTTCAGATGAAAAAGGGTGAAGCCAATGATCTGCTGTATGATCAATTACTGAATACAGGCGGCTCGGATGTGATGGCTTATATCGAAATTCCAAAAATCAATGTTGTATTGCCGATATACCATGGAACGTCATCACAGGTCTTGAGTAAAGGGGTCGGACATCTGGAAGGCACGTCGCTTCCAGTAGGCGGTCAAGACACGCATACAGTTTTAACCGGGCACACAGGGCTTGATCAGGCCAGGCTGCTCAGTGATTTAAATGAAATTGAAGAGGGGGATGTATTCTGCATTTATGTGCTGGGAGCGTGTTTAAAATATCAGGTGTTTGATGTTGAAACGGTCCTTCCGGATGATACAGATGGCCTGCAAATCATAAAAGGTGAGGATAGAGCAACGTTGGTAACGTGTACACCATATGGAATTAATACGCATAGACTTCTGGTACATGGGAGGAGAATGGAAGAAGGTTTTGCAGATGTTGAGGCTCCGGGTGAGAAGACCGAACACAGCAGAGATTCACAATGGCAGAAACGATATCAATACGCAGCTTTGATAGGAGGTCTTTTGATTATAGGTATTATTCTGCTTTTTTCACAGGATATTTTAAAAATTGCAGGCATTTGCCTGATGATATCAGGAGCATTTCTATTTATATCACCTGAGCTTATGCAGACCGCTCAGAAAGTGAAGATGCAGATTGTGATTCAGACCTATGAAAAATCGGAAGAAACGCAAAAACAACATCAGGAGGAAAGTGTGCTGTATCAAAAAATGGTTACCTACAATCAGACAATTTATCGTGAGCAGCAGAAAGGACTCGACAATTTAGGAGAGGATGGGGCAATGGAGAACTTTGAAAATGAAATGATCGGGGTTCTCGAGATACCTGCTATGAATCAGGATTTTCCGATTTATGCGGGTGCAACAGCAGAGCATATGTCGGAGGGCGTGGCCGTGATGAAAGATACATCGCTTCCAGTTGGCGGAGAGGATACAAATTGTGTGATTGCCGGACACAGAGGATATAACAGAAGTAAGACATTTTTTAAAGATATAGAATACCTATCTGCGGGTGATCGGATATATATTAAAAATTCATGGGAAGAATTAGTCTATGAAGTGGAGAAAATCGATATTGTAACGCCAAATGATGTAGATGCAGTAAAAATTCGGCCCGGAAAGGATATGGTGACATTGTTGACCTGTCATCCGTATGGTTCGAATGGAAAATATAGATATCTAGTTTATTGCAGCAGAGTTAAGGACGCAGAGAAGGATGACAGTAAGAAGGAAGTATCTTATGCTTATAAAGACCATATTGTTGCTTCGGACGGACAGATTTATTCGTTATCATCAAAAGATATTCAGAAAGAAAAATATTTTAGATGGTTATGTGCAATTATTTTGTTTTTGATAATGGCAGCCATGAAAATAAAAGATATGTGGAGGAAAAGGAGGCAGACATAGATTGCGAAGAAAGAAAAGAACAGGAATATTGACTTTTTTGGTTTTTCTCATTTTTGTTTTTTCCATGGTTGTTTGGGCGTCAGATGGAATCGAAGGAGAACGGATGGATACAGAAGATACAGAGACAGAAAGGGTGATTCAGGAAAGTGAGAGCAGGGAAAGTCAGATCCAGGAAGAATCTGAAGGCATAGCCGGTGAAGCATTTACGGAAAACGATGTGGAAACAGAAACAGGGATTGAAGATTCCTATGTGTATGATGGAGAAATTTTCTCGGAAGTGAATGAATACAGTGCCCGTGCGGTGACAAAAGGTAAAATTGATTATACATATTGGGCGATTCATCAGGGAGCAGGTTTTGGAAATATTCTTGAGGATGGACGTGACCTGGATCATGTCGGATGTATTATGCTGAAGGTGGGAAATACCTGGAAAACGGCTTACTGTGTCCATCATAATGCTGATTTGAAGGGTGGCCATGAATATGCGGATACAGCGTCATATTTGACAGATTCGAATAAAAAGAGACTGACAGGTCTGGCTTTATATTATGGTTTTCGTTTTTCTGGTTGGAATCCGGATAAAAAAACTGTTCCGGGGGATAGCGATAAAGGAAAATATACAGCAACGCAGGTGATGATATGGATGATTGAAAGAGGCTGGTATACGTATGATGCGAATACATATGCTTTTCAATTGAATACAAAGGCAATCAATGCAGCAAAGAAAATCTGTGATAAATCGGATCAGAGCCCTGTCGGAAGTTCCTATGACTATTTTAAAACGATATATAGTAAAATGCAGACATTTGGTACAGTGCCGTCATTTACTTATCGGAGTGAGAACAGTGCGCAGGTCAGGAATATGGGGTATGACTTTCAAACAAACCAATATGTTCTCAAACTGACGGATACGAATAACGTTTTGTCCATGTATGATGTCAGTGAAGTGCCGAATGGTGTAACAGCCCAAAAGACGGGAAATACACTTAATTTATATTCATCAGTACCAATCACATCTGCGGGTGTGATAAAGTTGTCAAAGAAATCCTTCAAAGCGGAGAAAGCTGTGACTGTGTGGTCAGACCAGACAATAAGCGGTTATCAGCAAATTGGAACTTACAAAGAGCCGGAAACGGCAGATTTGAATACCTATCTGAAGATAACAGCGCAGTCTGTAACGATGACGGCTGAAAAAGTATGGAATGACAGTGATAATATTTATGGGAAAAGGCCATCAGAACTGATGGTAGATTTGTATCGTGGCCAAAGTAAAGGGGATAAAGCTGTGCTTGTAAAAACGGTCATATTAAATGCGGAAAATGAATGGCAGTTTACAGTTTCAGATCTTCCGCAGAAAGATTCTGCAGGCGGACATATTTATTATATGTTTACAGAGCGAGAGGCAGCGGGGTATACAGCGGAGACAACAGAGAGTACAGCCGGGACGCGTCATTGGAAGTTTACGTTTACCAATACGTTAAATAGTGGTCATCTGCAGCTGCTTAAGAAGTCATCTGATGAGGCGCTTACAGGTGGGAATCCCTGTTATACACTGTTAAATGCAGAATATGGGGTTTATACAGATAGAAACTGTACCAATAGTGTGGGTGATCTGATCACGGGTGAAAGTGGATGGTCCAATACACTGACATCACTTGCTACAGGAACATACTATGTCAAAGAGAGAAAGAAGCCTTCCGGGTATAGAACAGATGATGCTGTTCATGAAGTAGTGATAAATGAAGGTGAGACAACCGTGATAACATTGACAGATGAACCAATTACCAGCTGGGGACAGTTTCGAATTGAAAAATCAGCATCGGACGGTGCATCGGTATCTGATACAATTCCATTAACAGGAGCGGAATTTACCATTGATTATTACGGAGAAACAGGGGTAACAAAGGAAAACATTTCCGATAAGGTACCATTAAAGACCTGGGTTGTTGCTGTGAAAAAAACATTTGATGGTCAGAACACTTCGTATAAGGCGGAATTAGAGGATACATATCTGATTGCAGAAAAGAGTGACGAACTTTTCAGGGATAGGACGGGGAAGGCGGTACTGCCTCTTGGAACAATTGCAATTCGAGAAACAAAGGCAGCAGAAGGCTATTTGCTGCAGGGGTATGTCGATGATGCTGATGGAAGACGGCTGAACAATTACCCTGGGGAATCAGTTATCATCAACCTGGCAGATGACGGTGAAAGTGCATCGTTTTTTGGAGAAGACGGATTGAAATACAGTAATCCTGTTTTCAGGGTGACAAATGAATTGCATAAATGTAGTATACAGATTATGAAATCCTCCGCAGATGAAAAGCCGTTGGAGAATGTGATATTTGGTCTGTACGATGAAAGTCGACAGAAAATCCTGGAAAGTCAGACGAATCAAGATGGCAGGATAATATTTTCGGGGCTGCTTCCGGGGAAATACTGGTTAAAGGAAGAAAAAACAGGAAACGGGAATCAGCTGCTGAAAGAACCGATGGAAATCGTGCTGCCGATGGTATTAACAGAGCAGGAGGTTGAAAAACTAAAAATTGATAAAAGTCAGCTGGTCTATGATGAAAATCAGCAGGTATTTAAATTGTATGACAGAATTTTTGAGATATCAAATGCAGGAAATTTAGTATTACCGATGACAGGCGGTGATGGATTGGTCTTACCTGACATTTTGTTTTTGGCAGCCGCTCTGCTGCTGATGATCGGCGTCTGCTTGTTTGTATATCGTAAGGGAAAAATAACTGCCCGATGAGTATTCGACAATTGTAAGCGAATATGGTATGATTCTTCTATATCATCTGAAAATTCAGGCAATCAATGATGGAGGAAAGTATGCAGCAATATGATCGAGGATATAGAAGAAACGCTTTATGGCAGATGTCACCTGTGAATACATTGATTATTGTGATTAATGTATTGGTATTTGCGGGACTCAGTTTTCTGGGAGATACAACAGATGTCCGCTTTATGTATAATCATGGTGCCAGTTTCTGGCCGGCAATTATTGAGGAACATGAGTATTACAGACTGCTGACATGTACATTTATTCATTTTGGAATCAGTCACTTGTTTAATAATATGCTTGTATTGGCCTATATTGGTGATAATCTTGAGAGAGCACTTGGGAAGTTTAAATATTTGATTGTTTATCTGGCAGCAGGTGTGGGATCAAGTGCAGTGTCAGCAGTCTGGAGTATGATAAAAGATGAATACAGTGTATCGGGAGGCGCTTCCGGGGCTATTTTTGGTGTTGTCGGTGCACTTTTGGTTATTGTTATAAGAAACAGAGGACAACTGGAAGATTTAAATAGTCGTCAGTTGATGTTGTTTGCCGGATTCTCGATTTATCATGGTGTGACGAGTGCAGGTATTGATAATATGGCACATATCAGTGGTTTTGTGATCGGTGCTTTATTGGGCGGACTTCTCTACAGGAGAAAGCGGTATCGGAAGCAGAATACAAAATGAGCTGCCGGAACCTGGTACGGATTTTACAGACAGATGACCGTGATGGGCAGAAACAATGGATTGAACGATTGCAAGTCCAAGCCCGGTGCCGCCTGTCTTATAGGACACAAAAGGCTCAAAAATACGGGCCAGCTGTTCTGGAGTCATGCCGTTGCCGGTGTCACTGACAGAAAGCACAAGATGATTGCAGTCATCGGAGGCAGCAGATAAGGTAATTTGACCGCCGTCAGGCGAAGCTTCGGCTGCATTTTTCAGAAGATTAATGAGTGCCTGGCGAATCAGTGACAGATCAGCCCGTATGGCAGGCAGGTTGGAAGCAATGTGAAGATATAGGGCAATATGCTGTGCGTGCAGAACGGGCAGAAAGGATGTATAAAGCTCATTAAGCAGGGGCTGCAGACTGCATAGTGTCAGTTGGGGTTGACGTGCAGTACGGTCGTAATTCAGCAGACGTTGGATATCTGAAAGATCATTCTGGATTTCAGTGAAGTCTGAATCTTCTTTCAAGAAAACGTATCGGGCTGCAAGCAGCTGAAGCCGGCTGGAAATCAGAGTCAGAGAATTATTAATTTCATGCCGAAGAGAAGCATTGCCTTTGGTGGAATCGTAAGTCATCTGAAAACCTCCTTTGTGATGATTTAGAAAATAAGGGAAAAGTATCTATAATAATAAAAGCCTGTTTCCGCTTTTTTGTGACAGAAAATTAAAAAAAAGCTGTTAAGATTTTTCAGTCGTGGTAAAATGGAGATTAAGAGCATTGAAAATGCAAAAACATCAGGAGGTAATCAAGATGATCGACAGAGATTGTATTTTTTGCAAAATAGCAGGTGGTGATATTCCGTCATCGACGGTATACGAGGATGAACAGTTCAGAGTACTGTTGGATCTGTCACCGGCAACAAAGGGACATGCACTGATTTTGCCTAAACAGCATTATGCTAATATTTTTGAGATTGATGAAAACGTATTAAGAGATTTGATTGTTCTTGCTAAGAAAGTGGCATCTGCCATGAAAGAAACTTTGAATTGCGATGGTGTGAATATTGTACAGAACAACGGCGAAGCAGCAGGACAGACTGTGTTCCATTTTCATATGCATATCATTCCGAGGTACAAGGATGATGGTCAGGTAATCGGATGGGAGCCGCATACTTCAGATCCTGAAGTACAGGCACAACTGGCAGAGAAGATTGGTCAGGCAATCCATTAAATAAAAATGAATCATTAGATATAAGCAAAAGCACGACAGAGAAAATGATAATCAGGAATAAACAGTGACTTATCATTTCTGTCGTGCTTTTTAGATTCGGTATTTAGGATCAGACAGAGGCTAACTGATCGATCAGATCAGCGATAATTGGAATTGCCTGATTTTGCTGACTTGATGCCATTTGCTTCTGATAATTCTCACGGTCGGAGTAGACCTGATGAATTGTGTCAAGGAATTTCTCGTTTGTAATCTCTTCTTCAGGGAGAAGATAACTAAAGCCCTGTTTCTGGAAAGATTCTGCATTCAGAATCTGGTCGCCTCTGCTGGCAGCGGCTGGCAGAGGAATCAGAATATTCGGTTTGCGGAGTGCGAGAATTTCACATATGGCATTGGCACCTGCACGGGATATAATGAGATCTGCAGCAGCAAGAAGATCGCGAAGTTCTTCTTTGATGAATTCATACTGCACATAACCAGTCACATTGCTGAGCGATTTGTCAGTTTTGCCTTTGCCGCATAAATGGATCACCTGAAAATCTTTTAATAATTCCGGAAGTACGGCGCGTACTGCTTCATTGACAGCAACGGCCCCAAGGCTCCCGCCCATAATCAGGATAACCGGTTTATCAGATGTCAGGCCACAGAAATGAAGTCCGCGGCTGCGGTCACCTTCAAAGAGTTCACTTCTGATGGGAGAACCGGAGAGAACAGCCTTATCGGAAGGTAGATACTTAAGCGTCTCCGGAAAATTGCAGCAAACTTTGGAGGCAACAGGGATACAGAGTTTGTTGGCCAGGCCGGGTGTCATGTCGGATTCGTGAATGATCACAGGAATCTTCAGGGCATGTGCAGCGCGGACAACAGGAACGGCAACAAATCCGCCTTTTGAAAAGACTACATCCGGATGAATCTTCTTCAATCGGGAACGTGCCTCGAAATAACCTTTGATGATTCTAAAGGGATCAGTAAAGTTCTTCAGGTCGAAATATCGGCGGAGTTTACCGGTGGCAATTCCGTAATAGGGTGTCTTTGTCTCCATGATCATGCCTTTTTCCATGCCTTCATAAGACCCGATATAGGAAATATCGTAGCCGCGTTTTTTCAGCTCCGGCATCAGAGCAATATTAGGCGTAACATGACCGGCCGTTCCACCGCCTGTTAAAACTATTTTTTTCATAATTCACGGCTCCTTTGTGATGATAATTTATAAAATTATGGTAACTGTTCAGAGCTAACCTCCAAATGCTTCGCATTTTGTCGGTGTGGCGTATCCGCCAAATGGATTTATGTTCAAGAGTGTTCATTCATGCAAGCATGCTTCTCACTTTTGAACATAAATCCGCTTGGCTCTGAACAGTTACAAATTATGCCTGATGGCTGGCTTTGTAAGCCTTTAAGGCCTGAGCAAGCTGATCCGGACATGATGTACCGCGATTACCGCAGTTGATGCCTTCAAGTGTCTTGATGACGTCGTCAACGCTACGGCCAACAACAAGACGTGCAACACCCTGTGTGTTTCCCATACATCCGCCGATGAATTCACAGCTTGTTACGATGTTGTTGTTATCAACTTCAAAATCAATTTCACGGGAACATGTTCTGCTTGTAGCGTATCTCATAATTAAATAACCTCTCTTTAAATATTAATGTATTTTTATTTGGTTTCTAATGCATTATATCAGATAATGGCGCAAATTCAAAGCGGTCTTTGCAGTTTTTGAATGGCCGGATTGTTCTCTTGACTTCCTGCACTTTCATAGTAAAATAGGATTGAAAGTTTGAAAATTTGGAGGATTACAGAATATGTTAGGTATTATAGGTGCAATGGATCAGGAAGTGAGCATCCTGAAAGAGAAAATGAAAGTGAAGAAGATTGATAAGAGAGCTTCCATGGAATTCTATGTCGGGATTTTAAACGGCAAAGAGGTTGTTATTGTAAAATGCGGTGTCGGCAAGGTCAATGCTGCTGTCTGCACACAGATTCTTGCAGATTGCTATCAGGTAGAAGCGGTGATCAATACAGGTGTGGCTGGCAGCCTGAGAGCGGAGATTAATATTGGTGACATTGTTGTTTCAACAGATGCACTGCAGCATGATATGGATGCAACAGGATTTGGGTATGAACCGGCTGAGATTCCACTGATGGGTAAGAAGACTTTTGAGGCCGATGCTTCACTGCGCAGTCTGATCGCAGAAACATGTCGTGAAGTGAATCCTGAAATTGGTGTATTTGAAGGTCGTGTTGTAAGTGGTGACCAGTTTATTTCCGATGGCGATGTGAAGGACAGACTGGTCAGAATGTTTGCACCATACTGCACAGAGATGGAAGGCGCAGCGATTGCGCAGGCAGCATGGCTGAACCAGATTCCTTTTGTTATTATCAGAGCAATTTCAGATAAAGCTGATGGAAGTGCACATATGGATTATTCCGAGTTTGAAGCCAAAGCAATCGAACATACCGTGAGACTGGTGGAAGCTGCCGTTGCAAAGCTTGCATAGGTATTATGCCAGCTTCAATATTTCAGTCACGATCTGACGAAGGATTAGGCTTATGGACAGCAATGTCGGGAAGACGACAGGAAAAAGAAAGATTCCGTCAGGTTATGTTGATGAATTGCAAGTGGCAAAGGGCACAATATTGATTATAATTAAGTGCAAATAAAATGAAGGGGGCACTTAATTATGAAAGAATGGATCGTTTTACAGGGATGGCCATTGTATCTTATGCTTGGGATGACGGGATTAGGTCTGTTGGGAAGCATATTGAGCCGTATATTTTATGGAAGGCTTGCAAGAGAGGCACAGTTGTGTGGAACATCGGATTATCCGATGCTGCATTATATAAGGCAGAAGTACAGCAGTTATTATAAGCTGGGTATGCGTCCGGGCAATGCGGAGGCACTTGTAAAAAGATATCTTGCATTACATAGGGTTGGACCGTTGGCATTGTACAGCTGGAATGAAGCAGGGAACTTTATGATGGGTGCCGTTATGCTGACGGGACTTATCCGCGGTATTTACAGATTTCAGACGACCATGCAGACGGGGCCTGCATTGATGGATATTGGCATAGGACTGGTTCTGGCATTGGGATTGCGGTTGACCGGGAAGATTTTTAGTGTTGAACGTCTGCAGGTGATTACGCTGAATGCGATTTGTGATTATCTGGAGAATTATTTGAAGAGCAAGCTGGACGGAGAATATGGTTATGGTCCACAGACAGAAACACCGGATCATTATGCCCGGGCTTTGAAAGAAACAGCAGCATCCCGAACAAAGCCGGGACTGCGTCCGACAACTGTTCGACGGATGCCGGCTGAACGTTCGGAAACGGTCGACAGTACAGTGGATGCGAAGATTGTGGAAGATGTGCTGAAGGAGTTTCTATGCTGAAAATATAGTCCGGATTATTGATAAATAGTATCTGATTTGGTATGATTAAATAGAATTAATTAAAGATAAAATTGGAGGAAGAAAAATGGCAAATAAGGTTACATTTGATTATTCAAAGACTGCCGAATATATTAGTGAGGGCGAGATAACAGCCATGAAGCGTATTGCTGAGGATGCGAAGAAGCTTCTTCTGAGCCGTGAAGGTGAAGGTAATGATTTCCTTGGATGGATCGATCTTCCGGTGGATTATGATAAGGAAGAATTTGCACGTATTCAGAAAGCGGCGGCAAAGATACAGAGCGATTCAGATGTCCTGCTTGTTATCGGTATTGGTGGTTCATATCTTGGAGCCAGAGCAGCCAATGAATTCCTGGGACACAATTTTTATAATATCATTCCAAAGTCAATGAGAAAGACACCTGAGATTTATTACTGCGGTAATAACTTAAGCAGTGCGTATATCAAGGGATTGATGGATGTTATTGGAGACAGAGATTTTTCTATCAATATGATTTCCAAATCCGGAACTACAACAGAACCTGCAGTTGCTTTTAGAGTTTTCAAGAAGATGCTTGAAGAGAAATACGGCAAAGAAGAAGCTGCGAAGAGGATTTATTGCACAACAGATAAAGCAAGAGGTGCACTTAAGAGCCTGGCAACAGAAGAGGGATATGAGTCATTTATCGTGCCTGATGATGTAGGCGGCCGTTTCTCTGTTCTCACTGCGGTTGGTCTGCTTCCGATTGCAGTCAGCGGTGCAGATATTGAACAGCTGATGGCCGGCGCTGCATCCATGCGAAAAGTTTGCCTTGAGAATGCCTTTGAAGAAAATGATGCACTGCAGTATGCAGCAGTCAGAAATATCCTCTTAAGGAAAGGCAAGAGTATTGAGATAACAGCAAGCTATGAACCTTCTGTCCAGTATATCGGAGAATGGTGGAAACAGTTATATGGTGAAAGTGAAGGTAAGGATAAGAAGGGAATCTTCCCTGCCTCAGTTACATTGACAGCGGATCTGCATTCCATGGGACAGTTTATTCAGGATGGTTCTCGTCTGATGTTCGAGACAGTACTTTCTGTAGAGGATCCGGGAGCAGAGATTATTCTTGAAAAAGAGGATGTGGATCTGGATGGATTGAACTATCTGGCTGGCAAGTCTGTAGATTTCATTAATAAGAGCGCGATGAACGGTACAATTCTGGCACATACAGATGGACAGGTACCGAATCTGATGGTGAAGATACCGGCACAGAATGAATTTTATCTTGGTGAGTTATTCTACTTCTATGAATTTGCCTGCGGTGTCAGCGGTTACATACTGGGTGTGAATCCATTTAATCAGCCTGGTGTTGAAAGCTACAAGAAGAATATGTTTGCATTGCTTGGTAAGCCGGGTTATGAAGACATGACAGAAGCTTTATTAAAGAGATTATAAATCATTTTTAAGAGGGCGCAGGGAATGATTTCTCTGTGCTCTTTTCGTGAAGAAGAGGATTCTCTGACAGCAAAGAAAGTCGGATATTCAATGGAATCAGAGAATATATATGGGTGTGAAATGCAGGAGGACAGAATGAAGAAACTGATAAAAAACGGAACCATTGTATTGGAAGATAAGGTTATACAAGGGGATTTACTGATAGAGGATGAAGTGATCGCTGAAATCGGACAGAATTTAGATGCGGAGGGCGGACAGATCATCGACGCGACCGGGCTGGTTGTATTGCCTGGCGGTATTGATGTGCATACACACTTCAATATTGATGTTGGTGTAAGAGCTGTAGATGATTTCAGTACGGGAACGATAGCGGCAGCTTTCGGCGGTACGACGACAATTGTTGATCATATGGGATTCGGTCCGAAAGGATGCAATCTGCATCATCAGCTGGGGGTTTATAAGGGGTATACGAATGGCAAGTGTGTAACAGACTATGGCATTCATGGTGTTTTCCAGGATATTAATGAGGATATTCTGAAAGAAACGGAAGTGATGATGGCAGATGGTGTATCAAGCTTCAAAATGTATCTGACTTATGACTACAAACTGGAAGATGCAGATACCCTCAAGGTGTTGAAGAAACTTAAAGATATTGGCGGCATTACAACCGTACACTGTGAAAATGATGCGATTATTCACTATCTGAGAGATAAGTTTGTTGCTGAAGGAAAAACGGAGGCAAAATATCACCCACAGTCCAGACCGCCATATTGTGAGGCAGAGGCTGTGGACAGAATGATCGCACTGGCAAAAGCAGCAGGAAAGGCTCCGCTGTATATCGTACATGTTTCGGCAAAGGAGAGTGTTAACCTGATCAGGGAGGCAAGAAAAGCAGGGGATACGGTCTTTGGAGAGACTTGTCCGCAGTATCTTGTATTAGATGAAAGCTGTTATGATGATCCGGTGGAAGGATTAAAGTTTATTTTGAGCCCGCCGCTCCGGGCTAAGGAGCATCAGGAAGCTATCTGGCAGGGAATCAAAGATGGGACATTGCAGGTGATTGCAACAGACCACTGCAGCTTCGATTTCCATGGAGATAAACAAAACGGCAAAGATGATTTCACAAAATGCCCGAATGGTGCGCCGGGAGTAGAGACACGAATGCCAATTGTTTTCTCGGAAGGTGTATCGAAAGGCCGATTGAGTTTGAATGAATTTGCAGCAGTGACAAGTACGAATCCGGCCAAAATTTTTGGTATGTACCCAAAGAAAGGTGTTCTGGCGCCAGGCAGTGATGCAGATATTGTGCTGGTGAATCCGGATATGGAAGTAACGATTACGAAGAATATTTTGCATGAGAATGTAGATTATACACCGTATGAAGGCATTCAGGTCAAAGGATGGCCGGTGATGACAATGGTTCGGGGGCAGGCAGTGGTAGAAAATGAAAGACTGCAGGTTCCGCTGGGATTTGGACGCTACATTAACAGAAAACCTGTTAAATATACGGAATTATTAAAGTGAACGGCCAATCGTGCAGACGGCATTCCAGATAGAAGCATGAATGGTATATGGTAAGTGCAGCAATGGAGATATGAAAATGGCAGAAAAAAAGGAAAAAATAATTTATATAAGTGGACATAGAAATCCGGATACAGATTCCATCTGTTCAGCCATGGCATTAGCAGATCTCAAGAATAAGATTTCAGCCAGACAGGTGGCAGATGAGCATGCAGACAGAGTTGTGTATAAAGCTGTTCGGGCGGGACATTTGAATCAGGAAACCCGATATGTGATGAAGGCATTTGATGTGACGGCTCCAACCTATATGAGAGATGCCAGAACACAGATTAAAGATATATTTGATGATAAAACACAGAGCGTCAGCGGCAATATTTCCCTAAGACAGGCATGGAAGACAATGCGTGCAGTCAAAAAAGCGACCCTTGCAATTACAGACAGCAAGGGACACCTGGAAGGTCTGATTTCAACGGGAGACATAGCAAAGTCCTATATGGCTGTTTTTGATAACTGCATTCTGGCACAGGCGCATACACCTTATGTGAATATCATTGATACAGTTGAGGGCGAATTGCTGGCCGGTGATGCAAAACAATGTGTAACTTCAGGAAAGGTTGTTATTTCAACGGCCAATACAGAGATTATTAAGGACCATATTGATGCCGGTGATGTCGTTATTCTGGGAAATCGGTATGAGGCACAGCTGTGTGCACTGGAGCAGCATGCTTCCGTCATTATCGTGTGTGATGGTGCCCCGGTTTCACGAACAATCAGAAAAATTGCCGGAGACAATGGATGCGCGGTCATCAGTACGGCTTATGATACATATGCAGTAGCAAGACTTATCAATCAGAGCCTCCCGGTTTCTTACTTTATGACAAAAGAGAATCTGGTGGTTTTTAAAGAAAACAGTTATGTGGATGATATCAAGGATATCATGATGAAAGAAAGAATCAGAGATTTCCCTGTTGTGACGGAAGATGATTGCTATGCAGGGATGATCTCCAGGCGTAATCTGATTGATATGAACAAGAAAAAATTTATCCTGGTGGACCACAATGAGGCAGATCAGGCCATCAATGGCATTGAAGAAACTGAAATTGTGGAGATCATCGATCACCATAAACTTGGAACGATTGAGACGATTAAACCGGTGAATGTACGAAATCAACCGGTTGGATGCACAGCAACAATTATTTATCAGATGTATATTGAGAATGATATAGAAATTTCAAAGACAGTGGCCGGTCTGCTTTGCTCAGCCATTATATCGGATACGCTGCTGTTCCGTTCACCAACCTGTACACCGCTGGATGAGCTGGCGGCTGAAAAGCTGGCTGAAATTGCCGGATTGGATATGGAAGCCCATGCGGTAGCGATGTTTGATGCAGGCAGCGATTTGAAATCGAAGACGAATGAAGAAATATTATATCAGGATTTTAAGAAATTTAAATCCGGAGATACAACATTTGGTGTGGGCCAGGTGACATCGATGAATGCGGAAGAACTCAAGAAACTGAAGGATAAGATGAAACCGTTCTTGGAAAGTGCCCGGACAAAAGAGAATATAGATATGCTTTTCCTTCTGCTCACAGACATTCTGAGCGAAAATTCTTATGTGATTTATGCCGGTGCAGAGGCAGAAAATATTCTTTCCCAGGGATTTAATCAGATGCCGGTGGATGGAGAAGCCCTTCTTGAGGGTGTTGTATCACGAAAGAAGCAGTTTGTGCCTGTAATGATGGGTATGTTGATGGCATAGGAGGAATCGGAAATGAGCAATGAAAAAGAAATATTTGTCATAGGTCATAAAAACCCGGATACAGATTCAATCTGCTCAGCAATCGCCTATGCATATTTTAAGAACCAGATCAGCAAAAGCAATTGCTATAAAGCAAAACGCGCCGGGGAAGTGAACTCAGAGACACAGTATGTTCTGGACAAATTTGGTGTGAAGGCACCGGAATATGTGGATAATGTCAGAAATCAGGTCAAGGACAGTGGATTAAAAGAAGCTGAACGTGTCTCAAAGGATATGTCGGTCAAAAAAGCGTGGGAATTACTGAGCAGCAAGCGTGAATCTACATTGACGGTTGTGAATGATAATGGCGGCCTGGAAGGACTGATGACAATCGGAGATATTGCCAAGTCCATTATGGATGTGTCCGGTGGAAGAGCATTGGCGGATGCAAAGACATCTTACAAGAATATCGTTGAAACATTGAAGGCAGAAGTCCTTGCAGGCAATATTGACCATAAAACGGCTACAGGAAAAGTAATTGTTGCAGCTGCAAATCCTGATCTGATGGAGGAATCCATTGAAGCCGGCGATATGGTCATTATGGGGGATCGCTACGAATCTCAGCTGTGTGCGATTGAAATGCAGGCGGCGTGTCTGATCATTAGTATCGGATGTGAGGTTTCACCGGCGATTATACAGCTGGCAGAGGAAAAGAACTGCATTATTTTAAGAACTGCGTATGACACATTTATCACTGCAAGGCTTTTGAATCAGAGTATCCCGATTGGCTATTTTATGATCAAGAATAATCTGACTTATTTCAGAACCGATGATTACACGGAAGAAATTCGCAGTATCATGGCTAAGATGCGTTATAGAGATTATCCGGTCCTGGATAGTGAGGGCAGACTTGTCGGAATGATGACGCGTCACAGTTTGTTGGAAATGGATAAGAAAAAGGTCATTCTCGTGGATCATAATGAGAGCGGACAGGCTGTAGACGGACTGCATGAAGCAGAAATAGAAGAAATCGTTGATCATCATAAGCTCGGATTTGTGGAAACCATTCGTCCGATTATGTTCAGAAATCAGCCGGTAGGATGTACAGCTACCATCATTTATATGATGTTTAAGGAGAAAAAGATGGAGATTCCTGAAAAGATTGCAGGTTTGATGTGCTCGGCTATTATTTCAGATACGCTTTTATATCGTTCGCCAACCTGTACGGCCATCGACAAGATTGCAGCAGAAGAACTGGCAGCTATAGCAGGGATAGAAACTGAGGCACATGCCAAGGCAATGTTTGCAGCGGGAAGCAATCTCAGCAAAAAGACAACAGAAGAAATTTTTTATCAGGATTTCAAAAAATTCAAATCCGGAGATATTTCTTATGGAATTGGTCAGATCAGTTCAATGGATCATGATGAACTGACGGCAATTGTCGACAGGTTGACAGAATTTATGGAGAAAGTACGTCCGGAGACCGGATTGAATATGCTTTTCTTCATGCTGACAGATATCCTTCAGGAGTCGACAACATTGATCTGTGTAGGACCGGATGCATTGACAGGCGTTGCATCTTACAGTGGTTGTCCGGTTCAGGGCAACACGGTCATTATGGAAGGCGTTGTATCGCGTAAGAAACAGGTAGTACCAACATTAATGCAGGCATTTCAATCTTAATTGCTGCAAGTGTTGAATGAAGTCACGAACAATAGAAAGGCAGAGAAAATGAGCAAACAATTGTGGAAGCCGGGAAATATGCTGTATCCGCTGCCGGCTGTTCTGGTATCCTGCGGGGATAAAGCCGGCAATTATAATGTACTGACGGTTGCATGGACAGGAACAATCTGTTCGGATCCTGCGATGGTGTACGTTTCTGTAAGAAAAAACAGATATTCACATCATATGCTAGAGGAAACCGGAGAATTTTATATTAATCTGACAACAGAGGCATTGGCATTTGCAACAGATTACTGTGGTGTGAAATCAGGAAAGGATTTGAACAAATTCGAGGAGATGCATCTGACCCCTGAGATGGGGATGCTGTCATGGGCACCAATGATCAAAGAGAGCCCGGTATGTATTGCCTGTGAAGTTGTGAGAATAGAAGAACTTGGCAGTCATGATATGTTTATTGCCAATGTCAAAGGTGTTTATGCTGATGAGACCTATATGGATGAAAAGGGTAAGTTTGATCTTATCAAAGCGAAACCGATTGTGTATTCACACGGGCAATATTACGGATTAGGACGTTACATCGGCAAGTTTGGCTATTCTGTGCAGAAAAATCCTGCAAAAGTCAAGAAAGCCTCAGTGCATAAAACAAAGGCCAATAATAAAAAAGCATGATTGATTACAGGAGGAAAACAGTCATCAAAGGTCAGCAGGAATTAAGATGCGGCTATACAACCGGAACATGTGCGGCAGCTGCTGCCAAAGCCGCCGCGGTTACTTTGTTGAGCGGCGAAATTTGCAGGGATGTTTCCCTGCAGCTTCCGGGAGGCGAGCATATTATTCTTGAAACTGAGTTCCTGGAATGCAGTGAAAATTGCGTGAAGTGCGGAATGATAAAAGATGCCGGAGATGACCCGGATATTACGAATGGACTGCTCATATGCGCAGCTGTTGAAAAAACAGAAGGAGAAACAATTCTCATAGATGGCGGAATGGGCGTCGGACGCGTGACAAAACCAGGGCTTGATCAGCCTGTGGGTGCAGCGGCAATCAATTCTGTGCCAAGGAAGATGATCCATGAAGCAGTGGAAGATGTGCGCAGGCAGTATGCCTGGGAAAAAGGACTGAAGGTCACTGTTTTTATTCCAAATGGGAAGGAAAAGGCAGAAAAAACACTGAATCCGATGCTTGGCATTGTAGGGGGACTTTCTGTGCTTGGAACAACAGGTATTGTTGAACCGATGAGTGAGAAAGCATTAATTGATACAATTGCAGTGGATATCCGAATGCACCGGGCACAGAATGAAGATATTCTTCTTATGGCTCCGGGCAATTACGGACTGGATTATCTAAAGGCGGCTTATCATATCCATCCAGATCAGGTGATAAAAATCAGCAATTTTATTGGAGACAGTATTGATCTGGCGGTTTGTGAAGGGGCATCGGGGATTGTCCTTGCAGGGCACATTGGCAAGTTGATCAAAGTCGCCGGAGGAATTATGAATACCCATTCTCATCAGGCGGATGCCAGAATGGAGATAATGACAGCCTATGCGGCAATGGCCGGAGCGGGGAATGATATTTTGCGTCAGATTATGTCTTCAGTAACGACGGATGCCGGGATGGAAATTCTGCAGCAGTGCGGACTTTTAACAGAGACAATGCAGTTAATTCTTGAGAAAATAGAGGCACATGTGAAAAAAAGAGCCGGAAGCCAGATTGAGATTGGCATTATTATATTTTCAAATGTATTCGGGATGCTGGGACAGACAGAAAATGTACCGAATCTGTTTAAGAAGATGAATGCTGCACAGCATAAGGAGGAATAAGGGTGAGCGGCTGTTTGTACAGTGTGGGTGTAGGTCCGGGAGATCCGGAACTGATGACTTTAAAGGCAGTTAAGATAATCAGGAATTGTCAGGTTCTGGTTTTGCCGGCGGAAAGTAAAGAAAAATGTGTGGCCTATCAGATTGCGAGGCGGGCAATACCGGAAATTGAAGATAAGACAACTGTCTGTCTTGTCATGCCAATGACAAAAGACAAAGACAGGCTTGAAAAAAGCCATAGAGAGGGAACCCAAAAGGTGGCAGAGGTCCTGGATGCAGGAAAGGATGCAGCCTTTCTGACGTTGGGCGATCCGACTGTATATGCTACATCCATGTATATCCATCAGCGAATTGCCGGGATGGGGTATCGGACATCCATTGTCAGCGGTGTGCCTTCTTTTTGTGCTGCGGCGGCAAAACTTGGCGTTTCTCTTGGCGAGAAGCAGGAACAGATCCATATTATCCCTGCAAGTTATGATGTTGAAGCGGCGATGCAGCTTCCCGGAACCAAAATCCTCATGAAAGCAGGGAAAAAGATGCCGGCTGTCAGACAGTGCGTCAAAGAACATCATGGATGGGCTGCAATGGTGGAAAATTGCGGCATGGCAGAAGAACATCTGTGGATAAATGCAGAAGATATGCCGGAACATCCGGGATATTATACCCTTGTCATTGTGAAAGATCGGAAGGATGAAGAAGAATGATACATTTTGTAGGAGCAGGACCGGGAGCGCCGGATTTAATTACAATAAGGGGACAAAAGCTGCTTGCAAAGGCTGATGTGATCATTTATGCCGGTTCTCTGGTCAATCCGGCATTGCTGGAAGTAAAAAAGCCGGAATGTGCAGTTTATAACAGTGCCCATATGACCTTAGAAGAAGTTCTGGATGTGATGAAGAAAGCGGAACAGTCAGGAAAGACAACTGTCCGACTGCATACGGGAGACCCAAGCCTTTATGGTGCGATTCGTGAGCAGATGGATGCTTTGAAAAAGATGAATATTGCATATGATATTTGTCCCGGTGTCAGTGCGTTCTGCGGCACGGCATCGGCACTGGAATTGGAATATACATTGCCGGGAGTGTCCCAGACGGTTATTATCAGCCGTACAGCGGGAAGAACGCCGGTGCCGGAGCGGGAATCTATTCCTCAGCTGGCAAGACATCAGGCAACGATGGTCCTTTTCCTGAGTACAGGCCATTTGCCGAAACTTCAGAAAGAGCTGATAGAAGGCGGCTATACAGCGGCTACACCGGCTGCAATCTGCTATAAGGCGACATGGCCGGAGGAAAAAAGATTTTTTTGTACGGTGGGGACGCTGGCGGAGACGGCAGAGCGGGAAAACATTACAAGTACAGCATTGATTGTGGTGGGCAATATCATCGGAGAACAGTATGATCGGTCCCTTTTGTATGACCCTTCGTTTACGACGGCATTTCGAGAAGCAACAGAAACCACGAACGGATCTGATACAGATAAAGCCGGTATGAATCAATAACAGTATGAAAACAGCGGTTATTAGTTTTACACAGAATGGCAATGCCTGCAATCGGAGAATTATAACCGGCCTGAAGATGGCAGGCTATACGACGGAAGGGTTTTACGGCGGCCGTTATAAAGAGAATGACAGTTTAGCAAAAGAAATTTTGCGTCCTGCTGCCAAAAAGGTAGCTGAATGGACAAAGGATGCTTTTGAAAAGTATGATGCTATTGTATTTGTCGGGGCAGCGGCGATAGCTGTGCGCAGTATTGCCCCCTGTCTGAAAGATAAATTAACCGATCCGGCAGTCTTAGTTGTGGACGAAAAAAGTCAGTATGTCATTCCGATACTTTCAGGTCATGTGGGAGGAGCCAATGCACTGGCAGTCCAGTTGGCAGCGTATTTGCAGGCAATACCTGTTATCACAACTGCGACCGATATTCAGGGTTTGTTTGCCGTCGATGTGTTTGCAGTGAAGAATCATTTGCTGATAACGGATCGAAGAAAAGCAAAAGAGTTATCTGCTTCGATCCTTGAATATGAACAGAAATTGGTTTATGCGGATGCCATGCTGACACATGAAGCGGTGCTACCGAAATACCTGAGTATAACAGATGAAGTTGAAAAGGCGGATATTATTATTGATTATCATCGGTTGTCCGACAATATGAAGGGACTGCAGCTGATACCTGAAAAGACAGTATGGATTGGGATCGGATGCCGTAAAGGTACAGAGGCTGACATGATTAAAGCGGCAATCAGATATTTTTTGACGGAACATGCGATTGATGAACGGTCTGTTGCCGGGATAGCTTCAATAGATGTAAAAGCACAGGAACAGGGGATTCTTGATGCGTGCAGAGAATATAACTGGCCTTTTAGCACATTTTCAGCAGAAAAACTGTGTGCTTTGGAGGGTGACTTTACAGCGTCTGAATTTGTTAAAAGTCATGTTGGTGTGGATAATGTCTGTGAGCGGTCTGCACTTTGTGCAGCCGGGGAGAATGAAGAAAACGGCATCATCGGACATGGAGAGACCATACTTCTTATCAGAAAGGAAATTATGCCTGGGATTACACTGGCTGCGGCCGGTACAGGCAGGAGGTTAAGATTTGAGTAAGTTATATGTAGTCGGCATCGGACCGGGCGGTTATGAACAGATGACAGTAAAGGCCGTTAAGGTGCTGGAAGAATGTGATATCATTGTGGGGTATACGGTATATGTGGATTTAGTTGCGGAGCATTTTGCAGGAAAAGAAATGCTGACAACACCAATGCGGCAAGAAGAGAAACGCTGCAGAATGGCCTTTGACGAAGTCATGAAAGGTAGAAATACAGCGATGATCTGCTCGGGAGATGCCGGTGTATACGGCATGTCAGGCCTTATTTATGAAATCAGTCGTGATTATCCGGGGATTGAAATAGAAATTGTCAGCGGTGTGACAGCAGCCTTGAGCGGCGGTGCCGTACTTGGAGCGCCGCTGATGCATGATTTTGCTGTTATTAGTCTCAGTGATCTGATGACGCCATGGACGTTGATCGAGAAGCGTCTGGCAGCTGCCGCAAGTGCAGATATGGCTATTTGCCTGTATAATCCGTCAAGTAAAAAGCGCAGGGATTATCTTAATAAGGCCTGTCGGATTGTGATGCAGTCTGCTTTGCCGGAAACAGTCTGCGGTATTGTCAAACAAATTGGCCGTGAGGGTGAAAGTTGTCAGGTCATGACGCTTCAGGAATTGTCGAATTATGAGGCGGATATGTTTACAACAGTATTTATCGGAAATAGTACAACTAAAGTCATCAATGGCAAGATGGTGACGCCAAGAGGCTATAAACTGAGTGAATAGCGGTAATCGGAGGGGTTGAGGGCTGTTTACCTGCGAAGCAGGCCGCTGACAAGAACAAAGTAGTGAGGCAGTCGGCCTTCTTCCATCCATTCAAGGTCAATGCCCATGCATTGGCTGAGGGTCAGACCGACATTGCCGCCAAGCGATTCGATGGAATAACGGAGTTTGTCGGGATAACGGCATGGCAGGCCGTCGGGGCGTGTACAATTGTCATGGCACAGGCTGCAGGAGCCGGCTGAAAGACTGACGGAGCCGGGGAATTTTTCTTCAAGTCGGAATAATGCCTGGCTCATACGGGCTTTTTCAACATTGAGGGATTGACGCATAATATCGGCAATTTTGTGTTCCGAGAATTGTTTTCCGGCATAGTTATCATTATAGATGATTTTGACCGCAAATAGATCCAGTGTCTGAAACTGATTCCAGAAAGCCTCCACATCGAAGGTGTAGGAAGGACAGGACCAGAGTCTGTCATAATTGGGACAGGCTTTGCAGTATTCAGTGAAAGTGGGAATATCGATATATCTTTTTTTATAATCACTGACAGCGATGGATGTTGTGCAGGATTCGGTTGTGTACATGGCTGATTCCTCCTTTTTATCTATCATATCTTAAAAAGTGAAGAATGTATAGGATACTTTTGGTTAAGATGCCTATTTCACTTTTGAAAGCGGTAGGTTATACTATCACGAGATAAACGCAAATAAACAGTTACCATAATTGTTAAAACAATAGAAGATAAAGATACATACAATGAAGGAGATGCTTTGAAGATGGAAAAATCTAAAGTTTTTTTACTGATTTCAGAACACCGGCTTATGGAGATGGCTTAACAACAAAACTGCAGAAACTGCTGAAAAAAGCAGGCATTGAGCAGTTGGATATGGACGGTAAGTTCGTAGCCATTAAAATGCATTTTGGTGAATTGGGCAATTTGAGCTTCCTTCGCCCGAATTATGCCAGGGCAGTGGCTGATCTGGTAAAATCTTTGGGTGGCAAGCCGTTTTTGACAGATTGTAATACGATGTATCCGGGCAGCAGAAAGAATGCCCTTGAACATATGGAATGTGCATGGCAGAATGGTTTTACACCGCTGACGGTAGGATGTCCGATCATTATTGCGGATGGTCTTAAAGGCACGGATGATATTGATGTACCTGTAGAAGGTGGTGAATATGTCAAAGCAGCCAAGATCGGACGTGCAGTGATGGATGCGGATGTCTTTATCAGCCTGACACATTTCAAGGGACATGAAGCGACAGGATTTGGCGGCACGATCAAGAATATCGGTATGGGCTGCGGTTCAAGAGCAGGAAAGACGGAGCAGCACAGCAACGGTATACCAACAATTTCATCACGCAAATGTGTAGGCTGCAAGCGCTGTCAGAAGGAATGTGCCAACGGCGGACTCGTATTCAATGCAGAAACAAAGAAAATGACTGTAGATACAGAACATTGCGTAGGTTGCAGCAGATGCCTCGGCGCATGTAATTTTGATGCCATTACATTCAGAAATAGCAATGCTAATGCTATTTTGAACTGCAAGATGGCAGAATATACGAAGGCGGTTATTGACGGAAGACCGAATTTCCATATTTCTCTGGTTATTGATGTTTCTCCGAACTGCGACTGCCATGGAGAAAATGATGTGCCGATTCTGCCGAATATCGGTATGTTTGCTTCTTTTGATCCATTGGCCCTTGACCAGGCCTGTGTAGATGCCTGTCTGAAGGCAGAACCGATGCCGAACAGCCAGCTTTCGGATAACATGAGTCGACCGGATTTTGTGGATCATCATGATCATTTTACGAATTCCACACCGGAATCAGAGTGGCAGTCATGTCTGGAACATGCAGATAAGATTGGCCTCGGCAGCAGAGATTATGAGCTGATTGTCTGTTAATAGGCACAGAGATGATAAGGTTTCCGAAATTCCAGTCGGCGTATGCTGACTGGAATTTTGTGACAGGTTTTATGGATATTTGAATGACCTTGAGGGAGGATGAAGATGAGCAGAAATGCTACAAAAGATTTGACAACGGGTTCGCCGATGAAGCTGATTCTCGGTTTCGGCATTCCGCTTTTGTTTGGTATGCTGTTTCAGCAGTTTTACAATATGATGGACACGATCATTGTCGGAAAGTTTCTGGGTGTCAGCGCCCTGGCATCTGTTGGAGCTACCGGGTCTATTAATTTTATGATCATTGGTTTCTGTATGGGTGTCTGCAATGGTTTTGCTATTCCTGTGGCCCAGCGTTTTGGTGCCAAGGATGAGCATGGTATGCGAAAATTCGTGGCTAACAGTGTCTGGCTGTCAATCATATTTGCAGTGGTTATGGCTGTATTGGTCTGTGTTTTCTGCCGCCAGATCCTTGAACTCATGAACACGCCGGAGGATATTATTGATGGTTCCTACAGCTATATTTTTGTTATTTTTCTTGGTATACCGGCAACTTATATGTATAATCTCCTGTCAGGCATTATGCGTTCGCTGGGAGATAGCAAGACACCGCTGTATCTGCTGATTTTTTCATCAATCCTGAATATTATACTGGATTTGCTGTCAATTATCGTTCTGAAAATGGGCGTGGCAGGTGCTGCATGGGCGACAGTGATCGCACAGGCCGTCTCAGGTTTTTGCTGTCTGGGTGTTATCTGGAAGAAATTCCCGATTCTGCATGTTCAGAGAGAGGAATGGCAGCCGGATAAACTTTGCATACTGAATTTGTGCAATATGGGTATTCCTATGGGATTGCAGTATTCCATTACAGCCATCGGAAGTGTCATTATCCAGGCGGCAGTGAATTCACTGGGATCTGTGGCAGTCGCTTCTGTGGCAGCGGCGGTCAAGATCAATATGTTCCTGTGTTGTCCGTATGATGCGATGGGTTCTACCATGGCGACCTATGCGGGGCAGAATGTAGGAGCCGGCAAATTTGACCGACTGAAGCAGGGAGAAAAATCCTGTACGCTGCTGGGACTTGTTTATGGTATTGCAGCCTTTATATTTATTCTGCTCTTCGGTAAATATCTGGCATTACTTTTTGTGGATGCCAGTGAGAAGGTCATTATTAATCAGGCACATCTTTTCCTGATGTGTAACTCTGCGTTCTATTTCTCATTGGCATTGGTGAATATTTTCAGATTTACCATACAGGGCATGGGATTCAGCCGTCTGGCTATTCTTGCAGGCGTGTGTGAGATGATTGGCCGAACAGTAGTAGCCTTTGTGTTTGTACCAATTTTCGGATATCCGGCAGTTTGTTTTGCCAGTCCGGTGGCATGGATATTGGCGGATTGTTTCCTTGTACCAGCTTTCTTTTTCTGTGTGCGCAGTCTGGAAAAGCGGGCGGCATTGGAAGATAGACAGGCGGTATTAGAAGATAAGCAGGAGGATAAAAATTGAAAAAGATATTAATGATCGCAACAGGCGGTACGATTGCGTCAAAAGGAACAGCAGACGGGCTGGCACCGGAGCTGACATCTCAGGATATTTTGCATTACATTCCGTCGTTGAAGGACATCTGTGAAGTGGAAACACTGCAGTTGTGTAATCTGGACAGCACCAACATTTCCATGGAACATTGGATGATGATGGCCAATGCGATTGAAGAAAAATATGAAAAATACGACGGCTTTGTGATCTGCCACGGTACAGATACCATGGCTTATACGGCTTCGGCTTTATCTTATCTGGTGCAGCATTCACCAAAACCGATTGTTCTGACCGGTTCACAGAAACCTGTGGATATGGAGATTACGGATGCAAGGGCCAATCTTCTGGATAGTTTTATCTATGCATCCTCAGATGATGCCTGCGGTGTTCAGATTGTCTTTTCCGGAAAAGTTATTCTGGGAACAAGAGCCAGAAAAGTCCGGACAAAGAGTTTTCAGGCTTTTACAAGTATTAATTATCCAAGTCTTGCAGTGATTCAGGATGGCCGTAAGATTCAGTATATCCATCAGGTAAAAGCAGCAACGGCGGAGTTTTACCACAAATTGGACCCGAAAGTCGGACTGCTGAAGCTGATTCCGGGGATTGACGGGGACTATCTGAGGTATTTCCTTGAGCGTAATGATGCCATTATTATTGAGAGTTTCGGTGTGGGCGGTCTGCCAATGGGTGAGCGTTATCATTTCGGTGAGGCGATTGAGTGGGGCATCAATCAGGGCAAGACCATTGTTATGACAACACAGGTGCCGAATGAGGGCAGTGACATGACCATTTATCAGGTGGGACATCATCTGAAGCAGTACGACAGTGTGTTGGAAGCTTATGATATGACAACAGAGGCTGTAGTCACGAAGCTGATGTGGATTCTTGGGCAGACAAGGGAGCCTGCGGGAATACGGAGATTGTTTTATACCACTGTTGCGCAGGACATTCTGTACAATGAAAGCAGATAGAAAAATGCAGCATGACTTTATTTGAAAAAATAAGATGTATAAACGGAAACAACAACTTAAAAAAGAGGAATCCTGTTTATACAAACGATAAAGTATAGACAGGATTCCTGCTATATTAGCTACAATAACTAAAGAAAAGATTCAAGATAAAATGCGACACCATCTTCGTTATTAGAACGGGTGACAGCCGAAGCGGCTTTCAGGAGATTGGATGTCGCGTTTTTCATTGCGACACCGCATCCGGCATAAGATAAAAGCTCGATGTCGTTATCACTGTCTCCAAAGGCCATAACTTGTTTCGGGGTAATATGAAACTGCGCAGCCAGCGCATGCAGGGCAGAGGCTTTGCTGACAGAGCCGGAGGCCATTTCTATGTAATAGCTTTCAGAAGATGTGATGTAGAGATTCGAGATTTGGGATAAGGCAGTGATCAGTTGCTGTTTCTTCGGCATATCAGGAACAATCATATCAATGCCTTCGATTTCGTTACAATGTTTCATCATAAAGTCTGGCATATCAGAAATCGGGGTGCGGGTTGTTTGGACATAATGATTCATTCGTTCGGGAACGCCGAAATCAGTTGGACAATCGTAATAAGCCTGCATCGTATAAGCATGACCGCCGATAAAAACTTCAAAGGGGAAATGTGTATCCTGCATAATGGCAAGGACGCTCATTACGACACCGGGTTTCATATCATTGGCATAAATTCTGCGGCTGTCCGGCAGTTCAAAAATACTGGATCCGTTGGAAGTAATGATATATTTTAATCCGCGAATGTTCAGAATATCCTCCGGAATGGCGGATAATGCACGTCCGCTGGCAATGACAACGAGAATGCCTTTTGAAAGTGCTTTTTCTAATATTTCTTTTGTATAAGGGCTCACTTTTCCCTGACTGTTCAAAGTGGTCCCGTCTAAATCCAGAGCAATTAATCGTAAATCCATAATATTTATTTCTCCGCAATCATTTTAAAATTCTATTTATTTCATTATAATTGAATCCCGGTTTTAAAACAAGTGCATACCTGCCCCATACCGCACATATGATTAAAAAGTAGTCAGCGATTTGCAGCGGGTATGGGAGGGCGAGTGTGTGGAAGAAAAAATCAAAGATGTTCTGGATGCTTATACGTTTCAGACAACCCGGGTCTGTCGTGGGAGAGGTGCATTTATCTGTGACACGGACCAGGGAATGAAAATTGTCAAGGCGTATCACCGGTCACCCCAGAGACTGGAGTTTGAACAGCTGGTCAAATATACAATCCGCGACAGAGGGTATTATTACGTGGATCAGCTGCTGCCGAATAAAGAGGGGCAGTATCTGAATAACAATAAGGACGGTCAGATGTACACCGTGAGAGACTGGTTTGAAGGACGTGAATGCGATGTGAAAAATGCAGCAGATGTCCTGGCAGCGGTGCGGCAGCTGGCCGTTTTGCATATGCTGATGCGACGGTGTGATTTGTCGGAGGATCGGGTGGAACAATTTAGTTTTCAGGATACCAGACAGATTTTCCTGAAGAGGAGAAAAGAATTGAGAGCTATTTACAGCTATATCCGTCAGAAAAAACAATGGAATGATTTTGAAAAATTGTATATGCAGCTGTATGGTGATTGCATGAAAGAGGCAGATGCCGCCCTTAGTGAATTAAATCAATTCGACTTTGATGGTCTGCGAAAGAAAGCCCTGGATGAGCGGACACTGTGTCACGGGGATTTTAATTATCATCAGGTGATCTTAAACCGAAAATATACGGCAGTGGTGAATTTTGATAAAATGCATTATGATATCCAGGTGAAAGATCTGTATCAATTTCTGAGAAAGGTTCTTGAAAAAAATAACTGGGACAGTTCCCTGGGAACAATGATCATGGATACGTATCTGTCTGTCAGAACACTGTCGGAGGAGGAAAGACGTGTACTGTATGCGATGTTGACTTTTCCGGAAAAATTCTGGAAAATATCAAATCGTTATTACAATTCACGGAAAAGCTGGATTTCCAGCGTCAATTATGACAAGCTTTGTCGTTTTAAGAAAACGGAGGGACAGAGGCAGGATTTTCTGAATACATTCAAATATGCCTTTATTTTTTAGGCATCCTGGAGTATAATAAAACCAAATAAAGATAAAGGGAGGTCATTCCGATGGAGTATAAAGAAGTCTACGAAAGCTGGCTTGCGAATCCTTATTTTGATGAAGCAACAAAGCAGGAGTTATTAAGTATCAAGGATGACGAGAATGAGATAAAGGAACGTTTCTATGCAGATCTGGAGTTTGGTACAGCAGGTTTGAGAGGTGTTATCGGAGCCGGAACCAACCGTATGAATGTTTATGTTGTCCGCAAGACAACACAGGGTCTGGCCAATTACATTATCAAGCAGAATGCGGCAGACAAGGGCGTTGCCATTGCATTTGACTCCAGAAGAATGTCCACGGAATTTGCCAATGAAGCAGCCTTATGTCTTGCAGCCAATGGCATCAAGGCTTACATATTTGATGCACTGAGACCAACGCCGGAATTATCTTTTGCAGTCAGATATCTTGGCTGTACAGCCGGCATCAATATCACAGCCAGCCACAATCCACCGGAATACAACGGTTACAAGGTTTACTGGGCAGATGGCGCGCAGATTACACCGCCGCATGATTCAGGGATTATGGCGGAAGTGAAGGCTGTCACAGACTATAATGAAGTAAAGACAATGGATCGTGATCAGGCAATTGCTGCCGGATTATATCAGGTGATCGGAAGTGATGTGGATGATGTTTATATCGCTCAGCTGAAGAAACAGGTGAAGAATCCGGAGCTCATCAAAGAATATGCAGATCAGATTAAGATTGTATACACACCACTGCATGGTACAGGCAATATCCCGGCCAGAAGGATCATGAAGGAAATCGGTTTCGAGAATGTTTATGTTGTACCGGAACAGGAACTGCCGGATGGTGAATTCCCGACAGTCAGCTATCCGAATCCGGAATCAGATGAGGCATTTGTCCTTGGATTAGAGCTGGCGAAGAAAGTAGATGCAGATCTTGTTCTTGCAACAGATCCTGATGCAGACCGTCTCGGTGTCAGAGTGAAGGACAGAGAAGGTATTTACCATACGCTGACAGGCAATATGTCCGGCTGTCTTCTGGCAGATTACACAATCAGCCAGATCAAGGAGAAACAGGGACTGCCGAAAGACGGCGCACTGATCAAGACAATTGTTACAACCAACATGGCGGATGCCATTGCGAAGTATTACAATGTGAATCTGATCGAATGCCTGACAGGCTTTAAATATATCGGACAGCAGATCCTGAAGTTTGAGACAACAGGTGTCGGTACGTATCTGTTTGGTTTTGAAGAAAGCTATGGCTGTCTGATCGGCACACATGCCCGTGATAAGGATGCGATTGTAGCCACAATGGCCCTTTGTGAAGCAGCTGCTTATTATAAATCCAAGGGTATGAATCTCTGGGATGCCATGGTAGATATGTATGAACGCTATGGCTACTATAAGGACGATATCAAATCTATCTCCTTATCCGGTATCGAAGGCCTTGCCAAGATCCAGTCTATTCTTGAAGCACTGCGCCAGAATCCACCGGCAGAAATCGGCGGTTATAAGGTTGTATCCAGAAGAGATTACAAGAAGGATGAGATTGTTGATCTGGCTACAGGTGAGACAAAGCCGACAGGTCTTCCGTCATCCAATGTTCTGTACTATGACATGACAGATGATGCATGGTTATGCGTCAGACCATCCGGTACAGAGCCGAAGATCAAATTCTATTATGGTATCAAAGGAACATCCCTGGCAGATGCTGATGAGAAGTCAGAAACACTCGGCAAAGCCGTACTGGCCATGATCGACAAAATGATGTAAAAGAACGCGCGATTCAGAACTTAAAGAAGGGATTCAAAAAGTTATTCCGCACAGGAATAAGCTTTTTTGAATCCCTTTTCGTAGTTTTTGATTTCGCGCGTTTCAGTTTGTTAATTTATAAAAACTTCTGAACCGCATTCGTAGGTTTATTGCTGCGTGTCTGTCTCAGGCCATGGCAGGAGTGTATTCTGAATTGCTGTCAGAGTATCTTCGGAAATGGTATATAGGCCGTCACTATTCTTTTCTAAGGGGATATCCAATGTTGTGGCTTCACCAAAGGTCATGTCTGCCAGATGACTTTCAAGGATGGTCAGTATCCCATCAAGATAAGTGTCGTAGTAGGCTTCTTCTGTCAGGTCGGCATAGGAGAAGTCAGCGTTTTTTTCATTAAAAGAATGAACATAGGCCTGAATGGCATCGTAATTGTCCTTCAGGATATTCAGCGGCCGGATGGACAACTGCACAGTCTGGGGACTGCCGTCTGAAGCGGGTGTTTCAGCGGTTACCTCATAGCTGGCATTAGCATAGAGCTGGTTCAGCAGAGCGATGATCCGGTCTGTGGTTTCTTCGGATGGCGTGCCGGCGCCAAAAGCTGTCATAAAAGCTTCCGCAGAGGATGTAAGCCATTGATCACGGTAAAGAGAAACATCCGAGCGGGAGACGCCGGTAAAATCCATATAGGATGTATAGTTACCTTTGTACAGGGTATCCATGATCGAAGTCACGTAGCCGCTGCTGTCAAAATTGTGCCCGCATCCTGTCAGCATCGCAACCAGCAGAAGCAGACAGGGCAGAGAATATTTGAATTTCATAAACAACCTCCTTTATCATGCAACACTGCTCATTTTATCATAATTTTATGGGTGATGTGAATAAAATACCATCAATTTACATAAACTTGTCAATATAAGATAGTCTGACAGGCGTATCGGAGGGAAACATGGCGGGAAAAGTATGGAAGATAAGTATATGTATGATGCTGACGGTTTTATTATGTGCATGTACGGGAAATGACATGATGGAAAAAAAGGTGCGGGATTTGGATTTTACAGTTGTAAGTGCAGAGGATATCAGTGAGGAACTGAAGTCACATATTGATGAGCGAAAGGAAGAAACCTTTACACTGATTTACAGAGATGGTGAGAATATGTATCTGATTGTCGGATATGGCAGTCAGGAAGGCGGCGGTTACAGCATTAGAGTTAATGATCTGTATCTGGGAGAGCAGTCAGTCTGTGTCAGTACATCTTTGGAAGGCCCAGGATCCGGCAAAAACACGGAGAGCGAGATCGGAGCGGGAACTGTATCGTATCCGTACATTGTGATTAAGCTGGAGACATTGGATGCTCCCGTCATTTTTGACATATAGAGGCCGGGATATATAGGGAAAATGCTGTCGAATTTTGCGTATACGATGAAATTATGAAGAATAAAGTACTAAAAAAATCGTGAAAATCTACAAAATAAACACGTATATTGAGAAAAATAAGTCTTTTTACTGTGCAAATTGACTTTTGATGAAAAAAGAGTTAAAATTATTACAGGAGTTTTATACATTATTACCAAACAGTAGTGAAAGTCCTTTGAAAGAGGTGAACGGATTTGCAGCAGAAAGATATTATGAATGTCAGGAGAGCAGTAGATGCGAATATCGGACGCAGAGTACGTGTGAGAGCGAATAAAGGCCGTCATAAATACTCAGTTGCCGAAGGTGTGATACAGGAGAGCTATCCAAGCATATTTACGGTAAGAATTAATGCAGATGAAGATAACGCTGAGAGAGTGGTATCGTATAGCTATACAGATGTTCTGACCCGGGATGTGCAGCTGGTTATTTGCAAGTAATCCGCAGATTTCATATATAACGCATAAATCCTTTCTTACAGGCATATCAATAGGATATGGATGTGAGGAGGGATTTTTTATGTTGACAGATACACAGATGCTGCAGGCGATGCATTTCAGATCCTCAGTGGCTTTACAGGTGACACTGGATCAGGATTATAACGTGCCGGATAATAAATCGGACATTGAAAAAGTGATTGTGGAGAACGGCGAAATACAGATACAGAATATAAAGACGATGCCGGACAAAATGATTTTAAAAGGCAGTCTGTTCTGGAGAATGGCTTATTTAAAAGATCGCCAGAATTGTACACTGGATCATATGGAAGGTGAACTGCCTTTTGAAGAAGTTGTCAATATGGACGGTTTGACAGAAGAAGCGAGAATACGGGTGGATTGTGAGATGGAAGATCTGAGAGTGACCATGATCCACAGCAGGAAAGTCAGTGTCAGATCAGTTGTCAATGTAAAGGTCCATGCGTCTGCGGTGGAAGAGATACCTGTTGTCAGTGAAATATCGGATACAGAGAAACATTTATGTCTGCAGCGACGGACACTTGATGTCAGTGGGATCGCTGTACGGAAAAAGGACACAATCCGTATACGGGAAGAAATGACGCTCCCGGGTAATAAGGCCAATATGCTGGAACTGATCTGGGGTGAGGTCCAGAACCGACGCGTGGATATACGGCCCCAGGATGATAAACTGCTGCTGAGGGGAGAGGCTTCTGTATTCTGTCTTTACAGCGGGGAAAATGAAGAAAATCCTTTTGAATATGCAGAGGCAGATCTGCCATGGCAGGCAGAGCTTCCATGCAGCGGCATGAGAGAAGATATGATCGTCAATAGTCATTTACATAAAATCGCACAGTCCCTGGAAATGAAAGCGGATATGGATGGCGAAATGCGTCTGGTGATGGCGGAGATGGTTCTGGAGATTGATCTTGAAGCGTATGAAGAGAAAAAACTGCAGACTGTATCGGATGTGTACAGTCTGAAACGTCAGTTGGTGCCGGTTTATCAGGAGGCAGCGATGCGCCGGGTATGCATTCGCAATCAGACAGAGTGTAAGTTGTATGAAAAGGTTCGCATGCCGGGAGAACATGCCGGGGTTCTGCAGCTTTGTCATCCATGGGCAGAAATCAGGATGGACCGTCTGGAACTGACGGAAGAAGGTATAAGGGCAGAGGGTGTGGCGGATGTGCATATTCTCTATGTTAATGAGGATGACCATCTGCCCCTGGATATTGCCGGTGTGATGATCCCTTTTGCCTGTATGATTGAGACCGGTGTATTGCCGAAGGATGTTTGTTTTGAAGTGCAGCCGTATCTGGATCAGATCAGTGCCGTGATGGCGGGCGGTGATACGGCAGAGGTGAAAATGACGGTTCGCCTGGATACCCTGGTCTGCCAATATATGACGATCCATGTGATGACGGAAATCTCTGAGGGTGAGGCCAATGACAGATATATGGAATCTCTGCCGAATATGACAGGCTATGTTGTTAAAAAGGGTGATACATTATTTTCCCTGGGGAAACAGTTTTGTACAACAGCCCAGGAAATCCGGCGGCTGAATCATATTGAAAAGGAAGAGATCTCTGAGGGGGAACGTCTGCTGATCATGAAACAGATGAGTTTTTGAAAGATTCCGAAAAAAAGTTATTGCAAAATTGCAGATTGTATTTTACAATTATATTGTATACACGATACACAGAGACATACATAAGATGGGAGTTGAAACCACCTCTAAGGGGAATACAGGGGGAATCATTATGGATACGATCAGACTAAAAGCCAGAGCGAAGATCAATCTTGGATTAGATGTGGTCAGACGCAGAGAAGACGGCTATCATGAAGTTCGAATGGTTATGCAGATGCTGAAGCTGTATGATCAGATTGATATAGAGAAAACAGAGACACCGGGCATCCGGCTGACATGCAATTTATCCTTCCTGCCGACGGATGAGCGCAATATTGCCTACAAAGCGGCGAAGGTTATGATGGAGCAGTTTGACATAAAGCAGGGTGTCTGTATCCGCATTGAGAAGCATATACCGGTGGCTGCGGGAATGGCAGGCGGAAGTACGGATTGTGCTGCTGTTTTATACGGTATGAATAAGCTCTTTGATTTGCAGCTGAGCCAGAAGAAGCTCAGGGAGATCGGCGTGAAGCTGGGGGCAGATGTTCCGTATTGTCTGATGCGCCGCACTGCATTGTCGGAAGGAATTGGTGAGATCCTGACGCCGGTTGCGCCGCTTCCAGATTGTCCGATTTTAATTGCGAAACCATCCATCAGTGTGTCCACCCGTTATGTTTATGAGCATCTGAAATTGAATGAAGAGACCCTGCATCCGGATGTGGATGGTATTGTATCAGCGCTGAAGGCGAAGGATCTTTATGGTGTCACGGATCGTCTTGGCAATGTACTTGAGACTGTGACGATTCCGGAACATCCGGTCATTGCAGATATCAAGCAGCAGATGATGCAGTCGGGGGCAGTGAATGCTTTGATGAGCGGTAGCGGACCGACTGTATTCGGTATTTTTGATGATGAAGACAAGGCGAAGAAAGCCTTTGAAGATATGAAAGCAAGCGGCTTGGCGAGACAGATTTATCTGACCAGACCATTTAATCAGAAAATAAAAAGCACACGTAAGAATCAAAGAAAGAGGTAGGCAGGATGAAGGACTTTGAAATGACAATTGATGAATATCTCCCATTAAGAGATGTTGTATTTAATACATTGAGAAGAGCGATTCTCAAAGGAGAACTGGAACCGGGAGAACGTCTGATGGAGATTGCACTGGCCAACAAGCTGGGAGTCAGCCGAACACCGATCCGTGAAGCAATTCGTAAGCTGGAGCTGGAAGGCCTTGTTGTGATGATCCCGAGAAAAGGTGCAGAGGTTGCACGGATTACAGAGAAGGATCTGAGAGATGTATTGGAAGTCCGTACTTCCCTCGAGAAATTGGCGATCGAGCTTGCCTGTGACAGAATTACAGAAGATGATATCCATGATCTGAAGCTTGCATGTAAGGATTTTGAAGAGTCTTTTGGTAAGGATGATCTGACAACCATCGCAGAGAAGGATGTGGCTTTCCATGATATTATTTTCAGATCAACGAAGAATGCCAGACTGATCCAGATTTTGAATAATCTCCGGGAACAGATGTATCGTTACCGTCTGGAATATCTGAAGGATACACAGTCCCATGACAGACTGGTGGAAGAGCATCAGAGGATTGTGGATGCCATCATTGACAAGAACAAAGAAGAGGCAGTTCGCCTGATCCAGGAACATATTTATATCCAGGAGCTGACGGTAATCAAGAAGCTTCAGGAGCAGGAAGCATAAAAAAGCAGCATTTGCAGAGAATAAAGATATTGCAGCAGACAATGGTCTGCTTGCGGTATCTTTATTTTTTTAGGAGGCTTTGGAATGCACAATAAGATTGAAACAGAGCTGGAAACAAATATCCGGTATATAGAATCCCGTTTTGAAGGCTGTGCCGATGCCGTCATGCGCCGGATTCTGGTGGGTGATGAAAAGCTGGGAATGTATGTTGTTTATATGGATTCCATGTATGACCGGGATTTTATAGATGGTGTTGTGCTGAAAAGTCTCCTTTTTGATCGGATACAGCTGCCAGATCAAAATGCCGGGCAGGTTATTTTTAATAAATATCTGGCGACAGCAGATGTGAAGGAAACCAATCGGATGGAGATGCTGATCGATGAGGTCCTCAAAGGCAATACGGCGATTCTCATTGACGGCATGGCAAAGGCCATGATTGTTTCCAGTAAGAATCTGCCGGGGCGCGGGGTATCAGAGGCGGAAACAGAAGTGTCTGTCAGAGGTTCCAAGGAAAGCTTTACGGAATCTTTCAGGGTGAATACCGTGCTGATTCGGCGGCGGATCAGAGATACACGGCTGAAGAGCCGGCAGATGACCATCGGTGTCCGTTCAAAAACAGATGTGGCGTTGATGTATATGGAGGATCTGGTACGGCCGGAAATGCTTAAGCAGGTTATCAGAAAGCTGGAGAGTTTCAAAATTGATGCAATCCTTGACAGCAGTTATCTGGAATCCCTGACGGAAGAAAAATGGTACTCGCCGTTTCCTCAGTATCAGTCCACAGAACGGCCGGATAAGGCGGCCTCAGCCCTTTTAGAGGGCCGTATTGTGTTGGTTGTGGACAATTCCCCCATGGTTCTTTTGCTGCCGACTGTGTTTGCATGCTTTTTTCAGGCATCGGATGACTACTATGACCGTTGGGATGCAGCGAATTTCGTACGGATACTGCGTTATGCGGCGGCATTTTTTGCAGTTCTTTTGCCGGGAATGTATATTGCACTGGCAGGCTTTCATCCGGAGGCACTGCCGCTGAGTTTTGCACTGAGTTTTGCGGCTTCCAGGGAGGGTGTTCCGTTTACGCTGCCGGTGGAGGTGGTTGTGATGGAGCTGGCATTTGAATTGCTGCGGGAGGCAGGCATCAGGCTGCCGGGACCTATGGGGAGTACTTTGGGGATTGTCGGCGGTCTGATTATCGGTCAGGCGGCGGTTGATGCGCATATTGTCAGTCCGGTGGTTGTTATTCTTGTGGCTCTGACTGCGTTGTCTGCTTTTACTATTCCGAATGATCTGTTTGCATCTGCATTTCGGATGATTAAATTTTATTTTATTGCTGCAGCATCCATAGGCGGTTTTGTGGGACTGACAGCGGCCGTACTGACCGTATTGACCCATCTGTCCGGTCTGAAAAGTTTTGGTATTCCCTATATGCTGCCCTTTGTTTCGGCAGAGATGGCTCCGAAAGGCAAGTGGCAGGACAATATCTGGCGTATGCCATTAGGAAAAATGTATGAGCGACCGTATTTTACCCGGAAAGGACACAGACGCAGACTGAGAAAGGAGAAGAAAAATGATATCAGATAATCAGATGATCTCCGGGCGTCAGGCATCCTGGATCTTTATGCTGGATATGCTGGCAGCGGGGCTTTTTTCACTGACAGCAGCAAAGGAACAAGCTTCATCGCTGACAATGCTTGTGGGCAGTCTGCTGACAATTGGTCTCGTGTTGATTTATTATAAGGCATCTTTTTGTATGTTTGATCAGTATGAAAAAAAGACAGGCATCCGACTCTCAGAAGAAAAACTGCCGGGAATACTCTGCCTGCTGTGGCTGATTTTTTATCTGGCAGGACTGATATGGGCTTTGCGTTTTTATTGCGCTGTGATCGCAGACAGAATACCGGTTGCGTATGGCCGTGTGCTGCCCATCATTTTTCTGATGGCAGCGTTGATTTATGGCGCCGAAAAAGGTATGGAGGTGCGGGGGAGAATGTCAGAACTCATGGGATGGCTGATCTGTCTGCCGTTGATCCTTCTTTTTATATTTGGTCTGCAGCAGGTGATCCAAAGCGGCTGCTGGCAGTATCTGATGGTTGAAAGCGTGAAACAGGAAGGTGGCATCAACCTGCTCCTGATGCTGAAAAACGGTTTGGCCGGTGCGGCCTTTTTTCTGCTGAGTGACCAGCCGCTGCTGTTGTGGCGGTGCATTCAAAGACAGAACCGGCGAAAAGGCATCTATCCGGTGGCCTTTGCCGGTGCAGGACTCATGCTGTTGTTTAGTACAGGGCTGACAGTCTGTCTGCTGAGTCCGGAGGGCATTGCGGGTGAGCGGTATCCCTTTGGGGTGGTGCTGCAGCTGGTCCGATTTCCAGGAAACTTCATCTCACGTTATGATATCTTCTTTGTCATGCTGTGGATGATGAGTTTTTTTGTTTTTGCCGGCGGCATGCTGATACATCTGACAGTGGCTGCAAAAGGACTGATCCGGACAGACAATAAAGATGCAAAAATGGATAGAAAACTGGCACTGCTTTTTGGGATATTGATCACAGCGGGCCTTCTATGCGGCTGTTATGCAGAGCGGGAGCCTCAAAACCGCAATTATATTATGTGTATGGGCATAGACAGTGATCCGAAGGGCGGTTTAAAAATCAGTTATGGTTTTCCGGATCTTTCTGCTCTGACAGGGACGGATGCAGGGGAGGCTGAGCCGATGCGGGTAATTGCGGCTGCATCTGTTTCAGAAGCATCGGAACTTCTGAATGCATCCTCGGATAAAACAACGGATTACAGCCAGATGCCTGTTATTTTGATGGGAAAAGATTTATTTGAGGATCAGGAAAAAAGAAGCCAGGTGATGAATGAACTGGCAGATGAAAAGACCATACGAAGAACGGCACTTATTGCTCGTGCCGAACATACTGCAGAAGATATTTTACAGCTGGATGACGATGTGCATGGCTCTGTTGGGGTTTTTATCTATGAACTCTGCCAGAATAATTATGAAAATAAAGGCTGTACCATGAGTATTCTGGAAAATTTTATCGGCGGCAGGGCAGGAGATGAAACCGTGATCCCTGTGTTTGAAAATAACAGCGGTATTCCGGAAATAATCGAACTAATTAGCTATAAATAATTCAAAAACAGAGAAAGATATGGTATAATTTCAATATAGGCTTTTATTTCCATGTGTCATTTCCAACATGATGCAGTCTGTGAAAATTGTACGCAGAGTGAATGAAATAGCCGGGACAGAATAACGTCTGAAAGAGAAAGGAATTGCTATGACAGAGAACGTCATTTTGACAGTCAGAGGCCACCAGACAGATCTCGGTGAAGATGCAACTACCGAGTTGATCGCCGGGGCGGCTTATTACTATAGAAACGGCAAACATTATATTCTGTATGATGAGATTGATCCTGAAAGCGGTGAGCAGTCAGGCAATACGATCAAGATCGGCGAGGATAGAGTAGACGTGATCCGACGCGGTGCGGGCAAGGTCCATATGGTATTTGAGAAGGAGAAGCAGATTTCTTCCCAGTACCATACACCGGCCGGAGTCATCCAGATGGAGATATTTACATCCAGACTGCGGACAAGGCAGGAAGGGGAGAACATTGAGACAGAGATTGTCTATGATCTTCATATGAATGATGTATTTATTTCAGAATGTCGTGTTGTGATCAGGGTTGCGTCTAAAGAGAAGGCCGAGCTGCATATAATATAATATAGGAGTAACAGAAGATGAAACAGAATGGAGCCGTTTATTTTTATAATTTGAATTCGGAAAGAGGGCGGAAGATCCGCATGTTGTGTCTGACACTGGGATTGAAGATCCGTGTTGTGGACCGGGCGCAGTACACAGAAGCCATCGGTGCGATTGCCGGTGTGCCGGGATATTCCCTCAGCGGAGAGACTTATAAAGGCGAAGGCTTTGAAGATGAGATGCTGATCCTGAAGGGATTTACCGGCGGCATGCTGGATAGTTTTCTTCACGGCTTCAGAAAGATGAAGATTCAGCCGGTTGCGTTGAAGGCGGTTTTGACAGAGGCGAATTGCGGCTGGAATTCACTGGAACTTCATGATGAGCTTGTGAAAGAGCATGAGAGTATGCACAGTCAGACACCGTCCGAAGTGACAGACAATAAAGAGACAGAATAGGGGGAGTTAAGATGTCGGATCATTTAATTATTGCTTTAAACAGAGAGTACGGCAGCGGCGGTAAGGAGATTGCCGAGAAGCTTGGCAAACGTCTTGGCATTAAGGTCTATGATGAAGATATTGCGGATCTTGCGGCAAGACGAAGCGGTATCAGGAAAGATTATTTCGAGAAAGTCGATGAGAAGCCGACAGACAGTTTTCTGTATATGCTGGCGATGAATACTTTTACGATGAATACATCCATGAATCCTTTTGAGAATACTTTGTCCAGTGACAAATTGTTCAACAAGCAGGCAGAGGTTATTCAGGAGATCGCTGACAAGGATGACTGCATTATTGTCGGGCGATGCGCAGGCTATATTTTGCGTGATGAACCGAAGTGTGTCAGGATCTACATCAGTGCAGACAAGGATTTCAGAACGAAGCGCATCATGGCTTCGGATCATCTGGATGAGAAGGAAGCACAGAAGAAGATTCATTCCATGGACAAGAAGCGTGACAGCTATTTTGGTTATTATGCAGGACAGGATTGGAAGGCGTGCCATACATATGATCTGTCGATCAGCACCAGTGCCCTTGGCATTGACAAGGCAGTGGATCTGATCTGTCAGTACATTGATATCAAGTTTAAGTAAATTACCATTTACTTTTTATGAAAAAAGGGCTATAATAACATTGTCATGACCGATATTGACTGGTTGTGACCGACAATGATCGATAATGATCGACACAATCTATGGAGGAATTTTTTATGTTAGTATCAGCAAAGGAAATGCTTCAGAAAGCGAAAGCAGGTCATTATGCAGTAGGACAGTTCAACATCAACAACCTTGAGTGGACAAAGTCTATTCTGCTGACAGCTCAGGAGATGGATTCACCGGTTATTCTCGGTGTGTCAGAAGGTGCAGGCAAGTACATGTGTGGATTTAAGACTGTATCCGCTATGGTGAAGGCAATGATCGAAGAACTGAACATTACAGTTCCGGTAGCTCTTCATCTTGATCATGGCACTTATGAAGGCTGCTATAAATGTATCGAAGCCGGTTTTTCATCTATCATGTTTGATGGTTCAAGCTACCCAATCGATGAGAATGTTGCCAAGACAAAGGAATTAGTCAAGATTTGTGCTGAAAAGGGTATGTCTCTGGAAGCAGAAGTAGGTTCCATCGGCGGCGAAGAAGACGGTGTTGTTGGTATGGGCGAATGCGCAGACCCTGATGAGTGCAAGGCGATTGCAGATCTTGGTGTGGACATGCTGGCTGCAGGTATCGGCAATATCCATGGCAAGTATCCGGCTAACTGGCCTGGACTCAGCTTTGAGACACTGGCAGCTGTACAGGAGAAGACAGGTGAGATGCCTCTCGTTCTTCATGGCGGTACAGGTATTCCTGATGATATGATCAAGAAAGCTATCAATCTTGGCGTAGCAAAGATCAATGTTAACACAGAGTGCCAGCTTTCATTTGCTGCTGCTACAAGAAAATATATCGAAGAAGGCAAGGACCTTCAGGGCAAGGGTTACGATCCTCGTAAGCTGCTTGCGCCGGGTGCTGAAGCAATCAAAGCAACTGTCAGAGAGAAGATTGAATTATTCGGTTCTGCAGGCAAGGCATCTGAATAAAACAAATAATAAAGGCGGTTTAGAGGCATCGCAATAAAGAAATCCCAATCCATTATTCGGTACATGTGTGTCCGGATGATCGATTGGGATTTTTAGCTTTTCAGGATAATTTGAATGCCGCTTACATATGATGGATATGTATAGAGCGGGAAGTGACATTTGAAATGAGACGTAAGGCAGGTCTTCTGTTTTTTATTTACGCGAGCAACGAGCCAAAGTCCGTGCTTGCACGAGACCTAGGCGACCGCCGCGATAACTTGAGAAACTCGTGGAGCGTGTTCCTCATAGTTGTATTGACAGCAACAGTGATCATAACATGTGCGGGCTGTTTGGGCGGACAGCAAAAATACAATGGTCATTCAGTTTTAGGCGGATTTTCAAAAGTGTCTCAAAAAGCATTTTCAAAAGTTCTTTTTCATCCGGATTTACAGAAAAAACCAATGATCGCCCTGACTTTTGATGACGGACCAAAAGCCGGAGTGACAGATTGGCTTCTGGATGAATTGGAGAAACGAAATGTGAAAGTGACATTTTTTCTCATCGGCAGTCAGGCAGATCTTCCGGAAAACAGGGAGACTATCCGGCGGATGGCAGAAGACGGACATCAGATCGGGTGTCATACCTATCACCATGTGCAGATGACGACATTGTCTGAAAATCAGCAGAAACAGGAAATCCTGCAGTGGTATCAGGCTGTTTCGAGCATTATCGGAGATTTCAGTTATGCAGTCCGTCCGCCCTATGGCTGTGTCAATAATGCTGTCTGCAGAAGTCTGAATGTGCCGGTGATCCTGTGGTCGGTGGATACCGAGGACTGGACGGGAAAAAGTGCCGGTGAGATCGCTGATTATGTGATTTCCGAAGCAAAGGACGGCGACATTATCCTGCTGCATGATATCTTTGAAGAAAGTGTTCAGGGGGCGGTGATGGCGCTTGACGATTTAATGCGCAGAGGCTATACTTTTGTTACAGTGAATGATTTGCTGGCTGACAGGGGCATTGCCATTCAGAGCGGAAAGGTCTATCGTCAGGCGGCACAAGGAGGAAAATGATGAAGATTGGTTCACATGTGGGAATGAGCGGCAAGGAGATGTTTCTTGGTTCTGTGAAGGAGGCATTGTCTTACGGGGCGGATACATTGATGGTTTATACAGGTGCACCGCAGAATACAAGGCGCAAAGCAATAGAGGAACTCCGGGTGGAGGAGGGATGGAATCTGATGAAAGAGAAGGGAATGGATGAGATTGTCATCCATGCACCGTATATTATCAATCTGGCCAATACAGTGAAGCCGGAGACCTATGAACTGGCGGTAGAGTTTCTTGCCAAAGAGATTGAGCGGACGGCTGCCATGGGGAGCAAGGTACTGATCCTGCATCCCGGGGCTCATGTGGGGGCCGGTGAGGAAGCAGGCATCAGGCGGATCATTGAAGGACTGAATACCGTGCTGACGGCCGATACGCCGGTGAATATTGCGCTGGAGACCATGGCGGGAAAGGGCAGTGAGATTGGAAGGAATTTTGAAGAACTGGCAGCCATTTATGAAGGTGTTCGATACAATGATAAGTTAAGAGTATGTTTCGATACCTGTCATGTTCATGATGCTGGCTATGATATTGTGCATGATTTTTCAGGTGTGATGACGCAGTTTGACAAGGTAATCGGACAGGATCAGATTGCTGTTTTTCATGTCAATGACAGCAAGAATCCATGCGGCGCCCATAAGGACCGTCATGAGAATTTTGGTTTCGGAGAGATTGGTTTTGAGGCACTGATGCAGGTAGTGAACTGTCCGGATTTTGAGCAGATACCGAAGATACTGGAGACACCGTATATTCCGGATGCTGAGAACAAGAAGAAAAGTTACGCACCGTATAAGTTTGAAATCGAGATGATTCGAAAGGGACTCTTTGATGCACAGCTCAAAGAGAAAATCCTTCAGGCAGCGAAGTAGGAAGGCAAATGTTAGATGCATCAGATGAGGGAGAGAATTTTATGGAGAGATTATCGATGAGAATTCCTGAGAATGCCGCAGTAATTTTAAAGGGATTATCTGAGGCGGGATATGAAGCCTATGTGGTAGGAGGCTGCGTAAGGGACAGCCTGCTTGGTCGTGAACCGAAAGATTGGGATATTACCACATCCGCAAGACCGGAACAGGTAAAGGCCGTATTTGCGCATACCATTGATACAGGAATTGAGCATGGTACAGTGACAGTGATGATAGGCAAAGAAGGTTATGAAGTTACGACGTACCGTATTGACGGAGAGTATGAGGACAGCCGTCATCCGAAAGAAGTCCAGTTTACCAGTCAGCTTTTAGAGGATTTAAAGCGTCGCGATTTTACGATTAATGCCATGGCGTACAATCCGGATAGAGGAATTGTGGATGCCTTTGATGGTATCGGCGATTTGGAACGAAAGATCATCCGCTGTGTCGGTGTGCCTCAGGAACGCTTTGATGAGGATGCATTGCGTATCATGCGTGCAGTGCGCTTCTCTGCACAGCTTGGTTTTGAAATTGATGGACCGACAAAAGAAGCGATTAAAGAGAAGGTACAGCAGCTTGAGAATATCAGCGCGGAGCGTATACAGATGGAACTGGTGAAGATTCTTGTGTCGGACCATCCCGAATACATGCGCCTGGCCTGTGATCTTGGCATTACAGCGGTTGTTCTGCCGGAATATGACAGAATCAGGGGTGTCAGTCAGCATACGCCGAACCATATCTATGATGTGGAAGAACATACCCTTCGGGCGATGATGAATATTGTGCCGGACAAGGTTCTGCGTTTGACCATGCTGATGCATGATTTTGGCAAGCCGGATGTGAAAAAGGTGGTTGAAGGCGGTCGTGAGATTTTTTATAAGCATCCGGAGGTTAGTGCCGCCTATGCAGAGAAAATCATGCGCAGACTTAAATTCGACAACGATACCCGGACAAAAGTTGTACGACTTGTCAAGTGGCACGGCTTGAAATATGATGCTTCCGAAGTTAGTGTCAGAAGAGCACTAAACAGAGTCGGACAGGATATCTTTGAGGATTTCATCAAAGTCCAGCATGCAGATATTGAGGCAAAGAATCCGGCAGTTATTCCGGGCAAACTGGCTTTACTGGCGGAGAAGGAGAAAACATATCACAAAGTGATCGCGGAAGGACAGTGCTTTACCGTGCGTCAGTTAGCCATCGGCGGATTGGACCTGATCAGGGCCGGCATCGAACCGGGACCGTTGCTTGGAGCAGTACTGGACAAACTGACAGAGGCTGTCATCGATGACCAGAGGATGAACAACAAAGAAAAGCTGTTGGAATTGGCCGAAAAGCTTAAAGACGATCCGGTCGTATTTATTCCAAAAGAGGATTTCTTTATGTAAAAATGCGCGCGGTTCAGAGGTATTGAGTTGCGAAGCGTCTGACATAGAAAACTGTCGGATTTCGAAAAATCCGACAGTTTTTTTATTCGGCTTTGCTGAATTTACCTTTGACTTTCTGCCAGAAAGTCTTCTTCGGTGGTGTTACCAGTGCAGGGCCTCTTAAGCTCTTCACACTGAGAATGTAGATACCGCCGACCATGGCTCTGATCTCCTGTTTCACAGGAATCATATCAAAAACCTTCTCATCACACATGAATGTCATGATACGCGGACCGACCTTAGCTTTAACAATCGGGACCTTGGAACGGCGCATCATCTTCGGTACGTTGTCGATGACAACCTTCGGAAGATTGGCCTCACTGATCTTCATGCGCTTTTTATCAATAACCAGTAATGTCATTGGCTGGGCAGCGTCCTGAAGCTGCTGCTGGGCATCTGCTGATTTCTTCTGCTGCTTGTTTCCCCATACACCAACAATTACAAGTGCGATAATCAGAATGGCAAGAATAACCAGAGTGACGATCCATGCGGTGCCAAGGGCTGCAATAGGTGCTATTGTCACGTTACTTCCTCCTTTAATACATTTCAAATCAATCGAATTTAAGTGTAGCATTTTTTCGCCAAAAAAGAAATAGTTTTTTGAGAAAAAAATAAGTTATTGTCAGGATTCGACATTGGCAAGGCTGTTTTCTTTCAGCATACCGCCGATGATGCCCTGAACCTGACTGCCGATATGTCGGCGTTCCTCCTTCGGCATGGCATTGAGATCGATCGGGTCACCGAATTCAATGATAACAGTGGAAGCCTTGATAAAAGGAATATGGTTCTCAAAAACATTTTCCGTATTGGTAATGGCTACCGGGATGATCAGACAGCCGGATTTCTCGGCAATCTTGAAGCTGCCTTCCTTAAATTCCAGCATGTCATCCCCCGGGGTACGTGTACCTTCCGGGAAAATGCAGACGGAACAGCCGCCTTTGACGGTGGCAATACAGTTGAGGATCGTCTTTAATCCTTCTTTGATATTCTCGCGGTCAAGGAACTGACAGTTCATATAGCGCATCCAGCGTCGGATAAAAGGAATCCGTTCCAGCTCTTTCTTGGCAACAAAACCGGTGGTATTGTTGGTCAGGGGGTACAATGTTACGATATCGAAATAGCTTCGATGATTGGAAACATAGAGGACCGCCTGATCCTTTGGGACTTTTTCCTGGCCTTTAACAATCAGATGAATACCGGAGAGCCAGATAATGATCTTCAGTGCCGTTGTGACAATGACAAAAGAACTGCGTTCTTTCTTATGGATGTCGAAATGTCCGATGATGGCTTCAATCAGGTACAGCGGGATGCTGATAATGAAGAAGCAGAGCAGGAACAAAAGGACAAGGATTGTACGAATCATGCGTGGACCTCCATACGTGCGCGGTCACGGCCGTAAACTTCGCTGATGGTCTTCAGTGCTTCTGCCAGTTCCGGTGAGAGTCTGTCTGCTGTGTAGCGCCATGCCCAGTTGCCTGCAGCAGCACCCGGTGTATTCATACGGCAGTCGCTTCCGAAACCGAAGAGATCCTGGAGTGGGAAGATCGCGTAGCGTGCAGTGGAGCCAAGGGCTGTGCGGATGAAATCCCAGTGGATGTTGCTGCCGTCACAGTTCATATAGCGGCGGACCTTGTCACGGTATTTCTCATCCAGTTCAAGATACCAACCAACCGTTGTATCATTGTCATGGGTACCTGTGTAGCAGATGCAGTTTTCAGGGTAGAGATAAGGCAGAAAATCGCTTTCTGCGGTGTCATTGAAGGCAAACTGAAGCACCTTCATACCCGGGAAATGGAAGGTATCACGGAGCTTTTCAACCTGCGGGGTGATCACACCGAGATCTTCTGCAAAAATCGGCAGGTCTTTGCCGAGTTCCTTCTCAATTGCACGGAAAAGAGAAGCTCCCGGGCCCTTGATCCATTTGCCGTTGATAGCTGTTTCATCGCCGTACGGTACGGACCAGTAAGCTTCAAAACCACGGAAATGATCAATACGCAGATAGTCTACAAGCTGCAGCTGCTGACGGATACGGGAGATCCACCATGCATATCCGGTTTTCTTGTGTTCTGTCCAATTGTAGAGCGGATTGCCCCACAGCTGACCGGTTTTTGAAAAATAATCCGGCGGTACACCGGCAACGGCTGTCGGGAAGCCTTTGCTGTCAAGCTTGAACAGAGGCTGGTTCGCCCAGACATCGGCACTGTCCGGTGAAACAAAGATTGGAATATCACCGATGACAGAGATCCCCTTCTTGTTGGCATAAAGTTTCAGTTCATGCCACTGTTTGAAGAAAATAAACTGAATAAACTGATAGTAAGTGATGCTGTCGGCCAGTTCGGTCAGTGCGGCCTTTCGGGTTCTGGTATCCAGAACCTGATACTGAGGCGACCATTCATGCCAGGAACGGCCCTGATGCAGATCTTTGAGAGACATAAACAGAGCATAGTCTTCCAGCCAATCCCTCTCGGTTCGGCAGAAGTGGTTGAAAGCTTTATGCAGGGCTTTGTCCTCCGACGCAGTAAAATGTGCACAGGCTTTGCGGAGCAGAGCAGTCTTATAAGTGATCACATTGCCGTATTCAACAGAATAATCGTTGAAATCCGGTACATCGGCCAGGTCATCCTTCTCAAGAAGACCGTCCTTCAGCAGCAGATCCGGGCTGATGAGCAGCGGTTGACCGGCAAAGGCTGAAAAAGCCTGATAGGGTGAATCGCCGAAACCTGTCGGACCAAGGGGCAGACACTGCCAGAGGGTCTGTCCGGCGTCATATAAAAAGTCGATAAAAGCATAGGCACCATCACCGAGATCACCGATTCCATAAGGGCTCGGGAAAGAAGTCGGGTGAACAAGGATACCGCAGTAGCGTGGACGCGGTGTTTTTTTTATTTCCTGAACATTCATTCTATATTACCTCCAAATTCAAATTCCTGCACCTATTATACACGATAAACGAATAAATGCATAGTCTATAATCAGAAGCCTATCAGCAGGGGGAAAAACAGATGGCATACAACTATCAACGAAATTGTCCGCCATGCGGCGGGCGACCGCCGTACAGGGATCCGTGGGGATCGCCACCGCCGGGGGCTGGCCGACCGCCTTATCAGGGACCATGGGGACCGCCATCGCCGGGGCCTGGCCGACCGCCTTATCAGAGACCATGGGGACCGCCGCCACCGGGGGCTGGCCGACCGCCTCATCAGGGTCCATGGGGACCGCCGCCGGGGCCTGACCGACCGCCTTACAGGGGATCATGGGGAACTGCGGGAAAAAATAACAGACTTCAGTTTCAGTCATATGCACAGGAGGAAGAACAGGAAGCGGATGATCTGTACATGACTGATATGCCGGAGCCGGGGCAGATGGAAGAAGACTGGCTGTATATGCAACAGCTTTACCCGAATACGGCCCGCAAACTGGTGTATTATATTGAGGATGCGGCCGACCGGCTGGAATATGAAAACAGCATGATGTTTGACAATTACCCGGACCGGATCGCGGTGGAGCAGGTTGTCAAAGAGATTATTGCGGTCATTCAGGAAAATGACCCGGCGCTTATAACGATGCCTGAAGATACGACTGTATCAGAAAGAAAGGGAGATCAGACCTGGGATAGCTGCATAGAAGAAATGATACAGATCATGCTGCTTGGTGAGATGCATCACAGGAGATGGCGTTATCAGCAGATGAATCGCAGAAATTATTGAAAAATACCTGTGAATCGTTATAAAAATGGTTTACCGCAATTTACAGACAGAAAATGTTATGTTAAACTATAGAATTGAATAATAATCATTGCGCCGGCGCTCTGAGGAACTCCGGCGTTTCTTATAAAACATAGATAAGGTGTTTAGATGAATCAGATAGAAGAATTATTGAAGCGTGTGCTGACATCGCTTCTGGTAGATATGGTCATTAGCGGTGCAAGAGGCGGCGGTGACTTTATAAAGATAAAGGTACGGCCTGTTATGATCCGGGATAGTCTGTATTTTCAGGTATCCAGATATACGGACAAGCAGGTTTTTCATGAGAATATGACGGCGGAGGATGCTTTGGAGACATTGTCTGGATGGATACTGCATGATTTCCGACAGGCGCAGATCCGGATGCAGGATGAAATGGTGACGGTGCTTGTCAGCAAGAAGGGCAAGGCAACAATAAAGAGCAAAAAAGCAGCCTGCATTGAGACACAGAATCTGGAGCATAATCGCAAGAAGCAATATATCATCAAAGAAGGAACGGCAGTGCCTTTTATGATTGATTTGGGCGTTATGACAGAAAGCGGGAAGATTATCCGTACACGTTATGACAAGTATCGACAGATCAATCGCTTCCTGGAGTTTATTGAAGATATTCTGCCGGAACTGCCAACCGACAGAACCGTGCATATCATTGATTTCGGATGCGGCAAGTCTTACCTGACATTTGCCATGTATTATTACCTGAAGGTGCTGAAGCATTATGACATCCGGATCACGGGACTGGATCTGAAGCAGAAGGTTATCGAAGACTGTCAGGCATTGGCCGACCGGTATGGTTATGATGGGCTTCAGTTTTTATGCGGAGATATTGCGGATTATAACGGCACAGATGAAGTGGATATGGTTGTGACGCTTCATGCCTGTGATACTGCAACCGATTATGCCTTATATAAGGCTGTTAAATGGCATGCATCGGTGATTTTATCCGTGCCGTGCTGTCAGCACGAACTGAACCGAAAGATGCAGTGTGAAACTTTGTCCGGAGCTTTTCAGTACGGGCTCATCAAGGAGCGGACAGCTGCCCTGATGACAGATGCCATGCGCGGACAGCTGTTGGAAATGCAGGGCTATAAGACGCAGCTTCTCGAATTTATCGATATGGAACATACACCGAAGAACATTCTGATCCGCGGGGTGAAGTCCAGGGGACTTTTGCCGAAGGCGGCCAGAAAGCAGCAGATGGAGAATTATCAGAAGTGCAGAGATTTCTTTGGTGCAGAGCTGACCCTGGAGAAACTTTTTAAGGAGATGGAAGGGGAGATGGCGTATGAGCAGAACTAAGAAGATACTATTGACGCTCCTAGCCTATCTTACCGCTTTTATTGCAGCAGTCTGTGTCAGCAGCTTTGTGCTTAATCAGGGAAAGGTCAGCGGTGAGCAGCAGCGTTCAAGCGCGGATCTGCCGCTTTTGTATGTGCGTACCGGCGGTGAACTCATGAATGAAATGCATGGGTACACAGAGCCGGTAGACGGCGGTTACTACAGAGATACGCTGACACCTGTAGGTGAGAGCAAGACCATCAATCTGAGTATGGATACCTATGGACACAACATTTCCTCTGTCAGTTTTGAGCTGTACAATGATCAGTATACAGATCTGATCGAAAGCGGAGACTGTACCGACATGGAAAAGGTCAATGCTATGGTTCAGATGCAGCTCCAATTCAAAAACACACTGTATTCCAACAGGGAGTATTGTCTGCATCTGATGCTGAAAAACGATCAGGATCAGGTTTATCATTATTATACAAGAGTCCGTTACGGATCGGATCTGAAGGTAGCTGAGAAACTCAAGTTTGTCCTGGATTTCAATGAAACGACTTTCAATAAGGACAGTGCAGATGCTTTGAGCAGTTATCTTGAATCAACATCCTCTTCCTCGAGTTCAGACAAGAGTCTGGTGACGCTGTATTCATCGTCGGATACGGTGACATGGGGAAGTATGGCGCCATACCGAACAAGCGAGATCGCTATTCGTCTGAAGGAGATTAATACGGAGACGGCGGCTTTTACTTTGTCCTATACGATAGAATCTTCAGCCGGAGATATTAATACATTTTATAATGTCAATGAGTATTACAGGCTGCGATGGACAGATTCAAAGGTCTATCTTCTGGATTTTGAACGGCGGATGGCAGAGAATATCGGACTGGCAGATATAACTGTTTCTTCAGGAGCACTCAGGCTTGGTATCGGAGACGCTTCAGATATCGACTATGCCTCCTATGGAACAGACCAGCAGCAGTATACCTGGGTAACAGGCGATCAGCAGCTGTGGCTTTATGACAATACCAACCGTATTATGACCAAGGTTTATACGGAGGAGGATGACAATCACAATTGCGGACGACAGGATGAAGCCGGCATAAAGGTTGTTCATGCGGATCCTGAAACCGGAGATTTGTATTTTATTGTGTATGGTTATATGCATTCCGGTAATTACGAAGGCCGGGAAGGCGTGATGGTTTATCATTTCAGCCATGAAGATGTTCTTCTGGAAGATCTTGTTTTTATTCCTTTTAATAAAGGTTTTGAGCAGATGCGGTCAGGCCTGGAGGAACTGGCTTATATGAATGATGACGGCACACTGTATCTTTTGCTGGAAGATACCGTTTATGCCATCGATGTCAATATGGGCAAAATGGATGTGGCCTACAAAGACCTCAACAGCAGCAATTGTACAGCATCGGGAGACGGCATTTTTGTTATGTGTGACGGTGGTGATGAAAATGCCGGAGAACGGCTGAAGATCGTTGATCTGAATTCCGGAAAGGAAAGAACCATTGAAGGCGGCGACTGGCGGATTGTTCCTCTTGGCTATGCGGGAAAGGATCTGATCTATGGTCTGATCGATCCACAGATGTTGACAGAGGATTCCTCCGGTGTCATTCGCACACCGATCAGCGAAGTGCACATTTTGGATGAGAATTATAATGAGGTCAAGACGTATCAGAAGAGCGGTGACTATGTGATGCGGCTGACCATCAGTGACGGCAATATATCCATGAAGCTGGCCAAGGCTGTAAAGAACGGCAATTATACGGATTATCAGGATGCTGGTGAAGATTATATCATCCGTAATATCGAAAATGATGACCAGAAAATTTATGTGGATAAACAAAAGGACAGTATCAGAGGACAGCAGAACTGGCTGCATCTGAATACATCCGACAGTTTTGTGCCGATTTCACAGAGTGCCCGTTACCTGGATCCGGGTTATGATATTTCAAGGAAATACGAAGATACGGATCAGGTGGAAATGCAGTATTATGTTTATACAAAGGGACGCATGGATGCGGCATTTGCGACGATCCAGGAGGCTGTGGATTACGGTACGACCTACGCCGGCACGATTATGACCAGCCACAAGCAGGTGATCTGGCAGAAAGCCGGAAGAGCTTATATCTGGGATCTGAATATTGACAGTATTGACAAGACCAGCAATACACAGAGCATGAACAGCATTTTGATCAAGACGATTGCAGATTACGAAGGTTGGGAATTAAATGGCACAATCGATGATGCAGAGCCGTTATTTGCGGCGATGACAGCAGTACTTCCGGCGGAGACGATTGATCTGAGCGGCCTGAAGCTGGATGATGTGCTTCATTTTGTTTATCGCGACCGTGTTGTGGCTGTCAAACTTTCAAACAACAATTACGGTCTGATCACGGCTTATGATAATGATTATGTCTGGATTGCGGATCCTGCAAAGGGAGAAGTATATTCCATGACACAGACAGCAGCAGAAAAGCTTTTTGAGCAGAATGGAAAAGTCTACTATAGCTATATGGATTAACTTTAAAAAGTCATATGGACAGACAGAGTGCCCTGTGCAGTCGCTGTAAGGGGATGGAGCAGGGAGAATAAAGGAGGAGATATCAAATGGGTGAGATTAAGACAATTGGCGTTTTGACCAGCGGCGGAGATGCACCGGGGATGAATGCGGCTATTCGTGCGATCGTGCGTACAGCTATCGCCAGCGGCCTGAATGTGAAAGGTATCATGCGCGGTTATGCCGGCCTTTTGAATGAAGAGATCATTGATATGGACAAGCAGAGCGTTTCAGAAATTATGCGACGCGGCGGTACAATTCTGTATACTGCCAGATGCAAAGAATTTATGACTGAGGAAGGACAGCAGAAAGCGGCAGAGATCCTTAAGAAGCATGGCATTGACGGACTGATCGTCATCGGTGGTGATGGCTCCTTCAGAGGAGCACAGAAGCTGTCAGCTCTGGGCATCAATACCATTGGTATCCCCGGAACCATCGATCTGGATATTGCATGTACGGATTATACCATCGGTTTTGATACGGCGGTCAATACGGCTGTGGAAGCCATTGACAAGATCAAAGATACATCCATGTCCCATGAGCGATGCAGCATCATTGAAGTTATGGGCAGAAATGCAGGTTATATTGCCCTTTGGTGCGAAATTGCCAACGGTGCGGACGGCATTCTGATACCTGAAAAGGAACAGTTCGATGAGCAGGATCTGATCGAGACGATCCTCTCAAACCGTTTGAAAGGCAAGAAACATCATGTTGTCATCAATGCGGAAGGTATCGGGGATTCGAATCGACTGGCCAAACGTATAGAAACGGCCACAGGTATTGAGACAAGAGCCACGATTCTTGGTCATATTCAGAGAGGCGGCTCGCCGACAGCTAAAGACAGGGTATACGCATCCACAATGGGTGCTTATGCCGTTGACCTGTTGTCCGGCGGTGCGACCAACAGAGTCATTGCCTATAAAGCCGGTCAGTTCACGGACTTTGACATTGACGAGGCATTGGCAATGAAAAAGACCATCGACGAGTATCAGTTCCTGATCAGTCGTCTGATGGTCATGTATTAAAAATATGTAACTGTTCAGAGCCAAGCAAAATTTCATAAAACAGGTGTAAAATGCTTGCATTTTTAAGACTGTTTTTGAAATTTTATTTGGCGGATACGCCACACCGACGAAATGCGTAGCATTTTGGAGGTTGGCTCTGAACAGTTACAAATAATTAAGCTCTTTGGGGTTCAGATAAAACCCCAGAGAGCTCTTTTTATATCGATGGATAAGGAATGAGATGAATAATGCTGTTGATGAGTTCTTCACGATCCATGCCCCATGAAAGGCAGCTGTCCAGGTTCTCAAGAAGCTGATGACTGTTCTGAAGTGCCTGCTCAAAGATCTCTTCAAAGGAGAGATAGGAAGCTTCCGGGCAGCCGGGATAGGTGTACCACGGCTTTTTGTCAGTGTTCATATAATCATGTTCATCAGACAGATAATCCTGATAGACCTTCTTCTTCTGAGCGGGGAGGATTGGCAGAGTGCCTTCAATCCGGTATCTCAGCAAATGATAAAAACGGTTATTCGGGCGCAAATGAATGTTCTGACGCTGCATATTGCGGACGCCTGTACTGATTTCATTCGCGGAGATCCGGTACTTGTAAGTGGTCTGGATCGTCTGACGCATCAGATAGGCAATGGCTGACAGGTCTTTGCGGCTGACAAAGGTCAGTGCTTCAAAATTCAGCTGGGAAGGTTCCATATGGCAGCGACTCCGAAGCAGCACTGTGTCAATGGTTGTCTCAACCTTCCGACGGTGACATGTCATGCGGGATGAACTGCACTTGGCCGGAAGATCCTGCCAGACCCTGAAAAGAATATAGGGTGAAGCAGACTGATCAATGGTAAAAAAGCAGAGATAGCCTGCCATATAGGCGATGCAGACATCGCGCTCCTGATCGGCCATGCCACTTAATGTATCCAGCATATTATTAAAAAACGCAGCGTATTCCTGGTTGCGCAGCGTCAGGGAAGCTGTACGATAGGACAGTCCACGCTTGGATAAAGTATGAGGATTAAAGGAGAGCAGATTGTTTCCTTGAAGACCCAGAAGAAAAGCATGGTTATTCTTTTTAATGACTTCATGGATATAGTTGTCGGAAAGCATATCACAGGATTCCATTCCAAACAGATAATATGTTAAAAATCCAGCCATAGGGTTTCGTCCTTTCTAATAAGCGTTGTACATACGGATATCAGTATATACAATAGGTATCATACATGATCGGGACTGGATGTTCAATGAATTGAGTGTAAACTTTTCTAAAAGGTTTATAAACTTGAAAAATAATAAAAACAGAACACTTGTTTCTTTTCGCTATATGTGGTAAGATTTTGCTATATGGAGGTTGTGACAGGTTATCATGGATTTATTTGATTATATGAGAGAAGACAAAATGGAGAAAGAGTCGCCCCTGGCTTCAAGGCTTCGTCCGAGAACGCTGGATGAGATTGTAGGACAGCAGCATATTCTCGGACGGGACAAGATGCTGTATCGGGCGATCAAGGCTGATAAGCTCAGCTCGATTATTTTATATGGGCCGCCGGGAACAGGTAAGACAACGATAGCGAAGGTGATCGCCAACACTACCAGCGCGGCATTCACACAGATCAATGCGACTGTAGCCGGCAAGAAGGATATGGAGCAGGTTGTTCAGGAAGCGAAGGACCGTATGGGAATGTACGGCAAACGGACCATCCTTTTTGTTGATGAGATCCACCGTTTTAATAAAGGTCAGCAGGATTATCTGCTGCCTTTTGTGGAGGACGGCACGTTGATCCTGATCGGCGCAACAACGGAGAATCCGTATTTCGAGGTGAATGGCGCTTTGATATCCAGATCGGTTATTTTTGAACTGAAACCGCTGTCAGCGGAGGATATCGGGGTGCTGATCAGGCGTGCGGTTTATGACACAGAGCGCGGTATGGGCAGTTATGGAGCTGAGATCTCAGATGATGCGGTTGATTTTCTGGCGGATATGTCCGGCGGTGATGCACGCATGGCATTGAATGCGGTGGAATTGGGTGTTTTGACAACAGAACCGTCAGCGGATGGGAAGATCCACATTACGGTTGATGTGGCATCAGAATGTATTCAGCGTCGTGTGATGCGTTATGACAAGAACGGAGACAATCATTACGATACGATCTCAGCTTTTATTAAGAGCATGCGGGGATCGGACCCGGATGCCGCTATTTATTACCTTGCAAGAATGCTGTATGCGGGGGAGGAGCCGGCTTTTATTGCCAGAAGAATTATGATCTGTGCATCAGAGGATGTGGGCAATGCAGATCCTCAGGCACTGCAGGTGGCTGTTGCCGCATCCCAGGCGGTTGAAAGACTGGGAATGCCTGAAGCCCGGATCACATTGGCCCAGGCAGCAGCCTATGTGGCCTGTGCACCGAAGAGCAACGCAGCGATCATGGCGATCGATGAGGCGATGGCCCTGGTGCGTTCAACCCAGGCAGCTCCGGTACCGCCTTATCTGCAGGATGCCCATTACGGCGGGGCAGCGAAGCTTGGACATGGCATTGGCTATAAGTATGCCCACGACTATCCGAATCATTATGTCAGACAGCAGTACCTTCCGGATGCTTTTAAGGATCAGAAGTTCTATCACATGGGAGATCTGGGCTATGAGAAAGAGATGAAGGAACATATGCGGCGTATCAGAGGAGATGAATCGGATGAAGAGTAAGCGATTGATCGTTATTTCACTGGATGCCTTGGGCAGTACGGACTTTGAGATGTTTTCGCAGCTGCCGAACTTTAAGAAGTTTATTGACCATGCGGCTTTTTGCAGGCAAGTCCGTTCGGTGTACCCGTCACTAACCTATCCGGCCCATACGACGATCGTGACCGGCAGGCCGCCGGCAGAACACGGAATTGTGAACAATATTCTGATTCAGCCGGAACGCTCATCGCCGGATTGGTTCTGGCAGCGGAAGTATATTCAGGGGACGACATTGTATGATGAGGCATTGAAGAAGGGCATGCAGGTGGCGGCCCTTTTATGGCCGGTGACGGCGAAGTCTGATATTACATGGAATCTTCCGGAGATTTTTGCCAACCACAGGTGGTCGAATCAGATCATGACATCGGCGGCCAATGGCACATTGGGGTATCAGTTGACCCTGAACCGGAAGTTCGGCAGCCTCAGAGACGGTATTCGACAGCCGGCCCTGGACAATTTTGTACAGGCTTCCATGAATTATACGATCAGGACTTACAGACCGGATATGATGTTTGTACATCTGACAGATCTGGATACACAGCGGCATCATTTTGGTGTGCATTCGAAGGAAGCCCATGCGGCGATAGAGCGACATGACCGGAGAGTCGGAGAACTGATGCATTTGTTGCACAGGTGCGGAATGTCCGTGAAGCGGGATACAACGGTAGTGCTTCTCGGTGATCACAGTCAGCTGGATGTTCAGAATATTATATTGATCAACCGATTTTTGCGTGAGCAGGGATATATCAGGGTACAGCATGGGAGGATTACGGACTGGAAGGCTTACTGTCAGAATTGTGATGGTTCAGCCTATATTTATATCAGGAAGAACGGACTGGAGAAGTCTGAGCAGATTCGGATCAAGAATGAAATCTATGATTGGCTGTGTGCCATGAAGAATGATCCGGATAATGGCATTGCGGCCATTTATTCATCGAAGAAGGCGAAGGAGCTGGGGGCAGACCCGGAATGTACTTTTATGTTGGAAGCACGGCGTGGATTTTATTTTCAGAATGAGCTGGATATGGGAGAGATTCCTGAGGTGCAGCGGGCAACCCACGGTTTTCACCCGGGAAGGAAAGACTATCAGACTGTTTTCATGGCTGTTGGACCGGATATTATGCCGGGAGTGGAGATTGAAGAGATGTCTCTGATGGATGAGGGCCCGACCATGGCCGAGATCATGGGACTGGAGCTTCCGGGGGCAAAGGGAAAGGTTCTGCGGGAGATTTTCCGGTAGTTTGATCCGGCGGCAGACAGAAGGACCGACGGAGCGGCCAATGTATTTTTCAAATTAGTAGTTGACATTTCAGAAATATCATTGTATTATTCCTTAATGAAACTTGGTTCCATTAAGGAAAGAGAGTGTAATGATATGATAAAGAATAGAATAAGATTACTGCCGGTGCTTTTGCTTGCTGTGTGGGTGCTGGCAGGCTGCGGGCATCAGGTGGCATCCGCTGATAAAGCGTCTGACGGCAGACTGCAGGTGGTGACAACCTTGTTTCCTCAGTATGATTTTGCCAGACAGATCGGCGGCGATCATGCGGATGTGAGTCTGGTTCTGCTGCCGGGAATGGAGAGTCATATGTATGACCCGACACCGGGAGATATGATCCGAATTTCGGAGGCTGATATGTTTATCTATACCGGCGCCGAGATGGAGCCCTGGGCTCAGGAGCTGGCAGACAGTGTCGATATGTCGAAAGTAAAGGTTGTGGATGCTTCTTCCGGCGTTTCTATGATGAAGGAAGAAGATGAGGAACATGAACATGCGGAGGCGGAGGAAGATTCAGCCCATGCGGCGGAAGACAGTCATGACCACGGCAGCCATCACCATGAGCATACGTATGATCCGCATATCTGGCTGGATATGCAGAATGCCATACAGATGGTGAAGAATATCGAGGATGCCTTTTGTGAGGCAGATCCGGCCAATGCCGAGACGTATAAGGCCAATGCAGAAGCTTACATTGAGAAACTGGAGGCTTTGGACAGTGAACTGAAGTCAATCACAGCAGGCGGTAATCGCCGGGATGTTGTTTTCGGCGGACGTTTTGCCTATGGTTATTTCATTCACGGTTATGGCTTGGAGTATGAGAGCGTTTATGACAGCTGTTCGGCGGATACGGAGCCGAGCATGGCACAGATGGCGAATGTGATCAACTATATGAAAGAACACCATGTGAAGTATATTTTATATGAGGAGCTTTCAACGCCGAATGTAGCCCGAGCTATTGCAGATGCAACAGGTGCGCAGATGCTGATGTTTTCCACCTGTCATAATGTAACGAAGGATGAATTCGAATCCGGCGTGACCTTTATTGATCTTATGCAGCAGAATGCCGATACGCTGAAGAAGGCATTGGAGTAGGAGGAAGAAATGTCAATTCTGGAAGTCAGAGATGTGTCGATCATTTACAGCGATGATAAGCGTGTCGCTGTAGAACATGCATCTTTTAAGATAGAGGCAGGCGAGTATGCCTGCATCATAGGCAGCAACGGTTCAGGCAAGAGCACCCTTGTCAAGGGGATTGTGGGACTGGTGCCTGTTACATCCGGTGAGGTCATTCATGCGCTGTCACCGGAGCAGTACGCTTATTTATCACAGATTACGGAGATAGAAAGAGATTTCCCGGCAACCGTCAGAGAAGTTGTTTTGGCGGGCATGCAGCGTTCCGGAAGACGTTTTCCTTTTTATACGCGAGAAGACAGGAAGAAAGCTGCAGATGCCATGGAGACATTGGATATTACAGATCTGGCAGATTACAGGATCGGCAACCTTTCAGGCGGTCAGAAGCAGCGTGTGCTTCTGGCAAGAGCTCTTTGCAGAGAACCGAAGCTTTTGATCCTGGATGAACCATGTGCAGGTCTTGATCCGGCGATCACAGCGGAGTTTTACAGTTTGATCGACCATATCAACAAGAAGCAGGGTGTGACCATTCTTATGGTTTCCCATGATCTGGATCAGGTGGAACAGTATGCCAGCCATATTATTATGATGAATCAGACCGTGGAATTCGACGGCGATCATGAAGCATGGTGTAGAAAGTGTGCACAAGAAGGAGGACATTATCATGACACAGTTAATTGAGGCCCTGTCTTATCCGTTTGTACAGAGAGCTATTGCAGCTGGTGTGATGATTTCTCTTTGTGCGGCACTGCTGGGGGTTATTCTTGTATTGAAGCAGTATTCCCTTATTGGCCATGGACTCGGAGATGTCGGCTTTGCATCCACATCCCTGGCCGTAGCACTCGGACTGCCGGTTATGGCAGTTTCGATTCCAATTGTTGTGATTGCAGCCTGCCTGATCATGTTCTGGTCCCAGCGGTCTAAAACCGGCGGGGATACAGCGATTGGCATGGTAGCCACCGGTGCATTATCCATTGGTGTGATCATCACTGCCATGAGCAGTGGATTCAATGTAGATGTCAACGGTTATATGTTCGGCAGTATTCTGGCTATGAGCAGAGAGGATGTGATCTTCAGCGTTGTGCTGTCGATTGTCATTCTTGTGCTGTTTGTCGTATTTTATAATCGGTTGTTCCTGATCACATTCGATGAGAATTTCGCAAAGGCCAGCGGTATCAGAGTCGGGTTTTATCAGTTTTTGATTGCGCTGCTGACAGCATTGACCGTTGTTATGGGTATGCGGATGATGGGAAGTCTTCTGATTTCCAGTTTGATCATTTTTCCTGCGGTGATTGCGCGCAAGCTGGTTGTCAGCTTCAAGGCAGTGGCAGTATTATCCGTTTTTCTGTCTGTGATCTGCTTTCTGGCAGGGCTGATCCTGTCATTTGAGATGAATCTTCCAACGGGTGCCAGCATTGTTATCATCAATCTGATCGTGCTGATTGCAGTGACGATTTTGAATAAATTACGCGGAAGATAGATCCGTTTAACCATTAGTTATAAAAAAGTAAGATTTTTATACTGGTATTTTATGGATTGACCTGTTAAGATATAACAGACAGGAGTTGTCTCCTGCCCATTATACGCTTAAAAACATCTAATCAGGAGGTTGGGAAGATTGAAGATTCTGTCTTTTGCGGTTCCTTGTTACAACTCGGAAGCTTATATGCGCAAGTGTATTGATTCACTGCTGCCGGGCGGCGAGGACGTGGAGATTATTATTGTAGATGACGGTTCCAGCGATGGCACAGCTGCCATTGCGGATGAATATGAAGCAAAGTATCCGGGGATCTGCCGCGCGATCCATCAGGAGAATGCAGGCCATGGTGGTGCAGTGAATACAGGTATTGCCAATGCCAGAGGCATGTATTTCAAGGTTGTGGATTCAGACGACTGGCTGGATACAGACAGCTACAGGATTGTGCTGAATAGATTGAAACAGTTCAGAGAGGACCGCAAGCGTGTGGATATGTTTATCTGCAATTATGTCTATGAACATGTGGAGGATGGTACATCTCATACAATCGGCTATCATAAGGTGCTCCCGGAAGAGAAGATATTCGGATGGGATGAGGCGCGCCATTTCAGAATGGATCAGAATCTGCTGATGCACTCTGTGATCTACAGAACCAAAGTGCTGAGAGAGAGCGGGCTGAAGCTGCCGAAGCATACATTCTATGTGGACAATCTGTTTGTCTATATACCGCTGCCGTATGTGAAGACGTTGTATTATTTAGATGTGGATCTTTACAGATATTTTATTGGACGTAATGACCAGTCTGTCAACGAACGCGTGATGATCAGCCGTATTGATCAGCAGATTTATGTGAACAAGCTGATGATCGATGCCTACTGCCTGCCGCAGGATGTATCCAACAAGCATCTGGCGCGTTATATGTTGAGTTATCTGGCCATGATCTGCTGCGTGACATCTATTATGCTTCTGATCTCAGGAACACCTGAGAATCTTGAGAAGCGTCGTGAACTGTGGCAATACTTCAAGAAGAAGTATCCAAGTATGTACTGGAGAGTTCGCCTTGGTGGCCGTGGTATTGTCAGCAATCCACCGGGCAAGATTTCCTATGGGATTGTTGTGCGATGCTACAGAATGGCTCAGAAGATTTACAAGTTTAATTAAGAGAAATGCCCGATGCTTCGGGAATATGAGTTGGGGGAATGACAATGCGTTGTCCGAATTGTGGCCAGCGCCTCGCAGATGAGGCGGGAAGATGTCCTGTCTGTGGGACAGTAATTGATGAAGAGACAAGAAGGAAAGCCATGAATGAGGATGATTTTGCTTCATCTTCATTTGAAGGTACACGTCAGTCAATGGAAGAACAGGCATCAGCCGCACAGAGCGGGCGTACTGATCAGATGGCTCCGGATGAGAAGCGTTATCCGGCGAGACCGATGAAGTGGTACAAGTTTCTGATCTATTTTTCCTTGGTTCTGACAGGCTTTGCCAATATATGGACAGGTGTAGAGGCTGTTCTGGGGATGCAGTACGAGACGAAGAGTCAGGCAGCACAGGTTTATGCTGTCTATCCGGGGCTTCATGTGTTGGATATTGTTTACGGTGTGCTGTTGATTCTGTTGGGGGTCTATGCGCTGATTGTCCGCCAGTATCTGGCCGGATTTAAGGCGAAGGGACCGAAGATGCTGCTGATCATGTATATTGTTTCACTGGTTATTGAGGTTGCTTACATTGCAGCAAGCTCTCTGATCAGCGGGGTGAATCTTCTGACAGCATCCGAATCAGGAATGATGCTGATTTCAAGCATGATCGTGTCATTATTTATGATCGGGGCCAATAAGGTTTATTTCGATAAACGAGCACACCTGTTCAATAAATAGGACATTTTTGATTCAGAATACAAAGAGAACATGGGGAATGGCGCCGGATGGTGCGGTTCCCTTTCTTTTTGTTCATGAGCTGTAAAAACCAGTGGTAATTTATCAAAAATACGTTATAATAAATAGAGATGCCAACGGGTAGAGAAAGGGGAAACATATGGCAAGTTCAGATATAGGAATTGACTTGGGTACAGCCAGTGTCCTTGTCTATGTGAGAGGCAAGGGAGTCGTACTGAAGGAACCTTCAGTTGTGGCTTATGATAAAGATACAAATGAAATAAAGGCCATCGGTGAGGAAGCACGTCAGATGATGGGACGAACTCCAGGGAATATTGAAGCTGTACGTCCGCTGCGTCAGGGTGTGATCTCAGATTATACTATTACAGAGAAGATGCTGCGCTACTTTATTCAGAAGGCTATGGGCAGAAAGACATTGAAGCGTCCGCGAGTCTGTGTAGGTGTACCGAGCGGTGCAACAGAAGTTGAGAAGAATGCGGTCTGGCAGGCAGCGCTGGAGGCAGGTGCCAGAGACGTGATGATTATTGAAGAGCCGATTGCAGCGGCCCTTGGAGCAGGTATTGATATTTCGCGTCCATGCGGCAACATGATCATTGATATAGGCGGCGGTACGACGGATATCGCTGTGATATCGCTGGGGGATACAGTTGTCAGCCGTTCACTGAAGCTTGGCGGTGATGATTTCGACGAAGCAGTGATCCGATATCTCAGAAAGCAGCACAATCTGCTGGTGGGTGATCGGACAGCGGAAGATGTGAAGATTCGCATTGGCGGCGTGTATGAGCGTGTCAGCCCGCTTTTGATGCAGGTGAAGGGCCGTGACCTGATCACCGGTATGCCGAAGACAGTGGAAGTCAGCAGCACAGAGATGCTAGAGGCTTTCAAGGAGAATATTATCCAGATTCTGGAAGTGGTCCATCAGGTACTGGAAGATACACCACCGGAACTGGCTGCAGACATTGCCACAAGAGGTATCTTGCTGACAGGCGGCGGCAGTATGCTCTTTGGTATGGATGACTTGATTGGAGAGACAACAGGCATACAGACAACAGCAGTGGATGATCCGATTTCTGCAGTGGCCATTGGAACAGGCCGTTATACAGAATTTATTGAGGGCAAACAGACGAGAGCCTGATGACAGACGAGAATGGATGGCGAATCAGATGCCGCAGCAGACTGCGGTATCCGGTTCGCTATTCTTGGTTAAGTTAGGGTATTAACCATCAATACATGGTAGTAGGAGTAATGGAATGGAAAGCATACAGGGACTTGTGGAGCATATTGTCTATCACAATGACACCAATGGATATACAGTTTTTTCCCTGATGTGCCAGGGGGAAGAGATTGTCTGTGTGGGAAATGTCACTTCGCTGGATGAAGGAGAATATCTCAAGGCAGAGGGTGAATATACGGAACATCAGGTATATGGAAGACAGTTCAAGGTGACTTCCATGAGTGTGGAAGTGCCGGAGGATGAATATTCCATTGAAAGATATCTCGGTTCCGGGGCCATCAGGGGTGTGGGACCGTCACTGGCAGCCCGCATTGTCAAGAAATTCAAAAAGGATTCTTTCAGGATCATTGAAGAAGAACCGGAGCGGTTGGCTGAGATCAAGGGCATCAGTGAACGCAAAGCCAGGGAGATCTATCAGCAGTTTCATGAGAAGCAGGATATGCGTCAGGCCATGATGTTTCTGGCGAAATACGGGATTACAACAACCTTATCCCTGAGAATTTACAAACAGTACGGCGAGGAGATGTACCGGATCATTCAGGAGAATCCGTACCGGCTGGCCGATGATATGAACGGCATCGGTTTCAAATTGGCGGATGAGATCGCCAAAAAGGCCGGGATTGGTTCCCATTCAGATTTTCGAATCCGCAGCGGCATTATCTATATGCTGCAGCAGGGAACCCTTTCCGGGCATATTTACATACCGGCGGCATTGCTGGTGGAGAAGACGGCCCAGATGCTGGGGGTGGAAGAAGAAGCTGTGGACCATCTGCTTCAGAGCCTGCAGATGGACCGCAAGATTGTTGTGAAGAAAATAGACGATGTGTCGGTGGTGTATGGAGCCTCACTTTACCGCCTGGAGCTGGAGACCGCGGGACTTCTGAAGAATCTTGGTGTCGATTACAGCGTGGATGAGAAGGAAGTAGGAAAGGTTCTGGACCGTATTGAGAAAAGGGAAGGCATTGATCTGGATGATCACCAGCGTGAAGCGGTGTATTCTGCTGCAGGCAATGGGGTGCTTGTCATCACCGGCGGTCCCGGTACCGGTAAAACCACGACGATTAATGCCATTATCAAATACCTGGAATATGAAGGGTTGGAGATGCGTCTGGCGGCGCCGACGGGAAGAGCGGCCAAACGTATGTCAGAAGCCACAGGACGGGAGGCCCAGACCATTCACCGGATGCTGGAATTATCAGGCGGACCGGATGACGACCGCCTGCGAACACAGTTTGAGCGCAATCAGGACAATCCCCTGGAAACGGATGTGGTCATTATTGATGAGATGTCTATGGTGGATATCTATCTGATGAATGCCCTTTTGAAGGCCATAGCCGTGGGCACAAGGCTGATCCTTGTAGGGGATGTGAACCAGCTGCCGAGTGTCGGACCGGGCAATGTGCTGAAGGATATCATTGATTCTGAATGTTTTCAGGTGGTACGTCTGACGAAGATTTTCAGACAGGCACTGGAAAGCGATATCATTAAGAATGCCCATCTGATCAATGAGGGACGGCAAATTGAACTTGGCAACAAAAGCCAGGACTTTTTCTGCCTGAAACGATATGATGTCCAGCAGATTCTGGGGGTCATGGTGCTTCTGATCAGAGACAAGCTTCCGAAGTTTGTCAATGCAAAGCCTTACGATATCCAGGTGCTGACGCCGATGCGCAAAGGAGAACTGGGGGTAGAGCGGCTGAATACCGTACTGCAGCACTATCTGAACCCGCCGTCTTCGGACAAGAAAGAGCGCGAATTTCATCAGGGTGTTATCCGTGAAGGGGACAAGGTTATGCAGATCAGGAATAATTATCAGATCGAATGGGAAGTGCTGGGACATTATAATCTGCCTTTGGACAAGGGCGTGGGCGTTTTTAACGGCGATATGGGCGTTGTCCGGGAGATCAATCATTTTGCGGAACAGCTGGTGGTAGAATTTGATGAAGGACGCAGGGTGACCTATGGTTTTGCACAGCTTGACGAACTGGAACTGGCTTATGCCATTACAATCCACAAATCTCAGGGCAGTGAGTATCCGGCTGTCATTATGCCGCTGCTGTCCGGCCCGCGCATGCTGTTTAACAGAAATATTCTTTATACAGCAGTGACCCGTGCCAAGCAGTGTGTGGCCATTGTGGGGGATGAGCATACCGTCCGTCATATGATCGAGAATGAAAAACAACAAAAGAGATATACGTCTTTGAATCTGCGTCTCAGAGAAATGAATACACTTTCATAGAATATCAGGGGGAGAATATGGAACGAATGAAAATCAGAAATCCAAAAATCAAAAAGTGGCGGGGACTGTTTATTTTGGCATTGATCGGAGCAATCATTACCGTGGCCATGGAAATTTATCTGAGTGATCATGCACTGACACCGGATCAGATCAGCAAAAAGGGGCAGTATTGTGCGGTTACAAGCCGATGGATGAGTGATGCCTTTGCAACGGAAACCATGAACGGTGAAGATACATATGATTATTTTCTTGTGTTAAGCGAGGATTCCGACAGATTTTTTATGATCAGAAGCTGGACGGATGATGAACAATGTCTGAAATACATTGATTCCCTTTATGAGAGCGGTGAATATGAGAAAATCGACCAGGAGTGGACCGGAGGATCGCAGCCGGTGGATGACGAGGTGAAGAATTATGCGATCCAGTATGTGTCCGAGTATCTGGGGATGAATCTGACGACAGATATGTATGATGACTATTTCTACAGTTACTGTATGGATCTCACCAGCATGGGGGATATGGATACAGTCATCGGCGGTATGCTGCTTATGTTTGCTCTGCTGCTAATCGGTCTGTTGGGATGCCTCATTTCAGCGATACGCTGGCACGGACGCATTGCAGCCCTTAAAAGACAGGATTTCTTTCCGAAGTTTGAGCAGAATTGGATGCAGAGCGGCGAGAAGATGGACACAAAACATCGCCAGGTGGTAGTTGTCAAAGACTTTTTGCTGGTGCCTTCTTATAAGGATATCGTTATTCCGCTGGATCAGGCTGTCTGGTGCTATGTGCTGCCTCTGGCAAAGAAAAACTATGGCCTGTATATCATGGGAACGGACGGAAAAGCGGTTCTGGTGTGCCGGGTGAAGGAAAAAGGTTCCGTCTATGTCCGGGAATACCTTGAGCAGATTCATCTGTCAGCACCGTGGATGGCCATTGGTTATTCGGCTGAGAACCGTCAGGCATTCGGCGCCTACGAAAAAAGTGAAACGATTGCAAAAATAATTGCAAAAAAAGATAAAATGATGTCACAGTTTCCCTTCTAAAGAGGTTATATAAGTGTATGCTGCACGGAGGGACGCTAGTCAGTTATATTTCAAATGAAGGGGGAGTTGCAGTATGTATAGAGAGACTGGAGAACCAAAGGACGGCAATACGAAGATTGCAGGTCAGGGACGTTGCCGGACAGAGAATATGGAATGCGGCAAGGAACTTGATATGCAGAACGAAACAGATAAACAGATTCTGTCAACGCTGAATCAGGACAATTTTCAGAATTCCTCCGGTGGAAAGAAAGCAGCGGAAGATGACGAGATGGGACTGTTTTCACAGGGGTTTATGGACCGTATGCGTGAGATGGTGTCGGAACAGTTTGGTGAGGAAGCCGCAGAACGGTTTATGGTACAAAATAAAGATATGATAAAAGAAGAAAAAACAACAAGCGCCGTACCAGAATCCGAAAAAAGATTGCCTCAAACAAAAACCGCGGATGCCCATACCGAACAATCGATACCGCCTGCCGCAGAGCATCCGGATATCTCTGAGGAGACAGCCGCTAAAGGGCCATCGAAGCGCTCATACCGTAGATGGGTCTGGCGCGCAGCTGCAGTACTTGTGGTTGTACTGGCGGGTTTTGGTGTGCACAGGGCAGGCAGTGTCAGTGCCACGAAGATACCTGCTGTGAACACAGCACCGGAGACAACAGCCAGCATTGATTATTCCAAGATCGGCTCGCTGAAGGATATTATATCAATCCTGGATTATACCAGTTTTCCGACGAAAATCAAACAGGTTTATGTGCCTGGGGTGATTGCGGAGGGGTATAAAGAAATTTCAAGGGAAGATGAATCAAAGTTCATTAATATCTTTTATGAAAACGATGGTGACGGCTGGTATAAATATCGTCAAATGACAGTCGAGCAGAATACATTCCTGGATACGGAGGAGGGGGATTGGGACTCTCTGAGTATCGGACAGTATCCGGGGGTGTATATTGAAAAGGATCATACAGGAAACTTGTGGTGGTTTGACTATACTTATGCCTATCAGCTGCAGGGCAATCTTTCTGAAGAAGAGATGATAGCGGTGGCAGAATCCCTCACGGCAGAAAAGTAGGGAATGTATTATGAGAAAAGTGATTGCGTTTTTGATGACAGTAACGGTCTGCCTGTCCTTGATGATCATGCCGACCATGGCGGCGGAGGATTACCCGGAGGTGGGGTTTGACTTTGAAGCCTTCGAGGCCCAGGAGCGAATTGACGGCACACCGAAGGTGGCCAGATGGAAGTATACATCTTCCACATCTCAGGGCATCAGTGTGGAGGATAAAACAGCTACAGCATGTATAGATGTGACAGGATATAAAGGTACAGCTACACGCATCGTAGCTTATATGTATATCCAGCAGTTAAACAATGGCAACTGGATTACACTGGATTCCCACCGATATGAATTCGACAGCTGGCATGGTTCCAAGGAGATTACTTATTCGCCGTGTCCGCACGGTTATACCTATCGATTGAAGGCATCCTATTATGTATACTCCGGTTCGCAGTATGAGTATATTTCTGCAACCAGTGCGAACTTCGTATACAATTAGGATAGATGATCTGCAGCAACTCCCCCCTTAAAGCTTACAGCTGCAGATTGTACCCTGCGGGGGCGCCCATGGCCGGAAAGCGAAAGTCTGGCGCCCCTGCATAAAATAACTTATTTTAGATCCTTTCTCAACCTCATATAAAGGATAGATGGCCCCTTCCGGGTGTTATAATTCGGAAGGGGCCGATTTTTT
>NZ_LR698973.1:1338497-1346579 GCF_902381825.1 Pseudocoprococcus catus
CTCATAGTTTGCAGGAATCATGCATCAAGAGGTTCACGCAGGATTGGATGATGTCAGATGTTCTGCTGTCTGTGTCATTTTATGTCGATGAATGATCGTTGAAAAAGGCGAATAGACCGTGTATACTGAGCCTATCCCCGAAATACATAGAATAGTCATCGGAGGGAAGTGCAGCGGATATTGAAATGCAGGTACATCCTGAAACACAATAAAGCTGCGTATAACCGTTGGCGTCAGTCATTCGCAGCTTTATTGTGTGTTATATTATTTATAGGGAGGATGATTACCTGTTGGATGGGTGCCAACAGATAGCCATTATAACAGGATCAGTACAACAGTGTGACTGTCCTGGAGAAGATCGGGTAGGTGAATGTGGTTCAAGCATTCTTAATTATCTTCTCGCCTATATAATACAGCAAAAGGCGTGCCAATTTTTTTTAATATGGAAAAAGGCCATTTTTTGAAAAAATAAGCCAAAACAGGTCGATTTATTCAAAAAAACAGAAGATAGCGAAAATGATATGTCTATTAAATAGACATAACTGGCAGGCAAAGAATAGAAAATTACGTAAAATAAAGCAAAAGAAGCGTCTATAAAATGGACACGCATAAAATTACAATGTTCGTTTTATAGACACTTCCTGAGAATATAAATTCAAAATAACATAATAAAGATAAATGTACTTATAGAAAAACAATGACGTTATTCGTGAATGCCAAGATCCTTCATTTTCTTGTACAGCAGCGAGCGGTGAATGCCAAGCTGTCTGGCCGCAGCCTGACGATTTCCGCCATTGTCCCGCAGGGCTTTGGTGATCAGCTGGCGTTCCAGGCAGGCAATCTCATAGTGATAATAGCCATCACTGATCTCAAGGGATGAAGACTTCCGATAGACCTGGATATATTCCGGCAGATGCTGAGGCAGGATCTCGCTGCCTTCACAGATGATGGCCGCACGGTCGATGACGTTGCGCAGCTCGCGGACGTTGCCGGGCCAGTTGTGGAGATTCAGCAGATCCATGGCTTCCTGTGACATATGCAGCCGGGACTGATGGTACAGCCCTTCCTTCTGGGAGAGCATGCTGCTGCACAGAACCGGCAGGTCTTCAATACGCTCCCGAAGGGGCGGAATATTGATATTGATGACGTTCAGACGGTAGTAGAGATCTGAACGGAAACTGCCGTTTTGCATGGAGCTGGAGAGATTCTCATTGGTGGCGGCAATGACACGGGCCTTGAAGGGAACCTTCTTGTTGCTGCCCAGGGGAACGTATTCCTTGGATTCCAGGACACGGAGCAGCTTGACCTGCATGTCCATAGGCATGGTTCCTAGTTCGTCCAGAAAGAGCGTACCCTCGCCGGCCAGTTCGAATTTGCCGATCTTGCCGTCTTTGCGGGCACCGGTGAAAGCGCCGCTCTCATAGCCGAACAGTTCGGCTTCCAGCAATTCCTTCGGAATGGAAGAACAGTTCAGGCTGACAAAGGGCTGATGACTGACCAGACTGGCATTGTGGATGGCCTGGGCGAAGAGCTCCTTGCCGGTACCACTTTCGCCCTGGATCAGAACACTGGCATCACTGCGGGCAATGGTCTGTCCGAGATGCTTCAGGTTCAGCATTTTCTGATTGTTGGTGATGATATCGTCGAAGTGATACTGGGCAGCGTACATCTTGGCAATCTCACTCCGATAAGCCTTGAAGTTGTCTTCCAGCTTGGACATCCGGCTGTGCAAGTGGGCGATTTCCTTGATGTCACGGAAGATGATGGTACCGGCTGCACCGATGACTTCATGATTGTGAATCAGAGGGATTCGATTGGTGATGACCATGGAGCCATTGATCTCCTGAAGCTGCATCAGCTCCTTGACACCGGTCTGTGCCACAACGTGAAGCCGCGTGTTCTCAATGACTTCCGTGACGTGGCGTCCCACAGCGGCAGATGCCTTTATATTAAAGAATTTCTCATAGTACCATTTGATGATATAGCCGTCTTTATCGACGAGACACATACCATAGTGTTCGGTATCCAGAATATCGGACAGCGTATCAATACTGTCCGTCAGTTTGTCGAAGTATTCCTGATGCGTCATAATGTGATCCAACCTCTTGGTAATATAGATAATGCGAAGCGTTGACAGTATACGGATTCATTATAGCATAGATGCGATAAAAGGAAAAGGACAGCCAACGAACGGCTGCCCTTTTGGAGAAGGTATATTTATTATTTGGGGTGTAATAAAAATATAATGTATTGGGGGTTTACGCCTATTATATTATCACGGACCCGACTGTAAGTGTTCACAAATAATGCATGAAATATAGAAACTTTGTATACAAAATGACGCGTGTCAGGGGGCGATTAGACAATATGATTAAAAAATATCTAATTCCTATTGATATACTGGGGAAAATGTCATGAACTGGAAGGAATGGACGGCACTGCTGTATCCGCCGGAGTGCCCGGTATGTCAGAAGCTGCTGTCGGATACTGAGGACAGAAGGCGTCACATTCATGGTGACTGCTATCGGAAACTCAGACGGATTGTGGAACCTATGTGCAAACGCTGCGGCAAACCGCTTTTGTCAGCACAGCAGGAATACTGCTATGACTGTCAGAGACGGCCATCGGCCTGTGAAGCAGGACACAGTCTGTGGATGTATGATGCTGTCAGTTCAGAGAGTATATTTGCTTATAAGTATGACGGAAAGAGAGCTTATGCGGATTTTTACAGTCAGGCAGTCCTGCATTTTTACAGGGACTGGATTGAATCATTGCATGTGCAGCAATTGATCCCGGTTCCCCTCAGCCGGAGAAAGCAGCGGCAGAGAGGTTTTAATCAGGCGGCATTGCTGGCGGAGAAAATCGCCGAAGGGCTGTCGTTGCCTGTGAATACCCGGGGACTCAGAAGAATTCACAGTACTGCACCCCAGAAGAAACTGGGCAAGTATGAGCGGGGTGAGAATCTCAAGCATGCTTTTGTTGCGGATGCCCGGTATTTGCAGGGGGTCAGGCGGGCCCTTCTGATCGATGATATATATACCACCGGCAGTACGGTGAATTACTGTGCAGGGGCGTTGAAACAGGCAGGAATCGAGAAAGTCTGGTTTCTGACACTTTGTACAGGCGGTGTTTTTTAAGGAAAAGCGAAGAGATTGTGTACATATTGCAACGGTCATCCAATCAAAAACTGTGTCATATATTCACTTTTTAATGGAGAAATTGTTGCCTTTTGATTCACATAAAGCGTATAATAGAAGACAGAATACGACAGTGAAGAAGGTGGACATAAATGGATGCCGAAATGAACAGAAAGTTATCTGCTGTATCTCCGGAAGAAGTAGAGACAGATACAGTTAAGCAGGAATACGGAGAGCGGATGAAGAAAGAGAACGGATTTGAAAATTTCAAGGGCAATGATCCAAAGATCCGGCATATCAGGGAACTTGGTCAGCGTATTGCCCGGACAGATTTTCCCGTACTGATTACCGGTGAGACCGGTACAGGAAAAGAAGTTATCGCCAGGGCAATCCATATGGAGAGCGGACGCAGTGCAGAGCCTTTTGTGGCGATCAACTGTGGGGCCATCCCGGCGGAACTGTTGGAATCAGAATTATTTGGTTACGAAGGCGGTTCCTTTACCGGGGCTAAGCGTCAGGGAAAGATTGGCAAATTCGAGATGGCGAATAAGGGAACCTTTTTTCTGGATGAGATCGGAGATATGCCGCTGCATATGCAGGTGAAGCTCTTAAGAGTCCTGCAGGAGCATGAGATTGAGCGTGTGGGTGGCAGCGGACCGATTCCGATTGATGTGAGGATCTTATCGGCGACAAGGATGAACCTGATGGAGATGGTGCAGGCAGGTAAATTCAGGGAGGATTTGTATTATCGTCTGGCTGTTGTTAATATACAGACGGTAGCTTTAAGAGCCTGCCCGGAGGATATTATTCTTCATGCGTTGGATTATCTGGATGAATTGAACCGGCAGTACAAGACCCATGTGGATTTAAGCGATGGTGCAAGGCGGTGCCTCAAGGCACATAGTTGGCCGGGAAATGTGCGGGAACTGCAGAATGTGATATCCAGTGCCTATGCAACCTGTGAAGATTCACTGATCACACTGGATAATCTGCCGAAGATTATCACTGTCAATCAGAAAGAAGAGCGGATCATGGAGGATATAGAGCATCTGCCACTGAAGGAGAAGATGAACCGTTTCGAGAAGATGCTGCTGGAGGAGGCGCTGCGCAGCAACAAGAGTATGACAGCTGCAGCGACATCTCTGGGAATTGAGCGCAGCCTGCTGTACAAGAAGTTGAAGAAGTATCATTTGAAAGAATAAAATAAATTTTTCAATAAAATATTGACGAATAGGGTATAAATGTGCTATAGTTGTAAAGCTATGTAATGGAAGTGGTCTTTTTTTTATGCCTAAAATTAAGACCAGGTAACTTATCCTGCTTTAGCGGAGCAGGAGACACACTCAGATTAAATATAACGGAGGTGGAAGTTGTGCGCGTTAAGATAACATTGGCATGTACAGAATGCAAACAGCGTAATTACAACATGACAAAAGAGAAGAAGACTCATCCTGACAGAATGGAAACAAAGAAATATTGTAAGTTCTGTAAGAAACACACATTACACAAAGAAACAAAGTAATTTAGGATGACTGTGAGGAGTGAATAACATGGGCAATGCAACTAATGAGACAACTAAGAAGACAAATTGGTTGGACGCCATTAAAGCTCAGTTCAAGAGAATCATCTGGCCGACAAAGGAAGAAGCTGCCAGAAGGTCCGCTGTTGTCCTTGCTGTTTCCGTACTGCTTGGAGTAATTATTGCTGTATTAGACAGAGTTTTACTTCTGCTGACAGACGTAATTATTTCATTATAACAGAAGGGTGAGAATATGGCAGACAGGAATGAATATTTGGAAGACCCGATGTGGTATGTAGTTCATACCTATTCCGGTTATGAGAATAAGGTTAAAACGAATATTGACAAGTCTATTCAGAATCTTCATCTGGAGGACCAGATCCTTGATGTTCAGGTGCCTGTTCAGGAGGTCATTGAGGTAAAAGACGGCAAGAAGAAAACGGTTCAGAAGAAACTCTTCCCGGGCTATGTTTTACTCCATATGATCATGAACGATGAGACATGGTATGTTGTCCGCAATACCCGCGGTGTCACAGGTTTCGTCGGTCCGGAATCCAAGCCGGTTCCACTGACTGAGGAAGAGATGGCTGCAATGGGAATCAATATGAATGACGCTGAGAAGGATGAGCCGGATCAGATGATTCTTGTTGATATTGAAGAGGGCGACATGGTCAATATTGTATCTGGTGCATGGCAGGACAAAGAAGGTATCGTGCAGTCTGTGAATTCAGCGAATGGAACAGTAACTGTCGGACTTGATATGTTTGGCCGTGAGACAGCAGTCGAAATCAGTTTCTTAGATATCAGGAAAATGTAACATTTACGTACGGTTCATGACCTGGGTCATGGACAGTGGGAGGGAAATCCCCGACATTACCACAATTTTCAGGAGGTGCGCTAATAATGGCGAAGAAAGTAACAGGATATATTAAATTACAGATCCCTGCAGCAAAGGCTACACCGGCTCCACCAGTAGGTCCGGCATTAGGCCAGCACGGTGTTAATATTGTACAGTTCACAAAGGAATTCAATGCTAGAACAGCTGATCAGGCTGGTATGATTATCCCAGTTGTTATCACTGTTTATAATGATAGAAGCTTCAGCTTCATCACAAAGACTCCACCTGCAGCTATGTTATTAAAGAAAGCTTGCAAGATTGAGTCCGGTTCTGCAAACTCCAAGAAGCAGAAAGTAGCTACTATCTCCAGAGCAGAAGTTCAGAAGATTGCAGAACTGAAGATGCCTGACTTAAATGCAGCATCCATCGATGCAGCTATCAGCATGATCGCTGGTACAGCAAGAAGCATGGGTATCACAGTAGAAGACTAATACGAATACTTGTTAAATAACAGTGGGAGGGTCGCTCCCGATATTACCACAAGGAGGATTTATCATGAAAAAAGGTAAGAGATATGTAGAATCTGCCAAATTAGTAGATCGTACAAATCTTTATGATGTAGAAGAAGCAGTTAGTATCATTAAGAAGACAGCAAACGCAAAGTTTGACGAGACAATCGAAGCTCATATCAAACTGGGTGTTGATGGCCGTCATGCTGATCAGCAGGTACGTGGCGCAGTTGTACTGCCTCATGGTACAGGTAAGAAGGTTAGAGTACTTGTATTTGCTAAGGGCGACAAAGTAGAAGAAGCTCAGGCAGCAGGTGCTGATTTCGTAGGTGGACAGGAACTCGTTCCGAAGATCCAGAACGAAGGATGGCTTGACTTTGATGTTGTAGTTGCTACACCGGATATGATGGGTGTTGTTGGTCGTCTTGGTCGTGTACTCGGTCCTAAAGGCTTAATGCCAAACCCAAAAGCTGGTACAGTTACAATGGATGTTACAAAGGCTGTTAATGATATCAAAGCTGGTAAGATCGAATACAGACTGGATAAGACAAACATTATCCACGTACCAGTTGGTAAAGCTTCTTTCACAGAAGAACAGTTAGCGGACAACTTCCATACATTAATGGGCGCAATCGTTAAGGCAAAACCAGCAGCTGCTAAGGGTCAGTACCTGAGAAGTGTAACAATCACATCTACAATGGGCCCTGGTATCAAATTAAACCCAGTTAAACTTGTTTAATTATTTTTAATTTGTTGTGGTTTTTTGATTGACAACCAACATAAATGATGATATAATATCAGAGCAAAACTGCCAAAGACAGTAGGTGCCGTAAGGCATAAGGAGAAAACGCCTACCGAGGGAGATTATAGGTGTTCTTTATGAACTCGACTTATATCAAGACCTCTCTGGGCAGCCGGAGAGGTCTTTTTTTGGCGGTACACACGATTATTCTATAAGGAGGTGCACCAATAATGGCAAAAGTAGAAATCAAACAGCCAATCGTTGATGAGATCGCTGGTTATTTAGCAGATGCTCAGGCAATGGTTCTGGTTGACTATCGTGGTCTGACAGTAGAAGAAGATACACAGCTTCGTAAGGCTTTAAGAGAAGCAGGCGTTGATTATAAGGTATACAAGAATACTTTAATCAAACGTGCAGTTAAAGGTACAGTATTTGAAGCTGTAACAGATCTTTGCGAAGGCCCAACAGCTATCGCAACAAGCGCTTCAGATGCAACAGCTCCAGCTAGAGTTTTATATGAAGCAGCTAAGAAAATGCCGAACCTTGAACTTAAGGGCGGTGTTGTAGATGGTACATTCTATGATGAGAAGATGATTCAGGTTATCGCTACAATTCCATCAAGAGAAGTACTGCTCGGAAAATTACTTGGAAGTATCCAGTCCCCTATTACCAACTTTGCTCGTGTTATTAAGCAGATCGCTGAAAGCAAAGAAGAAGTTGCATAAAATCTAAAAACGGAGGTATTTTAAAATGGCAAAATTAACAACAGCTGAATTTATCGAAGCTATTAAAGAGTTATCAGTATTAGAGTTAAATGAATTAGTAAAAGCATGTGAAGAAGAATTTGGTGTATCCGCAGCAGCAGGTGTTGTTGTTGCAGCAGCAGGTGCTGGTGAAGCAGCAGAAGAAAAGACTGAATTCGACGTTGAATTAACAGAAGTTGGCCCTAACAAAGTTAAGGTTATCAAAGTTGTTCGTGAAATCACAGGTCTTGGCCTTAAAGAAGCTAAAGAAGCAGTTGACAGCGCTCCTAAGACACTTAAAGAAGCTGTTAGCAAAGAAGAAGCTGAAGACATCAAGGCTAAACTTGAAGCTGAAGGCGCTAAAGTTACAGTTAAATAATTGTACTTTTCAATTTGATATGGAAGGCATCTCTTCGGAGGTGCCTTTTGTTGTATGTGTGTCCAGCAAAGCTGGGCCACACTTGCCGGTGTGAGTCACCATATGGGAAACGTGAGAGGATATATTTTTTAACAAAAGTTAGCAAGAATTCTCCTTCCTCTACAGGTGGGAGATGAATTGCAGAAAAAAGAAAATAGAACGCTTGTTCTGCGGTG
>NZ_LR698973.1:1347907-1350591 GCF_902381825.1 Pseudocoprococcus catus
GATACTTGGCTCAGTAGAGTCATTGAGCAAGAAGCCCCCACTTCAAAATCTGTGATTTAAGTGGTGGGAGCATGTCACTAATTCATTGCACTAAAAAGGAGATTTATACACAGATGAAGCAGAGAAAGCCTGGATGCTATTTAGCTGCGGTGCTGCTGGCAGGATTAATGCTTGGGGGATGCGGTAATCCGAATGCTGAAGCGAATACGACAGATTCGGTGTCGGCGAGTGATTCAGAGATGGTGTCTGAATCACAGGAGACTGCGTCGGCAGAAACAGAGACAGAAACTGAAATAGAAACGGATCCGATTGTGATTGTGCTGGATCCTGGGCATGATTCGGAGTATTGCACGAGAAATCATCCGGATCTGGGTGTGAATGAGCAGGATCTGAATTTGACGATTGCGCTGGCCTGCAGAGACAGACTGCAGCAGTATCAAGGCGTGGATGTTTATATGACAAGGGAGGATGGCAGCTGCCCGGATGCCGAACATCAGGGAGAGTACTGCATTGAGAAAAGGACAGGATATGCCACGGATTTGGGTGCAGATATTTTTGTAAGCCTGCATAATAACGGGACAACCGGTGTATACGGGGCAGAAGCCAATGGGACAGAAGTCTATGTGTCGAATTACAGTGCCTATACGGAAGAGGGCAAAAAGCTGGGACAGATGGTGCTGGATAATTTGGCACAGCTTGATCTAAATCCGAGAGGGGTTTTTGTTCGGACAAAAGAGGAAAAAGGACATTATGATGACGGCAGTGTACAGGACTGGTATTATCTCATCAGTTACAGTGTGGAGGGAGGACATCCTGGGATGATCATTGAGCATGCTTATATGGACAATCCACACGACAATGCTATTTTGAAAGACGAGGCGCAGTTGAAGGCAATGGGAACGGCTGATGCAGATGCCATTGCTTCCTATTATAATTTGCAGATAAAGACAAAAACTGAGAATTAATGGAGAGATTCAGAACAAAATTTCCAAAATAATAACGAAAACCTTAAGATTTTGCAGATTGCGCGGGGGAGGAACAGTTCAAATTGACTTTAAAGGGTGAATGGTTTATAATTTGTAATATATATGTAACAAGTTGAGAATGGAGGGGAATGAATGAACAATACAGAAGATAGAAACGATGAAACCATCAATTTGGATTTAGATGAGCATACATCTGCGGAAGATGCTGATATGGATGTGAATACAGAGGCGAATGCGAATGCAGATGATGATTTTGATTATCTGAAGGAAATAGAAGAGATTGAAGCTCAGGAGAAGGAGCTGGAAGAACAGCGCCAGAAGAAGAAAGAAGAATTAGAAAGACGTCGTGAAGAGCGTGAGAAGGACGAGAAGAAGAGTGCCGCACAGCGCAAACGTGAAATGAAGGAACGTAAGAAAGAGGCAGAATGGCTGGGAGAGCCTTTTGAAGATGACGTTGAAATCGTTCCGACTGCAAAGAAGAAAAAGAGCAAAAAGGGTCTTGTTGCAATTGTTGTTATTGTGCTGATCGCATTGGCAGGCGGTGCTGTTTTTGCTTACAAGATGCAGGCAGATAAGAAGGAACTGGCTGATTTTTCACAGAAAGTGGCTGCATTCCAGTCTGAGAAACTGGACGGCAGGGATTTTGGTTCCCATCAGTCCTATTTTACAGATTTCATGAAAGAGTGCCAGGATGCGATTGATGCCGGAGACCTCAAGAAGATGGAAGAACTGGACAAGAAATGGAGTGAAGTAGAGAATACTTACACAACCGTTTCCAACGGCAAGACGTCACTGGATGCTTTTGCTTCCGGTATTGATCAGGCACTTTCAACGTATTCCATCACAGATGATTATAAGGCCACATATGAGACATTGAAGAAAGATGTCGAAGCAGCTCAGAAGGACTGTGATTATGAGAAGGTCAGCGATTTCCAGAAACAGCTGGATGCCTTAGCTACGAATCTGAAGTCAGACAATCTGAAAGTGATCCAGAATTTGAAGAATGACATTTCCAGTGTCAGCCTCGACAAGGATTATGTCAGTGCGGATGACCAGAAGAAACTGGATGCCTACAGTACTGAAGTGGAGAAGTACATCAAAGAAGAGAATTACGCACAGGCAGTGACAACACTGAATTCCTGGAAGACAGATGTTACAGCCTTGAAGAAGACCATCGATGACAAGAAGGCGGCAGAGCAGGCGAAGGCAGAGTCAGAGGCTGAGTCGAAGCGTGCAGCTGAATCTAAGGCTGCAGAGTCCAAGGCAGCCGAATCAAAAGCGGCTGAATCCAAGAAGAATCAGACAACTGAGACGAAGAAGGACAGCAGTAAGAACAACAGCAACAGTTCTAACAGCAGCGCATCGTCAGATTATGTTTTGCCGGGCAGCAGCAGTCAGTACCTGTCAGCTTCCGATGTGAAGAATCTTTCCAGCTATCAGCTGATGATCGCACGTAATGAGATTTATGCCCGTCATGGACGTAAGTTCAACGACAGTGAACTTCAGGCTTATTTCAACGGCAAGTCCTGGTATAAGGGCACTGTGAATCCGGAAGATTTCTCTACATCTGTATTTAATGATTACGAAATTAAGAATATTCAGTTAATTCAGTCTTATGAATAACACACAGGAGACTGTCGTACGAAGGAAGAAAAGTGCGGCAGTCTCTTTTTTTTGTAAAAAAATTGTAACTGTTCA
>NZ_LR698973.1:1351041-1405482 GCF_902381825.1 Pseudocoprococcus catus
CAAAAAATTAATATACAGAACAGAAACTTGTTGACAGAACTTGAAAATTATGTTAATATATATTACTGCATTATTATGGTATATTAGGCGCATTAGCCTGATAAGCAGATAGAACTTGTTGATTTATCATTCAGGGAGTGAAAAACGTCAATGAATAAAAGCAGAATTAAACCGGTTAAATCAGGTAGAAACATCCGTATGAGCTATTCCCGTCAGAAGGAAGTTCTTGAGATGCCGAATCTCATTGAAGTTCAGAAAAATTCCTACGATTGGTTCCTGAAGAAGGGCCTGAAGGAAGTTTTTGAAGACATTTCTCCAATCACAGACTACAGTGGTCATCTTAGTCTTGAGTTCACAGATTTCAGTTTATGTGAAGAGGAAGCAAAGTATTCCATCGAGGAATGTAAAGAGCGTGATGCAACATATGCGGCACCTTTAAAGGTGAAAGTTCGTTTAATTAATAAAGAAACAGATAGTTTCAGCGAGCATGAGATCTTCATGGGAGATCTGCCGCTGATGACAGCAACAGGTACATTCGTTATCAATGGTGCTGAGCGAGTTATCGTCAGCCAGCTGGTACGTTCCCCTGGTATTTACTATGGTGTGGGTCATGATAAGCTTGGTAAGGAGCTTTACTCCGCAACTGTTATCCCGAACCGTGGTGCATGGCTGGAATATGAGACAGATTCCAACGATATTTACTATGTACGTGTGGACAGAACACGTAAGGTACCTGTTACAGTGCTGATCCGTGCACTGGGTGTTGGTACGAACCAGGAGATCATCGATCTCTTCGGTGAGGAACCAAAGATCATGGCAACACTGTCCAGCAACAAAGATGTATCAGACAGTTACCAGAGCGGTCTGCTTGAATTATACAAGAAGATCCGTCCGGGTGAACCTCTGGCTGTAGAAAGTGCTGAGAGTCTGATCAATGCGATGTTCTTCGATCCTAGAAGATATGATCTGGCTAAGGTTGGCCGTTATAAGTTCAACAAGAAGCTGGCATTGAAGAACCGTATCACAGGTTTTGCACTGGCTGAAGATGTTGTAGATGAGACAACAGGCGAGATTATTGCAGAAGCAGACACAATGGTAACAGAAGATCTGGCTCAGAAGATCCAGAATGCAGGTGTTGCTGCTGTGTATGTTCAGACAGAAGAACGTGTTGAGAAGGTCCTCTCCAACATGATGGTAGAGCTTACTAGTTTCGTGGATGTTGATCCAGAAACACTGGGCATTACTGAGAAGTATGTTTATTATCCGGTTCTTCGTCAGATCCTTGATGAGAACGAAGACATTGAAGATATTAAGGATGCAATTAAGAAGAACGCAGCAGATCTTGTTCCTATGCATATCACAAAGGAAGATATCTTTGCTTCTATCAACTACAACATGCATCTTGAATATGGTGTGGGCAATGCAGATGATATTGACCATTTGGGCAACCGTCGTATCAGAGCTGTCGGCGAGCTGCTTCAGAACCAGTACAGAATCGGCCTTTCCAGAATGGAACGTGTGGTACGTGAACGTATGACGACACAGGATCTGGAAGGTGTTTCTGCACAGTCTCTGATCAATATCAAGCCTGTAACTGCAGCAGTGAAGGAATTCTTCGGAAGCTCCCAGCTGTCACAGTTCATGGATCAGAATAACCCACTTTCCGAGTTAACACATAAGAGACGTCTTTCTGCCCTTGGTCCTGGCGGTCTTTCACGAGACAGAGCCGGTTTCGAAGTTCGAGACGTACATTATACACATTACGGCAGAATGTGTCCTGTCGAGACGCCTGAAGGTCCTAACATCGGTCTGATCAACTCCCTTGCAAGTTTCGCAAGAATCAATCAGTACGGGTTCATCGAGGCACCTTACAGAATCCTTGACAAGACAGATCCTAAGAATCCGCGTGTTACAGATGAGGTTGCTTATCTGACAGCCGATGAAGAAGATAAGTTCAGAGTTGCACAGGCCAATGAGCCAATCGATGAGAACGGTTACTTCGTGAACAAGACAGTTTCCGGTCGTTATCGTGAAGAGACAACATCTTTCCAGCGTTCACAGGTGGATCTGATGGATGTATCTCCTAGAATGGTATTCTCTGTTGCGACATCTATGATTCCTTTCCTGCAGAACGATGATGCGAACCGTGCCCTGATGGGTTCCAACATGCAGCGTCAGGCCGTTCCTTTGATGCTGACTGACTCACCGGTAGTCGGCACAGGTATGGAAGCCAAAGCAGCCGTAGACTCAGGTGTCTGCGTTGTTGCAAAACGCGGCGGTGTTGTAGAGCGCTCCGCATCTAATGAAGTCATTATCAAGGCTGATGACGGTACAAGAGACACTTACAAGCTGCTTAAGTTCTCCGGATCCAACCAGGGTGCATGCTACAACCAGCGTCCGATTGTATTCAGAGGCGACAGAGTAGAAAAAGGCGATGTTCTGGCCGATGGTCCTTCTACATCACAGGGTGAATTAGCCCTTGGTAAGAACCCACTGATCGGTTTCATGACATGGGAAGGCTACAACTTCGAGGATGCCGTTCTGTTAAGTGAACGCCTTGTACAGGAAGATGTTTATACATCTATCCATATTTCCGAATACGAAGCAGAAGCCAGAGATACAAAGCTCGGACCTGAAGAGATCACACGTGATGTACCGGGTGTCGGCGATGATGCGCTGAAGAACCTGGATGAAAGAGGTATCATCCGTGTTGGTGCTGAGGTTCGTGCCGGAGATATCCTTGTTGGTAAGGTTACACCAAAGGGTGAAACAGAGCTGACAGCAGAAGAAAGACTGCTCCGTGCCATCTTTGGTGAGAAAGCACGTGAAGTCAGAGATACATCCCTGAAGGTACCGCATGGTGAATATGGTATCATTCTGGATGCAAAGGTATTTACAAGAGAAAACGGTGATGAACTGTCACCTGGTGTTAATCAGTGTGTACGTGTTTATATTGCACAGAAGAGAAAGATTTCCGTTGGTGATAAGATGGCCGGCCGACATGGTAATAAGGGTGTCGTTTCCCGTATTCTGCCTGTTGAAGATATGCCATTCCTTCCAAACGGTCGTCCGCTTGATATCGTGCTGAACCCTCTGGGCGTGCCTTCACGTATGAATATCGGACAGGTCCTGGAAATCCATCTTGGTCTTGCTGCAAGAGCACTTGGATTCAAGATTGAGACACCTGTATTCAATGGTGCCGATGAAAATGACATCATGGATACACTGGAACTGGCCAATGATTATGTCAATACATCCTGGGAAGAATTCTCCGCGAAGTGGAAAGATACCCTGGATGAAAAAGTATACAATTATCTTGATGAGAACAAGGCTTACAGAGAAGAGTGGAAGGGTGTTCCGATCAGCCGTACAGGTAAGGTTCAGTTAAGAGACGGCCGTACAGGTGAAGAATTCGACAGCCCGGTTACAATCGGTTTCATGCATTATCTGAAACTGCATCATCTGGTTGATGATAAGATCCATGCACGTTCCACAGGTCCTTATGCCCTTGTTACACAGCAGCCTCTTGGTGGTAAAGCTCAGTTCGGCGGACAGCGTTTCGGTGAAATGGAGGTTTGGGCACTGGAAGCATACGGTGCAGCATATACACTTCAGGAAATCCTGACATTCAAGTCCGATGATGTGACAGGTCGTGTGAAAGCATACGAAGCCATCATCAAGGGCGAGAATATTTCCGAGCCGGGTATTCCTGAATCCTTCAAGGTATTGCTCAAAGAGCTGCAGTCACTGGCACTGGATGTCAGAGTCCTTCGTGATGACCAGACAGAAGTTGAACTTGGTGAAACGGTTGATTACGGTGATGACGATTTCAACAGCATCATGCAGGGCGATGGCGGTTTCAGATTTGATACAGAAGAATCCCTTGGCGATTATGTCCACAAACAGCAGACTGTCAACAGTGATGGTGAGTTTGTAGATGTTGAAGATGAGGGCAGTGCCGATGACGATACAGAAGAGTTTTATGGAGAAGATTCTGACAACGAATAGAGAAGGGAGTGCCATTCATGCCAGAAACAGTTAGTAATGAAGCTTATCAGCCAATGACTTTCGACGCCATTAAGATTGGTCTGGCTTCCCCTGAGAAGATCAGACAGTGGTCCCATGGCGAAGTCAAGAAGCCTGAAACGATTAACTATAGAACATTAAAGCCTGAGAAGGATGGTCTGTACTGCGAAAAGATTTTCGGACCTAGCAAGGACTGGGAATGCCATTGCGGTAAGTACAAGAAGATCCGTTACAAAGGCGTAGTCTGCGATCGATGCGGCGTTGAAGTTACAAAATCCAGCGTTCGTCGTGAACGTATGGGCCACATTGAGCTTGCAGCTCCGGTTTCTCATATCTGGTATTTCAAGGGTATCCCTAGCCGTATGGGTCTGATCCTGGATATGACACCGAGAAACCTTGAGAAGGTTCTGTACTTTGCATCCTATGTTGTGCTGGATAAAGGCAGCACAACACTGGAGAACAAGCAGGTATTATCTGAGAAGGAATACCAGGAAGAGTGCAAGAACTTCGGTGAAGACAGTTTCCGTGTAGGTATGGGTGCAGAAGCGATTATGGAGCTTCTGCAGGCCATTGACCTTGAGACAGAGGCTGTTCAGCTCAAGAAAGACCTGAAGACATCTTCAGGCCAGAAACGTGCAAGAATCATCAAACGTCTGGAAGTTGTTGAAGCTTTCAGAAGCTCAGGCAACAAGCCTGAATGGATGATCATGACCGTTATTCCGGTTATTCCTCCGGATATCCGTCCAATGGTACAGTTAGACGGCGGACGTTTTGCAACATCCGATTTAAATGATCTGTACAGACGAATCATTAACAGAAATAACAGACTGAAACGTCTTCTTGAACTGGGCGCACCTGACATTATCGTCAGAAATGAAAAGCGTATGCTTCAGGAAGCGGTTGATGCCCTGATCGATAACGGTCGTCGTGGTCGTCCTGTTACAGGTCCTGGCAACAGAGCGCTGAAATCTCTTTCAGATATGTTAAAAGGTAAACAGGGCCGTTTCCGTCAGAACCTTCTTGGTAAACGTGTTGACTACTCAGGTCGTTCCGTTATCGTCGTTGGTCCTGAACTGAAACTGTATCAGTGCGGTCTGCCGAAGGAAATGGCTATCGAGCTGTTCAAGCCTTTCGTCATGAAAGAACTCGTATCCAGAGGCATTGCACACAACATTAAGTCTGCCAAGAAGATGGTAGAACGTCTTCAGACAGAAGTTTGGGATGTACTGGAAGATGTTATCAAAGAACATCCGGTTATGCTGAACCGTGCACCTACACTGCATCGTCTTGGTATCCAGGCCTTCGAACCTGTACTGGTAGAAGGTAAGGCAATCAAGCTGCATCCGCTGGCTTGTACAGCTTTCAACGCCGATTTCGATGGTGACCAGATGGCTGTCCATGTACCGCTGTTTGTAGAAGCTCAGGCAGAATGCCGTTTCATCCTGCTTTCTCCAAACAACTTGTTGAAACCTTCCGATGGTGCACCTGTAGCCGTCCCTTCACAGGATATGGTCCTTGGTATCTACTATCTGACACTTGAGAAGCCGGGGGATAAAGGTGAAGGTATGTTCTTCAAGGATGTCAATGAAGCACTCCTTGCTTATGAGAACCACATCATCACACTTCAGGCTCCGATTAAGGTCAGAAGAACAGGTATCGTGGGTGGAGAAGAGGTAACAAGAGTTGTTTCCTCCACACTGGGCCGTTTCATCTTCAATGAAGGTATTCCTCAGGACCTTGGCTATGTAGACAGAGAGAACCGTGATAATGACCTTGTACCGGAGATCAACTTCCTGGTAGCGAAGAAACAGCTGAAGCAGATCATTGACAAGTGTATTCATACACATGGTGCAACAAAGACTGCGGAAGTTCTGGACTACATCAAAGCAACAGGTTATAAATATTCAACAATCAGTGCCATCACTGTATCTATTTCAGATATGACAGTGCCTGAAGCTAAGAAAGAGCTTCTTGCAAGTGCTGAAGCAACAATTTCCAAGATTACAGCACAGTACCGTCGTGGTCTTGTTACAGACGAAGAACGTTACAAAGCTGTTATCGAGACATGGAAACAGACAGATGACCAGCTGACAAAGGCTCTGTTGGATGGTCTTGACAAATACAACAACATTTACATGATGGCCGATTCAGGTGCCCGTGGTTCCAACCAGCAGATCAAACAGCTGGCCGGCATGCGTGGTCTGATGGCTGATACATCAGGCCGTATCATCGAGTTGCCGATCAAATCCAACTTCCGTGAAGGTCTTGATGTACTGGAGTACTTCATTTCTGCCCATGGTGCCAGAAAGGGTATGTCCGATACAGCCCTCCGTACAGCCGATTCAGGATACCTGACACGTCGTCTTGTTGATGTATCCCAGGATCTGATCATTCGTGAAATCGACTGTAGCGAAGATTCAGAGAACATTCCGGGTATGTGGATCGATGCATTCATGGATGGCCGTGAAGTTATCGAAAGTCTGGAAGAACGTATGACTGGTCGTTACGCTGCTGCCGATATCGTAGATCCTGCAACAGGTGAAGTCCTTGTAAAAGCAGATCACATGATCACACCAAAGCGTGCAGCTATGGTTGCAGAAGCAGGCGTGACAAAGGTGAAGATTCGTACAGCACTTTCCTGTCGTTCACATCTTGGTATCTGTGCGAAGTGTTACGGTGCCAACATGGCAACAGGTCAGGTTGTTCAGGTGGGTGAAGCTGTCGGTATTATCGCCGCTCAGTCCATCGGTGAACCTGGTACACAGCTGACAATGCGTACTTTCCATACCGGTGGTGTTGCCGGTGATGATATCACACAGGGTCTTCCTCGTGTCGAAGAACTTTTCGAGGCAAGAAAACCAAAGGGTCTTGCCATCATCGCAGAGTTCGGCGGTACAGTTTCTATCCGCGATACGAAGAAGAAACGTGAAATCGTTATTACAAACGACGAGACAGGTGATTCCAAAGCATACCTCATCCCTTACGGTTCCCGTATCAAGGTTCAGGAGGGACAGGTACTTGAAGCCGGTGATGAACTGACAGAAGGTAGCGTCAACCCACATGATATTCTGAGAATCAAAGGCGTGCGTGCGGTTCAGGATTACATGATCCAGGAAGTACAGCGTGTATACCGTCTGCAGGGTGTTGAAATCAACGATAAGCACGTTGAGGTTATCGTTCGTCAGATGCTGAAGAAGATTCGTATCGAGAACAGCGGAGATACAGAATTCCTGCCTGGTACACTGGTTGACGTCCTTGACTTCGAGGAAATCAACGAGAACCTCAAGGAACTGGGTGAGAGACCGGCTGAAGGTGTCCAGGTTATGCTTGGTATCACAAAGGCTTCTCTTGCTACAAACTCCTTCCTGTCAGCTGCTTCCTTCCAGGAGACAACAAAAGTCCTGACAGAAGCTGCTATTAAGGGTAAGGTTGACCCACTGATCGGTCTGAAAGAAAATGTTCTTCTCGGCAAGCTGATTCCTGCCGGTACAGGTATGAAGCGTTATCGTACCATCAAACTGGATTCAGAAATCGACGAGAATGAAGAACTGACACTGGCCGATGATGACGAAGCATATCTTGATCTCAGCGACGGCATCTCAGGTGAAGAAGCAGATGAAGATATGGCTGAAACAGAAGAAACAGCTGTTGAAACTGCACCTGAAGAAGCAGAAGATGATGCATTCGACGGTGAATCTGAAGACGATACAACAGATGAAAACTAATCGTTATGAAGGTTTTGAACTTTCATTAACATAATACAAGTCTAAGAAGCAGTATGGTTGCTGATCACATCGTATCAAAGGCCATACTGCTTTTTTACTATCTGCTTTCATAAAACAGGCCTTTGCGGGATGACGACAGGCCTGAATCATGGATACGGAGGCGTAAAGGTGAATAAAAAACTGAATGTGAAAGGTTTTTGGACGGATCTGGCCTATGATCTGGTTGGTTCCGTATTGTATGCAGCCGGTATTGTCTGCTTTGTTAATCCGGCGAATATGGCTCCGGGCGGGATGTCCGGTGTGGCCATTTTGTTAAATTATCTTTGGGGACTGCCAATCGGTACCATGACCATTGTGCTGAACATCCCTCTGCTGATTTTGTCCTATATTTTCCTTGGCAAATCTCTGACATGGAAAACAGTGAAATCACTGGTGATCAGCAGTTTAATGGTGGATTTGGTCATGGCCAGATATGCACCGATTTATGCAGGTGACCGAATGATTGGCGGCGTTTTTGGCGGTGTACTGATGGGTGCCGGTCTGGCGATTATTTTCCTGCGGGGTTCCACAACCGGCGGTACGGATATTATTTCTTTCCTTGTGAAGAAGTGGTATCCTCATGTGCCTATCGGCCGAATGATCATGGTGGTGGACTGCATTATCATTGGTGTATCTGTCCTTGTATTCGGCAATCTGGAATCTGCCCTGTACGGTCTGATTTCCCTGTATTGCTGTTCTATGGTCATTGACAGTATTATTTATGGTCTGGACAAAGGCAGTATGGTGATGGTAGTTTCAGAGAAGAATGATGAAATCGCGGCACAGATCATGGATGAACTGGAACGCGGCGTCACCTTGCTGAAAGGACAGGGAGCCTATACCGGTACGGACAGGGATGTGCTGATGTGTGCAGTACGCAAGCAGCAGTTTGCCAGAGTCCGGGCGATCATTTACGAAAAAGACCCAAATGCTTTTGTGATTGTCAGTGAAACCAGTGAAGTTTTGGGCGAGGGATTCAAACAAGTGTCCGGCTCATAAAGACAAATGTTTATTTGTCTTTAACACGATGACAAAGTGAAGAGATATGACTGGAAACTGTTGACAAATGAAAGTCATAATAATAAAATTGAACGTAAAGCATGAGAGAAGGAGGATTTAAAATGAAAAAGTTAGTTAGTTTCATGTTAGTTGCTGCTATGGTAGCGGCAACATTAACTGGCTGCGGCAGTTCAGATAATGCAAAGTCAACTGAGGCAGCTGGCGAATCAAGTGCCGCTGCAGGTACAACATTTAAGATTGGTGGTATCGGCCCTGTGACAGGCGGTGCTGCTCTGTACGGTCTGGCAGTACAGCGTGGTGCACAGATCGCTGTTGACGAGATCAACGCAGCAGGCGGTATCAATGGTACTCAGATCGAGTTTAATTTCCAGGATGATGAAGCAGATGCTGAGAAGTCAGTTAACGCTTACAACTCCCTGAAAGACTGGGGTATGCAGATGCTGATGGGTACAGTTACAAGTACACCATGTGTTTCTGTAGCTGCTAAGACAGCAGAAGACAATATGTTCCAGTTAACACCATCCGGTTCATCCGTAGAATGTGTACAGAGCGACAACGCATTCCGTGTATGTTTCTCTGACCCAGACCAGGGTAAGAAATCCGCACAGTACATCGGCGAACACAAACTGGCTACAAAGGTAGCAGTTATCTATGATAGCTCTGATACTTATTCAACAGGTATCTATGAATCTTTTAAGAGCGAAGCAGCTAATCAGGGTATCGAAGTTGTAGCAGAAGGTGCATTCACTGCTGATAACAAGACAGACTTCTCTGTTCCTCTTCAGCAGGCACAGGCAGCTGGTGCAGAACTTGTTTTCCTGCCAATCTACTATACAGAAGCTTCTCTGATCATTACACAGGCTAACAAGATGGGCTATGCACCACAGTTCTTTGGTTGTGACGGTCTTGATGGTCTGATCGGTGTTGAAAACTTCGACCAGTCTCTGGCAGAAGGCGTTATGCTTCTGACACCATTTGCAGCAGATGCTCAGGATGATCTGACACAGAAATTCGTTTCTGCATACAAGGACAAATACGGCGAAACACCTATCCAGTTCGCAGCAGATGCATATGATGCCATCTATGCAATCAAGCTTGCAGCTGAGAAAGAGAATGTGACACCTGATATGAGTGTTTCTGATATCTGCGAAGCTATGAAGAAGGGCATGACAGAGATCTCTCTTGAAGGTCTGACAGGTACAATCACATGGACAGCATCCGGTGAACCTGATAAGGAACCTAAGGCTGTTAAGATTGAAAACGGTGCTTACACAGCCATGGAATAATCGGTGTGTCTGACGCGATTGTACAATCGATTTAGATTTTACTAAAAGATAAAGGGGACAGGATTTTCCTGAGCGGGAATTGAAGTGGATTCCTGAAGGAAGATCTGTCCTCTTTTTTTATCAGGTACATGGAGAATTACCAGACAGGCCGGACGGTCGGACTGGATACCGAACTGCGTTGGCAAGACATCATAGCATAGCTATAACTTCTGATTAGAGCTGATATCAGCAATCGTTATAACCTGCATTTATGAGGCGGAAGTCAAAAGGTTGAATTCAGATTTTTCATGTGCTATACTTTTTGATAAGTATCTAAAAAAGTACAACAGAGAGGTGTTATTATGCAATTTATTTCTTATTTGATTAATGGCATCAGTCTGGGAAGTGTTTATGCGATTATTGCTCTGGGGTATACAATGGTATACGGCATTGCTAAGATGCTGAATTTTGCCCACGGTGATATCATCATGGTCGGCAGCTATGTGGTTTACATTGCTGTCAGCTCTCTTGGACTGAATCCGATTCTTTCGGTGGTTATATCAGCCATTGCCTGCCTTGTTCTGGGTGTTGTTATTGAGAAGGTGGCCTACAAGCCTCTGCGACATGCATCCAAATTGGCCGTATTGATTACTGCCATCGGTGTCAGCTATTTTCTTCAGAACGTAGCACTGCTGATATTTGGTGCCAATACGAAGTCCTTTACATCCGTTGTACCGGCTGTTTCTGTGAAGCTGGGCGGTATTACAATCACAGCTGAGACAATTGTTACCATTTTAGCCTGTGTGATTATCATGATCTGTCTGACTTTATTTATCAATAAGACAAAGGCCGGACATGCCATGCAGGCTGTATCTGAAGATCAGGATGCGGCACAGCTCATGGGTATCAATGTCAATGCGACAATTTCTCTGACATTTGCTATTGGTTCAGCACTGGCTGCCGTTGCCGGTGTGCTCCTTTGTTCCGCATATCCGTCCTTGACACCTTATACAGGTGCCATGCCGGGTATCAAAGCCTTCGTTGCCGCTGTATTCGGCGGTATCGGCTCTATTCCGGGTGCGTTGATCGGCGGTATCCTTCTTGGTGTGATCGAGATCCTTTCCAAAGCCTATATTTCTTCACAGCTGTCAGATGCCATTGTATTCGGTGTCCTGATCGTTGTTCTGGTTGTGAAGCCGACAGGTATCCTTGGTAAGGTAATACAGGAGAAGGTGTAGGTGACAGTGATGAAGAAGAAATTGAACAAAACAACAAAGAGCAATCTGATTACATATGCAATGGTGGTCATTGTCTATATTATTGTACAGCTGCTTGTTTCAGGCGGAGCCGTTTCCAGTCTGATGAAAGGCCTGCTTGTGCCATTGTGTGTTTATTCCATTCTGGCTGTTTCACTGAACTTAACAGTCGGTATTCTCGGTGAGCTGAGCCTTGGTCATGCAGGTTTCATGTGTATAGGTGCTTTTACAAGTGCGACATTCTCAAAGCTTACCAATGGTGTGATCCAGCCTGCAGGGTTCAGATTTTTCCTGGCAATTCTTGTGGGTGCGGTATTTGCAGGTATCTTTGGTCTTTTGATCGGTATTCCTGTTCTGAGACTGAAAGGCGATTACCTGGCCATCGTTACACTGGCTTTTGGGGAAATTATCAAGAATATTGTCAATGTTATTTATCTTGGCCGTGACAGTCATGGTATTCACTTTTCTATCAAAGATGCTGCCTCCCTTGGAATGGATGCGGACGGTGAGATGATCATCAAAGGCCCTCAGGGTATCACGGGTACACCGACGGATTCCACATTTACCATCGGTATTGTCCTGATTCTTGTGACATTATTCATCGTTTTGAATCTGGTTCATTCCAGATCCGGACGTGCGATTATGGCGATTCGTGATAACCGTATTGCAGCAGAATCTGTTGGTATTAATATCACAAAGTATAAGTTGATGGCATTTTCCATCTCAGCTGCACTGGCAGGCGTGGCAGGTGTGCTTTATGCCCACAATCTGTCCACGCTGACAGCTCTGCCGAAGAACTTTGGCTACAACATGTCTATCATGATTCTTGTATTTGTTGTTCTCGGTGGTATCGGCAATATCCGTGGTTCCATTATCGCCGCAGTTCTGCTGACAATGCTGCCTGAACTTTTACGAGGTCTGAACGACTTCCGTATGCTGATTTACGCTATTGTACTGATTGCGACAATGATTATTACGAACAATGAGAAGATCATGAATACAATCCGTCGTTTCCTGCCGAAGAAGCAGGCACAGCCGGTAAAGGAGGAGACGAAATAATGGCAATGCTTGAAGTGAAGAACTTAGGAATATCCTTTGGCGGTCTGCGTGCGGTAGATGGTCTGGATATGACAATCGAAAAGGGTGAGCTGTATGGATTGATCGGACCGAATGGCGCCGGCAAGACCACCGCTTTCAATATGCTGACAGGTGTCTACAAACCGACAGACGGCGTGATCAAGCTGGATGGTGAAGACATCACAGGCAAGAGTACCATTGAGATCAATAAGGCAGGTATCGCCCGTACATTCCAGAATATCCGTCTTTTCTCGGAATTATTTGTTCTGGACAATGTCAAAGTCGGCCTGCACAATCATTACAGATATTCTACAATCGCAGGTATCTTAAGACTGCCTGCTTACCGTAAGGCAGAGAAGGAAATGGATGAGAAAGCCATGGAGCTTCTGAAGGTGTTTAATCTTCAGGATGAATGGGATTACAAGGCATCCAATTTGCCGTATGGTAAACAGCGTAAGCTGGAGATTGCCCGTGCCCTTGCAACGGAACCGAAGCTTCTGCTTCTGGATGAACCGGCAGCCGGCATGAACCCGAATGAAACAGGAGAACTGATGGATACCATCCAGTTCGTATGCAAGAACTTTGATATGACAGTTCTTCTGATTGAACATGATATGAAGCTTGTATCCGGTATTTGCCAGAAGCTGACAGTATTGAACTTCGGTCAGGTACTGGCTCAGGGCAAGACAAGTGATGTTTTAAATGACCCGAAGGTTATCAAGGCCTATCTGGGAGAATAAGGAGAGTAGTATCATGTCAATGTTAAAAGTCACAGATTTACAGGTATATTACGGTGTGATCCAGGCGTTGAAAGGCATCTCCTTTGAAGTTAATGAAGGAGAAGTTATCGCGTTGATCGGTGCCAATGGCGCCGGCAAGACAACCATCCTGCATACCGTTACCGGCCTGATCAATCAGAAAGCCGGCAAGATAGAATTTGAAGGCAAGGATATTTCCCATACACCGGCCTATAAGATTGTAGCAGAGGGCATGGCTCATGTGCCGGAAGGCAGAAGGGTCTTTGCAGAGCTCTCTGTTTATGATAATCTAATGATGGGAGCCTATACACGCAAAGATAAGAAAGAAATCGCAGAGACACTGGAAATGGTTTACAAGCGTTTCCCACGTCTTGAGGAACGTAAGAAACAGATGGCCGGTACATTGAGCGGCGGTGAGCAGCAGATGCTGGCTATGGGCCGAGCGCTGATGTCCAAGCCGAAGATCATCCTGATGGATGAGCCTTCCATGGGTCTTTCTCCGATTTTCGTTAATGAGATTTTCGAAATCATCAAGGCTGTCAGTGCCAGCGGTACGACAGTTCTTCTGGTAGAACAGAATGCCAAGAAAGCACTGTCCATTGCTGACAGAGCTTACGTCCTTGAGACAGGCAAGATTATCCTTGAAGGCGATGCAAAGGTATTGATGAATGATGAGAGAGTCAAGAAAGCTTATTTAGGCGAATAGAGGCATCTCTGAAGGAGGGGTTTTATGGGCAGCAACAGAATCATTACAATTGCAAGACAGTACGGCAGCGGCGGTAAGACCGTTGGTCAGATGCTGGCCAAAGATCTGGGCATCGACTGTTACGACCGTGAGATTTTGCGTATGGCTTCTGATGACAGTGGTCTGAATCTGCAGATGTTCGGCAATCCGGATGAACGCCGCAGAAACACATTTCTGACCCGGGCCATCAAGAAAGTCTACAAAGGTGAAGTGATTCCGCCGGATAGTGATGATTTTGCATCATCTGACAATCTTTTCAACTATCAGGCAAAGATTCTGAAAGAACTTGCAGAACAGGAATCTTATGTTGTCATCGGGCGATGTGCGGATTTCATTCTGAGAGACAATCCGAATGTTGTCAGCGTCTTCATCCATGCACCATTTGATTATTGCGTAGAGCGTGGTCTTGAGAAACAGAGTATGACAAGGGCGCAGATGGAGAAATACATCCAGAAGACAGACAAGCAGAAGGGCGATTACTACATGTATCACACAGGCCAGCACTGGTCCGATGCACGTAACTACGACCTCTGTCTGGACAGCAGCAAGCTGGGCTTCGCGGGATGCGTAGAGGCGATCAAGGCTTATATGGCGGTTCGCTTTAAAGAGCAATAATAAAAAACGGGCTGCGAAGCCTATTTAGTACTAGAAAAGCAACACTATGAACGATTTATTTATGAATTCGTTCATAGTGTTGCTTTTTTCTTATGATTCTGAAAAGCAGATTGGTATCCGGATGGCTTATTGCATGATTATGTATGGAATAAAATTAAAGTGGAAGTAGATGATGACGAAGATGATGAATACTAAAAAGAGTTTATGTATACTATGGTTGCTACTGGCATATTACCTATGATATTATAATTAATAAGAATATTAATTTATTGATTGACGAGCGGAAAGAAGGCATAAAATGACAACAGAGCAGCAGTACATCGCATCATTAGATATAGAAGCATCCTATAATTTAGCCAAGAAGATGGAGGCCTACCGCACGAATCCTGTTCTCGGCTACCGACCGGCGGGTTCAAAGGCAGAGTTTGAGACCGGGGAGATGCTGAAGTCTTATATGGAAGATTTGGGACTATCCAATGTCCGCAAGGATGAGATTAAAGTGGACGGTTGGGAGTTTGAGAAGGCGGTTTTAGCCTATGCAGATGCAGCAGGCGAGAGACAGGAAGTTCAGCTGGGTGCTTATCAGACGGATTTTGTGACAAAAGGCGCAGAAACATTTCAGGTTGTTTACGTGGGTAAAGGCGGCGAGAAAGATTATGCCGATAAGGATGTGACAGGAAAGATTGTGCTGGCGGAGATCAACCAGAGAGATGAATGGTGGATTAATTTTCCGGTGTATCAGGCCCATGAGAAAGGGGCAAAAGCGCTGATCGCTGTTCAGATCGGCGGATATGGACAGGTAGACGAGAAGGCTTTGAATGCCCAGGATATAGCGGGACCTCCGGAGGCAGCAGCTTTTTCTATGTCCTTTGAAGATTCTGAGAAATTGAAGGCATGCCTGGATGAAAAAGGTGAGATTACCGTCACTCTGGATGCCAGCAGCCGGGTCATGCGGGATGTTTCTACTTATAATATTCTCGGGGAGATTCCGGGCAGACGATCGGATCGAATGATTCTTCTGTCGGCTCATTACGATTCTTATTTCAGCGGTTTTCAGGATGACAACACGGCGGTGGCCATGATGCTTGGCATTGCCCGGGCTTTCATTAAAATGGGCTATCAGCCGGAGAATACATGGGTATTCTGCGCCATGGCTGCGGAAGAATGGGGCATTGCTGATTCCAAGTACGACTGGTCAACCGGCGCTTATGCGGAGGTGTTTAATGTACATCCGGAATGGGCGGGCAAAGTGATCGGTGATTTCAATTTTGAATTGCCGGCACTTTCCAACGGCAATCTGGACGGCATTCGCTGTACATATGAATACAAAGATTTTTTTCAAGATACATTAAAGGCACTGCCGGCACTTTCACCGGCCTATCCGGAAGGGGTTCTTGTGTCAGCACCGATTGAGACATGGTCGGATGACTTTTCCGTGGCTATCAGCGGTATTCCGTCCATGGTCAATGAATTCAGCGCAGGTTCGTTTATGACCACGCACTATCATTCGCAGTATGACAGCGATGAATATTATAATGAAGCGGCCTACCGATTCCATCATGAGCTGTATGGCCTGCTTTTGATGCATCTGGACAGACAGTCTGTGGCACCGCTGAATTTTGCGGAGGTTTTTGAGCAGGCATCTGCCAGTCTGGATGTGCTGATGTGCCAGAAATCCGGCAGCAGGGTTACTGCCCTTCTGAACCTTCTGGGACAGACAGAAGAGGTGGCAGAAGAAGTTTATGACCGTATTTATGATATCAATGAGGCTGGAGTGGATTCTGAACAATGCCGTGAGGCTGAGAAGATTCTGCTGAAAGTATTCAAGATGGCTCAGGACAAATATGTTCGTCTTACATGGGAGGATGCGGTTGTGTTTCCACAGGAGGCGGCTCAGAATAATCTGCGGTATCTGAAGAAGGCCATTCGCGCTTTAAAGCGTAAGACGCCGGATGCGGAGGCTGCGTTTGAAGCTTTATATGAGATTGATAATAATGCCTATGCTTTCCAGTTTTCAAAACAGGTCTATGAGCGATTTACAGATTACGTTCTTGACCAGAATTCAGACCGTCTTCAGTGGGGACGGGGACGTATTGTGCATCATGAGAATCTCTATGATTTGGTGGCACAATTGATGAATAAGTATCATCAGGGAGCGATGGATTTTGCAAATGAAATTGCAGAGCTGGAAAGGGTTGTGGAACGGCAGAAAGACTATCTCAGGGATGATATCGAATACATGATGCAGTCCACAGAGAAAATGTTGCTTTTGCTTCAGTCAGCCAATGAACGGCTGAAAAATATACAGGAGAAAAATTAATTATTATGGAAAGTGAAAGACTATATCAGGTGCAGAAAGAGGATCTGCCGAAACTGGAGGATTTGCTGACACAGTGTTTTAGGGAGGACCCCCTTTATCACAGCCTGATACCGAATAAGGATATCAGGGAAAAGCTGATGCCGGAGCTTTTTAAATGTGATCTGACGGAGTTTTATGAATGCAGTGATATTTATGCAGACAGCCCGGAATGCAACAGTCTGTTGGTGGTTTCCGATGAAATGGAACCCTATGAACATTTATTTAAAGCGTATTTTACAGAAATTGCTGCAGCATTAAAGACAGATGGTTATCTTCTGAAAGAAGATGCTTCCATGCATACATTCTGGAATTTCATCCTGGGGAGGGATTACCTGAATTCTGCATGGACAGACCAACTGCATCAGAAACATCGCCTTCATGTAATTTATCTGGCGGTGCGACCGAATATGCAGCATCATGGATTAGCGGATGTGCTGATGAATGAGGTGATTCGATATGCCGATGAACATCGGATGATGGTGTCTTTGGAGACGCACAATCCGGTGAATGTGGAATTTTATCAGCGTTTTGATTTCAAGGTTTTTGGTATTGTACAGAAACACTTTGATCTGAAGCAGTACTGTCTGATCCGTGAAATCAGGAAAAAAGGGGAATAATTTGAAGGGAGCTTACATATGGAGAAGTATATGATCGCATTGGATCAGGGAACCACAAGTTCAAGGTGTATTTTATTTGATCATGGCGGACGGATTGCCGGAGTGGCACAGAAAGAATTTTCACAGATCTTTCCAAATCCAGGATGGGTGGAGCATGATCCGGAGGAAATCTGGCAGAGTATTCAGGATGTGATGGCAGAAGCCATGGGGAAGGCACATGTCACTGCGGAGAATATTGCCGGCATCGGTATTACCAATCAGCGTGAGACAACGGTTGTCTGGGATAAAAAGACGGGTAAACCGATTTACAATGCCATTGTCTGGCAGTGCAGAAGAACAGCACCTATCATTGAGGATTTGAAGGCAAAGGGCTATGAAGCCTTTATCAAGAAGACAACGGGGTTGATCCCGGATGCTTATTTTTCCGGGACAAAGATTAAATGGATTCTGGATCACGTGGAAGACGCCAGGGAGCGGGCCCAAAAGGGTGAACTGCTCGTTGGAACCATTGATACATGGCTGATCTGGAATCTGTCCGGCGGTAGGATCCATGTAACGGATTATACCAATGCCTCAAGAACCATGCTGTTTGATATTCACAGCCTTTGCTGGAATGAGCGTTTGCTGGAAGTTTTGGATATTCCGATGACTATGATGCCTGAAGTGAAACCCTCCAGCTGCATTTACGGGTATACAGATCCGGATGTAACCGGCGGCACCATCGCTATTTCAGGGGCAGCGGGGGATCAGCAGGCAGCTTTGTTTGGTCAATGTTGTTTTGAAGAAGGCATGGCCAAGAATACATATGGCACGGGATGCTTCCTGCTAATGAACACAGGACATCATGCCGTTGAATCTGAGCAGGGGCTCCTGACGACCATTGCAGCAGGCACGGATGAAAATGTGGAATATGCTCTGGAGGGCAGTGTATTTGTGGCAGGAGCGGCTATTCAGTGGTTAAGAGATGGCCTGGAGCTTTTGAAAAAATCATCGGAGTCGGAAGCATTTGCTGAAAGCGTGGATGATACGGCCGGCGGTTATGTGGTGCCTGCTTTTACGGGATTAGGTGCCCCTTATTGGGATCAGTATGCCAGAGGTGCGGTTGTCGGTATCACAAGAGGCTTTACAAAGGCCCACTTTATCCGGGCAACCCTGGAATCACTGGCTTATCAGGTCTATGATATACTGAAAGCTATGGAGAAGGATGCAGGTATTCTGCTGACGGATCTCAGGGTAGACGGCGGTGCATGTGCCAACAATTTCCTGATGCAGTTTCAGGCAGATCTTCTGGACCGACATGTGCTTCGGCCGGAATGCATTGAGACAACGGCCCTTGGTGCGGCGTATCTTGCAGGGCTGGCTGTGGGCTACTGGAAGGATAAGGATGAGATCAAACAGAATTGGTCGCTGTCTAGGACCTTTATTCCGGATATGCAGAATGAGAAGCGTGAGAAACTGCTTCAGGGCTGGCACAAAGCGGTTCGATGTGCTTTTGATTGGGAAGAACACTAAAAAAAGGGATATAAAGCAAACGTTTTGCTTTATATCCCTTTGATTTTTGCAGGGTGAGTGTTATGCTTACATTATGTTAATGGAGGTGTAATGAAATATGATAGTGGTGTTTTTTGTGGTCAGCCTGCTGGCATCCATCGTGGGCTCCATCTGTGGTATCGGCGGCGGTGTGATCATCAAGCCGGTACTGGACGCTATGAATGTGATGAGCGTATCATGCATCAGTTTTCTGTCCGGGTGTACGGTGCTGACCATGTCGGTGGTATCGGTATACAAGAACATGCGTGCCGGTAAGAAACTGAATTTTCGGATTGCGACCTTATTGGCCGTTGGTGCAGCTGTTGGCGGTGTGGCCGGCAAGATGATGTTTCAGACAGTGAAGGCATCCGTGGGCAATGAGAATTTTGTAGGCATGGTGCAGGCAATCGTGCTGATCGGTGTGACAGGTATAACGTTTGTGTATACAATTTTTAAGAAGAAAATACATACACTGACACTGAATAATGCTGCTGTGTGTGTGATTGTGGGACTGGTGCTTGGCATTATGTCAAGTTTCCTTGGTATTGGCGGCGGCCCTATCAACCTGATGGTTCTGGGATTTCTTTTTTCGATGTCCACCAAAGAGTCAGCACTGGCTTCCCTGTACATTATTGTCTTTTCACAGGTTACCAGTCTGGTTCAGACCGTCGTTACGGGAACGATTCCGCCGGTGCAGCTGTCTTATCTTGCAGTGATGGTCATCGGTGGTCTTCTGGGCGGTACGATCGGCAGCAGGATCAACAAGAAGATCGAGGATGAGAAAGTTGACAAATTGTTTATGGCATTGATGTTTATCATCATCTGCATCAATATTTACAATACTTATAAATTCGCAGTTGCTCTTTAAAAAGCAAACGTTTGCGTCAAAGCTTTAGCAGACTAAAATGGTTTTTGGCCTTTTTAGTCTGCTTTTTCGTCACAAAAAGTCGGAAGAAATTTCCAATTTTGTGTTAAAATTGAATATATCAAAATTGTATCGTTGAAAATACACAAAAAAATTTTTGTAAAATGTGCAAAAAGTAGGATAACGTTTGGATAAAATAGGCCTTATTTTAAACAAAAACTGTGTTAGGATAAGTATATCAAAAGAAACAAAGCATTGACAAAAAATGTAAAACATTTGTGCACATTATATAATTGTGTACAAAATGATAGGAGTGCAGATAAATGGCAGATAATCTTTTAGTTGTACATGGAGGCGGACCGACCGCAGTAATCAATGCATCTTTGTATGGCGTTATCCGTGAAGCTAAAAAGAATCCATCAATTGGAAAGGTTCTGGGAGCAATTGGCGGAACAGGCGCAATCTTTACAGAACAGTTTCTTGATCTGACAGCATTTTCAGATGAGAAGCTGAAACTTCTGCTTCACACACCGGCTTCGGCCATCGGATCATCCAGATATCCGCTGTATGAAGAAGATTATGCGAAGATGCCTGAGATTTTCAAGAAACACCATATCGGTTATGTTCTTTTAAATGGCGGGAATGGTACGATGGATGCATGTGAACATATTTATGAAGTTTGTCGGGATCACGGCATCGGTGTTGCAGGTATTCCGAAAACGGTGGATAATGATATTGCGATGACAGATCATGTACCGGGCTATGGCAGTGCCGCCAGATATCTGGCAGCAACGACACAGGAAGTCGGAGAGGATGTTAAGTCACTTCCAATCCATGTCAGTGTCATTGAGGCCATGGGAAGAAATGCCGGATGGATCACTGCAGCATCAGCCCTTGCAAGACGTAAGAAAGGTGATGCACCGCATCTGATCTATGTGCCGGAAAGACCATTCCATGAAGATGAATTTCTGGAAGATGTAGAAAGACTTTACAAGGAAAAAGGCGGCGTTGTTGTTGTTGCCAGTGAAGGTTTGACGAACGTCAATGGTGAATCCATTGTTCCTCCGATTTTCAAGAGCGACAGAGCTGTATATTATGGCGATGTCAGTGCTTATCTGGCTGAGTTGGTCATTAAGAAACTGGGTATCAAAGCCAGAAGTGAGAAACCGGGTATCTGTGGAAGAGCATCTATTGCCCTCCAGTCACCGGTGGACAGAGCAGAAGCAATTCTGGTAGGTGAGCTGGCTGTCAAAGCTGTGACTAGCGGCAATGGTGGACATATGATCGGCTTTAAACGTCAGCCTGGGGATATTTATCAGGTTGAACCGGTACTTGTACCGCTGAAGGATGTCATGCTTTATGAGAGAAAGCTTCCTGAAGCTTATATCAACGAGAGAGGCAATGACATCACGGATGAATTTGTGAAATGGTGCGAACCGCTGATCGGTGGCCCGCTTCCTGAATTCCTGAATTTCAGAGATTATATCTAAAAGTTTCTTATCCATATACTGGGAAAAGAATAGATGATACAATATAGGGAGGAAATTGTAACAATGAAACATATTTATCTGAATCTGAAGAGATTTGATATTCCAACAGAGACAGGCGGCGTCAACCGTATCGCTTCGCCGGCGGAATGGGGACCATATATTGTCTCCCACACACAGGATCAGCTGGCGGCCTACAATCCAAAGGATGTAGAGTTTGCCATGTTTTTCCCGGAAGCTCATCTGATTGGTGCTGTTTCAGCAAGAAAAGCAGACAGTGCATTGAAGATCGGACCACAGAGTGTTCTGGGACAGGATACAGCCGTTGGCGGCAACTTCGGTGCCTTTACTTCAAATCGTACAGGTAATGCCATGAAAGCCATCGGATGTGATGCTGTACTGATCGGTCACTGTGAAGAGCGCCGTGATAAGCTGAGTATCATTGCTGAAGGCAAGGGTACAGATGCAGCAGCTGTCAACCGGATCCTGAACAAAGAGATTAAGGCAGCTATTGCAGCTGGTTTGGATGTACTTTACTGTATCGGGGAGAATGCCGATGAACAACCAAGATGGCAGGAAGTTCTGAAGGAACAGTTGACAGTAGGTCTTGAAGGCGTAGACAAGAGTAAAGTCACCATTGCTTATGAGCCTGTATGGGCCATTGGACCTGGCAAGATTCCGCCGGATGCAGATTATATCCGGAAGATTGCTTCTTATGTCAAGGAAGTGACAGATGGCATGGATGTTGTCTATGGCGGCGGCTTAAAGACAGACAATGCGAAGATGCTTGCATCCGTCAAAGAGATTGACGGCGGTTTGATCGCGTTAACAAGATTTTCAGGAGAGATTGGTTTTTATCCGGATGAATATCTGGAGATCATTAAGACTTATCTCGGATATTAATTCACAGTACATATCGTTTACAGACAGAATTTAAAATGGAGGTTTTTTAGAATGGGCAAGAAGAGCAAAGGCGCTGATTTTGTCGGAAAGATTCCAAAGGGTGTCTGGCTGCTGATTTCATTAGTAGTAGCATTGATATTATGGACAGTTTTATCAATCATCCCAAGTACATCCAGATGTTTTCCGAATGCGATTAAAGTTATTGGTTCCATCCAGACGATGGTTTCAAGAGGTTTACTGTTCAAGGATATCGGAAGCAGTTTGATTTCCGTATTACTTGGTTTCCTGATCGGTTTCGTTACAGCCGTTCCGGTTGCGTTCCTGATGGCATGGTACAGACCTGTAAGATTCATCATTGAGCCATGGATCCAGTTCATCAGAAACATTCCACCACTGGCTTACGTACCACTGGTTGTTATCGGTGTTGGTGTCGGTCGTACACCTCAGGTCATCGTTATCTGGCTGGCTACATTCCTTACAATGACAGTCACAATTTTCCAGGGTGTTATCAACGTGGATGAGACATTGATCAAAGCTGCAAGAGTACTTGGTGCAAAGGATTCAGACCTTTTCGTTAAGGTTATTTTCCCAGCAACAACACCATTTATTATCACAGCTATCCGTCTTGGTATTTCAACAGCCCTGACAACACTGATCGCTGCCGAATCAACAGGTGCAGTTGCCGGTCTTGGTATGCGTATCAAAGCATTATCTAACTCTTATGAAACAACACCAATGCTTCTCTACATTATCATCATCGGTATCATCGGTATGCTGGCAGAGAAGATTCTTAAATATTTTGAAAGGAAGTTAACAGGATGGCAGGAAAAGAGGGAAATATAAAAGTCAGTATTCGTAATGTCGTAAAGAAATACGACACACGAAATGGTGAAATGATCGCTTTAAATGGTGCCAATCTTGACATCATGGAGAATGAGTTTATCTGTGTTATCGGACCTTCCGGCTGCGGTAAGTCCACACTTTTGAATATTATCGCAGGTCTTCTGGAACCGACATCCGGTGAAGTTATCGTAGATGGACACAAAGTTGAAGGTACAGGCGTGGATCGAGGCGTTGTCTTCCAGCAGTATGCACTGTTCCCTTGGCTGACAGTTAAGAAAAATGTTCAGTTTGGTCTGAAACTTCAGGGCAAGTCCCAGACAGAAATGGATGCCATCGCTGAGAAGTATATCAAGATGGTAGGTCTTGAGAAGTTTATAGATTCTTATCCGAAGGAATTATCCGGTGGTATGAAACAGCGTGTGGCCATTGCAAGAGCTTATGCCGTTAATCCTTCTGTTCTTCTTATGGATGAGCCTTTTGGTGCTCTGGATGCCCAGACAAGAACACAGCTTCAGACAGAGTTGTTAAAGACATGGCAGGAAGAGAACAAGACATGTTTCTTTGTTACCCATGATATTGAAGAAGCCATCGTACTGGCATCAAGAGTTGTCATCATGAGTGCACGTCCTGGACGTATCAAAGAGATCATCGATATTGATATTCCTCATCCGAGAGATCAGGCCACAAAGATGAGTCCGAGATTCGTTGAATTGAAGAATTACATTTGGAGTCAGGTATATCAGGAATATCTGGAAGTTCAGAAATAATAAGTGAATTATTATCTTACAGACCGCACAGAAGCGTCATCTTCAGGAAATGACTGCTCTGCGCGGAATGTGGGATTATAATGATACAGGTGAACGGCGTAATGAACCGGTCACCGACACACTTTTTTTAGGAAAAGGAGAGATTGGGAAATGAAAAAAAGAATCATGGCAGTTGTTGTAACAGCAGCAATGGTAATGGGTGCTTTAGCAGGATGCGGAAGCTCATCTGCAAAAGAAACACAGGCACCTGCATCAACAGAGGCAGCATCAGAAACTGCTGCAGCATCTGAAACAACAGGGGAAACAGCAGCATCAGATGCAGCTTCAGGTGATCTGACACATGTGAACGTTGCTTACATGGCAAACTACGCATCACTGTGGCAGGTAGCAACAGCAATCAACAAAGGATACTTCAAGGATGAAGGTCTTGATGTTCAGCTTTACATGTTCCAGGACGGTCCTACAGAAATCGCTTCTATGGAATCCGGTTCAATTGATGTCGCTTACATCGGACCTGGCGCACACAAACTGTGTATCAAAGGTCAGGCAGATATCTTCTGCTTCTCACAGCTCGGCAACGCAGACTGTGTAATGGGTCTTAAATCTCATGGTGTAAACTCCCTTGAAGATCTGAAGGGTAAGAAAGTTGCTTATGCATCCGGTACATCTTCAGAAACAATCTTAAAGAGAGCTCTTAATTCCGTTGGCCTGACAATGGATGATATTGAAGCATATGATATGGAAGTCAGCAACATGGTAAGTGCAATCGTTTCCGGTTCTATCGACGCTTGTGCTCCTTGGTCTCCAAGCTCAACAACAATTGCAAACGAACTTGGCGATGATGTTCAGACATTCTGTACAAATACAACATTCTCTGATATCGCAGCTGACTGTGCAAGCTGGATCTGCATGCCAAGCTACGCAGAAACAAACAAAGACGTTCTTGTGAAATTTACAAAGGCTCTTTACAAAGCAATGGATTTCGCTTCAAACCCAGACAACTATGATGAAGTTGCAGGTTATGTTGCTCAGGAATGCGGTACAGACAAAGAAAGCGCACTTGCTCAGACAGGCGACGGTGCTTGGCTTGACAGCGCAACACTTCTTAAATATGTAGGCGATGGTACAATCAAAGGTTACTATGAAGTACAGCAGAAGAACTTCATCGACAATGGTGATGTTGAATCTGAAGTGCCTGTAGAAGACTATGTATTATTCGACGTTATGGAAGAAGCAGGTAAGTAATCTGAATTTTTAATTCTTTACTGCAGGGCAGTATCTGCCATCTTTAACAGTAAAATGGCAGATAAAAGCAGGTGCCTTGTGGCTCATTACCATGAGGCACCTTTTGTATGCCGAAAAATGTCAAATTTCGGTGTACCGGGTGGCGGCCTATCCGCCGGGTTTCCAATTTCCTGGAAACAGACGACTTATAACTCAGATAATATTATAATCGGGAGGAAATAACATGAAACTTGATTTTGAATATGGATTAGGCACAATGCAGGCAGAACTGCCGGATAATACAGATGTATTTATTTCTGGTGAAACAGTGAAGGATCCTGCATGTATTCCGGAGGACCAGTTAGAGGCTGCATATCTTGAGAGCCTGGCACATCCGATCGGCATGCCGACATTAACAGAGCTTGCACACAAAGGTACAACAGTTACGATCATTGTTCCGGACCGTGTTAAAGGCGGCGAGCAGCCAACAAGCCATAGAAAATTAAGCATTAAATATATTTTAAAAGAACTTTATGCAGCAGGCGTAGAAAAGAAAGATATCCTGTTTATCATTTCCAATGGCCTTCATCCGAGAAGTAAAGCATCCGATGCCAAGGCAATTTTCGGTGATGAACTGTTCAATGAATTCTGGCATTCAGGTCAGATCATCAGCCACGACAGCGAAGATCAGGAGCATATGATCTATCTTGGTACAACAAAGCGCGGTGATCCTGTTTATATGAACAAATATGTTTATGATTCAGATCTGCCGATCCTCATCGGTCACGTACAGGGCAACCCTTACGGCGGTTATTCAGGCGGTTACAAGCACAGTGCAACAGGTATCACAAACTGGAGATGTATCGCCAGCCATCATGTGCCGTCTGTTATGCACAGAGACGACTTTACACCTGTTAACGGCGGCAGCTTAATGAGACATAAATTCGATGAGATCAGTATGCATATGGAAGAGAAGATGGGCCATCCGTTCTTCTGCTGTGATGCCGTTTTGGATACTTATTCAAGACAGATTGCGATTTATTCCGGTTACGCTAAGGAAATGATGCCGATCAGCTGGAAACTGGCAGATAAGAGAACTTATGTCCACTGGGCAGAGAAGAAATACGATGTACTGGTATTTGGTATGCCTCAGAAATTCCACTATGGCGACGGCATGGGCACAAACCCGATCATGATGATGCAGGCTTTAAGTGCACAGGTACTTCGTTTCAAGAGAATCATGAGCGATAATTGCGTCATCATCTGTTCATCTGCATGCAACGGCTATTTCCATGATGAATTATGGCCATATCTGAGAGAACAGTATGAGCTGTTCCAGCATGATCATATGAATACACTGCCGGATATCGATCGTTACGGTGAATATTTTGCAACAAATGAAGAATATATCCGCAAATATCGTTTCTGCAATGCGTTCCATCCATTCCATGGTTTCTCCATGATGTCCTGCGGTCATATTGCTGAAATGAATACAAGTGCCATTTACATTGTCGGTGCTCAGGAACCTGGCTATGCAAGAGGCATGGGCTTAAAGACAAGAGCGACATTTGAAGAAGCCCTTGAAGATGCCAAGAAGAAATTTGTTGGTCAGAATCCAAACATTCTGGCGCTGCCTCTGACATACAAGAGAGCAGCTGTTCATTTGTGCATGAAGAATCCTGAAGAGGACTGCATGGATGAATATGGGCATCGTCACTAATACGGAGGCGTTTGAACAATATGATCCAATTTCAGATGTTTGATCATCAGCCGGAACGCTGTGAAAAATATCATCAGATGCTGAAGGACAATCTGCCGGTGCTTGAGGGCATCGGCAGTGAAGCCGATTTTGAAAAATACGGAGATTCTCTCGGATGGTTTGATATCGATACATGGGCCAATGAGGCAGAATTAAGTGCCATTGAAGAACTGGCAGCAAGGGTGCGCCGGGATGCAGATGTTTTTGTTCTCATTGGTGTGGGCGGTTCCAACAATGCAGCCCGCTCAGTGATTGAAGCTTTTCCGGAATGTGATGGGCCGGAGATCGTCTATGCCGGCAATTCATTGTCACCATGGGCTTTTGAACAGGTCATGAAAAAGATTAGCGGCAAGTCCGTTTATATTGACTGTATCGCCAAGAACTTTCAGACACTGGAGCCGGGATCGGCATTCAGAGTACTGAGAGAATATCTTTATGAAACGTATGGGGATAAGGCCAATGAGCGTATCATTGCAACAGGCTCCCGCAATAGTCTGTTGGAAACTATCTGCAAAGAGCACGGATACAGCTTTGTAGAATTTCCGCAGACAGTGGGCGGCAGATATACAGCGGTAACGGCCGTGGGACTTTTGCCTATGGCCGTGGCCGGCATTGATATCCGTGCCCTTGTTAAGGGGGCAGCCGATATGGCAGCTGAGTTAAAAGGCTGCAGAGACATCACACAGTCTGCTTATCGCTATGCGGTGGCAAGAAATCTCTATTATAACGAAGGATACAGAATGGAAATGCTGGCATCCTTTGAACCACAGCTTCACTGGTTCTATAAATGGTGGATCCAGCTATTTGCGGAGAGTGAAGGCAAAGAAGATCAGGGACTTTATCCGATCAGTGGTGAATACTCAGAGGAACTGCACTCTGTCGGACAGTTTCTTCAGGATGGCAGCCCTGTGATCATTGAGACATTTTTACATGTGAAAGATCCGCAGGCGTCCATGATCGTCCATCCGGATGGTCGTGTGAAGGATGATTTTGATTATTTGAATGGCAAAGACTTCAGAGAGATCAATGAAGCTGCTTATGGAGCCACACTTCGTGCCCACAGTGAAAAGATGCCATGTATGGTGCTTGAGGTTGAGAAATTAACACCGTACAGTTTCGGAGAGATCTTTTATTTCTTTATGTATACATGCTATGTATCAGCGGGAATTCTGGGCGTGAATCCCTTTGACCAGGAAGGTGTGGAAGCCTACAAACAGCGTATGTTCAAAGCCCTTGGCAAGTAGAGGTATTTGGGCGTTAAAAAGGACAGGCCTCTCTTAATGAGAAGCCTGCTGACGTAAGGTTGAGAAAAGTCTGCGGTCACGGTTGAGGGGACAGCAGCTGTCACGTTTGGCAATATAATAAGGCAGAAAGGTTTTAAGCGGCATCCGGTGGCCGCCGCTTACACGGTCAAGGAGCACCTTGAAAGCCATTTTGCCCAGTTCATCTGTCGGAATATGAACGGTAGTGAGCATCGGAGACATATATTGTGCGATATCGATATCATCGATACTGATAACAGAAATATCTTCAGGTACACGGAAGTTCAGCTTTTTTAGAGCATGAAGAACACCGATGGCTGTACGGTCATTGGCACAGAGGATGGCGGAAAGGTCATCACATGTTCTGGCCAGCATTTTCATGCCTTCGTAGCCGCCCTCGGATGTCTGATGGACATTGGCGGTGTTGCGCTGGGCAAATGGCAGATTAAGTTTGGACAGGGCTTCCTTGTAGCCGCTGAAGCGGGGCTCCTTATCCTGCTCACCGATATAGCCGATAACAGTATGACCCAGGGATTTCAGATAGGAAATCGCCGTATAGACAATTTCACTGCCGTCACAGACAACCTGATCGAACTGGAAATCCATTGGGATTAGGCCGGTGTAGACAACATTCTTGCTGAGATTGCTGACCAGAGAAGCAATCCGCTGGTCGTAACGGCCGAGAACAACAATACCGTCAGCGGGAAACTGGGTAAGCTGAGCAGCAGTTTCAGGTCGGCCAAGGTCCTGGGAAGTAAAAGAGTAGCGAATGAAATAGCGACTTTTGATGGCTTCCAGTTCCAAAGCCTTTACGATCTGTGAGAAGAAAGGATCTGACATATCCGTATGGGTTCTGGCATAAACACAGGCAATGGACTTGGGATCCGGATCGCGATGCTCGGCAGACTGTCCGAGCTTCAGATTGCGGGCTGTTTTATTCGGTGAATAGCCGGTACGACGGATAATCTCCCATATACGGGCCTGCACTTTGGGACTGGCTGCTTTTGTATTTTCCTGATTGATGACACGGGAGACTGTGGATACAGAAACTCCCGCTTCCTTTGCGATTTCTTTAAGCGTCATAGATGAACCTCACTGATAGATAAGATGACCGGTTAACGAAAGGGTCATCTGTTATTCCGTTGACAAAGTGTCTATATAGTAGTATAGTACAAAATGTTTTTTTTACAATAAAAGGTGGTAGCATAACATGAAACATGAATATTACCAGTATAATGCAGAGGAGCTCCTGTCCAAAGGACCAAAGTTCCCTCTGATTATTATGAAAGACAATGCAGAAGTTTTTAAATCCATGGCAGATGAGATGGCAGATACGATCGTTGAGCATAATGCAAAAGGCGAGAAGACTGTATTTATCTGTCCTGTAGGCCCTGTAGGACAGTATCCTTATTTTGTTGACAGAGTCAACAGCGAGAAAATCAGCCTGAAAAATGTCTGGTTCATCAATATGGATGAATATCTGGATGATAACAAAGAATGGGTGAGCATCGATCATCCGTTAAGTTTCAGAGGCTTTATGAAACGTACTGTTTATGACAAAATCAATCCTGAACTGGTGATGCCGGAAGCACAGAGAATCTTCCCTGATCCAAAGAATCCGGGTCACATTCCGGAAGTGATCGGGCAGCTTGGCGGTGTGGATATCTGCTTCGGCGGTATCGGTATCAATGGCCATGTTGCTTTCAATGAAGCAGACGGAAGTCTCAGCAATGAAGAATTTCTGGCACAGCAGACACGTGTCTTAAAGATTACGCCTGAGACAAGAACAGCCAATGCGATTGGTGATTTTAACGGTGCCCTTGAGGATATGCCGCATTACTGCATCACAATCGGTATCAATGAAATTTCCCATGCACGTAAGATCCGTCTGGGCTGCTTCAGAAACTGGCATCGTGCCGTTGTAAGACGTGCTGTTTATGGTGAACAGACATCTGAATTCCCAGTCAGCTTATTACAGAATCATTCGGATATTAATCTGAAGATTACTGAATTTGTAGCAAGCCTTACAGATTAATATGTTTATCATAGGCGGGGCGTTCAGCAAATGGAAGTATGATTCCCTGCATTTACAGCAGTGTTAAAACAGACAGAGGCGATAACAAAATGAAAACATTAATTAAAAATGGACAGGTTTATATGAACCGCCATTTTGAGAAGAAAGATTTATTGTTGGATGACAGAAAGATTGCTGTGATCGGAGATTTTCTTGAGCCGGAAGATGCGGATACAGCAGTATATGATGCGGAAGGCTGTTATGTCACACCGGGATTTATCGATGTGCATACACATGGTGGTTTTGGTGTGGATGTCAATGCAGCCACACAGGAAGATTACGAGAAAATCGGCCATTTCTTTGCAAAGGAAGGCACCACATCCTGGCATTGCTCTATCTTGACGGATACTGAAGAGCAGACAGACTGGTGCATTAAAGAAGCTGTGAAGCATTATGAAACCAATACAGCAGCAGGACAGCCGCACGGCAATTGTGCGGATCTGATGGGAATCCATTTGGAGGGACCGTTCCTGGCATCGGAGTACAAAGGGGCGATGCCTGAATATCTGCTTCGTACAGCGGATATGCCGCTTTTAAAGCACTATCAGGAGACAGCAGGCGGTTTTATTCATTACATAACTGTATCACCGGAAGTTGCAGGTATTCCGGAGCATGTCAAAGATATCACTGAGATGGGCATCAAAGTGGCTATCGGTCATTCCGGTGCGGATTATGCCACATCCTGGAAATGTATCGATGCCGGTGCAGCAGCCGCAACCCATACATTTAATGCGATGCGCCTGTTCCATCAGCATGAGCCGGCCATCATGGGTGCGGTTCTTGAATCGGATGTATACTGCGAAGCTATTTGCGATGGCCGACATCTTCATCCGGGTTCTGTCCGTTTCCTTTTGAAAATGAAGGGGTATGACAGAGTCATTGCCATCACAGACTCCATTATGGCCGCAGGACTGCCGGACGGCAACTACAAACTGGGAGTCAACGATGTCATTGTTGAAGAAGGTGATGCAAAACTCAAAGATGGTACAAGAGCCGGCAGTACCCTGACAACGGGACAGGCATTCAGAAATCTGATGAAATTCACCGGCGAAAGCCCTGAGAAGATTCTTCCATTGCTGACAGAGAACCCGGCCACCATGTTGGGGCTGCAGAACAGAATTGGCTTCATCGGCGAAGGCAGAGATGCCGATGTGCTGATTATGGACAGCGAATTCCAGATAAAAGAAACATTTGTCAAAGGACGTCGAATTATTTAGAAAATAGAGAGGAGTTTTAAAAATGCCATTAATTCCATTAAGACCTTTACTTGAAACTGTTGATAAATATCACTATGCGCAGGGTGCTTTCAATGTCAACGCTGTTGCTCAGGCAAAAGCGGCCATTGAAGTGCATGAAATGTTCCGTTCTGCAGCAATCCTGCAGGGTGCAGATCTGGCCAACGGATTCATGGGCGGCCGTACAGATTTCCAGAATGCAACTCTGGAAGACAAGAAGATCGGTGCCAAAAATATTGCCAATGCCGTCAAGAAATATGCTGAGGATTCACCTATTCCTGTTGTTCTGCATCTGGATCACGGCAAGAACTTTGATTCCTGTAAAGCAGCCATCGAAGGCGGTTATACATCTGTTATGATCGATGGTTCTTCACTGCCGTTTGATGAAAATGTAGAGCTGACAAGAGAAGTTGTTAAATATGCCCATGAAAGAGGCGTTTCTGTTGAAGGTGAGCTGGGTGTATTAGCCGGTGTGGAAGATCACGTATTTTCTGCAACATCAACTTACACAAACCCATTAAAAGCTGTTGAATTCTTTAAGAAGACAGGCGTAGATGCGCTGGCTATCTCTTATGGTACAATGCACGGTGCGTCTAAAGGTAAAAATGTTAAACTGAGAAAAGAAATCGTTATTGCCATCAAAGAGTGCCTGATGCATGAAGGTATCTTTGGCGTTTTAGTTTCTCATGGTTCTTCAACTGTTCCAAAATACATTGTTGATGAGATTAATGCCCTGGGCGGCAATATTCAGAATGCCCATGGTATTTCTGTAGATGAACTGAAAGCAGCTATTCCTTGCGGTATCGGCAAGATCAATGTTGATACAGATATCCGTCTGGCTGTTACAAGAAACATGAAAGAATTCTTCCATAACTATCCGGAGAAACGCAACAGCCCATCCATCGGCGGTGTCTATAAACTGCTTGAAGAGAAGAAAGATCAGTTTGATCCTCGTGCATTCCTGCCTCCGATCATGGATACCGTTATGTACGGCAATGTTCCTGATGAAGATGTTGCTGCTCTGGTTGCTGTCATCGAAAAAGGTGTTAAAGAAGCTATTGGTACGCTGATTGTACAGTTTGGTTCATTCGGTAAGGCACCGCTTGTTGAGCAGGCAAGTCTTGATGAAATGGCTGAACGCTACAAGAAGATGTAATTGCATCAATCATATATAATTGCGTCAATAATAGAAGGTAAAGAAGGAATTGTACAACATGGTCTGGCTGATTGTTGCGACACTTGCTGCTAGTTTTATTAAGGGTGTCTGTGGATTTGCCAATACCCTTGTATTTACCACGATATTGAGTTTTTCGTTCAATAACATTCAAATTACGCCGATGGATCTGATTATCGGCTACCCGGCCAATGTGATCATTGCATGGAAAGAGCGCAGGCAAATTAACTGGCGAATCAGCCTGCCGGTGGCAGCTCTGATCATTTTCGGCAACATTCCCGGTATTTTTATGCTGAAGAATGTGGACACGCGAACCATCAAAGTGATTTTCGGTTTTTTCATTATCGCCATGGGCATTGAGATGCTGATGCGGGAGAGAGCCGGAAAGAAGCAGAAACAGTCAAAAATCATACTTGGACTGATTGGTGTGCTTTCAGGTCTGTGCTGCGGACTTTATGGTGTCGGTGCACTGCTGGCGGCGTATATGGATCGTGTGACTGAGGACAGCCATGCATTCAAAGGCAATCTTTGCTTTGTATTCTGGATTGAATGTACATTCAGACTGATTGTCTATCCATGCATCGGCATATTGAACTGGCAGATCTTTCGTCAGGCGGTATGTATGATTCCGTTTATGGTGCTGGCGCTGGTTTTTGGCATGAAGTGCTGCGGACATTTGAACGAAACGGTCATCAAGAGACTGGTCATTATCGTGCTGATATTGTCAGGAATTGCACTTGTTATCCAAAACCTTTGTTAAAACATCTTATGCCCAATCACTTTTCATTATATAAGAGGTGTCGATTGTGACTGATTCGGTCACAATCGACACCTCTTTTGTGCATGTTCAACCAAAATCGGTCATAAATTTTGTGAAGTAGTTTGATTGAATTTGACTGAATCTGGCGTTATAATATGAACATAATAAAGAGCAGGAGGTAACAAGATGATTTATACAGTGACTTTTAATCCATCACTGGATTATATCGTTGCAGTAGACGATTTTCAGCTGGGACTTACCAATCGAACAAGTTCAGAATTAATCCTTCCTGGAGGAAAAGGCATTAATGTTTCAACATTATTAATGAATCTTGGTATAGAAAGCACAGCACTTGGTTTTATGGCCGGTTTCACAGGTGATGAGATTGTCCGTGAGCTGCAGGAAATGGGTGTGAAATCTGATTTCATTCGTATTGATGAAGGTATTTCAAGAATTAATCTGAAGTTGAAATCCATTGATGGCACAGAGATCAACGGCAGTGGACCGGCAATCAGTGCTGACAAAGTTGAACAGCTGATGGTTCAGCTGGATGCACTTGGTGAAGGCGATGTTCTTTTCCTGGCAGGCAGTATCCCATCATCTATGCCGGATGATATGTATCGCCGTATTATGGCAAGACTGGAAGGTAAAGGCGTGATGATCGTTGTGGATGCAACAAAAGATTTATTGCTGAATGTTTTGGAGTACCATCCATTTTTGATCAAACCGAATAATCATGAGTTGGGTGATATTTTCGGTGTAGAGTTAAAGACAAGAGAAGAAGTTGTTCCTTACGGCAAAAAGCTTCAGGAAATGGGGGCACGCAATGTGCTGATCTCCATGGCCGGCGAAGGTGCCGTTCTGATCGCAGAAGACGGACAGGTATTTGATAAGCCTGCCCCGAAGGGCCAGCTGGTGAACGCAGTAGGCGCGGGCGATTCTATGGTCGCAGGTTTTATGGCCGGATGGATGGACAAACAGGATTATGAGCATGCCTTCTGTATGGGTATTGCATCAGGAAGTGCCAGTGCATTTTCTGAATATCTGGCTACAAAGAGCGAAATTGAAGCAATTTATAAACAAGTAAGAGTGGAGGATTAAAAACCATGAGAATTACAGACTTATTGGATAAGCAGAGTATTTCCCTTAATGGTGCGCCGAAAGATAAGAAAGAGGCGCTTGATCAGGTCGTAGATCTGATGGCAAAAAGCGGCAAGATCAACGATGTTGAAGCTTACAGACAGAGAGTTTATGCAAGAGAAGAAGAGAGTACAACCGGTATCGGGGAAGGTATTGCCATTCCTCATGGTAAATGCGATGCTGTTATAAAACCGGGGCTGGCAGCTATGGTTGTCAAAGACGGTGTGGATTTTGATTCCCTGGATGGTGAACCGGTGCATCTGATCTTTCTTATTGCAGCTCCGAACACAGAAGACAATATCCATCTGGACGTATTGAGTAAATTATCAGTTCTTTTGATGGATGAGCAGTTTACAGCAGATCTGCTGAATGCCAAATCCGTGGATGAATTTCTTGAAATCGTGGATAAGGCTGATGACGAGAAGAGCGATATTGATGAACGTCTGGCAGATACCGGTGAAGCTGAAGGTGCGCAGGCAAAACTTCTGGCAGTAACAGCCTGCCCGACAGGTATTGCGCATACGTATATGGCAGCAGAAGGCCTTGAGAAGGCTGCAAAGGCAAAGAATTGTTTCATCAAGATTGAGACAAGAGGTTCTGGCGGTGCAAAGAACGTGATCACCGATCAGGAAATTGCTGAAGCAGACTGTATTATCGTTACAGCGGATACTCAGGTACCGTTGGATCGTTTTGACGGTAAGAAAGTCATTATCCGACAGGTGTCCGATGGTATCAGCAAGGCGGATGAACTGGTAGATCTGGCGCTGTCAGGCAATGTACCTGTTTACCATGCAGCTGAAGGTGCTAAGACAGAGGTTAAATCTTCCGGCGGCGGCATCGGCCATCAGATTTATGCACAGCTGATGAATGGTGTTTCACATATGCTGCCATTTGTTATCGGCGGCGGTATTCTGATTGCAATTGCATTTCTGATCGATGGTCTTTCAATTGATATCAATTCACTGCCGGCGGATCAGAGAGCCAACTTCGGTACCATTACACCAATCGCAGCGATGTTCAAACAGATCGGCGGTGTTGCATTTGGCTTTATGCTTCCGGTACTGGCAGGATTTATCGCCATGGCCATCGGTGACAGACCGGCACTGGCCCTTGGTTTTGTGGGCGGTATGATGGCTGCAAGCGGCAAATCCGGTTTCCTGGGAGCTTTGGTTGCAGGTTTTGTTGCCGGTTATCTGATACTTGCACTGAGAAAAGCATGTGACAAACTGCCGACAGCACTTGAGAAGATTGCACCGGTTCTGATTTATCCAGTGGTGGGTATTCTGGTAATGGGACTCTTTATGATGTTCATTGTAGAGCCGATCATGGGTGGTATCAATACAGGTCTTAACAATGCCTTGACAGGTATGGGAAGTTCAAGTAAAGTGGTATTAGGATTAGTTCTCGGCGGCATGATGGCCATCGATATGGGCGGCCCATTCAATAAGGCGGCTTATGTGTTCGGTACAGCAGCTATTGCGGCGGGCAATTATGATATCATGGCAGCGGTTATGATCGGCGGTATGACACCACCTTGTGCCATTGCCCTTGCAACGCTCCTGTTTAAGGATAAATTCACAAAAGAAGAAAGAGAATCCGGTCCGACAAACTTTATCATGGGTCTGGCCTTTATTACAGAAGGTGCCATTCCTTATGCAGCAGCTGATCCGCTGCATGTCCTGCCATCTTGTATCGTAGGTTCAGCCATTGCAGGCGGAATTTCCATGTTCTTCGGCTGTACACTGATGGCACCTCACGGCGGTATCTTCGTATTCCCGGTTGTGGGCAATGCATTGATGTATCTGGTTGCGCTGGTTGTAGGTACGGCAGTTTCTACAGTATTACTTGGTTTGTTAAAGAAAAAGGTTGCTTAAGTTAAAGATTGAAATAATCGAAATAATAAAAGATGATTGTCAATAAAGTCAACGAATAGTATGAATTGAGGAGGAATTTATCATGAAGGAATTTAAGTATGTGATCACAGACAAAGAAGGTATCCACGCTCGTCCAGCCGGTGAACTGATCAAAGTTGTTAAAGGATTCAACAGCACGATCAAGATTGCTAAAGACGGCAAAGAAGCAGACTGCAAGAGAATGTTCGCTGTTATGGGTCTTGGCGTTAAGAATGGTCAGGAAGTTGTCTTTACATTTGATGGTGAAGATGAAGATGCTGCATGTGAAGCAGTCAGCAAATTCATGAAAGAAAATCTGTAATTTATAATTATTGGTAACGACGGCGTTACAAGGAGTTAAACGTGTTCCCGTATCAGCGGGGCGAATTGAAGAGACTGTTGCATGATGGGTGCCTTGTAATGGGTTATGCAGCAGTTTTTTCTTTAACGGAGGAGAATCAGGATGCAGATATATAAAGGTAAAAGTGTTTTTGGCGGTATTGCCATTGGTAAGATCAGTGTTTACAAAAAAGATGAACAGCTTGTTAAGCGTGTCAAAATTGAAGATGCAGATGCAGAAATGGAGAGATACACAGCTGCCCGTAATACTGCGGCTGCACAGCTTCAGAAGTTGTATGATAAAGCGTTAAAAGAAGTAGGCGAGGCTAATGCCGCTATTTTTGAAGTGCATCAGATGATGCTTGAAGATGAAGATTACAATGAATCTGTTGAGAACATTATCCGTTCCCAGATGGTGAATGCGGAATATGCGGTTGCCTCCACAGCAGATAATTTTGCCCAGATGTTTGAGGCCATGGACGATGATTATATGCGCGGCCGTGCGGCAGATGTCAGAGATATTTCAGAACGTGTGATCACTGTTCTGGCAGGCGGTGCAGGCGGCGGCCTTGATTCTGATGAACCTGTTATCATTGCAGCAGACGATCTGGCACCATCAGAAACCGTTCAGCTGGATAAGGATAAGGTTTTATCCTTCGTTACAGCCCACGGTTCAGAAAATTCCCATACGGCTATTCTTGCACGTACCATGGGTATTCCGGCATTGATAGGTACCGGTATTGATCTGGATGAGTCCGTTGACGGCAAGCTTGGCATTGTAGATGGCACCAATGGTGTTGTTTATGTTGATCCGGATGCTGAACTGCTGGAAGAAATGAAGAAGAAACAGCAGGAAGAGCAGGAGAAAAAACGTCTGCTCCAGACATTAAAGGGCAAAGAAAATATTACACTTGACGGCCAGAAAGTGATGCTGTATGCTAATGTAGGTAATATCAAGGATCTCGGTATTGCGCTGCAGAATGATGCAGGCGGTATCGGACTCTTTAGAAGTGAATTTATCTATCTGGGACAGGATCATTATCCGACAGAAGAGGAACAGTTCCAGATTTATAAGACTGTGGCAGAGACCATGGCCGGAAGAAGAGTTATCATCCGTACATTGGATATCGGTGCTGACAAGCAGTGCGATTACTTTGAACTGGACAAAGAGGACAATCCTGCAATGGGGCTCCGTGCCATCCGTATCTGTCTGACACGTCCGGAGATTTTCAAGACACAGTTGCGTGCGCTTTTCAGAGCCAGTGTTTACGGCAATATCAACATCATGTATCCGATGATCATCAGCGTTGATGAGGTCCGTCAGATCAAAGCCATTGTTGAAGAAGTGAAGGCCGAACTGAAAGAACAGGGAATTGAATACGGCAATCCGGCACAGGGTATCATGATCGAGACACCGGCCTCTGTGATGATGAGCCGGGAATTGGCAGAAGAAGTAGATTTCTTCAGTATCGGTACCAATGACCTGACACAGTATACACTGGCCATCGACCGTCAGAATTCAAAACTTGACAAGTTTTTTGATTCCCACCATCCGGCAGTCCTTCGTATGATTCAGATGACCGTTGAGAATGCTCACAAGGCAGGTATCTGGTGCGGTATCTGCGGTGAATTGGGTGCGGATCAGACTTTGACAAAGGATTTCCTGGCGATGGGTGTCGATGAGCTTTCTGTATCTCCGGGAAGTATTCTTCCACTTCGTAGGATTATCCTTGAGACCGATGTCGAAGCGTATAAGAAGACAAAGCAGGAAAAATAATACAGGATTAAATCAACATAAACAGATGAAGGATGTTTCCCATTTGCAAATGAAGATTAAAATAGGCAACAGATTAATTCAGACTGCGTCACCATCAGGTGGCGCTGTCTTTGCAGAGTAGAAGAAGTAACTGCGAGGGTACAACGCAGCTGCAAGAAGAGGAAATTATGTTGACAGAGCAACGATATGAAACAATTTTACGAATGTTGGATGAAAGAGGAAGTGTGACGGTCACAGAACTGAAAGACCTGCTGGATGCTTCGGAATCTACGGTGCGCCGTGATATCACAGCTCTTGGCAAAGCCGGCCGTTTGATCAAGGTTTTTGGCGGGGCCGTTGCGATGGAGCATATTATGACAGGCAGCGAACCGACGGTGGCTCAGAAGGTAGAAGTGAATAAGGAAGAAAAGTGTCGGATCGCGTCTTATGCAGCCAGACTGATCGAACCGGAAGACTTTATTTTCCTGGATGCCGGTACCACAACGGGATACATGCTGGATTATCTGGAGGAGAAAAACGCTACATTTGTCACCAATGCGGTGGTGCATGCCCAGAAGCTGGCCGAGATGGGGATGAAAGTGCTGTTGGTAGGCGGTGAGCTGAAGAGTTCCACAGAAGCGATTGTCGGGGCCCAGGCGACGGAGATGATCCGTCGGTATCATTTCACGAAGGGATTTTTCGGTACCAACGGTGTGACGAAGAAAACGGGATTTACCACACCGGAAGCCAGTGAAGCGGTTGTCAAAGAAATCGCTATGGCTCATTGCCGCGACCGATATGTTCTTGCGGATCATGACAAATTCGGCAAAGTCAGTTCCGTAACCTTTGGAGCTTTTCAATCGGCAATTATCCTGACGGACCGCAAAGTTCCGGGAATTGAGGACGCCGGGAATGTGATTGTGGTATAAAGAGAATGAAATATTGCTGGCACGGAGTATCAGCAAAATAAATTATGAAAAATAAAAATCCACTTTTGTAGAAAAATCTATGAAAGTGGATTTATTTTTCAAAAGTGAAAAAAGATCGATGTTCTATGATATAATAAATCCATTGGATCAATTTTAAGGAGGACAATTTCTGAATGAAAAAAAGAATTTTGGCGGTTATGATGACAGCGGCTATGGTGCTGGGAGCGCTTACAGGCTGTGGTCAGTCTTCTAAGGATGATAAGACAGAATCAGCCACAGCAGCAGAAACAGAAACTATCAGCTATGATGTACTGACCCAGGTGCGTGTAGGGTACATGCCGAATTATGAATCTCTCTGGGAAGTGGCCACAGCGATTAATAAAGGTTATTTTGAAGAGCAGGGACTGGATATCAAGTTATCTTCTTTTCAGGTTGACGAGGCGGGAATAGGGTTAATGGCATCAGGGTCTGTTGATGTGGCTTATATCGGAGCGGATGTGCATAAGCGGTGTATTGAAGGCGCGGCGCAGATTTTCTGCAGTAGCTTGAAGGTTTCCGGTGAGACTGCCGATTGCCAGGGCTGGGGATGCCTGCCGGGTTATGCGGAGGCCAACAAGGATATCCTTGTGAGATTTACAAAGGCACTTTATAAGGCTATGGATTATGGCTCACAGGAAGCCAACTATGATGAAGTGGCCGGTTATGTTGCGGATATCTGCGGTGCAGATAAAGCAACTGAATTGGAACAGGCAAAAGAAGGCAACTGGATTGACAGCAAGACACTTCTTCAGTATCTGGGAGACGGTACATTGAAGAAATACTATGAAAGCCAGCAGAAGAATTTCATCGATGCTGGTGATGTGGACAAGAAAGTACCGATTGAAGATTATGTACTGTTTGATGTGATGGAAGAAGCCGGCAAATAGTGTTTTATAACTTTATAAATGAGTGAAGAAAGAGATGAACAAATCGGAAATGGATGCGTTTGTCTCTTTTTTTGTGGAAATTAAATGTGTAAAATTGAATACATAATACAAAATACTAATATTTGAATTGAATACTGTATACAATTATGGTATAATCAAATTACAAAAGAGATAAAACATTATTTGACATAAGGAGGTACCGTTATGGGTAGAGAGATTAATCAGAGAAAAGCAGCGATTATTGGTTGTGGTTTTGTTGGTTCAGCAACAGCATTTACATTAATGCAGAGTCAGCTTTTTTCAGAACTTGTTTTGGTAGATGTAGATTTTGATAAGGCAGACGGAGAAGCAAAAGATATTGCTCATGGTATTCCTTTTGCGGGTCAGATGAAAATACATGCAGGGGTCTATGAAGATTTGAGTGATGCGGCTATTATTATTGTGACTGCCGGAGCCGGTCAGAAGCCGGGAGAGACAAGATTGGATTTGGTGCATAAGAATGTGGCGATTTATGAAAGTATTATTCCGAGAATTGCAGAACAGAATAAGGATGCGATATTACTGATTGTTTCCAATCCGGTAGATATTCTGACTTATACAGCTTTGAAACTCAGCGGCTATCCTGAGAATCGTGTACTTGGTTCAGGAACGGTTCTGGATACAGCACGATTAAAATATGCTCTTGGTGAGCATTTGAGTGTAGACAGCCGGAGTGTCCATTCTTTCATTATCGGTGAACATGGTGACAGTGAGATTGCCGTATGGAGCAGTGCCAATGTGGCAGGTGTGCCGTTAGACCAGTTCTGCGAGATGAGAGGCCACTATAATCATGAGACAGCTATGAAGGAAATTGCAGAATCTGTTAAAAACAGCGCTTACGAAATTATTGCCAAGAAGCATGCCACTTATTATGGCATTGCAATGTCTGTAAAACGTATCTGCGAGTGCATTATGCGCAATGAAAAGTCTGTTATGCCGGTATCTTCAATGATGCATGGTGAGTATGGCATTGAGGGAATGTGTCTGAGCATGCCGGCTGTTGTCGGCAGTGAGGGTGTAGAGACTCATGTGCCGATTACTATGAACGAAGAGGAAACAAAGAAACTGCAGGAATCAGCAGCAACATTGAAAGAGATTATTGAGGATATTAAACTGTAAAAATCTTAGATGGCATAAGGAATAATGAGTAAATGAGCCGGGAGAACACAATTTTGTGAAGCTCCCGGCTTTTCTATTAATGATAATATACGCATATGCGTAAAGTAAAACAAGATAATATGGAAAGATAATGCAAACCAGAAATTTACTGTGGAATATCCGTTACCAGTGCGTCGATATTAGCAGCTTTTGTGATGATGCCCATCTTCAGCAGCCAGTCAGCTGTATTCTGCCAGCTTTCTTTGTTGATAGTCAGGAAGTCAGCGCTGTTGTCAGCCATCAGAGGAAGAAGGATTTCCATACTTTTTTCTTCAACTTCTGAATCCAGAGGATAGTTGGCTTTGTCCTGGTTGTTCAGAAGAATCTGCAGGCAGCCCTGTGGATCGTCAAGGACATCCTGGAAGCCTTTTCTGGAAGCGCGGATGAAGCGGGCCAGTTTGTCACTTTCGTTTTTGACCTGATTTTCACCGGTGACAAGGACAAGCTCTTCATAATCCGGACAGCCTTCTTTTGTAATATCGAAATAAGTCACGTCGTAGCCCTCTTTCTGAAGAGCTGGATATTCGTGGTTAATGTAGGTACCGATGACAGCGTCTACATTGCCGCTGATCAGGGATGTATTGAGGTCGAAGCCCACATCCTGCATTGTCACATCGTCATAGGAGAGTCCATTGTGTTCCATCATCGCTTTGACAAAATATTCATTGTCGACAGTGCCCGGATAGCCGATGATTTTGCCTTTCAGGTCTTTGGCACAGGTAATGTTGCTGGATTTCATAGACATGACGATGTTCAGCGGATGCTGCACAATTGTACCGAGGATCTTGACAGGAACATCCTGATTTGTTGCAGTAGAGATGATGTTTGGCTGGTAGTAGAGACCGGCATCCGCCTGTCCGGCCGCTGTCATCGTGATGGCATCATTTGTATTGGCCGGGAACTGTACATGTACATTCAGTCCTTCTTCTGCATAGTAGCCCTTCTCGATGGCAGTATAGATAAAGGAATGAACAGCATTCGGATACCAGTCAAGGACAATGCTGAAATCTTCAAGGTCACCGTTGGATGCTGTGCTTTCAGCAGCCTCTGAAGATGCTGTGTCAGCCTGTGTTTCAGCAGTACTTTCTGAAGCATTTGAAGCAGCCTCAGTGGTAGATGTGCTTGCGGAAGAATTGCCGCAGGCAGCCATGGAAAGCGCCATAGCAGCAGTCAGTAAAATTGCAGATAATTTTTTCATCTTTTTCATATAGTATAACCCCTTTGTTTTATTAGTGATCGCTTAGAATTGACATCTAAGCCACTGAATTATTGTTCTTCTTTCATAATACCCAGCATAGCCGCAAAAAGTGCGGTTTTCTCGGTGATTGTTGGAATATAGACCTTTTCCTCGGTTGTGTGCATGCCGGATTCCACAGGACCGAATGCGTCAACGGCCGGCACACCGAAGGAATAGAACCAGTTGGCATCTGTTGCTGTCGGTTCGGCAATTTCTTCCATGGTAATACCAAGGAGCTGACCTGCTTTTTCAGCAATCTGGAAAGCTTTGTGGCCCATTTCGTTCTTCTCGAGGGCAGGGAACAGAATACGATGTGAAACAGTTGTTTCACATACAGGATCTTCGTTGGAAGCAGCCAGAGATTCGATATTGGCTTCGGCTTCGGCAAAGGAAGGACCGTTATCAGGAAGGCCTGCTACACAGAATTCCATATGGGCATCACCGGCAACGATACCATTCGGACGTCCGCCGGAGATTGGAGCTACATTATAGTAGATCTCCCTGTCATAGTCATTGAAGCTGTACAGCTTGAGAATCTTATGAGCCAGTTCCTTGACGGCACTGTGCCCTGCCATGTAAGCACCGCCTGCATGGGCTTCAACGCCTTTGATATCCAGAGCACCCAAGATAACCCCTTTACGCTGGCTGACAACACCGTAACCTTTGTCTGTTTTGGCTGCACTCTCGAAGATGTAAGCACATTCTGTACCAGGTGCTTCTTTCTCGAAGACCTTGCGGCTGGTAATGGAACCGATTTCTTCATCGCAGCTGTAGAGCATAACGATTTCTTTGTTTGGCAGTAAGCCTAATTCGCTGGCGATCTTGACAGCATAGGCAGAAACGGCGAACCCGGCTTTGCAGTCACCGCTTCCCAGGCCGTGGAGCCAGTTGTCTTCATCGACATAAGGCGGGAATTTGGCAGCATAGCCAACAGGGAAGACGGTATCCATATGCGAATTCAGGATGATCTTGCCTTCCGGATGTTCCGGTTTGATGCGGGCGATCAGATGGGTGCCGCATCCTTCAAAGAACATTTCTTCCATTGTCACACCGGGGATGGTTTCAAGGACAGCCCGGGCCATATCAATGACCTGCCTATTGCCTTCCACATAATTCGACTCACTGTCAACGGCGGTGAAGCGCATCAGCAAATCTACCTGCTCCTGCAGATAACCTTCTGCTAATTCTTTGATTTTGTTGATATCCATTTGTAAAACTCCTTTCATAGAGGGTGTTGTTCTAAAGGTGTTCAATCATTGTATTTACAGTTCTTTTCGCCATGGGATCGCAATTCTTTCTATAATACCGACAATCGCGACGATCAACATAGCTACTGCGGATAATAAGACAATCGGGGCGAAGACACCGGCACCATCCAACTGTGTCAGCATACGTTTACTGAAATAACCAAGACCACTCTGGGCACCCAGCCATTCTCCGATGGCTGCACCGATGATACTGATCGGAATCGCCATTTTGATGGCTGAGAAGAAATAAGGCAGTGCATTCGGCAGTTTCAATTTCATGAAAATATCCATTTTGCTGGCATTGAAACTGAGCATCAATTCCTCCATTTCACGTTTCGTGGACTGGAAACCGTCATAAACCGTAATGGTGATCGGGAAAAAGGTCATCAGTACCGTTACCAGAACTTTGCTCCAGATGGAATAGCCGAACCAGAGAACAAACAACGGTGCAATGGCTGTTGTCGGGATTGTCTGGGAGGCGATGACCAGCGGGTAAAGGGTACGGCGGACGCCTTCATGCATGTCCATGGCGATAGCCAGTGCAAGACCCAGGACGATGGAGATACCGAGACCGATGAAGGTAACGGACATAGTAGCCGGCAGGTGGACCATGAACAGCGGTTCACGCAGCTCCCATAACTTCTGGATAACCTGAATCGGTGTCGGAAGAATATAGGCGGCATTGATGCCAAGTGCCAATGCCTGCCAGCCGATTAAAAGAAGAAAAAAGAGAATCAGCGGCGGTAAATATTTTCTCATATGATCACCTGCCTTCTCAACTGATCGATCAGATATTCTTTTAATTCGACAATCTCCGGTCGCCCCATATCATTGCGGTTTCTAGGATAATCCATAGGAACCTTTAGAACTTCCAGCTCATGGATCGGTGTCTGTTTGACCAGATAAATTTTGCTGGACATAAAGATGGCTTCTTCTACGTCATGGGTGATGAACATAATTGTTTTGTGGAAATGCTGCCATTGCTTCAGCAGCCATTCCTGCATGTTGATTCGGGTTAATGCATCCAGTGCGCTGAAGGGCTCATCTAAGAGCAGAAGATCAGCATCTGTTAAAAGTGTTCGGGCAAAAGAGATACGCTGACGCATACCGCCGGACAAATCCTTTGGATACTTGGCGGCATAATCAGAAAGTCCGACTTCCTTCAGAATATCAGAAACACGCTGTGTCTGTTCTGACTGAGGTACTTTGGCAATTTCCATGGGAAGGCATAGATTCTTCTCAATGGTGCGCCATGGAAAGAGCAGGTCCTTCTGAGGCATATAGCCTGCAGCATGTTTCACGGAAGCAATATCCTGCCCGTTCAGAAGGATATTGCCGCTTTTTCTTTTCAAAAGGCCGTTGGTCAGCTTGAAGATCGTACTCTTTCCGCAGCCGCTGATACCGATAATGGAAATAAACTCCTCGGGCTCCACGGTAAAGGAAAGATCGTCAATGATATTGAAATCTTCGCTGTCATATTGAAAGGTGACATGTTGAAATTCTAACATTTTAGAATACTCCTTGGTAAAAGTTTTGCGTGCGGTCTAAAGCGTCATATTCCAGGCCATATCCCAGAAAAATGCTTCAAAGCGGCTGCATGTCTTGAAGATATCTTTGAGGTGGGCGATATCTGCATCAGAACAGTGTTCACCGAGACGATCAACGGTGTCCATGATACTCTGGTTGCAGGCCACATATTCTTCAGAAACATAGCCTTTGATCCAGTCACCGTAGAATGGATGGTCAGCGGCTCCCGGAATCTGATTCAGTGCGTCTCCGATCATCTGATAGCTCCATGAGCAGGAGAGAATGGAAACAAGCAGTTCCAGAATGCCCTCATTGTGTCCGACTTCCAGCATATAGTGGGTATAGGAAGTGTTCATGATAGAAGGCTTCACATTCGCTACTTCTTCCGGGGGAATGCCAAGGCGGGCCATATAGCCGCGATGGATGTCCATCTCACCGTTTAATGTGTCGTTCACAAGCTGTGAGAAGAACTGCATCATCTCCGGTTCACGGGACTTGACAATACCCAGAGCATAAACTCTGGCATAATCATAAAGATAGAGATAATCCTGAAGCATATAAAAACGAAAACGATCTATAGAGAGACTGCCGTCACCAATGCCGGAGACAAATGGGTGCTTCAGATAGCCGTCCCAGATCTCTTTGACGTCTTCGTATAAGATTTCTGTTAATTTCATAAATTTCCTCCTTCAACGAAGGTGTCTCGAAGACCTGTTAATTTATGGCAGGCCGTTCTCACTGCCAACCTCTCGCAGCAGTACATAAGGCGTTAAAAGACAACGCCTAAGTACTGGCGGACGTTGAAGCACCTGCCCATAAATTGACAGGTCTTCGAGACACCATATAGTTTATTGAATGACGAATGATTGTGTTTAAATGTGAAAAAAGGAGCTCTGCTTAGAAATGAAGCAGAACTCCCGATTAGGTACATGTTTATTCATTATTTATGACCGCTAATAAAAAGATAATTGAGGTGATCAATCGTCATAGTATATAGCCATAAATAGTTCATTTACATTGCTTTCCTGCGTTGGGATTATCCACATCAAGTTCAAAGGGTCGGCACAGGCCTCTCAGCAATTAAGCACCCCTAGCAAATTCAGTTTTATTATACAGTATTTGTATACAAAAGTAAATAAAAAAATGAATTGATGAAGAAAGTTATTGTCTGTTTGCGAATTTTGTTTTATACTTTGCGTTATGAGAAGGTTAAGGGAAAATAGATCAAAGCAATATAACATCAAGCAAGGCTTGAACATTAGAGAGGAATTGACAGAATGAATCTTGATTACTACAAAACCTTTTATTATGTGGCTTTGAGTAAAAATTTTACGAAAGCTGCAGAGCTTCTTGGCAATAATCAGCCTAACGTAACCCGCTCGATGAATAATCTGGAGGCGGAGCTTGGATGCCGGCTGTTTGCGAGAAGCAACAGAGGGGTATCGTTGACACCGATTGGAGAACAACTCTTTCAGTATGTGTCAGCAGCCATGAATAATCTGGAACAGGGAGAAGAGGAGATTAAGAAGACACTGAATATTGAGAATGGGCTTGTGACTATCGGAAGTAGTGAGACGGCTTTAAGGTTAATGCTTTTGGAGCGATTAGGCAGTTTTCATGAGGAACATCCGAAAATCCATTTTCGAATTTCCAGTTATTCTACACCGCAGACTATACAGGCACTAAAAGAGGGCAAAATTGATTTTGCCGTGATTTCTACACCGGTGGATATAAAGAAACCGCTTCATAAAACACCACTGGTGACTTTTCAGGATGTTTTAATCGGCGGCTCGAAGTACAGAGAGCTGGCATCGAAGACGCGCAGTCTCAATGAATTGATGAGCTATCCCTTTGTCTCACTTCCACCGGAGACTGGGACAAGAATGTTTTATACACAGTATTTTATGAATCAGCATTTATCTTTTCATCCGGAGATTGAGGTGGCAGCCACAGACCAGATTCGTCTGATGGTTCGCTATAATTTGGGTATCGGTTTTTGTCCGGATGACCTGGCAGCAGATTACATTGCAAGGGGAGAGGTGTGCCAGATCCATCTTCAGGAAGAAATCCCCAAACGCCAGATTTGTCTGGTGACGGATGAATCAAAGGTATTAAGCTCTGCAGCCCAAAAGCTGAGAGATGCACTGGCAGCGGATGCCAGCTACAGGCCTTTTTTCTGTGATTGCTGATGCGAAAGAACGTGTATCATACAAAGAAAGTGTATATAGCTATTGAAGAGACAGTCGCCGGTTAAATACGGATTTTGCCGGCTGACTGTCTTGATGTTTTCAAACGAGCCATGGCTCTGGCCAGTGAAGCGCTGGAATGGTAGTATTCCTGAATACTCTGTTTCTGACGCAGCCGTTCCAGAGCCCTTTCTTTAGCTTCTTCGGCACGGCGAACATCGATTTCTTCCGGGTTTTCTGCACTTTCTGTCAGCAGAATGACACGGTTGTTGGCAATCTGGACAAAACCGCGGCCAACATAACCGATATGCCAGGTACCGTCTTCCGTTTTATAACGCATTTCTCCGTCTGTGACGGCAATAACCATGGCTTCATGGTGGGCCAGAACCTCTTTCTCGCCGTCAAAAGCAGGGACGATCAGGGAGAGGCAGGGACCTTCATAGAAGACCCTGTCTGCTGCGATGATTCGCAGATTATACATATCACTCATTGAAAACGCCTGCCTTTCTATTTGACAGAAGCCTGCATTTTTTCAGCTGCACGTTTCACATCATCAATTGTTCCAACATTGAAGAATGCATTTTCAGGGTAATCATCCATTTCACCGCTGATAATAGCTTTGAATCCACGAATGGTTTCTTTTATAGGCACATAGACACCTTTGATGCCTGTAAAGTTCTCAGCCACATGGAATGGCTGGGAGAGAAATTTCTGGATCTTACGTGCACGATAAACGGTAATCTTATCTTCATCAGACAATTCTTCCATACCGAGGATAGCGATGATATCCTGAAGATCTTTGTAGCTCTGAAGAATTTCCTGTACCTTTCTGGCAACTTCATAATGCTCTTCACCGACGATGTCCGGTTCAAGAATTCGTGAGGAGGATTCAAGAGGATCGACGGCCGGATAAATACCCTGTTCTACAATTTTTCTTGAAAGAACAGTTGTTGCATCCAGATGGGCAAATGTTGTTGCAGGTGCAGGGTCCGTTAAGTCATCGGCAGGTACGTAAACGGCCTGTACAGATGTAACGGCACCATTTTTTGTGGAAGCGATTCGTTCCTGAAGTTCACCCATTTCAGTAGCCAGTGTCGGCTGATAACCAACGGCAGAAGGCATACGGCCAAGCAGCGCAGATACCTCGGAACCTGCCTGGGAAAAACGGAAGATATTATCGATGAACAGAAGGACATTTCGGTGCTCCTGATCACGGAAATATTCAGCCATTGTCAGACCGGTTTCAGCGACACGCATTCTGGCACCAGGCGGCTCATTCATCTGACCAAACACCAGAGCTGTTTTTTCGAGAACACCTGAAGCTTTCATTTCAGACCAAAGGTCGTTGCCTTCACGGGAACGTTCACCAACACCGGTGAAGATAGAGTAGCCGCCATGTTCAGCTGCGATATTGCGGATCAGCTCCTGGATCAGGACTGTTTTACCAACACCGGCACCGCCGAACAGACCGATTTTACCGCCTCTGGCATATGGTGCCAGAAGATCGATAACTTTGATACCTGTTTCAAGTACTTCAGCTACAGGATTCTGATCTTCGAAAGCAGGAGGATCTCTGTGAATAGACCATTTCTCCACATCTTTTAATTCTTCGCCGCCATCAATGGTTTCACCTGTGACATTGAAAAGACGGCCAAGGGTTTGTTCACCGACAGGAACTTTGATACCGCCGCCGGGAGCAATAACTTCCATATCACGGTAAAGACCTTCACTGGCGGAGAGCATAACACAGCGGACTGTGTGATTACCGATATGCTGTGAGGCTTCCATGATACATTTCTGGCCATTATTATCAACTTCAAGGGCATCCTTGATATATGGAAGATCATCATCTTCGAATTCTACATCGACAACAGGTCCCATGACCTGTACAATTTTTCCTTTTTTCATATCGGACACCTCCTTTTAATTTTTTCCTTTTTTCTGAGCCTTGGCACCGGCAATGACCTCAGTAATCTCCTGAGTAATAGCGGCCTGTCGGGCTCTGTTATAAAGTGTTTCAAGCTCCTGAAGAATAGCGGATGCGTTATCAGCGGCAGCCTGCATCGCCATCAGACGGGCATTCTGCTCGCTGGCATAAGCTTCTACAAGGGCACTGTAAATATAACCGACGATATAATCCGGTACGATCTGTCCCATGACGGCTTCCGGTGACGGTTTCATGGCTATGTGTTCCATCGGAAGATCGACGGGGATATCTTTGATTATGAAATCCGGACGTTCAAGAGGAAGAAGACGCATGAACTGTGCTTCCTCTGTCATGGCATTTTTCATGCTTGTGTAGATCAGATAGATTTCATCTACCTTTTTCGTACGATAAGCATTGATCAGTGCCTCAGAAATATTTCTGGCACGGCTTAATGTCGGATTCTGAATGGTATAGTGGAACTGGTGGGCAATCGGTATTTTCTTCTGCTGGAAATAATGTCTGCCGATTTCACCAATGACATATAATTTTGCGTTTTTATCGTTTTGAATATGTTCTTCAGCCAGCTTGAGGATATTGTGGTTGTAGGCACCGGCCATACCTTTATCCGCAGTGACGACCACATATGCGCGGCGAATGGTATTCTCATCTATGACAGCATTCGGATCACGGAAGTATTCTGAATGCATTTCAGGAAGATGACGAAGGATTCGGCTCATGGTGGACTGAAGGGTATAGAAATACGGTTCTGTATTTGCTAACGCTTTTTTTGCTCTTCTCAGTTTCGACGAGGAAATCATATACATGGCATTGGTGATTTTCATCGTGTCCTGTATACTTCTCATTCTGTCTCTGATTTCTCTGGCATTTGCCATATCAGATACGCCTCCTTCCTGTCTTACTGCTGTTTGAAGGCTTCAGCGGCTTCATCAATCTGCTTTTTCAGTTCATCTGTCAGCTGACCGCCTGTCTGAATGGCTTCACATATATCTGCATGCTGCAGAGCAAACCATGCCAGAAGATCATTCTGGAATTTCTTGACAGATTTGAGTTCCACATCATCAAAGTAACCTTTGTTAGCCAGATGAAGGGTAATAACCTGCTGGTTCAGCTGAAGCGGTTTGCCGAGGGGCTGCTTCAAAAGCTCAAGAAGGGCATGGCCGTGTTTTAACTGTTGCTTTGTAATATCATCCAGATCAGATGCGAACTGGGTGAAAACTTCCATCTCACGATACTGCGCCAGATCGATACGGATACTGCCGGAAGCTTTCTTCATAGCGCTTGTCTGAGCAGCACCGCCGACACGGGATACAGACAGACCAACGCTGACGGCCGGACGCATACCTGAGAAAAACAGATGGCTTTCAAGGAAAATCTGACCATCTGTAATGGAAATAACATTGGTTGGGATATAAGCGGATAAGTCACCGGCCTGTGTCTCGATAATAGGGAGGGCTGTTAATGATCCGCCGCCAAGTTTTTCACTGAGTCTGCTGGCACGTTCCAGAAGACGGGAATGCAGATAGAACACATCACCGGGATAAGCTTCACGTCCGGGAGAACGTTCCAGCAAAAGGGAGATGGCTCTGTATGCAACGGCATGTTTGCTCAGATCATCATAGACGATCAGGGCATCCTGACCTTTGTACATAAAGTATTCTGCCAGTGCTGTACCTGCGTATGGTGCGATGTACTGAAGAGAAGAGGAGTCGCTGGCCATGGAAGCCAGGACGATGGTATATTCCATGGCACCATGTTTTTCCAGGTTGTTGACAACTCTTGCAACGGTAGAAGCTTTCTGACCGATGGCAACGTACACACAAACAACGCCTTTGCCTTTCTGGTTGATAATTGTATCTTCTGCGATAGAAGTTTTACCTGTCTGACGGTCACCGATGATCAATTCACGCTGACCACGGCCGATTGGGAACATGGAGTCAATGGAAAGGATACCTGTTTCCAATGGTGTATCAACAGGCTGACGATCAATGATCGCCGGTGCCGGTTCCTCGATGGCACGATATTCAGTGGAAGCAATATCACCTTTGCCGTCGATAGGTTCACCCAGGGCGTTGACAACTCTTCCTTTAAAGGCATCACCGACGGGAATGCCGGCTCTTTTACCTGTACGGATGACCTTGCAGCCTTCACGAATGGATTCGTCGTGGCCAAAAAGGATACAACCGATTTCATTTTGACGGATATTCTGTACCATACCTTTGACGCCGCCGTCGAAGACAACGATTTCGCCGTACATCGCATGGTCGATACCGTAAACTGTGGCAATACCATCGCCCACCCAGATGACTTCACCGGTTTCTTTGGCTTCATTGTCCCAGTCGTAATTTTCTATTTCATTTTTTATAATCGATATAATATCGTCTGCACTAATGACACTCACATTATCACCTCTTTCAGAGTTTTAAATCTGTCCAACGGCATCCTTCAGCTGACGGATACGTGCTGCAAATGTCCAATCGTATTCTTCATTGCCGATACGGATGCGCACACCGCCCAGGAGAGAAGGATTTATGCTGATCTGATAAATCAGTTCTTTGCCGGGATACTTCCGTGAGAGGAAAGCTTTGATTTCATTTTCTTTTTCAGGGGATGGTGTTTCGGCAAAAACACATTCGACCTGTACACGGTTATGGGCAGTATCCCAGATTTTCTGCCATTCAGCATAGATGTCTGCCAGTTCTTCAATTCCGCCATCATTGCACATGACCTTGTAAAAGTTGATCAGATGGCGGGGAAGACCGGAGCCGTCAAAGACGCGTTCAATCAGATGATGCTTTTTCTCAGATGTCACAAGGGGACTCCGAAGAACGTTCAAAAGTGCAGGGACTTTTTCTGTGATCTCACGGGCAGTCTGAAGTTCTTCAGACGTAATACCCAGTTCATACAGAACAATTGCATTATTTACCGCTCTTTGCGTCATACTGATCACCTGTCATAATAATTTTCTTTGCAGCCAGCATGGCAATATCCATGATCTGTGACTGCAGTTCTTTCTTGGCATTTGCCTGTTCTTTTTCAATATCTTCACGGGCCTGTGTGAGCATTTTGACTCTTTCAGCCTCTGTATCAGCAATCGCCTTGCTGTGTTCTTTTTCGGAACGTGCACGGGCAGCTGCGATAATATCGGCGGCCTGTTCTTTAGCAGTGTCAAGCTGCTGCTCATAGTCGGCTTTCATTCTGTTGGCTTCATCCTGCGTTTTCTGTGCAGCATCAAACTGCTGCCTGATCATTTCGTTTCGCTGCTCGATCACACCCATGACCGGCTTAATCAGAAAATGCCGAAGTGCAACAAAAAGGACAAGGACATTGACGACGGTCCAGAAGATTGTCCAGGGTTCCAAACTTAACATAGCTGCACCTGCCTCTCATTCTTACTGTTCCATAAGTTCTATTGAATATCGCAATGATTATTTCAGGAAAAGAATGATCAACAGGGCAATAACGAAACCGTAAATAGCAGTTGCTTCGGCAAGGGCACAACCAAGAAGTAAAGATTTACTGATTTTGCTTTCTGCTTCAGGCTGTCTTGCGATAGCGTCTACTGCGGAAGAAGTTGCTTTACCGATACCAACACCGGCACCAATACCTGTTAATACTGCAATACCTGCACCAATTGCTACGAATAATGTTGCTGACATAATAACTCGCTCCTTTTCTTTTTAAAATTGACGGATCATTGATGATCAGTCGATAGCTTCTTTAATAAATAATGCGGTCAGGAATACAAAAACGTATGCCTGGATCAGCCCGTCGAATATATCGAAGTAGCAGCTGAATACCGCCGGCAGGATGGCCGGAACGACCATCTTCAGCAATTCCATAATGACAAACGAACCAAGAACGTTGCCGAATAATCGCATACATAATGAAAGCGGTCTGATGAAAATCTCAAGGATGTTGATCGGTAAAATGACAACCATCGGTTCTGCGAAGCTTTTCAGCCAGCCGCGGCCGCCTTTTGCCAAAACACCGGACAGCTCGATCAAAATGATGCTGAGAATTGCCAGTGAAGCCGTTACATTGATATCCTTTGTCGGTGGTTTGAAACCGAGAATGCCGATGAGATTGGCAATACCGATATAAATTCCCACACTCATTAAATAAGGAATAAAACGTTTGCCTTTCTCGCCAAGGATATCTTCGAAGAAGCTATAAATACCACTGACAGCCGTTTCAAGAAGCAGCTGTCCTTTACCTGGGTTTGTGACCTTCAGGTTTCTGACCAAAATCGCACACAGGAGAATCACAACAGCCATGATTAACCATGTTACAAAAACTGATTCAGCCACCGGTATGCCGCCGAAAATCGGAATCGTAAAAGCTGTATCACAGTTTAATTCTTCCATGAGATTTTTTACCAGCTCATCCATATTTATTCACTTCCTTTTCACTTCCCTCTCGGGCTGTTCACAATTTTAGTCTCGTCAAAGGTAATTGTCAAATGTCGAAAAAATAATGAAAATTCACAAATTGAACACAGCTTTGTGAATATTATGCCCTAAAAGTGTGTTTAAGTTGCATTTGAAACTGGTAAAATTTTATTAACGGTCTGTAGAATAGAATTAATTTTCTCCTATTTGACGTATGTTAGAATTGTGAAACTTTATGGAATATAATCATGATACATCTTTGATATATCAGAATTGTTTGAAGAATAGTAGACAAATAAGAAAAGTGTGTCGAAAACCGTACACACTTTTCTGTAAAAAAATAG
>NZ_LR698973.1:1405758-1447021 GCF_902381825.1 Pseudocoprococcus catus
CAAAATATGAATAGCTTAAAGGATAAAAACCTTATTATGAAGAGGAAAAACACAAAAACTTACAGAACAGAAATGGTGTCTCCTACATGGATGGTTCCTTCTTTGATGACTTTGGTAAAAATTCCCTGGGTAGGCATGATGCACTTGCCCACTTTCTGCTGAATGGCACATCCTTTGTGGCATTCCTTGCCGATCTGGGTGACTTCCTGAATGGTTTCACCAATCTGAAGATGAGTGCCCACAGGCAATTCATAGAGACAGATGCCCTTTGTTGTCAGATTCTCTGCAAATTGCCCCGGCGTCAGGTCTTCAACACCCATTTCAGTCATGATGTCGATACTCTCCTGAGCCAGAAGGCTGATCTGGCGGTGCCAGTTGCCGGCGTGGGCGTCCCCGACAATGCCGTGATCGCATTTGCAGATGGCAGTGTCAACAGGGGTTTTAACCACACCTTTTTCTTTGGATATGTTGATAGATGTAATGGTGCCTTTGATCATATGTTGATAACCTCGTTTATTTTATACCTGTTTTTTGAAATTTTGCTTGGCTTTGAACAGTTACATTTTACTTTTATTTGCATAAAGAAGCTAAATGTCCGGTGATATGCGGAGGGTTACTGCTGTGTGAAATGGCCGGATTTGCCGCCGTCTTTCTCAATCACCCGCAGATTTGTGATATGCATGCCGCGGTCTATAGCTTTGCACATGTCATAAATGGTCAGTGCAGCAGCTGAAACGGCATGCAGGGCTTCCATTTCCACGCCGGTCTGGCCGGTTGTTTTGACGGAGGCCTTGATGTGGACGGCATTTTCCTCTGTGTCGGTTTCAAAATGGATATCAATGCCTGACAACATCAGAGGATGGCACATCGGGATGATCACGGATGTCTGTTTGGCAGCCATAATGCCGGCTACCTGGGCGACAGCCAGTACATCTCCTTTCTTGATCTGTCCGTCGATGATGGCCTGTAAGGTCTCCGGCTGCATGTAAATACTGCCGGCGGCCACAGCGATTCGATGTGTGACGGCTTTCTCAGAGACATCCACCATTCGGGCACGTCCCTGGTCATTGATATGTGTAAGAGGCATAAAAACCTTCTCCCTTCGATAGATATGTTGAAATTCGATAACTGCAATATAGACCATTATAGCTGAAATGAGAAGAAAAATCAAAAAATTTCATAAACTTTAGCGCAATGGTATTGATTTTATAAAAGGGACGCTTTAAAATAGGAAGATGCGGGATAATATGTCCTGTCAACAGGACAGAATCCGGTATGTTTTTGAAGTTGACAGAAGATGATTGATAGATGAAGAAGGAGGCATGCCTTATGGCAAAGATTGATATTATTTCCGGTTTCCTTGGAGCAGGAAAGACAACACTGATTAAGAAGCTTCTTAGCGAAGCATTAAAGGGGCAGCAGGTTGTCCTGATTGAGAATGAATTTGGTGAAATCGGCATTGACGGCGGATTTTTAAAGGATGCAGGTGTGAACATCACAGAGATGAACTCCGGTTGTATCTGCTGCTCACTGGTTGGTGATTTTGGTACAGCGCTGAAGGATGTGATCACGAAGTTTAATCCTGACAGGATCATCATTGAACCGTCAGGTGTCGGCAAGTTATCAGATGTTATCAAAGCCGTTCAGGGTGTGGCAGAAGATGCACCGATTGAACTGAACAGCCTTGTAACAGTTGCAGATGCCAACAAGTGCAAGATGTATATGAAAAACTTTGGTGAGTTCTACAACAACCAGGTTGAGAGCGCCCATACCATCGTGCTCAGCCGTACGCAGAATATGAAGCAGGACAAGCTGGAAGCCTGTGTTGCTATGATCAGAGAGCACAACAAGGATGCGGCAGTGATCACAACACCTTGGGATGAACTGACAGGAGAACAGCTTTTAGCTGCCATGGAGAAACCGGTGTCTCTGGCTGATATGGTGATGGCTGAAGAAGAAATCTGTCCTGTATGCGGCGGCCACCATGATCACGACCATGATGATCACGATCATGAGCATGAACATGAACACCATCATGACCACGATGACCACGATCATGAACATGAACACCATCATGACCACGATGACCACGATCATGAGCATGAACATCATCATGATCACGATGACCACGATCATGAACATGAACATCATCACGACCATGATCATGACGATCATTGCGGATGCGGTCATGACCACGATCATGATCACCATCACCACCATCACGCAGATGAAGTGTTCACAAGCTGGGGCAAGGAAACACCTCGCAAGTATACAAAGGAAGAAGTGGAGACAATCCTCAAGGCACTTGCAGCGGAGAACAATGAATACGGCATTATCCTTCGTGCAAAGGGCATGCTGCCAAGCCCGGACGGTACATGGATCTACTTCGATATGGTTCCTGAAGAATACGAGATCCGTGAAGGTCAGCCGGAATATACAGGCCGTCTTTGTGTCATCGGCTCCAAGATTGATGAAGTTAAGCTTGAGAAGCTGTTTATGCTGTAAGTGTACATGAAATAACATATAAGATGAATAGCATAAAAATAAAAGACCGATATTCCAGGAAGATAGATTCCTGGAATATCGGTCTTTTTATCGATGTATGGTAATATGCGAGATTTGCAAAGCATGTTCTATTTTGGTTATAAAGAACTGCAGTAACAATGCTTTTATAATTGGTTGGTCATGAGCTGTGCATGTTCCATCATGGCATCAAAAGCAGCCGAATGATTACCTTTACAGATTGCATCCAGAATTTTTTTATGGCAGGCATAGACATCTTGACGAGGTACTTTTTCATTGAGCTGCAGTTCAGGATGATTTAAAAATCCCATGCCTGAAGATTTTAAGCTGGAAAAATAAGGATCTTGAAGAGAGTCAATCAGTTCTATGTGAAATTGACGATCCAGTGCAAAATATTCGCCGAAATCTGTCTGTTCATCAAGATAGGCTTTCATATCCTGCATAATATATTTCAATCTGCGGACATAAATATTTTTGGGATTTTTGGCGTAGGCTTTGGCGAGTTCGGCCACGCAATAACCTTCAATGGCGTTACTGAAATGGTAGTGCTGCTTGACTTCATCAGCGGTTGGCATATGAAGTTGAATACCGCGGCTTGGCAGAATGTCAATGCGCTTTTCATCGGCTAATTTCTGAATAGCATCTCGTACCGGTGTCTTAGACATGTTCAATTCTATAGCAATTTGATTCAGGGAATACTTTTTATCATATTCGAATTTTCCATCGTCAATCATTTGGACTAACTGTTCATAGGCTTCATCTTTAAGAAAAAGTGACATAGGAATAGCCTCCTTAATTATACATACTGTGTTTATTATAAACGAAATGGCAGAGAGTTTCAACGTGATTGAAGTGTTTTGGAAATTCATCGTTATATTGTACAAAAACATATACAACTTATTAGCAGTTATGTTAATTGACATAGTTATAACAATGAAGTAATATACCATTATACCGATATATCGGTATAATGGTATATCGAAAGAATATAACCAGGCAAAACAAAATCATAAAGTGGGGGAGAAAGCGTATGGCACTGAATTATCTTTACAAAATGACATCTACAAAAATTAAGGAATTACAGCCAAAATGCAATCTTGCATTTATTCCATTGGGACCGACGGAAGTGCATGGTCCGCATCTGCCATTGATGACAGATTTTCGCAGCGGATTGGAATTGTGCGAAAGAGCAGCAAGAAAGCTGCAGGAAGAGGGGATTGAATCTATCATTGCAACGCCGGTGACGTACTGTGCAGCAGATGTGACAAATGTATTTCCTGGAAATACATCTCTTAGGGTGGAGACTGTCGAGATGCTGTTAGAGGATATATGTCTCAGCCTGGCAAGGAGTGGCTTTTATAATATCATGGTTGTATCTGGACATGCTGACCCGGGTAATGCTGCGGCAGTTGTCAGAGGTATTGAGAATGCGAAAAAGAAAAACAACAAGGTCAATGGTACCTATTCGGCGTGGTTTGACAAAGGCATTGTTGAAGGTGGCGCAGCAGCATATTTTAATGGTATTCATCCAACATATGACCTCCATGCAGGTGAATCAGAAACAGGATTTGGTTTGATGCGTTATCCGGAATTACTGGATAAAGCGCAGATCGCATCATTGAAGCCGAATTATGAAGGCGAGTTCCTTTTTGAGAGAATTGGTGCGGGGGCAAAAGATTTTATTGAATGTGGTGCACCGGATGCTTACTTTGGTGATCCGGCAGCTGCGACAGCTGAAAATGCGGACAAACAGTATGATGTATTTTCTGATTATGTGGTGGATGAAGTGCGTGCTTTATTGGGATAACAGTAGAGAAGGATGGGGGATGTCTATTATGAATGAAAAGAAATTTGGCAGAATTCTTGAAACAGGTATGGGGTTTATCATGTCATGGGTCCTGAATACATCGGCAATGTATTTATTAGGAGCTCCAATGACACCGGCTACGGTATTTCCTGCCTGGGTGGGGGCCTTTGCTATTGCGGTAGCCATTAACTATTTTGCACCGGTGATGGATTGGGTGGCATCATGGACAAAAAGAATTAAGAATAAAACATTGGAATATGTTGTAAGAGTGTTGATTTTCTCATTTATTGAAATTCTGTTCAATAGTGTATGGTGTATGTACAATTCGGGGAACATTGTATATTGGCCGGCGAAGTTTCCAATCCTTTTGGCGGTAGGAACAATTGCTATTTTTATTTCTTTGCCAATTATGGTACGGGTAGCCACTGCCTGTGCGAAGAAATAAAATCAGACTGTAAAATATTTGAATTTATCCGGGAAAGCCGAATTGGCAGGCAAATGATTTTGCTCACTGATTCGGCTTTTGGTATTTTATTGTTGGTTAAAATGGGGGGCGGGTTTTGCAGTTAGCATTGCAGCAGCCCTTTTCGACTTGAATTTCATAGATTTATTTGATATGATAATGAATAGCAAAAGAAATATGAATAAATAGAAAGTTTGGTGATAGAGATGGATAAACTGGAAGTACCGGTATACCTGATAACAGGTTTCCTTGAGAGTGGCAAGACTTCTTTCCTTCAGGAAATCTTTGAAAGCGGTGAATTCGCGGATGGTGAAAGAGGCCTTTTGATCTCATGCGAGGAAGGCGAAGTTGAACTTGATGAGAAGGCAACACTGGCTTGCAAGATTGATACTGTAACACTGGATGAGGAAGAGGAACTGACGGCAGATTTTCTTGAGAACTGCAAGAATGTTTACAAACCGAAGCGGGTTTTTGTGGAATACAACGGCATGTGGGACCCGGATACAATTCTCAGCGTGGATATGCCAAGAGGATGGGAGATTTATCAGATTGTGACTATGATCGATGCAAGTACCTTTGCTGTTTATCTGAATAACATGAAGTCCATTATCGGCAATATGATCAAGTGTACAGAGCTGGTTATCTTCAACAGATGTTCTGAAGAACAGGATCTGCCGATGTTCAGAAGAAATCTGAAGGCTTTGAATTCCAATGTCCAGATGATGTTTGAGCACAAGGACGGCCGAATGATCGAACTGGGCAAGGATATCCCGCCATATGATCTGAATGCACCGATCATTGACATTACAGATGATGATTACGGCATCTGGTATATGGATGCAGCAGATGACAAGGATCGCTATGAAGGCAAGACCGTTCGCTTTACAGCAAGGATCATGAAGAACCGTAAGTTGCCGAAGAATTTCTGTGTACCAGGCCGTAAAGCCATGACATGCTGTGCGGAGGATATCCGCTTTATCGGTTTTTTGTGTAAATACCCTGAACTTGATAATTTAAAGAATGGTGATTGGGTGACACTGACAGCCAATATGCATTATGAACGCAGAAGAGAATACGGCGGTGTAGGTCCTGTGCTTTATGCAACAGAGGTTGTAGAATGCGCAGCACCGGAAGATGAATTAGTTTATTTTAATTAACAGAGTAAAGGGACTGCATGCATGCGGTTCCTTTATCTTAAGCAGAATACCCTTTGGCATGTCTTTAAATGCGTGCCTGAAGGGGGGAGAAGGTGTGGCTATTAATATGGAAGAAAAAATTGTTTTCTGCAAAGGCGGCGGATGTACCGCCAAGCTCGGTGCGGGGGTTCTGAGCCGTGTACTGGAAAAACTTCCAAGGGGTGAACAGGATCCATCTCTGCTTGTGGGGTATGACAGCAGGGATGATGCTGCGGTATACAAGATTTCCGATGATACGGCCATTGTGCAGACTTTGGATTTCTTTCCACCGATGGTGGATGATCCTTATACATTCGGACAGATTGCTGCTGCCAATGCGCTCAGCGATATTTATGCCATGGGCGGGGAGGTCAAGACAGCGCTGAATATTGTCTGCTTCCCTGAGAAGATGGATTTGAATATTCTGGGTGAGATTATGAGAGGCGGTTCAGAGAAGGTCATAGAAGCCGGTGGCACATTGGCCGGAGGTCATTCTATCGCAGACAGCGATGTGAAATACGGCTTGTCTGTTATGGGAGTGGTTCATCCGGACAGAGTATTGGCCAATAATCAGGGTCAGCCCGGGGATAAGCTGATTTTGACTAAGAAGCTGGGTGTTGGCATTATCTGTACGGCTAACCGGGTTGGCGAAGCATCTGAGGCAGCCATGCATGAAGCTATCAGGTCCATGACGACCTTGAACAAATATGCGTCGGAGATCTGTAGAAAATACGATGTGCATGCCTGTACAGATGTCACCGGGTTTAGTTTTCTGGGACACCTGCATGAAATGTTGGACGGCAAGTTGAACTGCTGTATCGACGCTTCAGAAGTACCGGTCATTGAAGAGGCCCATCGTCATGCGGACGAATTTCTGCTGACAGCGGCCGGTCAGCGCAACAGAAATCACACAGGCCCATTTGTCGAGTTCAGAAATATTCCATTCTCTATGGAAGAAATCCTGTTCGACCCGCAGACATCAGGAGGCCTTCTGGCAGCCGTCAAAGCCGAACAGGCAGAGGCACTGGAAGCTGAATTGCAAAATGCAGGCCTTCCAGCGAAGATTGTCGGAACATTATTGGAAAAGAATAGTGAGGCGCCTGAAATAGTCGTAGAATGAATCATCAGGCCAATATGAGCTAATCAAGGAGGAAACTATTATGTTAAAAGTCGTTAATGCCATGGGTGATGCATGCCCGATTCCTGTTGTTAAGACAAAAAATGCCATTAAAGAATTAAGCGGTGCGGGAATGGTAGAAACACTGGTAGACAATGAAATTGCCGTCCAGAATCTGACAAAGATGGCACAGCAGAAGAACTATGGCGTCCGTTCAGAAAAACTGGGCGAGAACCAGTACAGAGTGATTATGACCATCGGAGAATCAGCGGATGAGGCAGGAGTTGAAGCTGATGAAGAGGTAAGAACAGAAGAAACCTGTATACCGGACGGAAGAAAGGGCAATAAAGTCGTTGTTATTTCATCTTCCTATATGGGCAGCGGGGATGATGAATTGGGTGCTGTTCTGATGAAGGGTTTCATCTATGCCCTGTCTCAGCAGGATGAACTGCCGAAAACAATACTTTTCTATAATGGCGGTGCCAAACTGACATGTGAAGAGGCACCGACGCTGGAAGATTTGATGTCGCTTGAAGCAAATGGTGTGGAAATCCTGACATGTGGTACCTGCCTGAATCATTACGGTCTGACAGAGAAACTGAAAGTCGGCGGCGTGACCAATATGTATGTGATCACTGAGAAAATGATGCAGGCGGATCTGATCATTAAACCATAATTTAAAATATAGAATCATGGAAGAACAGGATGGCGGTGTATCGTGCGTCAAAAGAAGAATTATATGATATTGACATTTAAGACTACAACGGCAGCTATGGCCATGGAGAAGAAGTGCAGCGAGGAGGGGATTCCGGGACGGCTGATTCCGCTCCCGGGAGAAATCAGCGCCGGATGTGGACTGTCCTGGCGGATATTGCCGGAGGAGTATGAGACATACAAAGACAAGATTATGTCCTTGGATATTCCGGTGGAACAAACTGTCGAAGTGCGGATATAAAACAGAAAAATACAGGATGACAAAAGGCAATCGTCGTAAGTTGAGAAAAATTAAAGAAAAATTCTTGACAAGGATGATTGCCTTTGTTATAATATGCAAGTGTGCGCAATAGGCGTGTATACACCGTTATGTAAATGACGGCAACCAGTTCATTTTATTACCAGGAGGTGAAAATAATGCCAACATTTAACCAGTTAGTAAGAAAAGGAAGACAGACTGTTGAGAAGAAATCTACAGCTCCTGCTCTGCAGAAGAGCTACAACTCTCTTCACAAGAAAGCAACAGACTTATCATCACCACAGAAGAGAGGTGTATGTACAGCTGTTAAGACAGCTACTCCTAAAAAACCTAACTCAGCTCTTAGAAAGATCGCCAGAGTTCGTTTATCAAACGGAATCGAAGTAACAAGCTACATCCCAGGTGAAGGTCACAACCTTCAGGAGCATAGCGTTGTACTTATCAGAGGTGGTCGTGTAAAGGACTTACCAGGTACAAGATACCATATCATCAGAGGTACACTTGATACTGCAGGTGTTGCTAAGAGAAGACAGGCCCGTTCTAAATACGGTGCTAAGAGACCAAAGGACGCTAAGAAATAAGAGTTTCACAGGTTTATACTATTTGCGACGAATGTAGCATTATTTTACCGCAATGATATAAGGTTGCGATTAAAGATAGATATACAATTCGAGCGCGAACACATAGTCAGACTACGTGAGTACCCAAGATTGAATAATCTATAAGGAGGGAAGTAACGTGCCAAGAAAAGGACATATCCAGAAAAGAGACGTATTGGCTGATCCGATTTACAACAGCAAAGTCGTAACAAAGCTTGTCAACAACATCATGCTTGACGGTAAGAAAGGCGTTGCTCAGAAGATCGTATACGGCGCATTTAATAGAATTTCTGAAAAGACAGGCAAAGAAGCTCTCGAAGTTTTCGAAGAAGCTATGAACAATATCATGCCTGTTCTTGAAGTAAAAGCAAGACGTATCGGTGGTGCCACATATCAGGTACCTATCGAGGTTAGACCAGAGAGAAGACAGGCTCTTGCTCTCAGATGGTTAACAGTATATTCTCGTAAGAGAGGCGAAAAGACTCAGGAAGAGAGACTTGCCAACGAGATTATGGATGCTGCAAACAACACTGGTGCAGCAGTTAAGAAAAAAGAAGACATGCACAAAATGGCAGAAGCAAACAAAGCTTTCGCTCATTACAGATGGTAATCTGTTTTTAGCGGTTGCTTAGCTGAGAAAAGGAGGAATTATCCTTGGCTGGAAGAGAATATCCATTAGAGAGAACCAGAAATATTGGTATTATGGCTCATATCGATGCTGGTAAAACAACAACAACTGAGCGTATCTTATATTACACTGGTATTAACTACAAGATTGGTGATACTCATGACGGTACTGCAACTATGGACTGGATGGCCCAGGAGCAGGAACGTGGTATCACAATTACTTCCGCTGCTACAACATGTCACTGGACACTTCAGGATCACTGCAAGCCAAAGGCAGGTGCTTTAGAGCATCGTATCAACATCATTGATACACCAGGACACGTAGACTTCACAGTTGAAGTTGAACGTTCCCTTCGTGTACTTGATGGTGCTGTAGGTGTCTTCTGTGCCAAAGGTGGTGTTGAGCCTCAGTCCGAAAACGTATGGCGTCAGGCTGACACATACAACGTACCTAGAATGGCTTTCATCAACAAGATGGATATTCTTGGTGCTGATTTCTACAGTGCTGTTGAGCAGATCAAGACAAGATTAGGTAAGAATGCTATCTGCATTCAGCTCCCAATCGGTAAGGAAGATGAATTCAAAGGTATCATTGACCTTTTTGAAATGCAGGCTTATATCTACAATGATGAAAAGGGTGACGATATTTCTATCGTTGATATCCCGGAAGATATGGTCGAAGATGCAGAACTTTATCATACAGAATTAGTTGAGAAGATCTGCGAATTAGATGACGATCTGATGATGGCTTACCTTGAAGGTGAAGAGCCAACAAACGATCAGTTAAAAGCTGTATTAAGAAAAGCTACATGCGAATGTACAGCCGTTCCTGTTTGCTGTGGTACAGCTTACAGAAACAAAGGTGTTCAGAAGCTCCTTGATGCAATCATCGAGTACATGCCATCTCCATTAGATATCCCACCAATCAAAGGTGTAGATATGGACGGCAACGATGTTGTCAGACATTCTTCTGATGAAGAACCTTTCTCCGCTCTTGCATTCAAGATTATGACAGACCCATTCGTTGGTAAGCTGGCATTCTTCCGTGTATATTCCGGTACTCTGAATTCCGGTTCTTACACACTGAACGCAACAAAGGGCAAGAAAGAACGTGTTGGTCGTATCCTTCAGATGCATGCCAACAAGAGAAAAGAGCTGGATAAGGTTTACTCCGGTGATATCGCAGCTGCTGTAGGTTTCAAATTTACAACAACTGGTGATACAATCTGTGATGAACAGCATCCGGTTATTCTGGAATCCATGGAATTCCCAGAACCTGTTATCGAGCTTGCTATCGAGCCTAAGACAAAAGCAGGCCAGGGCAAGATGGGTGAAGCTTTAGCTAAACTTGCTGAAGAAGACCCTACATTCAGAGCTCATACAGATCAGGAAACAGGCCAGACAATCATTGCCGGTATGGGCGAGCTCCATCTGGAAATCATTGTTGACCGTCTGCTTCGTGAGTTTAAAGTAGAGGCAAACGTTGGTGCACCTCAGGTTGCATACAAAGAAACATTTACAAAAGCCGTTGACGTAGACAGCAAATATGCTAAACAGTCCGGTGGTCGTGGTCAGTATGGTCACTGTAAAGTTCACTTTGAGCCAATGGATGCCAATGGTGAAGAACTCTTCAAGTTCGATTCTACAGTCGTAGGTGGTGCTATTCCTAAGGAATACATCCCAGCTGTCGGCGAAGGTATCGAAGAAGCTGCTAAAGCTGGTATCCTCGGCGGATTCCCTGTACTTGGTATCCATGCTACAGTATATGATGGTTCTTACCATGAAGTCGATTCAAGTGAAATGGCATTCCACATTGCTGGTTCCATGGCTTTCAAGGAAGCTATGCACAAAGCAGGCGCTGTTCTTCTTGAGCCGATCATGAAAGTTGAAGTTACAATGCCTGAAGAATACATGGGCGATATCATCGGCGACCTGAACTCACGTCGTGGCCGTATCGAAGGTATGGAAGATATCGGTGGTGGTAAGATGGTTAAAGCATATGTACCACTTGCAGAGATGTTCGGTTATTCTACAGACCTGCGTTCAAGAACACAGGGCCGTGGTAACTACTCCATGTTCTTCGAGAAATACGAACCAGTTCCGAAGTCAATTCAGGAAAAGGTATTAAACAACAAAGATAAATAATTTATCCTTGCTGTGTACAGGTAATGTACAACTTTTAAATACGAAAATATTTTAAAATAGGCTTGAATATATGCTGTAAATGCAATATAATCGTAATTAGCCGAGCAAAAATAATAAAAATCTGCCTCTCCCGAACGGGGGAGAGGCGCCTATAAAAGGAGGACGTTAAAATGGCTAAAGCTAAGTTTGACAGAAGCAAACCACATTGTAATATCGGTACAATTGGACACGTTGACCACGGTAAAACAACTTTAACAGCTGCTATCACAAGAGTATTAGCAGAAAGAGTACCTGGTAACGAAAAAGTAGATTTCGAAAACATCGATAAAGCTCCAGAAGAAAGAGAACGTGGTATCACAATCTCTACAGCTCACGTTGAGTACCAGACAGCAAAACGTCATTACGCTCACGTAGACTGCCCAGGACATGCCGATTATGTAAAGAACATGATCACAGGTGCTGCTCAGATGGATGGTGCTATCCTTGTTGTAGCTGCTACTGATGGTGTTATGGCTCAGACAAAAGAGCATATCCTTCTTTCCCGTCAGGTAGGCGTACCTTACATCGTTGTATTCATGAACAAATGTGATATGGTAGACGATGAAGAACTCCTTGAATTAGTAGAAATGGAAATCACAGAAGTTCTTGAAGAATATGACTTCACAGATTGCCCAATCATCAAAGGTTCCGCTCTTAAAGCTCTTGAAGATCCAAACGGCGAATGGGGCGACAAGATCATGGAACTTATGGATACAGTAGATAGCTATATCCCAGATCCACAGCGTGATACAGATAAGCCATTCCTTATGCCAGTCGAAGACGTATTCTCTATCACAGGTCGTGGTACAGTTGCTACAGGCCGTGTAGAAAGAGGTGTTCTGCATCTTTCTGACGAAGTAGAAATCGTTGGTGTTAAAGAAGAAACACGTAAAGTTGTTGTAACTGGTATCGAAATGTTCCGTAAACTCCTTGACGAAGCTCAGGCTGGTGATAACATCGGTTGTCTTCTTCGTGGTGTTCAGAGAAATGAAATCGAAAGAGGACAGGTTCTCGCTAAACCAGGTTCAGTACATCCACACAAGAAATTCACAGCTCAGGTTTACGTACTGACAAAAGACGAAGGTGGTCGTCATACACCATTCTTCAACAACTACCGTCCACAGTTCTACTTTAGAACAACAGATATCACAGGCGTTATTTCCCTTCCAGAAGGTACAGAAATGTGCATGCCTGGTGATAACGTAGAAATGACAATCGAACTGATCCACCCAATCGCTATGGAACAGGGTCTTACATTCGCTATCCGTGAAGGTGGCCGTACTGTAGGTTCAGGTCGTGTTGCTACAATCATCGAATAATATTCGCTAAGCAATGAGCAATGCAAATCCAACGAATGATGAGTTGTGCATTGCGAGTATAACGCGCATATCGTATATAAATGAGTGTCAGGAGTACACTCTGTGTCCAAACGTAAGATACCCCGGAACCATAAGGTTTCCGGGGTTTTTCTGTACTCTAAGAAAAGAATGGTTTCTAATCGCAATAATTACACGTAAAGAATTGCCAATTTTTATTTCTATCTTGCAGATTTTGGGACTTGTTTTTACGATTCTTTTGCATAAAGGAATTATTAAGAAGCAGAATAATTGGTTGAACAATAGTCATGGAAGGAGATATCGATGGTGACGAAATCTTTTGAGAATGATTCAGATACAAATCACGGTCTGAATAGCCATAGAAAGACGGAGGATGCATCTTTTATGCGCGAGGCTATTCGTCTTTCACAACTTGCCGTAGAACATGGAAATGAGCCTTTTGGAGCGGTTCTGGTAAAAAATGGAGAAATTGTATTTACGAATGAAAATCAGATTTATACAAGACATGATCCGACCTTTCATGGAGAAGCCGGACTGATTCGTGAATTCTGTGCAAAGACATCAATCACAGATTTGCATGACTATACGCTTTATTCCAGCTGTGAGCCGTGTTTTATGTGCAGTGGCGCAATGGTCTGGGTGAAATTAGGCCGATTAGTATACGGTGCAAGCAATAGCGATTTAGAGGCGATACTTGGTAACGAAGGATGTAATTGTTCAAAGATTGTTTTTGACAATTCCTTTTGGCAGCCACAGGTAACAGCGGGGATTCTTCGGGCTGAAAGTCTCATGATTCTGAAGGATTATTTTGATACGCATGCAAAAGGTTGATAGGGTATATTGATCAGAAATAATAACGCAATTGTCATGTACCGCTCTCTGAGCGACTCATCTAGTTTATCAAATCTCTTGAAGTTTGTCAACAACTTTTTTTATTTATTTTCAAATTTCTTTTTGATCTGATGAAAAACTTACTGTTTTGCGTTTGTCTCGCTGACAGCTTGTATATGATATCATCTTAGATTTGAATTGTCAACAGTTTTTTTATTTATTTTTATTTTATATGCGTTTTTTGTTACCTGTATTAAATCTGACACGACACAAAGCGCTTCCATATTGTTAAGAAAACGTCACACCTCTGATCTCTGCTGCTCTTATCAACCAATACCTCTTCATCCGTCAATTCTCATCATTCGCTAGATAAGGTGCTTTATTTCCCTTAATTCTCTCTGTCTTTCTCATTTATTATCAGCTATAATAGTGTTTAACAACGTAAAGGAGTACTTAAAAGATATGAACATCAAAAAAAACTATTCTAAGAAGCGTCACCAATCCTACGCTTCTGTCCAGACGCATGCTGTTATAAACGGTCTGATTGGTGTCATCGTCATTGCATTTATCAGCTTTTATTTCTTTCTGACACCATTGAATCCACAGTCCATTGCTTTCTGGCTGACACTGATCATTGCACTGTTTGTCTTTGCAGCTCTGAAATCACTGACTATTTGCAGTGCAGCTGCCGGGCGTATGCAGGATCAGGCTGCCGGGCAAAAAACCTGGAAAGATGTCTGCGGACATGAAGGCATTTTTTTCATCCTCCCATTCATTGCAATTATCGCATTGCTGTTGATTGCACTCAGCGGTTCACCTGTTTTTTCGTCACACAAATATGCCGCAATCCTCAATGTAGAGGATGCTGTCTTTTCTGATGATTTATCTGAATCTCTCGGCACAGACTCTATTGCCCTCATGGACACAGCCTCTGCAAGAATGCTCGGAGACAGAGAAATCGGTTCTTTATCTAATGTCGTCAGCCAGTTCAATGTTTCTGATGACTACACACAGATTGATTATAATGGAAAACCCGCCAAAGTCGCTGCACTCGATTATGCCGGTTTCTTTAAATGGATTGGAAATAAATCCGATGGCGTACCTGGCTATGTTACAGTTAATCCAGTGTCCATGTCGGCCTCCTATGTACAATGCAGCCAGCCGATGACGTATGTACCATCCGCTTATTTCTATGAGGATGCTGCAAGGTATATCCGTTTCCACTATCCGACGCTGCTCCTTGGTAATCTTCACTTTGAGATAGATGAGCAGGGACAGCCTTATTACGTGATGTCCGTTTACAAAAATACAATTTCTCTGTTCGGTGGTCAGACTGTCACGGGTGCGATTACGCTGAACCCATCAACCGGCGAGCTGACACACTATGCACTTTCAGTTGTTCCAAACTGGGTCGATGTTGTTGTGGACGGAGATCTTCTTTGCCGTCAATACAACTGGTCCGGTACGCTTAAGAACGGCTTCATGAACAGTCTGATTGGCAAAAAAGGTTGCAAACGGGTCACGACTTATGAAGCAGATGAAGATGATGAAAACGACGATGTCCCTGTTTCTGATTATGGTTATGTTTCCAAAAATGGCGATATATGGATCTATACAGGTGTCACATCCGTCAATGGTGACCGCTCCAATATTGGTTTCTTACTTGCCAACGAGCGAACGGGTGAAGCCCATTATTACAGCATCGCCGGTGCTGATGAAAAGTCAGCGATGGCAGCCGCCGAAGGGGAAGTGCAGGAGAAAGGTTATCAGGCCAGTTTCCCGTCCCTAATCAATGTAGAAGGCCATCCTACCTATATTATGGTCTTAAAGGACGCCAGCGGTCTTGTAAAGCTTTATGCAGCCGTTAATGTGGAACAATATAATATCGTTACAACCGCTTCCTCCCAGACTGAATGTCTGAACAGATACAAACAGCTTCTTGGCATAGAAAGTGGCAGTGCTGACAATAACAACAATCAGCCTGACAACAGTACCAGTACTGATAACGACGCTCCTAACAGCGTCACAGGCAGTAGCGACATCTCTGAACCAACTGTTGCAGATGCCGAAACCAATCTTACTATTACGGATATCAAATACATCGATATCAACGGTAACACTTACATCTATCTGATTAGCGAAAATGATACCCTTTATCGTGCAAAGGCAGCCTCCCACGAGGACATGCTGCTGTTGAAAAAAGGTGATAACGTTCACATTGCATACTCCGGCAAAGATATTGTCACATGCGAAAAGCAGAACTGATCCACTGATTAAAACAAGCGACTGCTTCAAAATGACATGAAGCAGCCGCTTGTTTTATGGATACCTGTTCAATTTGATAGATACTTAATCTCCACCAGTGTCAATCCGTGTGCAGGCGCCGTTGGTCCCGCAGCCTTTCCCATCGGATGCTCCACCGCTTCCCTGACTTCCTCCGGTTCTTTCTGTTCCAGTCCGACCTTAATCAATACACCGGCGATAATACGCACCATATTGTACAGAAAGCCATTGCCGCTGACACGCAGTGTCACAATATCTCCTTCTTCAATCAGTTCAAGGGAATAGATAGTTCTTACAGTACTCAGCGCCTTTGTCTTCTGTGAACAAAAGGATTTAAAATCATGTTCACCAACCAGATAAACACCGGCTTCACGCATCTTGTCCACATTCAGCTTTTTCGGGACAAAATAACTGTATAAACGCTCTTTCGGCAGCTGAGTCCGCCGATTAAGAATCCGGTATTCATATGTTTTCTCCACATCCGTATAGCGGGGATGAAAATCCAAAGGCACTTCCTCGGATTTCTGCACCACAATATCCTTTGGAAGACGCTGATTAATGGCCAGGGCATATTTCCAGTCAGGAATATTTTTGTCTGTGTCAAAAACCGCCACCTGTCCAAGGGCATGCACCCCGGAATCCGTCCGGCTGGCGCCTGTCACATCGGTTTTCTCCCCAAGAAGATTTTCTATGGCTTTTTGAAGTGTTGACTGTATAGAAACACCATTCGGCTGCACCTGCCATCCGCAGTAGTTTGTGCCGTCATAAGCCACCGTCAGTTTAATTCTATGCACAGTTACATCACTCCTCTCAGCACACAAATGGCAATCATATAAACAGCCATTAGCAAATAAGCCATCCGGTCTCTTTTCTCATAATGCAGCGGCTTCATCTTTGTACGGCCCTGTCCGCCGTGATAACAGCGTGCTTCCATGGCCATAGCCAGATCATTGGCGCGTCGGATTGCGGCGATAAAAAGCGGCACCAGAAGCGGTACAAGCCCTTTTGCTCTCTGAATCAGATTACCACTCTCAAAGTCTGCCCCTCTGGCCTGCTGTGCCTTCATGATTCTGTCCATTTCTTCCAGTAAAATCGGAATAAATCGAAGGGCAATAGACATCATCATCGCCACCTCATGTACCGGCACATGCACCCTGTTTAAACAGCCCAACCCTTTTTCAAGACCATCTGTCAGCTGGTTCGGTGTTGTGGTCAATGTCATCAGAGATGAGCCAATAATCAGATAACTCAGACGCATGACCATATAAAGACCTGTCTTTAATCCCTGTACAGTTGCATTCAAAAAACCGATCTTGAATAAACTGTCTCCCGGCGTCAGAAAAAGGCTGAAACAAAAGGTTAAGAGAATAATCATAAAAATGGATTTTAACCCTTTCAGCATAAAGCTCACCGGTACTTTTGACAGCGCAATCAAAGCTGCCATCGCTGCCGTCACAATGATAAAAGCCGGAACACTGTGAATCAAAAAAACAGATATGACAAACAAAACCGTTCCAAGCAGTTTTACTCTCGGATCCAGACGATGGATCACGGAAGACTGGGGATAATATTGTCCAATGGTTATGTCTCGTATCATTTCTCGCCGTCCTCCATTCTCGTCTTCCTCCATAAATTCAGAATTTCCTCTGCTGCATCGGATACAGTCAAGATATCTGTGGATAAGTCATAACCTTTTTCCGCAAGACTGTGCATAAGATAGGTCATCTTCGGCGCAGAAAGTCCCATTTTCTCTAATTCCTTATAACGACCAAAAATTTCATGCGGTAAGCCGTCCATGACCAGTTCTCCCTGATTCATTACAAGCAATCTCTCAGCGTATTCCGCCATATCCTCCATAGAATGCGAAGATAATATAACCGTCATCCCGGTTTCTCTGTATAAATGCACAATCGTATCCAGGATCTCTTTCCGACTTCCCGGGTCTAATCCAGCCGCCGGTTCATCAAGAATCAACACTTCCGGCTGCATCGCCAGAACACCTGCAATGGCCACACGGCGTTTCTGACCGCCTGATAATTCAAAAGGTGATAAGGTATATTGTTCTTCTTTGATGCCCACCAGCTGAAGCGCATCGATCGCCCGCTTTCTGGACTCTTCCTGAGATAATCCCAGATTCTTCGGCCCAAAAGCCACATCCGTCAGTACATCAATCTCAAATAGCTGATATTCCGGATACTGAAAAACAATACCGACTTTCGAACGCAATTCCTTTTTCTTGTAGCCATCCGCTGTGATGTCCTCATCATGAAAATAAATTTTGCCGGAGGTTGGCCTGATTAATCCGTTCATATGCTGGATCAACGTTGACTTACCGGATCCGGTATGGCCGATCACCCCGATAAAGCTACCTGATTCAACAGCGAAACTAACATCTTTCAGAGCCTGTTTCTCAAAAGTGGTTCCGCCACTATATATATAATTAACATTCTCAAATCGAATCTGCGACATGTCCCGTCCCCTTTCCCCCAGGCTGCAAAATCTGTTCTAATTCATGAATAAACTGTTCCTGGGTCAGAATACCGTCGGAAAAAGGCATTCCCTGCTGTTTCAGCTGCCAGGCTAACTCCGTGATCTGGGGAACATCCAGCTCCAATTTCTGAAGCTCCTCTACTCTGGAAAAAACCTCTTTTGGCGTGCCATCCATGGCAATCTGCCCCTGATCCATAACAAGTACACGATCTGCATCCACCGCCTCATCCATATGATGGGTGATCAGGATAACGGTTACTTTCTCATCTTTATTTAGACGATGTACAGCCTCCAGAACCTCTCTTCGGCCTGACGGATCCAGCATAGCTGTTGCCTCATCCAATACCATACAGGAAGGCCTCATAGCCATAATGCCAGCAATAGCAATTCGCTGTTTCTGACCGCCTGACAATTTATTCGGCGAATGATACCGATAAGCTGTCATATCTACACTCTCCAGACTCTTTGCCACACGCTGCCATATTTCTTCCGTAGGCACGCCCATATTTTCAGGACCGAATGCCACATCCTCCTCCACAACACTGGCGATAATTTGATTATCCGGATTCTGAAAAACCATTCCTGCGGTCTTTCTTATCTCCAGCCATTCTCTTTGCTCTTTTGTGTCATGCCCGTTAATCCATACGGTTCCTTCTGTTGGCTGAAGCAATGCATTCAGATGTCTGGCAAGTGTTGATTTGCCTGAACCGTTATGTCCCAGTAAAACAACAAAACTTCCTGCCTCTATATCCACAGAAATATCCCGCAGAACTCTGTTCTTAGACTCAATATTGCCATTCTCATCCTTCTGCACATAATCGTGGATCAGATGCAGAGCCCGGATAATCTTTTCCATGTTTACTCCTCCTGTAAAATCTCTGTCCTTTTCAGTCATTTGGCAATTCTTCATAAGCGCCTCGGACAGTTGACGCCCTTTGCCCATACACCCCAATGCATGTAAAAAACTTCCAAATAACCAAAAAGAAAAGAGGCCCCGTAAGATATGCCTAAGCATATCTTACAACAGCCCCTTCAATATGTCTATCAGAATTTAAGTCAAACCGAATTAAACTAATTCGATGATAACTTCCATAGCTGCATCGCCTTTACGTTCACCGATCTTAACGATTCTTGTATAACCACCGTTACGTGTAGCATACTTCTCAGCTAATTCACCAAATAACTTATCCTGAAGATTGATTTCTTTTGTATTGGCTTTTCTCTTAGCAGCAGCTGCAGGGATGTCTTTTCTTGTGTAAAGAACCTTTGCCATCTGCTTTCTAGCATGTAAACGGGATGGTCTGTCTTTTTTGATTGTCTTCTCAACTGTATCAAAAACAACTTTGCCATCTTCTTTTACTCTCTTGCCGTTAGCGTCCTTACGAACAACCTTAGCCTGAACAGTTACTTCATCAAAGTTATCTTTTTCTTTAACACCAAGTGCAATTAAGCCTTCGGCAATCTTTCTGATTTCTTTTGCTTTTGCTTCAGTAGTCTTAATCTTGCCGTAGCATAACAGATCAGTTACCTGATTTCTGAGCAAAGCTTTACGCTGACTGGAAGTTCTTCCAAGTTTTCTATAGCCTGCCATTGTATATCCTCCTTAAAAATCGATAAATTCTAACGGAGCGAATTATTCGTCACTCGGATTCAGCTGAAGTCCAAGTTCTTTCAGTTTGGCAAGAACTTCTTCAAGTGATTTACGTCCAAGATTTCTTACCTTCATCATATCTTCAGCTGTTCTGTTTGTTAACTCCTCAACCGTATTGATACCAGCACGTTTCAGGCAGTTATATGAACGAACGGATAATTCAAGCTCATCAATATTCATTTCAAGAACTTTTTCTTTCTCATTGTCTTCTTTTTCTACCATAACTTCTGCTGTCTTGGCATTTTCAGAAAGATCAATGAAAAGATTCAGATGGTCGCTCAACACTTTTGCAGCAAGACTGACAGCCTCGTCTGGTCCAAGTGTACCATTTGTATAGACATCAAGAGTGAGTTTGTCATAATCTGTCACCTGACCTACACGTGTATTCTCAACAGTCATATTGACACGCTCAACAGGTGTATAGATAGAATCTACAGCAAGTACTCCGATTGGTAAATCATCGCTCTTATTCTTATCTGAGCTGACATAACCTCTGCCCTTTGTAATTGTAAGCTCCATGTAGAGTTTGCAATCAGCACCGCCACTTAATGTAGCGATCACCTGATCCGGATTCATGATTTCGATATCCTGATCAACCTGAATATCGGCCGCTGTAACGACGCCTTCGCCTTCGTATTCAATATAAGCTAATTTTGGCTCATTGGTCAGACTTGTATTCTTGATTGCCAGACTTTTGATGTTCATGATAATCTCAGTAACGTCTTCCTTAACGCCAGGAATTGCACTGAATTCATGGACAACACCGTCAATCTTTACATGACTGACAGCAGCACCTGGAAGAGAGGAAAGCATAATTCTTCTTAAGGAATTACCAAGAGTAATTCCGTAGCCTCTCTCTAAAGGCTCAACTACAAAACGTCCGTATTTGTTATCTTCTGATATCTCTGCAATCTCTATTTTCGGTTTTTCAAAATAAAACACTAAATTGGCCCTCCTTTATGGGTTTGAAACTAATTGAGGGTAGTCCATCAGCCTGTCAAACAAGCTAAAAATTATTATTTAGAATACAACTCAACGATAAGCATTTCGTCAACAGGAACATCAATCTGCTCTCTTAATGGAAGAGCTTTAACTTCACCTTTCAGGTTTTCCTGATCTGCTTCAAGCCATTCAGGAACCATTCTGCCGCCAGCCATCTCAAGGATGTCTTTATATCTCTGTGAAGTTTTGAATTTTTCTCTGATTTCAACAACATCGCCAGGTTTTACCTGATAAGAAGGAATATTAACAAGCTTGCCGTTTACGGAAACATGTTTGTGATCTACGATCTGTCTTGCTTCTTTACGTGTTCTTGCAAAACCAAGTCTGAAAATAATATTATCAAGACGGCATTCAAGCATAACCATCAGGTTTTCACCTGTCTGGCCTTTCATCTGGCTTGCTTTAGCAAAGTAGTTTCTGAAAGGTTTTTCCAGAACACCATAGATGAATTTAGCTTTCTGTTTTTCTCTTAACTGATTACCGTACTCGGATTTCTTTCTATTGCCTCTAATAGACTGTCTGTTGGACTTCTTATCTACACCAAGGTAGAGTGGGTCAAGCCCAAGGCTTCTACATCTTTTTAAAACTGGAACCATTTCTCTAGCCATATCTATTACACCCTCCTATTAGACTCTTCTGCGTTTTGGCGGACGGCATCCGTTATGAGGAACAGGTGTTACGTCTCTGATGCTTGTAACTTCAATACCGCATGCCTGTAATGCACGGATTGCGGCTTCACGACCTGAACCAGGACCCTTAACCATAACTTCTACTGACTTCAGACCATGAATAAGTGCAGCCTTTGCAGCTGTCTCTGCTGCCATCTGTGCAGCATAAGGAGTTGACTTACGGCTGCCTCTGAAGCCAAGACCACCAGCACTTGCCCATGATAAAGCATTGCCTTCTGTATCTGTAAGTGTAACAATTGTATTATTAAAAGATGACTGAATATGTGCCTGACCACGTTCAACGTTTTTTCTGACACGCTTCTTTGTAACTTTCTTTGTCACTTTCTTAGCCATTGATCATTAACCTCCTGAATTACTTCTTCTTGTTTGCTACTGTCTTCTTAGGACCCTTACGAGTTCTTGCGTTTGTCTTTGTCTTCTGACCACGAACTGGAAGACCTTTTCTGTGACGGATGCCTCTGTAGCAACCAATTTCCTGTAATCTCTTGATATTAATAGCGATCTCTCTACGAAGATCACCTTCGATTAAGATGCTGTCTGCATCGATTGCATCACGGATTTTACCAACTTCTTCATCTGTTAAGTCTCTAACACGAGTGTCTGGATTAACGCCAGCTTCCTTTAAAAGGCGATTTGAAGTTGCTCTACCGATACCATATACATAAGTAAGGCCGATTTCAATTCGTTTATCTCTTGGTAAGTCAACACCACTGATACGAGCCATGTAATTACACCTCCGATAGTTGTCCTAAACAGGGGCAAAACTGTAACACACATATTGCTATGTGTGGTGAAATGCTTACAGCGCCTCCCACTGTTCTTATTATTCATTCTTGTTCTTTATATTAGTAAATAATATCGTCATTTTGACGGTCATGACGATACGTGATCTGTTATGATCAATTATATATAATAGTGAGGCTTACACCCATCCAGGTGTATCCCACTGCAGCCGCATAACTTCGATTGCCCGGAATAAGGCAATTCTGTTACTACAGACAGAAATACAGAGTAGAATTAACCCTGTCTCTGTTTGTGTTTAGGATTTTCGCAGATAATTCTGACGCTTCCTTTTCTCTTGATAACCTTGCATTTCTCGCAGATAGGCTTTACAGAAGATCTTACCTTCATTATAAATCTCTCCTTTCATAGAATGTACATCCACATACGCAACCCCGTTCCTCTTAGAACGGTGGCCATGTACCGGCTGCTCATTCCATTTTAGAACGCTCGCCGACTATTATATCATATGAAAATATAGAAATCAAGCAGTTTTTTTAATTTTACTTATCTCTCCAAATAATTCTACCCTTAGTCAGATCATATGGAGAAAGTTCAATCGTTACCTTATCTCCTGGTAAGATTTTAATAAAGTTCATTCTGAGCTTGCCGCTGATATGTGCCAGTACAACATGCTTGTTCTCAAGTTCAACTTTGAACATGGCATTTGGCAGTTTTTCAACAACTACGCCTTCAACTTCGATGACATCTGCTTTTGACATTTATTTGTCCTCCTGATTTTCTTTCCTGTTTTCAAAGGTTTGAATAATTTTTACTATATCTGCATCGGTAATCTCTGCATCCATACGGATGTTAATCTTCTGCAGGTGCAGAGGATTTTTTCTTTTGGGTTTTGAAACCGTCCACTTTGTACCATCTGCAGCATCAAGATTCCTGTCCCCGACTGCTGTGACAATATAAAGTCTGTTCTGATCTCTTCCCTGTCTGGATCTCACCAGCTGACCAATCGGATATTTATCTGATAACGCTTTCTTCTTCATCATCATCACCCTTTACCTAAGAGTTAATATCTCACAGCCATCTTTTGTTACAAGAATTGTATTCTCATAATGTGCAGATAAGGATCCGTCATCTGTTACAACCGTCCAGTCATCATCTTCATAGGCAACTTCCCATGTACCGGCATTCACCATTGGTTCAATGGCCAATGTCATACCTGCCATTAAACGGATACCTCTTCCTTTTGTACGGAAATTCGGTATCTCCGGATCTTCATGGAGATGTGTGCCAATGCCATGACCTACAAGGTCACGAACAACTGAAAAGCCGTTTCCTTCAACATAATCCTGAATAGCAGCGGAAATCTCATGTAGATGATTCCCTTCTTTAGCAAAACTGATACCTTTAAAAAAGCTTTCCCTGGTTACATCAATGAGTCTCTGTGCTTCTGCACTGATCTCTCCGACTCCCCATGTTCTGGCTGCATCTGAATGATAGCCTTTGTAAATGAGCCCTGCATCCAGACTGACGATATCTCCTTCTTTCAGGACTCTCTTATCAGTAGGGATTCCGTGAACAACTTCATCATTGATGGATACACAGATAGAAGCAGGGAATCCATTATAATTCTTGAAATTCGGTACGCAACCGAAATCACGGATAATCTCTTCTCCTAATCTGTCTATATCAAGTGTTGTCATTCCCGGCTTTAATGCTTTGTGCAGTTCCTCATGGGTAATGGCCAGCAATCTTCCCGCTTCACGCATAAGTGCAATCTGCTTCTCAGACTTTACTGTTACTGCCATATTATTCTCCCAGAATCTTCATGATATCATCGAAGACTTTGTCCATTGACTGTGTACCGTCTACTTCAACCAGTACTTTTCTTTCTGTATAGAAGTCAATCAATGGCTGTGTCTGAGTATGATAAACATCCAGACGTTTCTTAACTGTTTCCGGTTTGTCATCATCTCTGAGAATGAGCGATTCACCGCACACATCACATTTGCCTTCAACCTTTGTAGGATTGAACAGCACATGATAAGTTGCTCCACATCCAACACAAGCACGGCGACCGGACATTCTATTGATTATATTCTCATCTGGAACGTCGATATCAATCGCATAATCCAGCTTTTGTTCAATAGCATTAAGGGCATTTTCCAGTGCTTCCGCCTGAGGAATTGTTCTTGGGAAACCATCCAGAATATAGCCTTTTTCACAGTCAGCTTGTTGAATTCTATCAACGACGAGATCGCAGACCAGTTCGTCCGGTACAAGAAGGCCCTTATCCATGTATTCTTTGGCTTTTGCGCCCAGTTCTGTACCATTCTTAATGTTGGCTCTGAAGATATCTCCGGTTGATATATGTGGGATTCCGCATTTTTCGGCAATCATTTTAGCCTGAGTACCCTTACCGGCACCCGGTGCTCCAAGCATAATTATTTTCATAATTATCCTCCAATCATATGTCCAACAATTGATTAATAGTAACTTTATAACAGCAAGTATTCAGCCTTCGATAAATCGAACGCTGAATCTTTGCATTGTTATACAACTTTTGTAAAATCGAACTTACTTGCTGAAAATACCAGTCAAGTGTCTCTGTTCAACTTTTGAATCGATCTGTCTGATTGTTTCGATAATAACACCAACAATAATGATCAATGATGTACCACCAAAGGATACATCGGCACCGAATAAACCTGAAAATACAATAGGTACCAGTGCAACAATCAGAAGACCAACAGCGCCGATGACAATGGTGCTGTTTGATACAGACTGCAGATATTCTGCTGTCTGTTTGCCAGGTCTGTGACCCGGAATAAAACTGCCTCTTTCCTTTAGACGTTCCGCTACTTCAACAGGGTTGAATGTAATGGATGTATAGAAATAAGCAAAAGCAACAACCAGTACAATATAGATGATAACACCAATACTGTAAACCGGTGCCGACATATTGAACCAGTTATTCTGATTCAGAACTTTGATAATCTCACCTAAAATACCACTTGGTGTCTTACCAGCAAATGTTGTGATCAGACTCGGCAGTGACATTAATGAACCGGCAAAGATAACAGGGATAACGTTTGCGGAATTCACTTTGAAAGGAATATAATCGCCAACGCTTCCCACGCTGCGTCTGCCCTGAACCTTTGATGAGTTCTGTACAGGAATCTTGATATAAGCGTCCTGAAGATAAACAACAAAGACAAACATGAACAGAATAACAGCAACAATAATGATGAGAGCAAGACCCGCTTTCACGATGTTCTTACCACTCATGAATGTATCATACAGTGTTTTGAAATCCTGCGGCAGTCTTGAAATGATGTTGAATAAAAGGATCATGGAGACACCATTGCCGACGCCATGTTTAGTGATCTCTTCACCGAGATAAATCAGTACGCAAGCACCTGTAACAAGTGCAACGACTACAATAACCAGGCCCATTGCATTCTTAGATGCCAAATATCCACCACGGTAGAATCCGATACCCATAGCAAGAGACTGGATGGCAGCTAATACGATAGAAAGATAGAAAGTATACTCTTTCATCTTCTCACGTCCATCCTGATCCTTCTGCATCTCTTCGAGAGAAGGAATAATGATGGTCATCAGCTGCATAATGATTGATGATGTGATGTAAGGTGTAATACTCAGTGCAAATACTGACATCTGGCTGAATGAACCACCTGTCATCATATCAAAAAGATCCATTGCTCCATTTGACTGGTTGGCAAACCATGAAGCAAAGACATCCCGGCTTACGCCAGGAATTGGTATCTGAGCACCAAACCTGACGACAACCAGAATCAAAAATGTAAATAAAAGTCTTTTCTGAATCTCAGGGACCTTTAATATATTTTTGAGACTTGCACCATTTGAATTGGTATTAGCCATTAGATCACCTCTGTAGTTCCACCAAGAGCCTGAATCTTTTCTGCAGCACTCGCACTGAATGCGTTTGCTTTAACTGTTAATTTCTTCGTAAGCTCACCGTTGCCAAGGATCTTAACGCCATCTTTAGGGTTTTTGATAACGCCGTTTTCAACTAATGTTTCGATTGTAACAACAGTACCATCTTCGAATCTGTTTAATTCTGTGATATTGATGCTTACGATATCTTTTGTATTTCTGTTTGTGAAGCCTCTCTTAGGAAGTCTTCTGTATAAAGGCATCTGGCCACCTTCAAAACCTGGTCTTGGAGCGCCGGAACGTGCCTTCTGACCTTTGTGACCCTTACCTGCTGTCTTGCCATTGCCTGAACCATGACCACGGCCTACTCTGAAGTTAGCGCTGTGTGTGGAACCTGCAGCTGGTTTTAATTCTGATAAGTTCATTACGTGCACCTCCTTGCAATCTGAATTAGATTTCTTCTACTTTTACTAAATGCTTAACCTGTGCAACCATGCCTCTAGTTGCTGCATTATCTGGTAATTCAACTGTTTTGTTCAGCTTCTTAAGACCAAGAGCTTCAACAGTCTTTTTATGTTTAGGAATTGCACCAATTGTAGATTTAACTAAAGTAATCTTTAATTTCTCTGCCATTACAAACGCCTCCTTAACCTAAAATCTCTTCGATGGATTTGCCGCGCTTCTTAGCAACTTCTTCTGGAGTTACAAGATTGCTGAGACCCTCGATTGTAGCAAGAACAACGTTCTGTTTGTTATTGGAACCAAGAGATTTTGTACGGATGTTCTTGTAGCCGGCAAGTTCCAGCACGTTACGTGCAGGACCACCTGCGATGATACCAGTACCCTGAGGAGCTCTCTTCAGGAGAACGGAAGCACCACCGAACTTTCCTAAATTATCATGTGTAATACTTAAGTTCTCATCAAGTGGAACTTCGATTAATTTCTTGATTGCATCTTCTTTTCCTTTGCGGATTGCTTCAGGAATTTCAGTTGCTTTACCTAAACCAGCGCCAACATGTCCATTGCCGTCACCGACAACTACTAAAGCTGCAAATCTCATGTTACGTCCACCTTTTACAACTTTAGTTACACGTTTAATTGACACTACTTTTTCTGTTAATTCTAATTGACTAGCATCAATAATTGTACGTTTCATGTGTTCTCCTCCCTGTGCTAGAATTTAAGACCAGCTTCTCTAGCTGCATCAGCTAAAGCCTGAATCTTACCCTGATAAATAAATCCGCCTCTATCGAAGACAACTTCTGTAATACCTTTTTCAAGAGCCTTTTTAGCAACAGCAGTACCTACAGCTGCAGCAGCTGCAACATTGTCTGTATACTGTAATTCGTCTTTGATTGCCTTTTCCATTGTGGAAGCAGCTACAAGTGTATTACCAACAGTATCGTCGATAATCTGAGCGTATATATGATTATTACTTCTAAACACAGATAAACGTGGGCGCTGTGCAGTGCCTACTAAATGATGACGCAGTCTTCTATGTTTTTTAACACGAATCTCACTTCTGGATTGTTTGTTAACCATTCTATTCACTCTCCTTTAATTATTTCTTACCAGTCTTACCAACCTTACGTCTGATTACTTCATCAGCATACTTGATACCTTTGCCCTTATATGGTTCAGGTCTTCTCTTGTCTCTGATTTCAGCAGCGTACTGGCCAACTTTTTCTTTGTCGATACCTGATACAATGATAATGTTCTGACCTTCAAGAGTTGTTGTAACACCTTCCGGATCAGTCATTTCTACAGGATGTGAATAACCTAATGATAATACAAGAGTCTTACCCTGTTTCTGAGCTCTGTAACCTACACCGTTTACTTCAAGTTTCTTTGTGTAACCTTCAGTAACACCAACAACCATGTTGTGGATCAGTGTTCTGGTTAATCCGTGTAATGATTTCATCTTCTTTAAATCGTTTGGTCTTGTAACTACAACGTGACCATCTTCGATTTTAATCTCCATTTCAGGTGCTAAAGCTCTAACAAGAGTTCCTTTAGGACCTTTTACAGTCACATTATTATTTTCTGCTATCTCAACAGTAACGCCTGCAGGAATAGCGATTGGCATTCTTCCGATTCGTGACATGCCCGTACCTCCTTACTTAAATTGCAGGAGCATTCCGCTCCGTTTTCAGTAGATTTGTAAATTTGACTTATATATTATACTAGAATATAATATCGATTTCAAGCTTTAAGCGATTCTTAAAGCAAATTGCATTGCACACAGGCCGAATAAGCAGTTTTGCTTATCCGCATCCCTTTGCCCTATGCTCTGCTATTTTATAAATTACCAAACAAATGCTAAAACTTCGCCGCCAACGTTCATGGCTCTTGCTTCTTTATCTGTAACGATACCTTTGTTTGTTGAAATAATAGCGATACCTAAACCGCCAAGTACCTTAGGCATATTTTCTACACCTGCGTACACACGAAGACCAGGTTTGGAGATTCTCTTAAGTCCAAAGATAACCTTCTGGTTCTTATCAGCACCATATTTCAGTGTGATCTTAATTGTTTTAACAACGCCGTCTTCTACGATTTCGTATGCTTTGATATAACCTTCATCTAAAAGGATTCTTGCGATCTCTGTTTTGATCTTTGATGCAGGAACATCAACTGTATCATGTTTTGCAGTGTTCGCATTACGGATTCTTGTCAGCATATCTGCGATTGGATCTGTCATTCTAAGGTTCCTCCCTTCCTAATCTTACCAGCTTGCTTTCTTAACACCCGGAATTTCGCCCTTGTAAGCTAATTCACGGAAACAAATTCTGCAGATACCATACTTTCTTAAGTAAGCGTGTGGACGTCCGCAAATTCTGCAACGATTGTATTCTCTTGAGGAGAATTTAGGTTTGCGCTGCTGTTTGATTTTCATTGCTGTCTTAGCCATGAAACACTACCTCCTTATTTTACGTATGGCATACCGAATAAACGGATTAATTCACGAGCTTCTTCATCAGTGTTGGCTGTTGTAACGAAGATAACATCCATACCTCTGACTTTGTCTACCTTATCGTATTCGATTTCAGGGAAGATCAGCTGCTCTTTGATACCAAGGGCATAGTTACCTCTGCCATCGAAGGAGTTTGCGCTGACACCTCTGAAGTCACGTACTCGTGGCAGTGCCAGGTTGATCAGACGATCTGCGAAATCATACATTTTTTCGCCTCTTAATGTTACTTTACAACCGATTGGAAGGCCTTCTCTAATCTTGAAGTTAGCGATAGATTTTTTAGCCTTTGTGACAACAGCTTTCTGACCTGCGATGATCTCAAGATCTTTAACTGCTGAATCCAATACTTTGGAGTTGTCTTTTGCTTCGCCAACGCCCATGTTGATAACGATCTTATTGAGCTTTGGAACCTGCATGATATTCTTATAACCAAACTTTTCGATCATTGCTGGAACGATCTCATTGTTGTATTTTTCCTGTAATCTGTTCACCGTCATGTCCTCCTTTCGTCAATTAATCAATTACTACTGCAGCCTGATCTTTAACCTTTGCTGCACGAACTTTTTTACCGTCAACGATCTGATACTGAATTCTTGCCGGCTTACCATTGTAAAGGTACATAACGTTTGAAGCATCGATAGGACCTTCTGTATGGATGATACCGCCCTGCTGATTAGCCATAGAAGGTTTTGTATGTTTGGTGATCATGTTAAGACCTTCAACGTATACAACGCCTTTTTTATGGTTGATAGCAATAATTTTACCGGACTTGCCTTTATCTTTACCAGCGATAATCTGAACCATATCGCCTTTTTTAATTCTCATTGTTGCTGACACGGTCGCCACCTCCTTACAGAACTTCTGGTGCCAGTGAAACGATCTTCATGAACTGTTTTTCACGTAACTCTCTTGCTACTGGTCCAAAGATACGTGTACCTCTTGGATTTCCGTCATCTTTGATGATAACAGCAGCATTTTCGTCGAATCTGATATATGAACCATCTTTACGGCGAGCGCCCTTAACTGTACGAACAACAACAGCTTTTACAACATCGCCTTTTTTAACAACTCCGCCTGGTGTTGCATCTTTAACAGTAGCAACAATCACATCACCAATGTTGGCATATCTTCTTGTTGAACCACCCATAACACGGATACAGAGCAGTTCTTTTGCGCCTGTATTATCAGCAACACGAAGTCTTGTCTCCTGTTGAATCATGACTTTACCTCCTGAATTCTACTGAACTAATTATTTAGCTTTTTCGACAATTTCAACAAGTCTCCATCTCTTATCTTTAGATAAAGGTCTTGTTTCCATTACTTTAACTCTGTCACCGATGTTGCATTCGTTGTTTTCATCGTGAGCTTTTAATTTGTATGTTCTATCTACGATCTTCTTGTACAGAGGATGTTTTACACGGTCTTCAATGGCAACAACAATTGTTTTGTCCATTTTGTTGCTGACAACTTTACCTACTCTTGTCTTTCTAAGATTTCTTTCTTCCACGACAATAGTCTCCTTTCTCCGCCAAATTATTCAGCAGCGTTAGCCTTTTCAGTGATCACTGTCTGAATTCTGGCAATATTTTTGCGAACTTCTTTGATTCTGCTTGTATTCTCTAACTGGTTAGTAGCATTCTGGAATCTCAGATTAAAGAGTTCCTTCTTAGCTTCTACTAAAGCCTGAGCTAATTCATCAACAGACTTTGTATTTAAATCTTTTACATATTCATTAGTTTTCACTGTTATCACCGCCTTCTAAATCTGCGCGAGAAACGATTTTGCATTTAACAGGGAGCTTATGAGTAGCCAGACGAAGAGCTTCTTTAGCAACTTCTTCAGGAACGCCTGCGATTTCGAACATTACGCGACCTGGCTTAACAACTGCTACCCAGTATTCCAGTGTACCTTTACCGGAACCCATACGTGTTTCAGCTGGTTTTGTAGTTACAGGTTTATCAGGGAAAATTTTAATCCAAACTTTACCACCACGTTTGATGTAACGTGTCATGGCAACACGGGCTGCCTCGATCTGGTTGGATTTGATCCAAGCAGGTTCCATTGCAACGATACCGTATTCACCATAAGAAATTTTATTACCACGCTGTGCTTTTCCGGCCATAGAGCCACGGAACTGCTTACGACGTTTTACTCTTTTTGGCATTAACATTATTTATCGCTCCCTTCCTTATTGCCCTTTACTGGAAGAACTTCGCCATGGTAGATCCATGTCTTAACACCAACTTTACCGTAAGTTGTGTTAGCTTCTGCGAAGCCATAATCGATGTCTGCTCTTAATGTCTGAAGTGGAATAGTACCTTCGCTGTAGAACTCTGTACGAGCCATATCAGCACCGCCAAGACGACCGCTTACGCTTGTCTTAATACCTTTAACGCCGCCTCTTGAACGCATTGTCTTCTGCATGGAAGATTTCATTGCACGTCTGAAAGAGATACGGTTTTCAAGCTGTGCAGCAATGTTTTCTGCAACGAGCTGAGCGTCACATTCAGGCAGTTTAACTTCTTTAATATCAATTAAAAGCTTTTTGTTTGTGAACTGTTTCAGTTCTGCTTTAACTTTTTCGATTTCAGAACCCTGACGTCCGATAACAACGCCCGGTTTAGCTGTATATACGATTACTTTTACTCTGTCAGATGCTCTTTCGATTTCAATCTTGGAAACACCGGCACTGTATAATCTCTTCTTCAGGTATGTTCTGATCTTGTGGTCTTCGATCAGGTTGTCAGCAAAATCAGCATCAGCATACCATCTGGAATTCCAATCCTTAATAACACCGACTCTGAGGCCGTGAGGATTAACTTTCTGTCCCATTGCTTACTTCCTCCTTATCTTTCATTCAGCACGATTGTGATATGGCTCATTCTCTTTTCGATTCTGTAAGCTCTGCCCTGTGCTCTAGGCTGTACTCTCTTCATGATTGGGCCATTGCTTGCGTAGCACTCTTCGATAAAGAGTTTGCTTCTGTCCATACCGTTGTTGTTTTCTGCGTTTGCAATTGCTGATTTTAATAATTTATCGATAACTGTTGAAGCATATCTTGGGTTGTATGCTAAAATTGCTAATGCTGTTTCTACATCCTTGCCTCTGATTGCGTCAAGAACGAAACAAGCTTTCTGAACAGGAATTCTTGCAAAAGACAGCTTTGCGCTTGGTCTTGTATCCTTATTGCTGTTTCTTTCTCTCTTTATCTGGGATCTATGTCCTTTAGCCATGGATGAAAGCCTCCTTTCAAACTATAATCTTAACGTCTTGATTTCTTTTCGTCTTTACCATGTCCTCTGTATGTTCTTGTTGCTACAAATTCACCTAATTTGTGACCAACCATATCTTCTGTGATATATACTGGAACATGTTTTCTGCCATCGTGTACTGCGATTGTATGTGAAACCATCTGTGGGAAAATAGTTGAACGGCGTGACCATGTCTTGATAACTGACTTATCGCCTGCTGCGTTCATAGCGTCTACTTTTTTAAGTAAGCTCTCATCTGCAAATGGTCCTTTTTTAAGTGATCTGGCCATAATCTAACCTCCTTATTTAATCATGCTTCCGTCGCGTCTTCTTACGATCATCTTGTTAGAATGTTTATTCTTCTTACGAGTCTTATAACCCAGAGCCGGTTTACCCCATGGAGTCATAGGACCAGAACGACCGATAGGCGCACGACCTTCACCACCACCATGTGGATGGTCATTAGGGTTCATTACGGAACCACGAACAGTAGGTCTGATACCCATGTGACGCTTACGTCCTGCTTTACCGATGTTGATCAGTTCGTGATCAATGTTGCCAACCTGTCCAACAGTAGCTCTTGCCTGGATAGGAACAAGTCTCATTTCACCTGATGGCAGTCTTAATGTAGCGTATTTGCCTTCTTTAGCCATCAGCTGAGCAGCGTTACCAGCGGAACGAACAAGCTGTCCGCCCTTACCTGGGTGAAGCTCAATGTTGTGTACCATTGTACCTACAGGAATCTGAGCCAGTGGTAAGCAGTTACCAAGCTTGATTTCTGCTTCAGGTCCGTTCATAAGAACTGCGCCAACCTGTAAGCCGTTAGGAGCGATGATATATGCTTTCTGACCATCTGCATAGCAGATCAGAGCGATATTTGCTGTTCTGTTTGGATCGTATTCGATAGATTTAACAGTTGCAGGAATACCATCTTTATATCTCTTAAAATCAATGATTCTGTATTTTCTCTTAGCACCGCCACCGCGATGTCTTACTGTAATTTTACCCTGAGCATTACGACCAGCTTTGCTGTTCTTGGATACTGTAAGGGACTTCTCTGGTGTTGACTTTGTGATCTCAGAGAAATCGGAACCGGTCATATGTCTTCTGGAAGGTGTATATGGGTTATATGTTCTGATACCCATTTCGTTCACTCCTTTCAAGTGTCTGATTTATTGTCATGCTTATTTGCATATAATTCGTTGTGCCTTACGGCCTGATCTTAAAGGCCTTCGAAGATTTCGATGTCAGCACTTTCAGCTGTCAGTTTAACGATAGCTTTCTTTGTCTTTGCTGTCTTACCAAATGTCATACCACGTCTCTTTGTCTTACCATCGTAGTTCATAGTATTAACACTTGCTACCTTTGTTCCAGCGAACATTTTTTCAACAGCTTCTTTAACCTGAGACTTTGTTGCATCCGGATGAACCAGGAATGTATACTTCTTATCAGCCATTGCATTCATACTCTTTTCAGTGATGACTGGTTTGAGGATGACATCATAATATTTTAAATCTGCCATTATGCATAAACCTCCTGAATTGTTGCAACTGCATCCTGTGTCAGTACAAGTGTATCGTACTTCAGAATGTCATATACGTTAATAGTATTTGTAAGAGCAGTCTTTACTGTAGGAACGTTGTTAGCGGATTTGATAACGTTGTCGTTCTTTTCATTTAAAACAACCAGAGCTTTTTCAGCCTTTAAGTTATTCATAACTGCTACGAATTTCTTTGTTTTGATTTCGTCAAGTTCGAAAGAATCAAGAACGATAAGCTTGCTTTCATTAACCTTTGTTGTTAATGCAGACTTAATAGCCAGTCTTCTTTCTTTCTTGTTTAATTTGATTGAGTAATCTCTTGGCTTTGGAGCGAATACTACGCCACCGCCTGTCCACTGTGGAGATCTTGTTGAACCCTGTCTTGCATGACCTGTTCCTTTCTGTCTCCATGGCTTTCTGCCGCCGCCGCTTACTTCAGAACGTGTCTTTGCGCTCTGTGTTCCCTGACGGGATGCTGCAAGCTGAGCAACTACTGCCTTGTGCATGAGATTTTCATTAACTTCTACACCAAATACGGCATCATTCAGTTCGATTTCTCCAACCTGATTACCTTCAATATTGTAAACAGATAACTTTGCCATCTGTAATGTCCTCCTTTCTCAAACCAATTAAGCTTTTACTGATTCTTTCAGCATTACTAAAGATTTCTTTGGTCCAGGTACTGCGCCCTTAACCAGGATAAGGTTCTTCTCAGCGTCAACGCTTACAACCTCAAGGTTCTGAACTGTAACTCTTACTGCACCCATGTGACCCGGCATATGTTTGCCCTTGAATACACGGCCTGGAGTTGTTGCTGATCCGTTAGAACCTGCATGTCTGTGATATTTGGAACCATGAGCCATAGGTCCTCTGGACTGTCCATGTCTCTTGATTGCACCCTGGAAGCCTTTACCTTTTGATTTAGCTGTTGCATCTACTTTGTCGCCAGCAACGAATACGTCTGCTTTGATTTCCTGACCTAAAGTATAGCTTTCAGCATCTTCCAGTCTGAATTCCTTAAGAAATCTCTTAGCTGTTACGCCAGCTTTTGCAAAATGGCCTTTCTTTGGTTTGTTGACCAGTTTTTCTCTGATGTCGCCAAAACCAACCTGGACTGCACTGTAACCATCATTCTCAACTGTCTTAACCTGTGTTACTACACAAGGGCCAGCCTGAAGAACTGTTACTGGTGTTAAAACTCCGTCTTCACTGAAGACCTGAGTCATACCAACTTTCGTTGTTAAAATTGCTTTCTTCATTAAGAATGCACCTCCTGTTTAAATCTACAGCGGAACGCTATTGCGTTCATCCTAGACGCATTGAGTACATCTTCGACTTTCGTCTGAATCTATATCAACCCAATACCTAAGGATTGTTTTCAATGTTATTATTTTGTTTTCATCTTGATGTCGATGTAAACGCCAGCAGGCATTTCCAGTCTGGATAATGCATCAACTGTTTTCTGATTTGGAGCGATGATATCAATCAGTCTCTTATGTGTACGCTGTTCAAACTGTTCTCTGGAATCTTTGTATTTGTGAACCGCTCTTAAGATTGTAACAACTTCCTTCTTTGTTGGAAGAGGAACTGGACCGCTCACCTTAGATCCTGTTTTCTTTACAGTTTCGATAATTTTACCAGCGCTCTGATCGATTAATTTGTGATCATACGCTTTGAGTGTAATTCTCATTACTTGACTTGCCATAAAAAAAGCCGCCTCCTTTTCGCACTATTCATTAAGTACGACAAGCGGTGACTGTACACTTTCCCGTGTGTTTCCTGATGTCAACACACACCTATTCTGTCTTACATTCTTCTATAGACAGACCTTGTTAACTTTGTACAGTGACTTGTCGCCAGTTTTCAAACTTGACATTCGCTCCACGGAACACCTGCGCAACCCTCGCAGCAACCTCACGCTTCATAGCTATCAATGTCACAAGCTTTTTTAGTATATACCATAAAATACAGGAATGCAAGTGTTTTCTTGAAAAAAATCAAACTTTTTATGTATTTGTTCAAATACACGTAACTGTTCAGAACTAACCTCCAAATGCATTCCGAATCACACGCTTTTTCTGTTTCTTCTATATATAATACTATCTATCCGCATCCAACTGCCTCCCAAAAGCACCTATCGTCCGCATCCTTGCACCCCTATCAAAAACTTCATCTGATTGATATTCAATTCAATTGTATTTATATATTGTAAAAATACGCTGCATTATTTATACTATAATAAGCAAGGATTGCGCATACACACGTATAGCACCCTGCTTTTATTGGATATAGCGTCTGTAACCACGGACCTATTGATTTTATATATTATGGAGGATATTATGTGGACTGCTGATAATTGGAAAGATTATGAAGTCATCGATACCTGCGGCGGTGAAAAGCTTGAACGCTGGGGACAGTACATTCTTGTACGCCCGGACCCGCAGGTCATCTGGAATACACCAAAAACAGATAAACGCTGGAAGAAGATGAACGGTCATTACCACCGCAGTAATAAAGGTGGCGGCGAATGGGAGTTTTTTGACCTGCCTGAGCAATGGACAATTCAGTACCACCATCTCGGCCTTTCTTTTAATTTAAAGCCATTCAGCTTCAAACACACCGGTCTGTTCCCAGAACAGGCTGCCAACTGGGACTGGTTTTCTTCTATCATTAAGAAGGCCAACCGCCCTGTGAAGATTCTGAACCTTTTTGCCTACACAGGCGGTGCTACATGTGCGGCTGCCAAAGCCGGTGCCCATGTAACCCATGTAGACGCTTCCAAAGGCATGGTGGGTTGGGCCAAGGAAAATGCCAAACTCTCCGGACTGCCTGAGACAAGTGTCCGCTGGATTGTTGATGACTGCCAGAAGTTTGTAGAACGTGAGATCCGACGCGGCAATCACTATGATGCCATCATCATGGACCCACCATCCTACGGCCGCGGCCCTAAGGGCGAAATCTGGAAGATTGAGACATCCATTTACCCATTCATCCAGTTATGCGAGAAACTGCTCAGCGACAATCCGCTGTTCTTCCTTGTGAACTCCTACACAACCGGACTTCAGCCGGCCGTTCTGACTTACATGCTCTCAACCGCTGTCAAGGCCAATCACGGCGGCCATGTCATCGCCGATGAAGTTGGACTTCCAGTATCCGGCAATGGGCTGGTACTGCCATGCGGTGCTTCAGGGCGCTGGGAACGCTAAAAACTGCATAACAAGTCTTTTATGAATTGAGATTTGTTATTCTTATGAAAAAGTTTGTAAAATGTAAAAGTAATTTCCCGATTATAGGACTTAATTCCGGGCAACTGACGTTAGTAGTAATACACTCATAAAAACAAGAAAAACGCGGCATATATAAAACAGACTCGACCGATGTTTCATATATGCAGCGTTTTTACTTTTTTTACAGATTACAGCCGTAATCGACTACCAGGGCCTGACCTGTCACAGCTTTTGACAGATCACTTGCGAAATAAAGGATCGCATTGGCCTGGTCCACTGCCTCTGCCTTTGGTACACTTCTACAAATATGCTCATTGCATGTCTTCATGAATTCCTGATCAAATGTTGCAATTTCATCTGATGAAAGCAGTGGTGTGATTGTAGGGCCCGGACATACAGCATTACATCTGATACCTTTACCTGCAAACTGAATAGCCACGTTCTTTGTCATAGCCACAACGGCTGCTTTTGCTGCACTGTAAGCAATACCTGCGTTTGCAAATACACCGCCGATGGAAGAAATATTGACGATAGAGCCTTCACCCCGTTTTTCCATATAAACAAGGGCTGCTCTTGACATGTAGAATACAGAATCCTGATTGACTGCGATAATCTGTCTCCACCAGTCATCACTGCATCTTGTAATAGACATCTGTTTGTCACCGATACCTGCATTGTTGACAAGCACATCGATGCGACCGTATTTCTTTACTGTTTCCTCTGCAATTCTGTCGCAATCTTCTCTGACACTGACATCACCACTGACTGTATAAGCTTCACCGCCTGCTGCGATAATACGATTTGCCACATCTTCCAGCTTTTCTTTTCTGCGGGCAGCAAGAACAACCTTCGCACCTTCTGCTGCTAATACTTCTGCTGTTTTCTCACCAATACCTGAGCTGGCACCTGTTACAATAATGACTTTACCTTCTACTAAACCCATATTAAAAATCCTCCGTTTTTCATAAACTTGTTTTTCTAATAGGAAGTTTACCATCCGGTCAGGCCACTGTAAAATGCTCATTCATTCATGTCGTATATAACGAAAAATGTATACTAAAATTTCCACAATTTAATACGTATGCCAGATTTGCCTATAAATTCGAAACAGCATTCAAGTCTGCTTCGCAGGCCAAAAAAAGTCCCTGCATTACTGCAGAGACTCCATGCTCTCTTTAAACAAATTGGCAAACAATCGCATCTCATCAAAGGAATGATTCTCCGGCCATGCCACACAGATGGGCATTTTCTGATCCAATTTCAAACAGGACAGATTCCTGTCAAATGCGCCCCTTGACCAGATATCTGAGATGGCAAAGCCTTTGTCCAGACTCACATCCAACAGGATTGAATCAATATTGTGGTATTCTTTTGTCTCAGGGATAATGCCTTTATCCTGCAGAAAGCCCAGCTGATACGCCTTCGGAATAGAAGTATCCTCCTGCTCAAGAAGCAGCAGTTTCTCCTTTCTGAAATCTTTCACCGTATATTCCTGTCCGTTTTCCGGCGGGCAATGCTTTCTGGAATACAGCAGCACATTCTGAAGGGGCGGCAGATCAAGAAAGGCCATATGTTCCAGCGGCACAATCAGTCCCTTCGGGCAGATACATCCGTCAATCTGATGATTGCGAAGCTGGGACAGCAGCAAACGGTAACTATAAGCCGAAAAAGTCATTTTCAATTCTTCACCGCGCGCTGACAACAACGCTTCCATTTTCTCGATCAACGGGAGAACATCCCACCCTTCCGGCACTCCGATATGAACGCTCTTTTCAAGCTGCAGAGACTCTCTCTTCGCCTCCATGGAAAGCTCCGCCAGACGTTTCTCCATCTCAACAAATAAATCATAATATTTCTTCCCAATCGGTGATAAAACAGCTCCTGTTCTTGAACGACAAAAAAGTTCCGCCCCAAACTCATCTTCCATCCGCGCGATCTGACGGCTTAAAGACGGCTGTGACGTATACAGCACCTGGGCAGCCTTTGTAAAGCTTCCCTGTCTGACAACCTCAAGAAAATACGCTATCTGCTGTGAATTCATATGAGTTTGTCCAGTGTATCCGCCGTGCAGCTCGGTTCAAAATCGTCTGTATCGCTGCAGATTCTTCCGCCCAGGGCAGCCATAATGTTGTGAAGCACTTCACGAACCGCCTCAATATCACCAGTGTCATAACTAATCTGGTACTTTGTCTTAATACCCCGCTCCTCAAACCACTGCTGGTCTGCCGGATCTATAAAACACTCCTCTGCATTCTGGAAAATCAGAGAATCAAAATTCATCTCCACTTCCATCAGATTCAGTTCCGGCCAGATATCTGCCTTTTCAAACCATTTTTCGCCTACCGCTGACTGCAGTTTTCTGGCATCCATCTCCTCATCAAAGAAATAATAGTACTCCACAATTTTGCGCACCGGCTTCTTCGTCATCACAGCCGTAATATCCTTCAACGGCTTTTTACCTGATGATTTCTTCACTGCCGCCGGCTTCTTAAAACCAGATTTCTTGCCATTCTTACCAGTTGATTTCTTCTTGATCGGATTGCCGTTATTGTCAACATTCGTCACCTTTCCTGTAAAATTTTTCATATCATGCCTCTTTTCATCTTTTCATTATACCTATTAGTCAGTTTTTATACTACCAGATTTCCACACTCTATCCCCGGCAACTCCGCTTTCAACGTCCGCATAACACCGCGCAATACATAAGCCGTCAGCCCCCAGATAATCCAATCTTTATAATAATAAAAATAGACTTTCTTATGTCCATCCCGCCAGTGATAATTCCGGCCTCCCGGTATCTGCTCATACGGAAAGTTATCCGGAGGCAGCAATCTAACAGTATTCACATACGCTGCTGGTTCTGTTTCCATAAAAAACTTTAACGGAACTGTAAAAATCTCTGCCACCTCGTCTTTATTATAAGTCATCTCATAATCTGTCAATTCGCACAGATAGACAGAAACCTTATTGTCATAGGCTGTATACAGCGTATCCATCTGCGCAATCATATGAATCTGCTCACGGGATACCTTCAATTCTTCCATCGTCTCACGGATGGCATTCGTCTCCGATGATTCATTGCCATCTCTTGCGCCGCCCGGCAGACAGATCTCTCCCGGCTGTCGTTTCAAACCGCCTGCACGTTTTTCAAAGACAACATGCAGTCCGTCTTCCTGTTTTAGCAGAGCCACCATCACTGCAAACTTACGATATTCATCTTCATCAATGGACTTCGGTATTCTGCCCTTTAATGTCTCAAACATCTCTCTACCATCCTTCTACTCAAACCGAATACCTCTGCTATTAATATTCAATACCTTTGCGCGCTTTGACTCCCTGATCAAAAGGATGCTTGATTTTCTTCATTTCAGTCAGATAATCCGCCCACTCACACAATTGTTCTGATGGATTGCGTCCCGTCAGAACAACCTCCATATCATCCGGAAACTGTTCCAGCATCTCCCTCAATTCATCCTCATTCACAAGTCCTGCATTGCATGCACCAATCACTTCGTCCATCACAAGCATAGAGAAATTCCCCTGTAAAACCATTCGAGTAATATCCCATATATAACGTTCATAAATATCTTTTGCTTCTTCCTTCTCTTCATCCGTCATCTGCCAGGTGAAACCAAACTCTGCCGGACAAAGCCAGATCTGCATATTCTCCATATCTTCCATAGCTTCTATTTCACCGGATTTCGCCGGTTTAAGAAATTGTGTAAAAAGCACTCTTCTGCCGCTTCCTGCACACCGTACCGCCAGCCCTACCGCTGCTGTTGTCTTGCCTTTACCATCCCCGGTATAAATATGATGCATGCCTATGCCCCCTCGTAAATTACCATATTATGTAACTGTTCA
>NZ_LR698973.1:1447357-1795296 GCF_902381825.1 Pseudocoprococcus catus
ATATTATTTATTTTTCTGTATGATCAGCTGATTTTCTTATGATTTATTTTAGCCGTGCGCTACATTTCCTGCCACAAAATCACATGCGATCTATCTCCTTTTTCACGCATCGCTTTCAGATCGATCAGACGCTGATTCCTGCTGCCCCTGTATAAAAGTTCCAAATCACGTTCAACAATCAGAAATGGGCCATCCACCAGAACATCCACTACATTGAGTAATGCGGTCACATCCGGCTCTGTCTCTGCTCTTTTCAAAAGCTGCTCATACGTATAACCACTGTAACACATTAGATGCATGCCTGCCTTCTTTATCTGCTGACCAAGAATCGCCAGCGGCCCCGGCTGGCAGAAAGGCTCTCCGCCTGAAAAAGTTACCCCGTACAACAGTGGATTCTCCTTGATCTCTGACATGAGTTGACCAAGGGTTACACGCTTGTTCTCTTCAAAACTGTGTGTCTGCGGATTGTGGCATTCCGGACATCCATGCGGACATCCCTGCACAAATATAGTATACCGCAGGCCCGGCCCATCCACAATAGAATCATCCACAATTCCGCTGATATTGAGTGTTTCGGCTTCCCAGTTGTCCATTTTTCTTCTCCTGTTTCTATGTTGACGATAATTTTGAAACCTCCATAGTTCTCGCTACAGTTTTTTATGTCTCAAAATTATCTGTCTTTCTATACAATCTCTGATACCAGAAAAATCGGCCGCTACCGGGCAGCCGATTTTTCTTTTGTGTAGGTTATATTTTAGCCAAGTATATGTCTAGCACTATCACTTAACTAATAGTTTATATGTTCCTTAGTTCAGGCCATGTTTTACGCGGTCGTGTTCTTCTGCACGTTTTGCGTCGTTGAATCGGTCTGTTGTACCTACAAGGTAACCTGTGATTCGACGGATTCTTTCAAATTTCACGCCTTCACCTACTACTGCACTATTTGCTGCTGCATCCGCATTCCTGAGTTCTTCTCCAGTCATGTTCAATTCCTCCTGCCATAATTTCTTCATCCGTGTACACCGGTACATTCGGATATTTCTTTCTGAGTTCCTTAAGGAAAGCCAGGCTGACCGGTTCTCCTTCTTTACGTCCGCATCGCGGACAGATATCATCTATAACGCCTGTGTATCCACACACCGGATCACGGTCTACCGGATGGTTCACGGAACCATAACCGATGCCTTGCTCCTTCATGTATCGGATCACAGATTCAAATGCCTTCAGGTTCTTACATGTGTCACCGTCCAACTCGACATAGCTGATATGTCCCGCATTGGTCAGTGCATGATAAGGTGCCTCCAGCTGAATTTTCTTATAAGCCTTAATCGGATAATAAACAGGCACATGGAATGAGTTAGTATAGTACTCTCTGTCTGTTACGCCCGGAATCTTGCCGTATTTCTTCTGATCAATCCGGACAAAACGACCGCTTAAACCTTCTGCAGGTGTTGCCAGCAATGTAAAGTTCAGGCCTGTCTTCCGGGATTCTTCATCCATACGATTGCGCATATGACCGATGATCTCAAGTCCCAGCTTCTGGGATGCTTCTGATTCACCATGATGCTTGCCTGTCAGTGCCTTCAATGTCTCTGCCAGACCAATGAATCCGACGCTCAATGTACCATGCTTCAGAACCTCTGCTACACTGTCATCCATATCCAGATGTTCTGAATCAATCCAGATACCCTGTCCCATCAGGAACGGATAGTTTCTGACAACCTTGGAACACTGAATCTTGAAACGGTGCATCAGCTGACGGATAACAAGATCTATCATATCATCCAATGACTTGAAAAACTTGTCAATGTCGCCATGGGCTTCGATACCCAGACGTGGCAGGTTAATGGATGTGAAGCTTAAATTGCCTCTGCCGCAGGTTACTTCCTTGGTCGGATCGTAGACATTGCCCATAACCCTTGTACGGCAACCCATGTAAGCAACTTCTGTATTATAATCACCCGGACGATAATACTGAAGATTAAACGGCGCATCAATAAAACTGAAGTTTGGGAACAGACGCTGCGCAGAAGTCTTTAAAGCCAACTGGAACAGGTCATAGTTCGGATCACCCGGATTGAAATTCACACCTTCCTTAACCTTAAAAATCTGAACCGGGAAGATTGGGGTCTCTCCGCCGCCAAGGCCATCCTCTGTAGCGGTCAACAGATTCCTGATCACCATTCTGGCTTCCTCGGATGTATCTGTGCCGTAATTAACAGAGCTGAACGGCACCTGGGCACCGGCACGGGAATTCATAGTATTCAGATTATGGATCAGGGCCTCCATTGCCTGATGGGTTTGCTTCTCTGTCGTCTTCAACGCTTCAGCAACAGCAAAATCATGTGCCTTCTTCAAATCTTCCTCTGAAATTCCCTCAGGTTTCAGTGCCAGCAAAGCTTTGCCGTAGGCATCCATATTGGCAATGCGCAGTTCCTCTGTAATCTCGGATTTCGCACGGGCAATGATAGCAGCTGCCTGTCCATCATCAATACCTGCCTCCAGCCGCATGCTGGCTGCCAGCCATGTATAATATTCCTTGGCATACGTCTTCTTCACGCCGTCTGCCATCGCATAATCAAAGTTCGGAACGCTCTGTCCGCCATGCATCTCGTTCTGATTGGCCTGGATCGTGATACATGCCAGTGCTGCATAGCTGATAATGGACTGAGGCTCTCTCAGATGCCCATGGCCGGTTGAAAAGCCATTCTTAAACAGCTTGATCAGGTCAATCTGACAGCAAGTCTCTGTCAGCATATAGAAATCCTTGTCATGGATATGGATATCACCGTTGATATGGGCTGCTGCGATATCCTTCGGCAAAACATAATTATCAACGAAATACTTCGCACCTTCTGAACCGTATTTCAGCATTGTACCCATGGCCGTATCGCCATCAATATTTGCGTTTTCTCGCTTGATATCTTCATCCATGGCACTGGAATAGGTCAGCTTGGAATAAATATCCATCAGATCGGATTCCGTCTGACGGATCTTCGTGTGCTCAGCACGATAGAGAATGTATGCCTTGGCAGTCTTCGCATAATCAAAACGGATCAACGTCTCCTCCACAACATCCTGTACATGCTCAACTGTGACAACTTCATCCGGGTTCAGCTGACTGCACACTTTCTGTGTCAGGTAAGACAGATCAGCCGGTTCCATCACCTCATCTTCAACTGCCATATTGGCTCTGCTGATAGCATTCAGAATCTTCACTGAATCAAACGCCACCATCTGGCCATTTCTTTTTTGTATCTTCTCTATCATCCGTTTACGCTCCCTCTATAGTCTATTTGCTATAAGCTATAAGCCTTCAATCGCACATGTTCTGCGCTGTTTTCCGGTCCTAAGACTTTATTTTGAATTTGTTTTATGTTCGTATATATGGTGCTTATAAATCTTACACGATACAACATTTAGTATTATATTGTGATTTCAATAGAATGTCAATGCTATTGACAGTGTTTTATAATTTCATACTTCATACTGTATACAGTTGTTCCTGTTCCACTTACCGATTCAGTATCTCCCATATATCCGACGGCTGATCTGCAATCGCTACAGGATCGTATGATGCCAGTAATTCACGCTCTCTGAATCCCCAGCTCACCAGTATACAGTCCATTCCTGCATTGCGGGCTGTCGCAGCATCCACCTCAGAATCTCCGATGTACACAGCATGTTCAACGGTGGAACCCAGACGCTCCAAGGCTGTAAAAACAGTGTCCGGCGCAGGTTTCTTCCTGATCCCGGCAGCCTCATTCTCACCAATAGATACCGGAAGCAGCTCTCCGAAATAACATCTGCTGAGCTGACATACGGCGTCATGAAACTTGTTGGACACAATGGCCATCTTGAAGTGTTCTGCCTGCAGCTGCTTCAAAAGTTCAGGTATTCCGTCATAGGCACGTGTTTTCACCTCTGAATGTGCGGCATAGTAGGCTTTAAACCACTCATAGATTGCCTGAAAATCCTTTGCTTCCTTTCCTTCCGGCACTGCCCGGTCCATCAGATTCAGCACGCCGTTGCCGACAAACTGACGGACTTCATCTAATGTCCGCTCCGGTCTTCCAAAATGCTTCAGCGCCGCATTGACACCATCTGCCAGATCCTCCAGCGTATTTAACAGTGTTCCATCCAGGTCAAAAATAACCGTATCATATCGTCTGCTCATTTTTACCTCCGTTGTACCGAAAAATTTCCGTAATGCCTATTATACACCTTTTTATTTTCCCTGCACAGTATTTTTTGCTCAATACTTTGCCATTTACTGGTAGAACCAGTTTGTTCCTTTTATACATATTTCTTTTCAAAATGTCGTTTTTATTTGGTCATCCTTCTTCCGAATCTCTTTTCTTATCTGCTCCTTTGCCAATATGCCTCTTGATTTTTGAAAAAAACGCTGTATAGTAATATCCATGATATAGATTAATACATTTTAATAGGAAGAAAGAGGCGATTTAAATGACTGACAGAAAACATATAGATCCTACAATTTATACCACACGTCCTACGGATGAGCGTCTCGAGAAAGAAAACCGCGTTTACGACCTTCTTGAAGAATTGAACATACCTTTTATCCGCATTGACCACGACGCTATGAACACCATTGATGAATGCCAGGATGTTGACAAGTTCCTGGGTGTCGAGATTTGCAAGAACCTGTTTCTCTGTAATTCACAGAAGACAAAGTTCTACCTTCTGATGATGCCGGGGCACAAGAAATTCGTCACACGGGATTTCTGCAAACAGATCAATTCATCCAGATTATCCTTTGCTCCGCCGGAATATATGGAAACCTATCTTGACCTGACCCCGGGCTCTGCAAGTATTCTCGGACTGATGAATGATCACGAGCACCATGTTCAGCTTGTCATGGATCAGGAAGTTGTTGATCAGCCATTGATCGGATGCCACCCATGCATCAACACCTCCAGCCTGACATTGTCCACCAACGACGTTCTGAACAAGTTTCTGCCATATACAAACCACGACGTTCTTTATGTCAATCTCTAAGTATATTGTTTATGCACACTGCATAATTCCGATATGTACGTCAAAAGACTGCCGATATGATGAACCATCTACATCATCATATGGACAGTCTTTTCTTTAAAGCGATCTTCATTCCCTGTACTGCTACATCTGCTTGCGCACGATCTTGTACTCATCCCCCATCTGAAAATACGGGCAGTTATAGTAGGTATCCTGCATGAAATGGGCCATCTCATCCTCATCCAGATCCACTTCACAGGTATAGCACTCATAATCTTCATCATAGGTATAATTCATACATATATCGCAGCTTGAGATTCTTTTCTTTTCTGTTTTCTTGTTCATCATCCGTCTCCCTCAAAAATAATATTTACATTTGTGCTATTTTGGTGTAAACTAAATCCATTAATGACTATTACTTGTTTAAAAGAAGGTTTTTCCATGTGTCTATTATACCACGCATTCAGACAACGGAATATTTTTTATCGCTATATTTATTGAAGGAAGATGGATTTTATTCATCTTCCTTTTTTGTTTTATCACAGCAAAGGAGTAACACAGCATGCAAAAGAACATCCAAAAAACCCTTCATAATTTTTTGATTATTTCCCTTGGCAATCTGATTTATACTGTCGCTGTTACCTTTTTTATTCTTCCGAATAATCTGATTACCGGCGGCACAACAGGACTGGCTCTTTTCGGTCAATATATGTTCCATATACCGATCACAGCCTTTGCCTATGTCTTCAATATTGCCATGTTCCTTCTCGGCGCCTGGGTCCTCGGCAAAGCATTTGCTCTGACAACGATCCTCAGTACATTTGAGTATCCGTTTTTCTTAAGTATTCTGCAGCTGCTGGCCAACCGTGTAGGTCCCCTGACAGACGACAGGATGCTTGCCACTCTTTTCGCCGGTGTCGGTATAGGTATCGGGCTCGGACTCGTTATTCAGGCCGGTGCCTCCACAGGCGGCATGGATATTCCGCCCCTTGTCATCGAGAAGAAACTCGGTTTCCCGGTTTCCGTCAGCCTGTATTTATTTGATTTCGGCATACTGATCCTGCAGATTTTCATTTCAGACAGAGAGCAGGTACTCTACGGCATTCTGCTGGTTGTTCTTTATACCGTTATCCTGGATCGGCTGCTCATCAACGGCAAACGTCAGATTCAGCTGAAAATCATCAGTCCCGAGTATCATCAGATCAACAGGCGAATCCAGACAGATTTGGATCGCGGAACAACCCTTCTTGCCATTAAGGGCGGTTATACCAGTCAGTCAACTTATGCTATACTGACGGTTGTCTCACCACGTGAACTTTTTAAGCTTCAGGAGCTGATCCGCGCCATCGACCCCAACGCCTTCATTACCATCAATGAAGTCCGGGAAGTACGCGGCCGTGGTTTCTCTCTGCAGAAAGAATATCATTAACGGACAGCAAAATACTTCCGACTGTTCGAAACATACAAAAGGCATTTCCCATTGAAGAGAAATGCCTTTTGTTATGCTAAAATGTGCCTGCAAGTCTTATATGTCCTAAACCCCGATCATCTATTTGACGCCAGTACGGGTACCGGCTTTAAGCGCACCTTTATCGCATCGGTTGCCCCATGAATCGATCAGCATGTCATCTCTGTATACACAGATGATCTCACAATTGTTCGGGCAGCGTCCGCAGTTGATCTCTCTTGTCTTAAATACCATATCTTCAACGGAGAAATCAAAGACTTTCTTCTTATTGCCCTTTCCGGCCAAAATCGCAATACCGAGGGCACCCATGAGATGTCCGTTCTCATCCACGATGATATCACAGCCTAATGCCTTCTTAAAAGCCTCCACAACACCGATATTCTTGCTCACACCGCCCTGGAATACAACTGGTGAAACAATCTTCTTGCCTTTGCCCACATTATTCAGATAGTTGTTGACAACAGAACGGCAGAGACCGGCAATAATGTCCTCTTTGGTATGGCCCATCTGGATCTTATGCACCAGATCTGATTCCGCAAAAACCGTACATCTTGCCGCCAACTGCGTAGGGTGTTTGGATGTCAGGGCAATCTTGCCGAAATCTTCGACTTCCACGCCCAGACGCTTTGCCTGGCTTGAAAGGAAAGAACCTGTTCCGGCTGCACACAACGTATTCATCGCATAATCCACAGCAACGCCGTTTTCCACAAGGATAATCTTGGAATCCTGTCCGCCGATCTCAAGAATCGTCCGTACATCCGGATAAAGTGTAGTTGTTCCCACTGCATGGGCCGTGATCTCATTCTTCACCATGGTTGCGCCCAGCATGGCACCTACCAGCTTTCTGGCACTGCCTGTCGTACCTGTTGCCACGATCTGATATTTCTCTTTGTCAAACTGCTTCTCCAGAAGCTCGATCAGTTTTCTCGCTGCGCCCATCGGGTCGCCTTCTGTCCAAATATATTCACTGGCCAGAATCTTGTAATTTTTATCTATAATGACACCTTTAGTCGAAATCGAACCTATATCAACACCAAGATATGCCTCTTCCATTTAGACAACCTTCTTTCTCATACTTATCATGTCGTAAAATGCTTCCACACGGGTCTCAAGTCCCGTATCACTTGTCTGTGAATCGTAAGTCAGGTATAATACCGGTATCTTATAATCCGCACTGATATTCTGAAGAATCGGCATAACGTCAATCTCCGGTGTACAGCCTGCAGATTTCACATGAATGATACCATCAAAGCCATTGACCGCATAATTCTTCGCACACCAGATATTGGCTGTGGATGTCGGTCCCATCTCATACTGACAATATTCGGCAATCTGAACGCCAAGATTCTTCTGTCCCTTATAGTGCAGATTTCGATTGGTAATATTCATCCAGCGATGCACTTCCACACCCATATCCGCCAGCTTCTGTTCAAGATCCAGATTGGAGAAAGGATCCATGATAGTAAAATATTCTCCGACGATACCCACTCTTAAAGGCTGCTCCGGCTTGTCCATCGGAATACGGTTAAATTCACGTTTTGCTTCGCGATAGCCTTCCTCCACATCCTTCTTGGACTTCGCCATATTCATCGCCAGATAAAATCTGTCCAACGCTTTCTTATAGTCACCTTTGTTGAGTTCAAAACCGCAATTTCTGTAGTATTCTGCCTCAATCTCATCGATATATTCCACCATCTTCAGACCCTCTGCAGCGGCCAGTGTAAACTTTGCCAGACTCATCTTCGGATTGATCCGGCGCAGCGCCTTCAGATAATCTCTGTTCTTGCCCGTTGTATATTCTGCCAGATTGATCATCTCAAAATTATAGCCGAGATCACGGATAATCTGTTCCTGAAGTTCGCCGTAATAACCCAGGCGGCATAATCCCATGGTCATAACCAGGGTATCTGCACCTGCTTCCAGTGCATCGATCATACTTCCTAATGTGCTTTTAAAAGGTGCACAGACATAATCCGGGCTGTATCTCGAACCAATCTCCAGTGTCCGCCTTGTCATCTTCGGCGGCATGATAAACTGCGCGTCCAGACCGCATTCCACAAAGTAGCGAACCACACTGTCGTAATTAGCTACCATTGGAAATGACACCTTCTTTTTTCCTATGTCCATTACAGTACCCCCTTCTTCAGCTTCAGGATATCCGTGAAGCTCTCAAGTCTCGTCTCCAGTCCGGCGGTACCATCCTGATTGTCCAAAACAATATTCAGAATCGGAAGTCCGGTGAACTTACGAATGATCATCTCATTCACCATAGAATCCGGTCCGCACGGAAATGCGCTGAGAAGAATCAGACCATCCACCTTGTCACGATGCATCTGGATACTGCCCATCAGTTCACGGCTCAGCTCCCACTTCAGCGTCTTTGATACCTTCGTACTCTGCTTCAGTGCTTCCTTACGATCTACAACATCTGCGCGGATCGGCGTCACTTCCATACCCTTCAGGTAATCAATAACAGGCTGTCCGATGTAAGCATCGCCTAACACATAGCTGTGGGCAACGATCAATACCTTAATACCCTGTGACTTATACAAAGCTTCCTCTTCGTGAACCTTCTTCTTCCAGTCTTCACTTTCGTTCCTCTTCGCCCTCTTATAAGCCTTCTGTGCCGTCTTCCTATCATAGCCGAGGGCTGTTCCGAGATCCACAAAAGCCTTCTCTTCATCAATCTTCTGAAGGGCATCTACATTGTAGGCAACAAACTTCTGATCCGTATTACGGAACACATTACAGACAACGTCATATAGTGATTCAAACTTCGTACACATATTCCGGTGCAGACCGAAATTGCTGATTCTCGGAACAAGAATATAATCACACTTTCCGATCAGCGACTGAATATGGCCCAGATAAATCTTGGTGGAAAGACAGGCTTCATCAATTGCCAGTGTTGAGCCCGCTTCAATCATCGCTTTATTGGTAGGCTTGCTGACAATACCCTTCATACCCAACGCTGAAAAAAATGACTTCCACAACACTTCATAACGATCATACAGCATCGCCCTTGGCAGTCCGATCACAGGTGCCTTCACACTGATGGCTGCCGTACTGTTTCTTTCCTTCATCTCTATATCCTTTCTGTGTATGCACATCTAAAATTCATTTCACTTTTTCTTTGCGTCAGCGGCCTTTTCCGCCTCCTGCACACTATATTATCATTTTAATGAAACGTAATGTCAACATACGATTTTCACCATTTGTCGCATACATTTTACTGACATTTCCCGACTGTTTTTTCTTATGATTTTTTCTTGAAAAATATCTGTTTTCATAAATTCAGAGCACAGAAAAGCTGATGCCTTATTCTCTGTGCATCAGCTTCTCTTATTGCTTATCAATACGCTTTGTGTCCTATGTATAATCCCGGCAAAGTCCGTCCGATATTACTTTGCAGCGGCCGCTCTCTTCTTCAATTCATGTGGATAATAATGTTCTTTGTCAGGCATAATCACTGTACCCACGCCGATAATACTGAAAATCTCCACCAACAGCGCATGGGCCATCTTTGATCCCAGAATATGCACCCTCGGCACCCCCTGCTCAATCATCTGAAGGGCATAGGTCACTTTCTGAAGCAGTCTGCCCTCAAACTTTCCTGCTACATACATCTTGACCACCTCATCACAGGTCATCTGTGAAATAATATGGCCTTCATCATCTCTGATGCCGTCTTCTTTGCCCAGAAAAAGCACCTTCTCTGCACCGGTTGACACGGCAATTTCCTTCGCAGCCTCTTCCGGCAGAATCGGTGTGTCCTCATTGTCAATATCATTCGGCGTAATAACCGGAATATAATCATTGTCCAGTGTCATATGAATAGTCTGCAGATCGATACCGCAGATACCCACTGCCTTTACCCCGCAGAATTCAATCATCTTGGCAATACGTTTGTTCTCACGGAATTTGTCATGTCCCATCTTGGTATCGTGAACAACAATCGGACGCATACCGATGGATTTCATCAACGCAATGTCACGCATAACTTCCTGTTCTTCCTCATCGGTCAGGATATTGCTGCATCCGAAACTGATAATAATAATCTTCTGGTTAAAATCTCTGATATATGGCAGAGAATCTACTAGAATCTGTGCCTTATCTTCTATTTCATGGTATAAATTATGATCCATTTCTTATCCTCTTTTCATACTTACGGATTCTATGGGCGAATGTTCGCATTAATCTGCTGTGCCTCATTCTCCCTGTCCTGTCCACCAATGCATTCCGGCCGCAGAACATACATTATCATTATACCCATATTTTGTATAAAATTGCAATACAAATACATACCCCTTCCCAAAATTCTGTGGTACAATGTTACTGTTCAGCGCCGGTCATCACCGTTCCGAACTATCCTATTAAAATGATCCAGGAGGATTCCCATGAATATATATGAAGTACAACCGATTTTTAGCCATCCGACACATCCTTTTGAGCTGACCATCGATGCGCCGGGTTCCAAAAGCATTACCAACCGCGCTCTGATGCTGGCTGCCCTTGCCAATGGTGAAACGCTGCTGAAAGGCGCCCTGTTCAGTGACGATTCCAGGCACTTCCTGCAGTGTTTAAAGGATCTTGGTTTTGATGTCGTGGTTGATGAACCGGCCCATACCGTTCGCGTCACAGGTCTTGGCGGCCGCATCCCGAAAGAAACAGCCGCTATCAATGTTGGAAGTGCCGGAACCGCTGCCCGTTTCCTGACAGCCATGCTGGGCTGTGCCAAAGGTGTCTGGCATCTGGATGCTTCCGAACAGATGAAGAAGCGTCCCATGGCTGCCCTTTTAAACACTTTAACAGATCTGGGCTGCCGCATTGACTGCCATGAAAAGGAAGGCTATTTTCCTTTTACCATCTATTCAGAAGGTATCACCGCTTCAGAGGCCACTGTAGATATCGGCGACAGCAGTCAGTTCTTAAGTGCCCTTCTCATGGCCGCTGTGATGATGGATCATGATTTTGCCATTCATATCACCGGCAATCATGGTTTTTCCTATATTCATATGACCACCGCCATGATGCGTCAGTTTGGTGTCGAAATTTCTGTTTCTGACGATCAGACATGGCGAATCCCGGGAAATGCCGCTTATCAGTCACAGGATTATCAGATTGAACCGGATGTATCAGCTGCCGCCTATTTCTACGGCATGGCTGTCCTCTCCGGCGGCAATGTCCTTGTCCGACACGTTCACTTTGATTCCCTGCAGGGAGATGTGGCACTGCTTCGCACCTTCGAGAAAATGGGCTGCAGTGCTGAGGATACACCGGAAGGTATCCGTCTGACCGGTCCTGCACAAGGCAGACTCCACGGCATCGATATCGATATGAGCAGCTTTTCCGACCAGGCTTTGACCATGGCTGCTATTGCGCCATTTGCCGACAGTCCGACTTTTATCCGCGGCATCGGCCATATCCGTCTTCAGGAAAGTGACCGCATGGCTGCGATCGTGGAAAATCTTTCCCGTATGGGTATCCATGCAGCAATTCAAGGCAATGATATCTATATTGAACCCGGCACCCCGCATGCGGCCACCATTGAAACCTATGACGACCACCGTGTGGCCATGGCCTTCTCACTGACGGGACTTCGCACACCGGGTATCATCATCAGTAACCCGCTTTGCTGCCGGAAAACATTTGAAAATTATTTTGACGTACTGGATGCGATCTGTCGAAACTATCTGAAATAATTTTTGCACACATTTATCATCCAACCAAAAAGGAAGCGACCAAAATCCGCAGATTCTGATCGCTTCCTTTTATTTTATTTACTTTAACATATTTACTTCGACATAAGACAGATTCACCATACAAAATTGATTTCAAGCCGAAAGACAAACCATTGGTCGGTATGCCGGGCTCTAAACACTTTATTCCACTGTAACAACTTTTGCCAGGTTTCTTGGCTTATCAACATCCAGACCTCTGTCCATGGATACATAATATGCCAGCAGCTGCAGTGCTGCTGAGGCAGGGAATGCCATTGCCACATCATCCATGGCAGGAAGCGTGAACACATGTGTATAATCTGCATCTGCCAGATCAATGCCGTCCTTAACCAGTACCACAACACTTGCACCGCGGGACTGAACCTCTCTGATGTTAGAAAGCTCCTTATCGCGGACACGTTCCTGCGTTACAAGGGCAACAACCGGTGTCTTCTCTGTGATCAGTGCAATTGTACCATGCTTTAATTCGCCGGATGCATAAGCTTCTGTATGAATATAAGAAACTTCCTTCAGCTTCAGTGCGCCTTCAAGAAGGATGGCATAATCAAGACCACGACCCAGCATGAAAGCATCTTTGGCTTCCAGAAGGCCTCTGGCAATGTGATGCATCTCTTCTTTTCTGTCCAGTACCTGCTGAATGGCATCCGGAGCCTGCATCAATGCATCAACAAAAGCTTTTTCCTGTTCTTCATTGAATGCACCTCGCACAACAGCCATACGGCCGATTAAGGCAAATAAAGCTGCCATCTGTGTTGTATAAGCCTTTGTACTTGCAACAGCAATCTCAGGACCTGCATAAGTGTACATGACATAATCACTTTCACGGGCGATAGAAGAACCCTTTACATTGATCACAGCAATACTCTTCGCGCCCTGGCTTCTTGCATACTTCAGCGCTTCCAGTGTGTCAATGGTTTCACCGGACTGGGAAATTGCCAGAACCAATGTCTTGTCATCAATGACAGGATCCATATACATAAACTCAGATGCGTATTCCACATCCATATGCATACGAAGGATTGAACGTATCAGAGACTGTGCAACCAGACCGGCATGCATTGCTGTACCGCATGCTACCACGCAGACACGTTCACAGTTCTTCAGAACATCATCCGGCACACCGTCTGCTTCCAGAGAAATGCGTCCATCCACATATCTAGGTGCCAGTGTTGCCTTGATCGCTTCCGGCTGTTCCATGATTTCTTTCTCCATATAGAATGGATAGTTGCCTTTGCCTGCTCTTGTTGTATCCCAGTCAATATCCAGGAATTCTGCCTCGCAAAGTTCATTCTTCATATTATAAACACGGATGTCATCTGTATGCAGTTCAACGACGTGATATTCAGGAACTACCATATAGCTTGTTGCCTGACCGCCAAGAGCAGCCACATCAGATGCCAGCATGGTACCGTCTTCACGATAAGCGGCAACGATTGGGCTGACATTACGGATAGCAAAAATCACATCCGGGATATCATCAAAAATAACCACAAGGGCAAAAGTACCTTTCAGGCATTTCACTGTCTGGAAAAGTGCTTCGTGCGGATCACCTGTATAAAAACGGTTCAATACCGCAGCAACAACTTCACTGTCTGTATCAGAAATCAGTTCATCCGCCAGGCCAAAATGATCCTTCAGCTCTTCATAATTCTCAATAATACCATTGTGAACCAATGTGACACGTCCTGCACGATGCGGATGTGCATTCACATCGCTGACACCGCCATGGGTTGCCCAACGTGTATGACCAATACCGCAAATACCATTCACCGGATTAGCCTTCCATACCTTTTCAAGGTCTGCTACTCTTCCGGCACGCTTACGGATCTGCACTTGGCCGTTTGTCTCATCAACAATTGCCATACCGGCACTGTCATAACCACGATACTCCAGCAGTTCCAATGCATCAAGAATCTGCTTTGCAACACTCTGTTTACCTGTATAACCTACTATTCCACACATAATTTTTCCTCACTATCTATATCTTTACGTATCGGACTGTCTGCACAGTTCCGATACTTCTTATAATCACTTCGTCATTTCATTCTTAATAATATGACTTATCAGTTCCCGTTATATTGTTTTTGTTTTGCAGTTGCCTGCATATTTGTCAATATATACGCACCGGGCTGTACGAAAGGGCATCCGCCGAATCTTCGATCACCCTTCTCCTCGTTAACCGGATCACTCCGGTACATGGCGCTTAAAGAAAAAATTATGGTGAATCCATCTATCCAATTGTCAAAGTTTCTTTTGTATACTATAACAAGTCAGCTGTTTTGTCAAGTTTTCTCTTCATCTGCAGACCTGATTTCGGCGCACTTCCCTGATATTATCCTAAGCAAACATCTGCACCACCCAATAAATTGCTCCCAGTACCCAGCTGGTGACAATGCCGTACAGGATCACCGGGCCTGCAATGGTAAATATCTTGCAACCCACACCAAAAACTTCTCCTTCAGCTTTAAATTCCAGTGCACATGCTGCCACCGAATTGGCAAAGCCTGTAATCGGCACCAGATAGCCCGCACCGGCAAATTTTGTGATGGGCCCCACCCAGTTCAGACATGTCAGGATCACACTGATCAATATTAACGACAGCGTTGTATATCCTGACACCTCATCCTTCATAAGTCCCATACTGCCGTACCAATCCGAAAACATCTGCCCGATAACGCAAATGAAGCCTCCGCTAACAAATGCTTTCAGCATATTTAAAAGGCAGTTATGTTTCGGTGTTACCTGTTTCACGTAATCATTATATCGTTTATCCCGCCTCTTCCTGGCAGCCTGTTTTTCATCTTCCATCCGTTTTTCACTTTTTGTTTGTTTTTCATTTTTTGTCTGCTTTTCACTTTCCATCTGTTTCATTCACACCTTTCTTCTGATCAATCAGTATCCCGCCTCCATATTCTTCAATCTATACCTGCTTTTATTTTATACTGGCATTTATGTCAATATGAAATACCACATCCAGGCCCCCAGTGTTTTGCCGACGGCCATCCAGAAAATGACGACACCGATGCCCTGACGGATACCGATTCTTTTGAAAAACACCGGCAACGCATCCAGCACCTCTGCAATCGCTCCGATCAGACACCCGATAAATATCCCGACCAGAAGGCCTGCTGCACCTGCCAGAAACATCCCTGCCGGTATTTTTACTGCTGTATCTGTCAGCCAGACTGCATTACCAAGCGCACCACCCAGCACAAACATCCATTCATACCATCCGCCATAGGCCGTCGTGTGAGTGATCGTCATTAACCGATGGGGAATTCCCGTAATTACAAGGAAGGTAAACAATCCCGCCGCCACTGCGATTCCGCCCGACATACCGATCCCCCATAAAATCAATGCCTTCATTTTCTTTGTTCCTCCATTAAAACTTTTTCTGCAGCCTTCTAAATACATCGTTATTTCGAAAATGATGTATTAGTCAAGATCCGCCAGGATTTCCTGCGCAATTTTTCTTTCATTGAACGGCAAATAGTCTCCTTTGATCTCCTGATATTGTTCATGGCCCTTTCCAGCCAGGATCAAAATATCTCCCGGCCGTCCCTGTGCCAGCATAAACCGCATGGCTTCTTTACGATCAACCATCATTTGATATTGTCCCTTTGTTTCCTTCATTCCCTCCTCAATTGTCTGCATAATCCGCTCCGGTTCCTCATATCTTGGATTATCCGATGTAATCACTGTAAAGTCTGCATATTTTCCTGCCACACAGCCCATCTCTCTGCGCCTTGCTGCTGATCTGCCTCCGCCGCATCCGAAAAGAACCCACAGTTGTCTCGGATGATACCGGCGCATCGTCTCCAGTATATTTTTCAGACTCATGGCATTATGGGCATAATCAATCAGAAGCAGATATCCCCTGTCATTGTCAATAACTTCCACCCTTCCGGGAACACGGATTGTCTTCAGTGCTTTTCGGATAATCTCCTGATCAATACCATAGTGTCTGCATACGGTGATTGCCGCCACTGCATTATAAACAGAAAACTCCCCCGGTGCTGATACTGCATATTCTTCCCCATTGACTTTAAAAAATGTACCTAATTGTCCGTTACGGTTGACTAACATTATATCTGAAGCCTGAACATCCGCTTTTTGCCTACAGCTATAGGTACAAACCTGACATGAGGCATCTTTAAATATTTCCCTATAATAGGGATCATCTATGTTGCCGATCCCAAAGCAGCACTTTTGAAACAGCAGACTTTTATAATGCGCATATTCCGCCATATCTTTATGTTCTTTCGGGCCGATATGATCTCTTCCAAGATTCGTAAAAACCCCCACATCAAATAAAATGCTATCCGAGCGGTGAAGTTTTAATCCTTGAGAAGAGACTTCCATCACTGCAAAACGGCATCCGCTGTCTGCCATTTTTCTCAGATAACGCTGAATATCAATCGCCTCCGGTGTTGTCCGCTCCGCCCGTTTTTTCTCTTCACCAATCTCATAATCTATTGTGCCCAGAAGGCCCGTTTTATACCCGGCGGCTTCCAGAATATCCCGGATCATAAACGTTGTGGATGTTTTTCCCTTTGTGCCGGTAATCCCGATCACTTTTAATTCCTTTGACGGATAACGATAAAAAGCTGCTGCCGCCCAAGCTGCTGCTTCTCGCGTATTTTGCACAGATACAATCGTCATTTGCTCAGGCAGCTTCAGTTCCCCATATGCGGATGTCTTTTTCTCAGCCTGCTTCAGATTTCCATGCACGGATGCCGACTTCTTCCAGAAAGCCTCTTCAACCAGGCATGCTGCTGCTCCTCTCTCTGCTGCTTCTTGAATATATTGATGGCCATCCTGCTCCATACCCTTAATGCAGATGAACAGGCTGTTATTTGTTACCTCTTTCGAACACATTGCAATGGATGCTATATCAGTATCCCAGCTGCCCTGACACAATACTGCCGGAATCCTTTCAAACAATGCTTTCAAAATCATGACATAACTCCAAAAATGGGGTTATACTATATTATGTTTCAGAATGATGTTTGACTCACTTCCAATGTAAGTGTATATTTCCATATTTATACATTTTTTTATGCATTTCATGTCCTATAGGCTTTATTCCATTAAATTGACAGACCAGTTGACCCGTGTTATAGTGCAGTAAACTTAAGAAATGTCTGATATCTCATTCGATCACAGACATTGATTTATTGGAGGCAATCATGTTTGAATTATACGGCTGTCCGACCCACTACGGCGTCGGTGCAAAGGGATTAATCAAAAGTATCGACTATTTAACAGAAAATTTTAAAAATCTTCAAATGAATAAAGTTCCAGAAATCACGTGTAAGGGACCTTTCCGTGCCAATCTGAAGAATCTCGAAAGTGTATGCGCTACCTGCGAAGGCATTGCCAAGCAAGGTTACCATATTCTAACATCTGGGCATCACCCTCTGATGATTGCCGGAGATCACAGTGCCGCCATGGGTTCTGTATCCGCTACATCCGTTTATACCAAAGGCGAAACCGGGCTGATCTGGATTGATGCGCACCCGGATATCAACACTGACAAGACAACGGTTACCGGCAATATTCACGGAATGCCGGTGGCTGCACTTCTGGGACTTGGTGAACCTTCCCTGACACATTTTCTGGATGACAGCACCAAGTTAAAATCAGGCAACATTGTTATGCTTGGCCTGCGTGACATTGATCCGCCGGAAGCAGAAATTCTCAAAGAACACCATATTCGTTATTATAAATGGGATTATATTATGGAACACGGTCTTCAGAACTGTCTGAACGAAAGTATTGACTATCTCAGCCACTGCCCGGCTGTTCATGTCAGCTTCGATATTGATTCCATGAATCCGAAGCTGATGCCTGGCGTCTCCGTTCCCGTTCCGGAAGGTTTCAATGAAGACGACGTCTTCCTGATGATGGATGAGCTGCTGACACGGCTGCCGGTTCAGGCGATGGATATCGTTGAATTTAATCATGAACTGGACAAGGATGATATTACAGCTGGATTTGTATCCAGACTGGTGGAACATGTGCAGGGATTGTAAAATCTATTGAATCTTTTTGATACAGTAAAGGGGCGTATCACAATGATACGCCCCTTTGTTCATCTCTCAAAATATTTTCTGTTTTTATCAAAAAATTCATAAAAATACCGAACGTTTTTCAATTCATACCACTTGGCCTCTTCTACTTCTGTTGATTCCAGATTATAGATTTTCGCCTGAAGTGTACCAAGCATAAAAGGCGAATGAGTGGCTATGATAAACTGACAGCCCAGGAAACGTGCACATTGATTGATTTCCTCTGCTAATTTCACCTGATTCTGCGGAGACAGAGAAACTTCAGGCTCGTCAAGAAGATACAGATTATCCGGCTCCAGAATGTCCGTCAACATCTGCATGGCTGTTTCACCATTTGAATATTTCTCCTGGGCAAATTTCAGAATCTGCATTGTGGACCATGACCTTCCATTTGTGCTGCGAAACATTTCCTGTGCCACGTCTTTGCGCATTCCTTTCCTCCGCACCTGCTCATAGACATATCCCTGCTCCAATGCCTCTTCCTGCTGGATCTTTTTAATCTCGTATAAAACATCTTCACTTTTCATGTAAAGACTGCCTGCCGGAATGGATAGATTCCTTCCAGTGTCATCTTCGCCTGTATCAAAGCGGCATTCTTCCACATAATTTTGTATATAATACTGTCCGTAGGCATATGTCTCATAGCCCTTTGCATTGATCTTCTGTGCAATAATATTCAGCAATGTTGACTTTCCACATCCGTTATCTCCATACAAAATCGTGATGGGTGCGAACACAAATGGATCACAATCCTTATCTTGAAAAACTGAATAAGGATAGAGATTCGGATTTTTCACCTTTTTATCACTCAGCGCAAAACTGCTTAAATAAATCATTCTTTACACCTTACTCCTTGAATTCAGGATTTCCTCCAGCGTTCTCGGCGTATAATTCATATAATCCCGCATACATCCAACGTTATAGGCTCTTAATTCTTCCGCTTCATAGACATGCCGGCAGTCATTCGCCCTCATCTCGGACAGACACTTCTGATAAAACCTGTCTTCCTCACTCTCATGGGTATGCCCATACAAGAGAATTCTTCCTCGTCCCATGTTCCTCCAACTGAAAATCGGATAATGGCTCAAAACCAGACTATAATGCTCCTTACCAATCGTGTCATGCATTTCCTGCAATGACGCAAATGGCCGAGGATCAAAGGCAATGGCGTTTTCATGAAATAAATGTAAATCACTGATATAATACTTCAATTTTCATTCCTCCTCTCCTATATTTGTATTTGCTGTGGATAGTATTAGCATAACATACTCTATATAATTTTGCTTCCTAACCATCAGTAAAACAACTCATTCATAAAATCTACATTTAATCTTCATTATTTTTCAGATATGCGATAATATTTCTCTGCAATTGCCTATATCTTGCATTTGTATCCGAATTTTTACAGCAATATTCCCTTTGCATTGTTTCATTTGGTTCATATGCAACTTCAATATTATACAAGTCAAACTGTTCACGTGTAAGATCTACATACTGTCCTGTTATTTTATTAAAATAATGTGTTCCACCGCCCTCTACTCTTATTCGATGAATACTTCCACCAAACATATCATATACCAATGTTGCAGTAATTGCACACTGACCATAAGAAGGATCCTCTGAAACCCATTCGCTCTGACATGACTTATATGCAGTACTGGAACTCCAGGATTTTCTCAAAACAGCATACAATTTATGTAAAGTGTCAATTCCCTTAAATGCCTCTACTTCTTTACACTTTTTATCTTTTAGCTCCTGACCCTGATAATAAAAACCATCTACACCTGCCGGAACTACATCCACAAGTTCCTCTAAAGCTTTCTCAACAGCAGTTCTCATATTATCCCCCATCTATGATTTAAATAATTTCTTTATTACACATTATAACATTTCACATATAAATAAAAAGGGACTTATTTTCATCACAATTAAATACTTTTCTATATACACGTTGCGACAAACTTTTTTCTTAAATCCATATATAATAATTGCACCACCGGCGAGTTTTGAGTACAATTAAAGGAGAATCCATAAATGTCGCATGAAGATTCTTTCTTATCAAGAACAAAATAAATCACCAGAAGAAATTGCTGCTCTCTGTGAGCAATCCATATTGTACTGGATGTCCTGAAAAAACATAATCTATAATTTTTTAAAGTCAAATATAAGTTTATAAAACTGTTGTAAAACGCTTACATTTCCAAACAGGCCATCACATTTCCACATGTGATGGCCTGCTTTGGATATTTCATTCATTATCTGCTGAGCCTCGCCGTATGCTGTCATTTTCAACTAATAGTTCAATGTTTTTCCCATTCATCCATGCTATACTCTGTAATCAAAGAGCACGCAACAATTAGATTTAACCAGCCAGAAGACTGTTCCTTAACTGGCCCCGGAGGAAAATACCATGAGCAAATACAGAGAAACACCATGCAAATTTTATATCTGCCGCGGCGAATGTTCAAAGGGCCGTACTGCCGAGCATAAGACTTACTGTCAGCACTGCAGCAAATATTATCCAAGAGCAAAAGTCCGCCATATTAACCAGAAGAAACGCTATAATGAACAGCAGCGCAGTCAAATCACTGCCTGAAACAACACCAGAAAGAGGATTCTATGAATTTACTATCTTCTACCATGAAATATTCAGCCACAGATAATACAGTGTCACGCCCGTTTTTGAGGCAAAAAATTTTTTGTTCTCTCTCTGCGCGACCTCGTCAATGCGAAGCTGAACATTTCGTATCCCATTTCCGCAAGTCGCTGGCGAAGTCTCTTAACGATTTCCTGTCGTATATTCATCGCTTCATACTGTGAATAGCCTTTCAAGAAAGAAAGCATTGTATACCTCTGAAATCCCGTTTCACTGACAGACGGTTGGATAAAGTAATCTGTTGTATCCCAATAAAATTGATCATAATATCCGGTTAAATTTCGCTTGCCATCCCTTGCCGCATTACGTGAAAGTACCTTAATGCCCGTAATCAGCCCTTCAACCTCACGATGAATGATTTCTTCCTTCTTATTGCTGTATGAATTTTCCCATTCAATTTTTCTTAATTCGTCACAAAAACTCATTGTATATCTCCTCCGTTTAGATTCATCCTTAGGCGGCTCACCCGCAAAATTTATTTCTGTTGTTCTTTTGTGACTTTAATATAACACAGCCTAAAGACGCATCTGTTCCCGGAAGGAGTATTTTTCTGCATTAGGAAATAAAGACATCCAGCATATCCCTGCACCATTTCAACTCCCTGGTATAGCGCTGTTTCAATGCCTCCGGATTATTTCTGTCTCTTCCCACCTCAAAGAAATGATGGCCGCTGTGCACCGCCAGATCCAACTTTCCATCCCCATGCAGACAAACCGCAAATTCTCCAAAGGCCGTCTGCGTCAGTTCAAGAATCCGGGCCATTCTGTCCTGATTCAGAAAATACATCACCCACTCCTCATTATCACAGCTGAGATTAAACCGTTTATCAAAAGCTTCATACCCGGTTTTAATCTTTTTTGTCCGGAAGATTTTATCCATTTTGCCTCTCGGCCAGAATGTAAAACCGGTAGGAAATGTCTCCCCAAGTTCACAGCACATCCACTGTCCCCGGTAAATCTCCTGCTCATTTGTCTGCCGCATATCGTTGTTCTCATCAATATAGTCATTCACCTCTGTTAAAGTAATGCTGCACAACTCTGCCGGATGTCCCTGATAACGAAAACAAATATTGCCGCTGCTGTTAAGATAGCTATATGTTTGCAGCGGAATATTTGATCCCTTAACATCCAGTAAATGCCCTTCCGGATGCATCTGCACATCATCAAAAAGTGCATTCATCACTCCCGGCACAATCGCATCATTTACTGCCTGATCAGCAGTCTCTTTTGATTTCTTCAAAACTGAATGAATAATACAAGCAACAATAATCAGCCCAATAATTACATATGACATATAACGCACCTCCACTTTGTAGAAAAAGAAAAATCCACTGTACCGACATTGTACAATGGATTTTTTGCAATGGCTATTCACCAATAGTTAGGAATTCTCTTCCAACAGCTGTAACAGCTGCTTTCTCTTTGTTCTGGTATCCCCTTCAATCTGAAGTTTTGAATAAATCTGTTTGACATATTGTTTGACACTTCCTTCTGAAAGGAACATTTTCTCCGCGATTTCCCGGTTCGTTTGATGCTGATTAATGAGCAGCACCATTTCATATTCTTTATCTGTCAATACAGCCAGTACCTCCGGGCGATGTGCCTCTTTCCTTAGACATTCCCGCCGCATCTCATACATTTCACCCATCTGTATCAGATACCTGACAAACAGGCTTTCCTGTTTCTGACAGCGCAGTAAAAGTTTTTTCAAATAACGATAATTCTCCACAAACGGAAGCATCAGATAATCCGTCTCCGCCTCCAGAATGGCCTGCGTCAGCATCTGCTCCGCCCCCTGCCATTTTCCCATGGCTTCATAAGCAGCCGCTGTCTGAATACGGATGTGCAGCGCCACCAGCCTATAATGCATGCCTTCGCAGACAGAAAGCTGTCCATCGCTGCGGCCAATCACCTTTGCATAATTTTCCTGTGCCAGATAAACCTGATTTTCAATCAGCAGCATCATTGGTCTTCCCGGGGCAAGCATATTGATATCCGAAAGCCTGTGTTCACCAAATATCGGAGGAATCTTCTCAGACTCACCCAACAGCGCATAATAATAGGCACTGATGCCACTCCATATATTAAGCCAGGCAGCATTATGATGGCGCAGTAATTCGGTGCGCCGCCTCTCCAGACTACAATGCGGCTTCATTTCCGCAGCCAGAGCCAGTCGCCATGCCAGAAAATCACAGCAAAGCGCCATATTTTCCTGTCCATTTCCTTCAATCTGTGCATAAGCCCGTTCCAGCTCAATCTGTGCATCCGCAAATCTTCCCTGTACAAAAGCTGCTTCCGCCCTCATAATCGTTTCTGCCCCCTGTCCGTGACCACAGGTAATCTTGTAATAATGCGGCATACATTCATCCATCTGGGCAAGCTCACTTTCCAACTGTCCCGGACCGCGGTAAAACATCATCAGCACAGAAGGCGATCCAAAGGTCCAGCCGCCGTTGTTCTGAATACTGATGGCCGGTCTGGACATCTGGCTGCTGGCTCTTCGATGCAGCTGACTCATAGCTCCGATATCATTATAGCAAAGGAAACTCATAATTAAATCGCATTCCCCCAACAGATTGCCACGTTCCTCATCAGAGAGCGCTGCATTTTCCTCCACCACTTCCATCAAAAGCACTTTCAATTCCATCATCTTCGGAATCAGACGCCAGTTAAACATGCTGCGCATCAGCACCAGAATCGCCAATGGATGTGCTTTCAAAATGGAAACAGGACATTCAGCCAACACATTCATAACCTCCTGCGCATTCAGTGAAGCGAGCAGAATTCCCGCATCATTTTTAACAACACGAAGAAATGCATCATAATTTTTACTTCTTCGATAGACATCCATGGCATGCAGATACTGACTGTGCTGCTCATACCACAGGCCAAAACGATTCAGGTAAAATGCCTGTTTTTCTTCATCCAACGCCGCAAAAACCCGATTGGCACATTCTTTCATCATATGATGAAATCTGAAAGTCACACCATCTGCCAGGCATTTCACAAAAGCATTCTGCTCAGTCAGAATATTCAGCATGGCTCTTACTTCCTCATCTTCTGTAACAAAAACAGCCATTTCTGCCGAAAACTCGTCCGCAATCCCCATAACAGCCAGAAATTCCCGTTGCTTTGCAGAAAGCGGTTCAATCATCGCCTTGGTAAATGCCGCATAAATATCCGAAGCCCCATCCGGCAGCACGCCCCGCTCCAAAAATATCTGCAAATTCAGATAGACTGCTGAGAACCATCCCTCACTGGAATAAAAAAGTGTTTCTGTCTGTTTCTCAGACAGTTTTATTCCACAGCGCTTCACATAAACCGCAAGCTCTTTATGATTCAGTCGCAGCTGTTCTACACCAATCTGGTAAACTTTGCCGCCCAGACACAAAATATCTGCCGACGAAAGAAATTGATTTCTCCCTGCAACAATCAAATGGACATTTCCCGACAATCGCCTGGCAAGCATACACAAAAAAGCAGATGCACGGCTATCCGTCAACAGATGAAAATCATCAATAAAAATGTAACAACTGCCTGTTTTCGACAATTCATGACACATATCCTCTATCAGCAATCCTGCTCCTGCAACATCCTCCGGACAGGCATAATCCTCCAGAAAACCAAAACCCGCCCGTTTAAAAGCCACCTGTACACTTTTCCAGAAAATAGCCAGATTGTCCGAATACACACTGATACGGATCAGACACAGTGCATCCATTTTCCCCTGTTCATCCAAAAACCAGTTGATGGCTGTTGTCTTTCCGTATCCCATGGGAGCCACCACCGTTGTCAGCGCACAACAGGTAACCGGACGCAGACACGCCTTCAGCCGTTCTGATATATAAATTGTATTCAGATTCCATTTTTGTCTTGCCACTGCGCCGCCTCCTAATATATGTAAAAAAATCTCCGTTATGTACTGCTCTGATTATATTCCCTGCAATACATCTAACTTTTCTTTCAATACCTCTAAATCCTTATCTGATGATGCCGATTTTAATGCCTCAAAATACTTTTTGGCCACCTGATACATTTTCACTTTCTTTTCACTGTACCATCAGGATTTTTTACTGCAATTTTCCCATACCTTGATGAATATACAAGAATTATAAATCAAAGAGAGGAGGGACACAACATTTTTCATAACTTGTTTGTGCCTTGAGCGAAGCGAAAGGAATGATAAAAACTATGTAATTCTTCCTCTTTTAATACACAAGAAACAATAATGATGCCAATCAATAAAATCCAGAACATTTTTATTCATCTTTTCCATTTATAATCTATAAAACACCTGAAATGTAGGCGTATACACATAACCCGCTGAATTTTTCTTCTTAAAAATTTTTTCACCAAATGTATGTTCCACACCTGAATACATTAATTTATATTCAATTTGAAAACCATCCTTTTCCGCTTTTGCCTTAAAATCTTTCAAAAAACGTTCACCTAAAGAAGTCATTTTCGCAACATAATAATCTGTGAAAAGTCCCTTGTTTTTCCATTCAAAAGTATACTTCCCCGGAACCAGCATCCTTGGAATTTCCGCTGCATATCCTTTAGAAATTCCTTTATTTGCTGAGTCTTCTACTGTACATATAAACTTAGCATATGTTTTATTTAATGTTTCTTCATAATCATCGACTTTCTCAGTTTTTGTTTTTTTATTCTGTGCTGCCATCTTTCTCATCTCATCTGCTTTTGTCATGATATACTCTCCTTTTTCTAAACACGTATCTGTAATAGCTTTGTTGTCTCTAATATATCATATTGCATACGTGGGAGTATTCCTGGAAAGCCTTATTTTCTCACTATGAGCTTTGCTCATTATCCGCGCAAACCTAAAAAGAGGCGAATTTTCACACTCGCCTCTCAGAACTAATCTAACTCATACTCTACTATTGTCTCCGGATGTTCACCGAACTCATCATACTTTGGCACAATTCCTCTGCACCCTTTATGCTGCACATCAACCATTCTTCCATTAGCATCATAGAACACCGCATTCTCCCAATGCATTTCAAAATTATTTCTGTTTTCAAAACCAAAACCACAATGTAATACAAGCAGATGATTTCCTTCATCATATATGATTTTTTTTGTCAAAATATCCGTCGCAATTTTATTGTTGATTCCGGTCTCCCAGATGTATACCGGTACTTCCATTCTTTTAATCGTGCTATACGGATACGGTACATTTAATGTTTTATCTGCTTGAGCTTTTGAAGTTGTGGTGCTTGAACGCTTATTAGAACTGCTGCCGGAATTATCTTCCCCTTTTAATACACAATAAACAATAACGATACCAATTACTAAAATCCAGAACATTTTTTCTCCTCCGTTCTCTAAAAATATATTTGCTTTGTTCTTTGTTGTCTCTAATATATCATATGGCATCAGCGGAGGTATTCCCGAAACATCAAAAAACCGCCCAGTCAGCATTCGCTGACCGGACGGCCTGTCTTATATCACTTCAAATTCAGTTTTACAGCACCTTCGACAGAAATTCCTTCAGTCTCACGTCCTTCGGATGTGCGAAGAATTCCTTCGGTTCTGCTTCTTCCTTGATAACACCTTCATCGATGAAGACGACTCTGGAAGCCACTTCTCTGGCAAATCCCATCTCATGGGTGACAACCACCATGGTCATACCTTCCTCTGCCAGCTGTTTCATCAGCTCCAGAACTTCTCCGACCATTTCAGGGTCCAGGGCAGATGTCGGTTCGTCGAAAAGAATCACATCCGGATTCATGGCCAGGGCACGGACAATGGCGATTCGCTGCTTCTGACCACCGGACAGTGTTGAAGGATAGACATTCGCCTTATCTTCCAGCCCAATACGTTTCAGCAGATTCATGGCCTGTTCTCTGGCTTCTTTCTTAATCTGCTCCTTGGTGGTTGTCACAGGAATCTGTTCTTTCTTGCCAAATGCCGCCAGACGATTATGACGTTTGGCTTTCTTCAGTTCCTGACAGCGTGTGTATACAGGTGCCAGCATAATATTCTCAAGAACGGTTTTGTTGTTGAAAAGATTAAAATGCTGGAATACCATGCCCATCTTTCTTCGATGGATATTGATATCGACCTTCATATCTGCAATATCCACCCCGTTGAAGATAATCTGTCCCGATGTCGGGTCTTCCATACAGTTCAGGCAGCGGAGAAATGTACTTTTACCAGAACCTGATGGTCCAATGATCGCCACAATATCGCCTTTATTGATGGTCATGTTGATGCCCTTCAAAACTTCGACACTGCCAAAGCTTTTCTTAAGATTAATTACGTCTATCACTCTTCTTCAGGCTCCTTTCCATCAATTTGATTAATAATGAAATAATCAGCACAAGAACGATATAAATCAATGCCATGACAAGATATGGAACCATAAATTCATAGCTGTTGCTGCCGATATAGTTAAATGCTACATAAAGGTCTGCCGCACCGACAAAACTGACAACAGATGTCTCCTTGATCAAGGAAATGAATTCATTGCCCAATGTCGGAAGAATGTTTTTGACCGCCTGTGGGATAACAATTTTGATCATACTTGTACCAAAACTCAAACCCACTGCACGTCCGGCTTCCATCTGTCCCGGATCTACAGACTGAATACCACTTCGCATAATCTCAGATATGTAGGCGCCGCTGTTCAGACCAAAGACCATCATCGCCACCTGAACACCTGTAATCTTCAAACCGATAATCGGTAAAAGAACATAGTAGAAGACAAGGAGCTGAACAACCATAGGCGTACCGCGGAATAATGCAACATAAAAGCTGCAGATCGCATTCAGCACCTTCGGCAATGTTTTATATTTTGGGAGTACACGGACAGTGGCAATGATCGTACCGATAATAATACCGATGATCAGACCGGCAATGGCAATCATCAGGGTGTTCTGCAGCCCCTGAAGCACCTTGTTGTAGCCATTCTGCTCCCAGAATATCTCTATAAACTTGTTAACTTTCTGATCAAAATTTCCCATAATGACTCTTCTTTATCCTTTCAGGCTCGTACAGCATAACAGATGGGTTGTAGACCCATCTGTTATAAATATTACTGCATTGCGTTGATAGATGCTGTAATTGCTGTAGCAGGAGCAGCATCAATAATCACGTAGTTGATGTTGCCATTTAACATATCCTGAACAGCCAGGGAACCACTCTTGTATGTGACACATTCAGCAGGCAGACCCGGGAAGCCCCAGTCATCGCTGCCTTCAACGTAATACTGACCTGTTGTACCGGCCTGAACACCAATCTTGTCAGAGCTGCTTAATTCACCAAGTTTAGCTGCAACTTCATCAGCTGTCTTGCATTCGTCAAATGTTGTATCTGCACTTGGCACAATCAGTCTCTGGGATGCCTGATAATAAGAATCTGTAAATGTGACATATTCCTGTCTTTCTTCGTTGATTGTCAGACCTGCCATAGCGATATCACATTTCTGCTGGCTGACAGATAAGCATACAGCATCGAAATCCATGTTCTGAATAACAAGTTCCTTGCCGAGTTCATCTGCAAGAAGTTTAGCGATTTCCATATCAATACCATAGTACTGGTCACCCTTTGTGTATTCAAAAGGCTCGAAAGCTGCATTTGTAGCTACAACCAACTGGTCTTTGGAACTGTCAAGCTCTGCTGATTCAACAGCTTCAGGTTCATCATCACCGAAATATTTTGCACAGATGGCATCCAGTGTACCGTCATCTTTGATCTTCTGGATAAATGTGTTTGTCTGTTCAAGCAGTTCAGGCTGTGTTTTATCCACACCAAATGCATATTCTTCACTTGTCAAGTCCACATCGATAACCTTTGCTGTGTTGGCACTGCCTGCTGCAGTTTCTCCTGATGCGCCTGTTGTTTCATTCTTGCTGCTGGAACTGCCGCATGCTGCCAGTGAAAGGGTACATGCTGCAACCAGAAGAGCACTTAATACTTTTCTCATTTTCATTTTACTTATCCTCCTTAAAATTATCGTTGCTTCTCGGTGTATGTTTATTCATTAGGAATGCATACTGACCTCTTACATATTTTATCATGTTTTCCGCAAAAAACTAGTCTAAATTCTGATTTTCCAGTACATGGGAAGGTGAATGGTTATATTCTTCCAGATATTCCTTGACATATTCCACATCTGTACGGCAATCCGCATAGATCGTGCCGTATTTCTGTCGCGTCTCATTGCCCTTGCCGGTAATCAGAAGAACGGTAGGCCGCTTGCACTCCATAATGGCTTTGTGGATAGCCACACCTCTGTCTTCGATAATCTCATACGGACAATTCTTCTGAGCCACATACTGGGCAATGTCCTCTGAAATCTGCTGTACAGGCTCCTTGCCGGGATCCTCAGCCACAAGATAAACCTTCTTGGAATATTCTCCGGCAATGAGACCAAGGTCCTTACGACGGATATAGGCCTTATAGCCCGGGCATCCGAAAATAGCCACGATATCATGATCCGGATATTCTTCTCTTGTGGAACCGAATAACTTCTCAAAGCTCAGTTTATTGTGGGCATAGTCCACAACCGCTGTCACGCGCTTGTCGGCACTTGTATACAGTTCCATACGGCCACTGGATCTTGCCCTGTGAAGACCGGACTTGATGTATTCAAGAGGAATGTTCAGCAGTGTCGCTGCAGCCACAACGGCAACGGCATTCTCCACATTGAATAAGCCCGGCATGGTCAGTGAAAATGTCTCATCAAACTTATCGCATTTCACAGAGAAAATGATTTCTCCATCTTCTTTGTGAATATTGTAGCCATAAAAATCCGCAGACGGATCCTTCAGACTGAATGTCTTGAAGCTGCCGGCATCCTCTGCAGCCTTTAAGGCACGCTCCACAAAATCCGCATCCAGATTGACAACTGCCTGTTTAGCCAGCGCAAACATCTTCATCTTAGATGAAATATAATCTTCAAAATCCTTATGCTCGATCGGACTGATATGGTCCTCTGAAATATTCAGATAAACCGCCACATCAAACTGCATATTATTCACACGGTCATACTTTAACGCCTGACTGGAAACTTCCATCTCCAGATAAGTAATACCGCTGTCTACCGCATGGCGCATATGCTCATGTAATTCCACCGATTCCGGTGTTGTAATATGGGATTCCTGTCGAATCACACCATCGTATATGTCGATGGATGATAAAACAGCACTTTCTTTGCCCCCTGTGGCTGCCATATAGTCATCCACAATGGCTTTCATATAATAAGCAGATGTGGATTTTCCCTTTGTACCGCCAAAACCGATGACCGTCAATTCCTGCCATGCTTTGTTGAAATACATCTCAGCCAGCGGCGGCATGGCTTTACGGATATCCTTCACAATCAGACACGGCACCTTGGTCTCTGTTTCATATTGTACTTCAGAAACATAAGCCACAGCACCTGCCCGGATCGCATTTTCCAGATACTGTTCTTTAAAGGCTGCACCTTTGCAGATGAAAAGGGTTCCCGGTGTCACTGCCCTTGAATCATACGTCAGATATGTAATGACCGTCTCATCCCTGCCCATCATTTCCGCCTCTGCCAGCATATCGACAGAAGACAGCAAATCTGCATATTCTTTTAATGTATAATTTTTCATACGTATTTCCTCCTTGCAATTAACTGCATACGTATAGGTTCAAATTCAAACATCTGTGCAAGTGAATGGTATAGTTATTTCGAAAACAATGTACTAGCTATAGTACTTCTTATACTTTTCAAAATGACTCAGATGGGTTTTGATCATACGGGCCAGTCTCGGCATACCGAGATCTCCCTTCATGAAACTTGGATTCACAACCTTCTTCTCTTTGATCAGCTTCTTCATCTTTGCCTTCAGAGCAGGATCCTTGACATACTTAAAGGCAACGGCTTTTGGAACAACCATCCAGAGATGCTCTTCTTTGGCGTAACGCAGCGGCAGTTCCTTGCCGTAAACAAAGTCTTCCACAATATATTCTGCCACATTAAATCCGGAACCGGTCACATAATAATTGCTTCGGCCCTGTCTTGTATTGATCTCAAAGAACTTGAACTTGCCGTCTCTTCTGTCGTATTTGATATCGAAATTGGAAAATCCCACATAATGCAGTTCTTCGAGCAAATCTTTGACACGCATCATCAGTTCCTTATTCGGCTCTGTGATAATGACTGCATGATTGCCCAATCCGTGCGGTGTATGCTCTTCAAGAAGCACATGACCAAGGCACATCATTTTCACCTTGCCGTTGTGATCCGAATAGGATGTCAGCACACGCATATACTCATCATTACCCGGAATCATATCCTGAATAATCAGTTTGCCTGTATAACCGGCCCCGTAAATGTCATCCAGCACCTGATCCAGTTCCTTCTTATCTTTAATCGTGTACACCTTCTTCTGTGTATCAAAAGGATGCTCCCAGTACTGAATGCTGTCGGATGGCTTCAAGATCACAGGGAAGGGGAAATTCATCTCAAAATCATGTCCCATCTCTTTGTTGTGGATAATGGTTCCCGGATAATCCACGCCATGTTTCTCACAAAGTTTATAGAATGTCTCTTTCTGCTGGAGACTGTTCATCAAATCAAAATCAATATATGGTGCAATGGTATTCTTCGGCAGTTCATTCTTATGCTTGCTGATCAATGCCACATAGCTGTCACCGCAGCCCACCAGAACAACGGTCTTGTCTGCATGCTTGAAGCAGAAGCTCTTCACTGTCTTCATAAAAACTTCATCTGTGTCAATCTTCGGGTTTGGTGTATATTCAATAATTCTGCTCTGGTAACTCGGACCTGTGGCAAACTTACCAAATGTATAGGATTTCACTTTATAACGTTCATAAAATGCACGGGCAACACTGTATGTATTGATGTCCCCGCCAAACAGCATCGGTATAAAATCTCTTTCTTTGAAATTCATTGCTAATCGCCTTTCTTTCTATTTACAGTAACTTTCATTATAACTTAACCCTTTTCCCCTGTCAACGTCTGTCAAACAGCCTGTTTCCCTTCGTTTCTCAGTTTCTGCTTATTGAAACGAAATCTTTCATATAATCTTATCTTTTGTTTAACCGATTATCAATTTTGACAATCGTATCCCTGATATCTGATTCATATTTCTCCATTTCAATCTCAACAGGAGAGGGTGCCTTTCTCTTTGCCGCCGAAACAAAAGGATTAAAAAACAGCAGAATACCTGCAGCCACACCAAAAGCATAAGCAGCCTCAAGAATCCCGGGCTGTGTCGGCACATGGCCCACAAACAGCTGATAAATCCGACCAAACACCCCGGCCACATCCACATCCTGATCATAAGTCATGATGGTAAAAGCCGAACCCGTCAGAATGATCAGACTCACGCATACCGTCTTCAAAATCGTCACCCACCACGGTGCCGTCTTTTTGCCTCCCCATTCAACAATCAACTTTTCCGCTCCCAGCAGCACACACTGGCACTGGATACCTGCAAATTGCTTCCGGACCTGCACTGTGATTGCTTCCACCAACATTAAAACAGAGATGACACTCCGCCCCGTCTCTTGAGGCTGCAGGCCTGTCACCGGCATCTGTTTGGCAAAATCCGCCACCTTCCTGTCCGTTCCCACAATTTCACATAGATCTCCCATAGTCAACGGCTGCACCTCAACTTCAATATAATCATCCGCCAGCAAGTAGATTACAACCTGTTTCTGAGTCTTTGCTGTCTCATCTCCTGTTGTTGATTCTGCTTTCATTGTCTCATCTCCTGTTTTCGACTCTGTTTTCATTGTCTCATCCTCTGTTTTCGACTCTGCTTTTCAACATTTCTCCGATACCGGTTTCTTCGCTCTACCCCTTTAATGGATTCCACATCCGATAGTATCTCAAAAACAAACAGCACTATGCATCAGCAAATATACATCTTCATTTTTCTGAGTATCCGCTTCTCCAGTCTGGATACCTGTACCTGAGATACCCCCATCCTTTTTGCAATCTGTGACTGCGTCTGATCATAATAAAATCTGAGAACAATAATTTCTCTCTCCCTCTGATCCAGTGCAGACAATGAATCCGCCAGCATCATCCGATCCAGGGCCGCATCTCCCTCTCCGCTTCGGGCAGACAGTTTGTCCATCAATCGGATACTACTGCCGTCACCGTCATAGATTGTCTGCTGCAGCGACGCCACCTCCTGCCCTGAATTGACCGCCAGCAATACATCTTCCATAGACATACCAACATCCTTCACGATTTCGCTGAGGGTCGGTTCCCTTCCCAGCTTTTCCAGCAACTGTTCTCTACTACGATTCACTGCCGCCCGATTATCTTTAATCGACCGACTGACCTTAATGGCACCATTATCCCTCATAAAACGACGAATTTCGCCGGCAATCATCGGTACAGCATAAGTCGAAAAACGCACATCATAACTCAGGTCAAAATAGTCAATGGCCTTCAGAAGCCCGATCATCCCTATCTGAAATAAATCTTCTTTCTCCACTCCTCTGGCCGTATATCGGCTGACAATATGTTTTACAAGCCCGATGTTCTCCTGTACCAGATAATTTCTGGCCTCCTTGTCCCCTGCCTGTGCCCTTTGAAGCTGCTCACGGACATCTGTCACCTGACGGACCTCTTTTTGCTGCGAAGAACTGCAGGCCTTTCAATCTTCTTCCTCATTTTCACCTTTGTACCCTGTCCCGATGTCGAGGTCACTTCCAGCTCATCCATAAACGCCTCCATAAATGTAAAGCCCATGCCGGCATGATTTGTTTCCGGACGCGATGTGTATAAAGGCTCCATGGCCAGTTCCACATCATCCATCCCGATTCCCTCGTCCTCAATTTCAACTTCCAGCCATTCATCCTGAATTTCCGCTCTGATCTCTACGCTTCCGCCTTTACCGTCATAACCGTGTACGACTGCATTCGTGACGGCTTCCGAAACGGCTGTCTTAATATCTGACAATTCTTCCATCGTCGGATCCATTTTTGCTGAAAAAGCAGCCACCGTCACCCGTGCAAAATACTCATTTTCCGCAATGGCATTCATTGTCAGACGCATTTTATCTCTCATCCCCGGCTCCGCCTCCTTCCACTGCTGCCAAAAACTGCGCTTCATCTTCATAACACGGAATAATTTTATGCAGCCCGGCCATCCGGTAAATCCTCCGAACCCCGCTCTGCATGCGAATGATATAAACAGCACCGCCCCATGCCCTGATTTCCCGATAAAGTCCGATCATCATGCCTACACCGGCACTATCCATAAAGACTGTATCCGCCAGATCAAAAACCAACAGCCGGAAGCACTGCTGCCTGAGCAGCCCTTCCGTGTACCTGATAATCGTTTCCGCCTGAAAATGATCAATTTCCCGGCCGGGCACCACAAACAAAATGCTGCGGACAATACGATATTCCATAAAAAAATCTCCTCCCCATCTGAGGTTGGTGTCTATCCTTCATAAAACAATTTCGTTATTTGTAACTGTTCAGAGCCAAGCAAAATTTCAAAAACAGGTATAAAATGCTTGCATTTTTAAGACTGTTTTTGAAATTTTATTTGGCGGATACGCCACACCGACGAAATGCGTAGCATTTTGGAGGTTAGCTCTGAACAGTTACCGTTATTTTTTTATTAAGGTACCTAACTATTGATTTTTTCAAAAATGTATTCTTGTTTCAATTTATAATTGTATAGGGATTTGCCACTAGTCTTTACCAACAGCAAGACCTCATGCCAGCATAGGCCTTGCCGCATTTTTCACATGAATAAGAAAAAGCATGTCCTCCCTACAATTAGAAAGTCATGCTTTTCTTTTGTGTTTTCACTATTTATTTAGTCCTAAGACCTATTCTCAATCGCAAGAAAATTATTCTCCGCTGCCGTCACCATTATCTGACAAACCATCGCCTGTATTGTCACCGGAGTTATCGCTGCTGTCATTGCTATTATCGCCACTGTCACTGCTATTATCGCTACTGTCACTGCTATTATCGCTGCTGTCGGTGGTATCAGATGTATCTGAACTGCTGATGTCAACGGCATCGATGCTTGATGTGTCGCCCAACTGGTTCAGATATTTTCTTGCATCATCGATCAGATCTGAGTTTGGATAAGACTGAATCAAACGTTTATAATAGCCGGCTGCATTACCGGTATCGCCCAGCAGCTGATAGCTTCGTCCCATGTAGAACACAGCATAGGAATAGCTGTCGTCCATCCGCAGGACTTTGGTCATACCATCGATAGCTCCGACATAGTCTTTCTTATCAAAACTGTCCTTGCCGTTCGCATACAGCGTTTCCGTCACAGAACTCTTTGTTGCTTCCTTGATAATATTATAAATCTTCTTCTCCTGGGCATTCGTAATGGCTGCAGGTTCGATTTCAGCGATCAGCATACCTGCATCCTGAAGATTCTGCTGCAGATAATTGCTGGCAGCTTCTATCAGTTTCTGCTCACTGGCACCGGCATCATCCACTGTATTGCTGGCAGTTGTCTCATACTGAGCTAACTGGCTCTTCAGATCGGTAATCTGATTCTGCAGATCGTCAATATTCTTATTGCGTTCGGAAATCTGGGCACTGTATTCCACAACTGCCTGATTGTATTCAGATGCCTTGGTTTTGGTGATTGAAGGCACGATCAACAGCCAGATAACGGCCGCACCAATAACAATACCGATCAAAATGTTGATAAAAGACAAAAATCCTGTGTTGTAATCTGCATAATTCTGACCTGACCCTTCCTCTATAACGATAGGATTCGGGTCATTGATCTGCATAAATTCTTCCTTACGTCCATGCTGATTTTTCTCAGGTTTGCCATGAAGGCGGTTAACCTCCTTCAGATACCGCAGTGTGGTCATATTATTTCTGTCAACCTTGACTGCACGCATCAGTACCTTTCTGGCCGCCGCATACTGCTTTCTCTGCATATAAAGCAGCCCCAGCAGCTGATAGGCCCGGATATATGTAGGGCTCATATTCACCACACGTTTCAGCTCAATGATCGCCAGATCCGCATTATTCTCCTGCATATAGCTCAGCGCCAGATTATACTTCTGGATCACCTTATTGGCAGCCTTTAACTTGGCCGGATTGTTCTGAATGGCCTGAATATAGTCAGCCGCAATATTGTTGCGCTCCTGAAAATGGACACTGATGACCCATTCACTGAGGGCTGCCACAATCTCTCCCATCTGATAATAAATCAGCCCCAGAAGATTACGTGCGTCTGTATTTCGTTTGTTATATTTCAATGACTGACTCAGTGATGTCACAGCACCGCTCAGATCTCGTACCTTTGCCTTGGCCAGTCCCTGGTTATAATGCCAGTTGGATGAATATATGATCTTCTTGGCCACCTTGTCCACATGACCGCAATGTGGGCATACATAGACATTTTCCAGGGGCATATTACACTTTATGCAATTCATCTGCTATCCCCCTAAAAGCGCTTGTTTCCTGATGCAATTTTAACTTCCTTCATCATATCCTCCAGGATGTCCGTTACATCTCGGAGATCATTCTTGTAAATTGCCTCTTCCGCCTGATCAATTTCAAGGCTTGGCTTAAATTTCTTCAATTCTTCTTCAAAATTAATCATCTGTCCGTCCTTCCTGCATCGTCTCTCCCTGTCGATGCACCATCTACCGCTGCAGTGCTTCGATCACACTGCCTGCCAGATACAGCGATCCCGCACAAATAAGTACCGCATTCGGATACTTCGCCGCCTGCTGCTCACTTGTGGTGATTGCTTCATTTATATTATATGAATGACCCACATATCCATGCCAGTTCTTTCTAAATATTGATGCAACTGTCTCAAGATCTGTCCGTCGATAATTCTCAATCTCAGTCACTGTCACGCCCTTCAGTTCAGGGATCGTGCAGAGAATTCGTATCATTTCCCCGTAATCCTTGTCACTGGCCACTGCAAAAAGCAGCCATACCGGTCTGCCCGCAAAACTAGCCGCAATGGACTCACGGAGCTTCCTGATGCCGCCTACATTGTGTGCGCCATCCACATAGACCCCCGGAAGCAGTTCTTCCAGCCTTCCCGGCCAGTGCATATGCGCCATGCCCTCCAGAAAAACACCATCTTCCGTCTGCTGCAGTTCTGAATCCTGCTTCTGCAGCTCCTTTACAGCCATCCATGCCAGAGAACCATTCATGGTCTGATAAACCGCCTCTGTCTGCACATGAATCCTGTAACTCTTATTATCATACCTATCCTGCAATAAAAAATCAATGTTTTTGCCCCGATTTAAGAGAATTTTAACCTGTTCCGGTTCAATCACTTTCAATGGGCAGTGTAAAATCGCCGCTCTCTTACGAATAACAGCCATCGCTTCCGGTTCACTGCCGTCACAAATGACAGGTACACCTGATTTCAAAATGCCCGCCTTCTCCCCTGCAATTTCCGTCAGGGTTGAGCCAAGAATTTCCATATGATCATAGCTGATGGATGTAATGATGGTTAAAACAGGCTGCGCGATATGATTGGTGGCATCCAATCTGCCGCCAAGTCCGGTTTCAATGATACCATACTCAATCCCCTGTCTGCCAAACCAGAGCATTGCCATCAGATAAAGCCATTCAAAATACGTCGGATGCAGATGTCCTGCCTTTTCGCGCACTTTGACAACATGGAGCAGTTCCTCAAAAATTTCATTAAACGCTTCTTCCGATATATTCTGGCCATTAATCTTCATCCGTTCTGTTGTCGTGATCAGATGCGGTGACGTAAAGAGCCCCGTCTTCTTTCCTGCCATCCGGAGCATACTGTCCAAAAATGCACAGACAGATCCTTTTCCATTGGTTCCGGCCACATGGATATAAGCGAACTTTTTCTCCGGATGACCAAATAAGGCCAGTATCTCATCCACATTCTCTTCTGATTTCACTTTTGAAAAACGAGGAATCTGATTAATATATTCCTCTGCCTCTGCATAATTCATGCTTATCTCTCCCATCCTGCAAGATTCCCCCCTGACAAAAGTCGATGATGGCCTTGTCTGGGAGGAATCCGGGATAAAACATTGTTTAATTCAAGTAATCGTAAACTCTTATTTCAGTGCTGCCAGACGTTCCTGGATCTGCGCCAGCATCTGTGTATATTTCTCTAACTTATCTTTTTCTGCCTGCACCTTATCAGCAGGTGCTTTATCGACAAACTTCGGATTGGAAAGCATCCCCTGTGCTCTCTTGATCTCTTTGTTCATCTTATCTTCTTCTTTTGTCAGACGTTCAATCTCTTTGTCGATGTCCACAAGATCCGCAAACGGCATGTAAAGAGCTGCCTGATGGATCAGTACAGATACAGCATCTTCAGCGATACCTGTCTTATCAGACTGAACTGCAACTTCGCTGGCATAACCAAGTGTTGCAAAGAAAGCCTTGGAATTCTCGAAAATGTTTCTGACTTCTTCAGATTCAGATACAACAAATACTTTGGCTTTTCTGCTTGGCGGAACATTCATGCCTGTACGGGTATTTCTGATACCGCGGACAGCTTCCTTGATCAGCTCAACGGCTTTCTCATCCTCTTCAAAGTTCCATTCATCCTTGTATTCAGGCCACTTGGAGATCATAATGGATTCTTCTTCATTCTGAACATTGCAGAAAATCTCTTCTGTGATGAACGGCATATATGGATGAAGCAGCTTCAGTGCATTGATCAGGACTGTCTTCAGTGTCCAGAGGGCTGCTGCCTTTGTCTTGTCTTCGTCATTGTAAAGTCTTGGCTTCACCATTTCAATGTACCAGTCGCAGAATTCTTCCCAGATGAAATCATAAATCTTGGATACGGCAATACCCAATTCATACTTATCGATGTTCTCTGTGACATCCTTCGTCAGACGGTTCATCTTGGAAAGAATCCACTTGTCAGCCTGTGTCAGATCTGCCAGTGATACACCATCGATGGAAATACCTTTCTCGGCTGCCTGCTCAAAATTCATGAGCATAAATCTGGAAGCATTCCATACTTTATTGGCAAAATTACGGCTGGATTCCACACGCTCCCAGTAGAAACGCATATCATTACCCGGTGCGTTGCCTGTGATCAATGTCAGTCTCAGGGCATCAGCACCGTATTTGTCGATAACTTCCAGCGGATCGATACCATTACCAAGAGATTTACTCATCTTACGGCCCTGTGAGTCTCTGACAAGACCATGGATCAGTACAGTGTGGAACGGTGCCTTACCTGTCTGTTCATAACCTGAGAATACCATACGGATAACCCAGAAGAAAATAATATCATAACCGGTAACAAGAACATCTGTCGGATAGAAGTAATCCAGTTCTTCTGTCTTTTCCGGCCAGCCAAGTGTTGAGAATGGCCATAATGCCGACGAGAACCATGTGTCCAGTGTATCAGGATCCTGTGTGAAATGTGTACATCCGCATTTCGGGCATACAGAAGGCATACCTTTGGATACTACGATCTCACCGCATTCATCACAGTAGTATGCAGGGATTCTGTGGCCCCACCAAAGCTGTCTGGAGATACACCAGTCACGGATATTCTCAAGCCAGTGAAGATAAGTCTTGCTGTAAGATTCAGGAACAAATTTCAATTCGCCTGTTTTGATTGCATTAATTGCAGGCTTTGCCATTTCTTCCATAGCAACAAACCACTGAGGTTTGATCATCGGCTCTACCGTTGTCTTACATCTGTCATGGGTACCAACCGCATGTGTAATATCTTCGATACCGCAGAGATAGCCCTGTGCATCAAGATCTGCGACAATCTGCTTTCTTGCCTCATAACGGTCAAGGCCTGCATATTTGCCGCCAAGCTTGTTGATGGTACCATCATCATTCATCACATTGATCTCCGGCAGATTATGTCTCTTACCAACCTCAAAATCATTAGGGTCATGGGCTGGTGTAATCTTAACAGCACCTGTACCTTTATCCTTATCCGCATGTAAATCGCCTACAACAGGGATTTCTCTGCCAACAAGCGGAAGAATAACATTCTTGCCGATGAGATCCATATAACGCTCATCCTCCGGATGAACAGCAACCGCTGTATCGCCCAGTAATGTCTCAGGACGGGTTGTGGCAATTTCAATAAATCTTCCCGGCTCACCGGCTACCGGATACTTGATATGCCAGAAATGGCCGACCTGTTCTACATGTTCTACCTCTGCATCGGAAATCGATGTCTTGCAGACAGGACACCAGTTGATGATTCGGGAACCTTTGTAAATATAGCCTTTCTCATGCAGCTTGCAGAAAACTTCTTCTACAGCCTTAGAACAGCCTTCATCCATTGTAAAGCGCTCTCTGTCCCAGTCAGCGGAAGAGCCCAGTTTCTTCAACTGTTTGATAATACGGCCGCCGTACTCTTCCTTCCATTCCCATGCTTTCTCAAGGAAACCTTCACGTCCGAGTTCTTCTTTACTGATGCCTTCTTCTTTCAGCTTATTGATAATCTTGACCTCAGTTGCAATGCTGGCATGGTCTGTACCCGGCTGCCATAATGCTTCATAGCCCTGCATTCTCTTGCAGCGAATCAGGATATCCTGCATCGTGTTGTCAAGGGCATGACCCATATGAAGCTGTCCTGTAATATTTGGAGGCGGCATCACAATCGTAAAAGGTTTCTTGCTTCTGTCTACCTCTGCATGAAAATACTTCTTCTGAAGCCAGCGGTCATAAATCTTCTCTTCAATGGCCGCAGGATTATAAGTTTTTTCCATTTCCATAATTTTAATCTCCTGTCTTCTTTGTAAAGTGACTGCAAGGCCACATGCAAGCATGGGCTTTGACTCATTATTCGCGTAAAAAAAGAGCCCTCACATCCAAAAAGGGCGAGAGCTCGCGGTACCACCTTTATTCACATATTCCAATGACACACATCCATCATCACTTCGATGCGCACAGCAATCTATCCGCTGTCTAATGCATGGCACTTCCATATGCCTTCAGAGCCTTTAACGGAGCCACCCGTTACAGCCTACTAAAACCAGTCGTCAACGCTTCGCCGCCTGTTCCTGTTCAGCCATCCTGTTCAAAAGCTACCTTCGATACACATTGCTCTAAGCGGTCTTCCAGCTGCCAAACCGCTCTCTCTGAAGAGATTCTGTATCTACTCCTCTTTCTCACCACATTTTCTATTCTCTATATTATAATTACCGCGAAAATTTGTCAAGCACGAATATCAACAAACCATGCGCCTGACACATTCTTTCTGTCTGAAAAAGCGGCTGTACCTCATCCGCACAGCCGCTTTTTCCTTCCCTATATTCAAGAATGCCTCGGCATTCTTGTTGCGAGGTGCGCGTCATGCAATTGCATGACATACTTCTACTGCGCACCTCTGCAATCCTGCCGGAGGCTATATCAGCTGGGGGATTGACTCCCACCACTGATACCAGCTTGTTTCTCACCACCTATAGAGGTGGGAGTCATCTTCCAGCTGATATAAATATCCATCTACCTTCCCGATCTCAGTCATCTAACACCTAAGAAAGCTGCTCCATTACCCATTCCAGATCTGAAGTTGTCTTCATTTTCTCAAGAACTTCTTCATCTTCCAGAACCTCACAGATCTTGGATAAAAGTTCCAGATGTTCATCACCGATTCCGGCAATACCAAATACAAGTTCTGCCTTCTCATCACCGAAATCCACGCCTTCAGGATACTGCAGAAATACAATACCAGTCTTCTTAACCTTCTCCTTAGCCTGACTGGTACCATGCGGAATAGCAACACCCATACCCATATACGTTGTTACCAATTTTTCACGCTCCTGCATGGCATCTACATAAGTTTCATCTGCATAACCAAGCTCTGCCAGCAGTTCCCCTGCTGCCCGAATGGCTTCTTCTTTAGAAACCGGCTTCTGATTCAAACGGATTCCCTGCTTAATAATAATCTGCGGCTTATCCGTTTCTGCTGCCCCAGTCTCATTTTCCGCTGCCCCGGCAGGAACATCTGATGCCGTTTCTGCTTTTTCGCTCTCACTGCCGGCATGACATAACTGTTCATAAAGTGCATCCAGTGCCGGGTCTGCCAGGAAATTGCCGATGGTCACAAGCTGCGCCTGCGGTGCTGATTTTCCGGCACGCTCTGCCAACGTGGTCTGAACAACGGCAACATCACAATCGGATGGAATATTATCCACTGAAGTATTGCTTACGTGAATTTGAGGACATACTTCTTTGAGACGATTTCTGAATTTCGTTGCTCCCATGGCAGATGAGCCCATTCCCGCATCACACGCAAAGATGATCTTTTTGATCTGAGATGCATCTTTGATCTCAGTCTGTACAGTCTGCCCTTTTGCTTCCGCTTTCATGGCTGCCATCTCAGCCTGTGCGGTTTCCAGACTGTTCTTTCCGCCTGCCCTCTTGACAATCGGTGATGCAACTGCAAATGAAATACCTGTCGCAATTGCCACACCCACCAGTACTTTCCATATATCAGAACCCGGTGTCATCATCAGATAAGCGATGAGGGAACCCGGAGATGCCGGTCCCACAAGGCCACAATCCATCATATTAAACCAGAAGATAGAAACCATATTGCCAATAATCGGTGCAATGATCACCAGCGGATTCATTAAAATATACGGAAAATAGATTTCATGGATACCACCCAGCACATGGATGATAATTGCTCCTGGTGCAGACTGCTTGGTCCTCATATCTTTACAGAAGAACATATACGCCAGTAATACACCAAGGCCCGGACCCGGATTCGGCTCCAGCATGTACATGATCGACTTGCCGGTCTCCGCCGCCTGAGCTGTTGCCAGCGGCGTGAAAATACCATGATTAATGGCATTATTTAAGAACAGGACTTTTGCCGGCTCAATAAAAATAGCAACCAACGGCAGAAGACCATGTACAATAAGAATATTGACGCCTGCAGCAAGCACTACCAGAATTGCGCTCATGACCGGACCTACAACGGTGTAGCCCAGAATCGCAAGCAGCATGCCGATGATACCTGCTGAGAAATTGTTGATCAGCATTTCAAAGCCCGCCGGCATATGGCCATCCGTCACCTCATCGAACTTCTTGATACAGAAGCCGCCCAATGGTCCAATGACCATGGCCGCCATCAGCATAGTGATGGATGTATCACTCATAATGGCACCAATGACAGCAATGGCACCAACCACACGACCTCTGTCGCCGCCAACCATCTTACCACCGGTAGATGCGATCAGCATCGGAATTAAATAGGTGAGCATCGGTGATACCATACTGTTTAACTTTTCATTTGGTATCCATCCGGTATCAATAAATAATGCTGCCAGGAAACCAAATGCGATCAAAGCACCGATATTCGGCATGACCATTCCCGACAAAAACTTACCAAACTGCTGTACTTTATTTTTCACGATATACCTCCCCATAACGTCTTATACGGCGCCGCAATGGGAAATATACACGCTCTCAGCGATTAATAAACAGTAATATGGTGCGTTTCACACGCCAACAGGAATTCCTTCGGCAGATTGCCATCAGATATAATAATATCCACATCTGCCAATCCACAAATTGTATAGGTACTCTTAATATCAGTTTTGGAAGCATCCATCAGAACCACCACCTGTTCTGCCTGTTCAATTGCTGTCCTTTTTAACATCGCCTCTTCATTGTTGCCGCAGGTAAAACCTGCTTTCATCGAATAGCCCGTCACCCCAAGAAACGTCTGATGAAAATTAACCTGTTCCAGTTCACGAATGGCTGAAATGCCATATACACTGATACTATAACGGTTCAGCTGACCACCCGGCAGCATAATGACCGGCTTCGTCAGATTCGCCAGCTCAGTGGCACAGGAAAGACCTGTTGTATAGATCAGATTGGACTGATCCGGAAAAATCTTTGCCAACTCTGTTGTAGTACTTCCTGAATCCATGAATATCGCCGTATCCGGCTGAATAAGCTTCAAAGCTTTTTTCGCAATCTCCTGCTTCGCCTGTATATTGCGCACGGCACGTCTTGTGAGATAATCATCCGTTCCGATCACCAGCTGTACAGACTTGGCTCCGCCATGGATCCTGACAATTTCCTTTGCCTCATCCAGGGCCTTCAGATCTGTACGCAATGTCATCTCAGACACATTCGAAAACTGTTCCTTAATCTGTGAAAAACTCACTGTTCCATACTTATTTACCAGTTCCACAATCGCATTTCTGCGTATTTCCATTGCATCCATTGTCGCTCCTCCCCGTCAGAATCCTGTTATCCTGACGGAATCAGAGCATTCTGACGGTTTCTATTCTTCTGTAATAAAGTTTGTAAGTAAATATTCTTCAGCTTCAGGACACCATAATCCCTGATGAGACTCCACAATATCTGACAGTGCTGCATAGCGGTCATCATTTCTCTCCTCTGCCGCCTTACGCAATTCATCCAGTGCGGTTAAAGGCATGGACAAATGTGTATAGATCAGCTTCTTGCCGCCCGGAATCTTCGGAAGATTCAATGTTGTCTCTGCAGCTGCATCAAGGCCACCGATATGTGTGACCATAACTGCCGGATTAATGCGTTTTGCTGCTGTCAGTTCAAGGGACTCAATCATATCTGCTGTATTACCGCCTGTTGTCCCCATAACATGTGTTGAATTATAATGAACATCGTAGAAATTCATGGTTGCACTGAAGTTCTTGTCAGTTGGTCCTGCAAAAAAGTTCAGACAGCCATCTCTGCCAAGAATGTCACTGGACTGTTTCACAACTGCAGCAACCGGTGCATAGCAAAAAACATCATCGTAGCCTGTACCCCCGGAGATTCTGATCAGTTCTGCAACAGGATCTTCGAATTTGCCTGTGTTTACAAAATGAAGTTCAATACCTTCCTTCTTATATGTCTCAACAGGAAACAGCTCTTCTGCACGATCCAGACGATCCTGATTCAGATCTGTAACAACAACCATGGAAGGTCGTACATCACGATGCAGCGCATAGGTCAGTGCGCCAAGTCCCATAGGACCTGCACCCGCCATAATGGCCAACTTTCCGTTTTCCTTGATGCCCATCTCATGTGTATAAACACCCATCTGTGTATGATAAGCTGCATGGAAGGCACCAATACTGCAGGACATCGGTTCTGCCAGGGAAGCCTCATAGTAAGCACGGCCTTTGTACTCCAACAGACATCCCAGTTCCATAACCTCAGCAGGGATCACACAGTAAGTTGTATCTCCGCCAAAGAATTCATAGGAGTAGCCAGGGCTCCACATTGTTCCTTTGTAGTTCAGAGCCGGCTGAAGTGTAAATTTCATGCCTGGTTTGAACTGATCCTGATGGTTCTTACCTACCTTTACAATATCACCTGCAAATTCATGTCCCATAATAGCCGGATGCTCTGCAACATCCTCATGTACTCTCTTGTGCTCTGTTCCCAGAATCGCACATTTGTAAGTTGACATACAAATGCTGTCTGAAACAACCTTTACAAGGATCTCATCATCTGTAATCTCAGGAAGTTCAAACTCCTCCAGTCTCAAATCATTTGCTGCGTGTAATCTTACGCCTCTTGCCTTCATAATAAAAGCTCCTTTCTACTATGTTATTCCCGTTTTTTGACTTTTGCAACAACAAAGTTGAAAATTTATTGCTGCTGATGTGACTTTTTTGTTTGATTGTTGTTTTGAAAGTTTATTGCTTTTGTTTCAACAGCTGTTACACTTATAATATGCTTCTATCCCCTAAAAGTCAACGGTTATTTTTGCATAAAAGTGCACAAATTTTTAACTTTTTTTTAATTCAAAAGTTTTAACTTTTGAATTGACAGTTTGCTTTTTCTATGTTAAATTGTTGGAATAACACTGCAAAAAAGCTCCGGCCTTTCTTAGCTAAAAGAAAAGCCGGAGCTTTTGCGTCTTATAAGGATGTTATTAATCAACAAGAAACGGCAGGAAATAGCGGATCTGCTTTTTCCACCACGGCCAGTCATGATCCACATCATATCCCCAGAAATCGGTCCATCCATGGATCCCTTTTCTGTAGAAGATGTCTGCCATCTGACCCGTTGTACGGATCCCCTCACTCTCCCAGTTGCCCTGCCCTACGCAGAGAATGATTTTTCTCTCATTATACAGCTGGATATATGGATGATCTGAAGGCATATTCTCCAGAAAATGAACAGGAGAATTATTATACAGATTCTCATCGCACCATCCATCTGTGAAATAGGTGGCATCATAACAGCCGGACATGCCAAGCACACCGCCGAACAGATCCGGTCTTCTGAAGAATACAATGGCTGCGTGGGTTGCGCCCAGGCTGCAGCCCAGTGTCAGCGGCAACTGTCCCGTACCGTTGATCTCATGTACCATCGGAAGGACTTCATCTACGATATAACGATAATAGCATTCCTGCATCCAGGCACGATAGCCTTTATCACCCCATGTGTCAGACCAGCTCTCCTTATCCACCGTATCAACGGAAAAGAGCTGAATTTTTCCACCATCAATATAATCCTGAAGCACATCGATCATCCCGAAATTCTCAAAATTGTCACACATACTGTCCTGACACGGAAATACAATAATCGGCACCCCCGTATAGCCATAAACCAGTACATGCATCTCTCTCTGAAGATGCTCGCTGTACTGTGTATAATAATGTCGTTCCATTTTATTCAAACCTCTCTATCTTCCTACGCTGAGACATTTCCGACGCATTCTGTAGCTTTTATGTCAAATCATAGTTTTTCTTCTGCCGGTCGAGATAATCTCTGACAAAATCCCAATATTTTGCAGTTGTCTGACCATTTCCCAATGTCAGGCCATCCTGTATCTTCCGGTTCTCCTCCGAATGCTCACACAGATGCTCGGCCTCTTTATAGCGATTGAGAATCGCATCACTGATATCCGTCGGGATATCTTCCTGACGGATCAACGTCAGAATCTTCTCATGATCTCCCAACAGCTCCAGCACATACATATACGGTGCCAGAAAATCCTGGGTTTTCACCAGTTCAAAGGCCCGCTTCATACATTCCGCCGCACATTTGATATTGTGAAGCCGCAGAAAAACCATGCCCATATTGTGCCATGTGTCAGCCTTGAACTGTCTTGTCATCTCACTGTCATAATCATGCGTCATCTGATAGACAACATGGTGATAATTCTTCAAAGCAGCCATATAATGTCCGTATCGGTTATAGTTGTCCGCCGCAAGGCGCATCTGCTCTAAAGGATTCTGATGCTCCATCTCCGTGAGCTTATTGTAGATCCGGGCAATTTCCCCATTATCCAGATAATCAACCGCATTCAGAAGCAGACGTACAATCTCTTTTAATGGTTTGCCGGCGGATTTGTAATTAAATAGTGCCAGCGCCAGAGAATGGCTGCCTGTAATCTTATCCATCCAGAAAAACATCTTCTCATCGAAAAGATCATAGGTCGTTATATAAACATTCTTCGACAAATACCAGCATAATTCCTCCAGCGAGAAAATACGAGTTCCGGACATCTTCATATCCAGCGGAAAAACTTCCTGAGGAATGGTTGCCTCAATGACAGCCTCCTTCGCAGACTGCCCGGATGCCTCCGAAGCCTCCCCTATATCAAAATGCATCTCCCACACTTTGCCTGTCGCCGCAAAAATCTCGCCAAATCCCATATCTGTCACACGGATATGGCAGTCTGTCTCTGATCGAAAAGAAGTCTCGATCAATAACTTCGTTGTCTTCGGCGGACGCTGCGGCAAAGCATCCAGTGTCATCACCGCCGTCTGCTCAAAATTCGTCAGCGGATCCCGCATTCTGATTATCAACTGTTCCTGACCGTCTATAATGATCGCTTTTCTTGAAACAGCACTGTACCAGGGTGCCCCAGCCGCTGCCAGTATCAGCTTCTGTGGTGCATGCTTATGTACCGACCGCAGATAGATATCTTTCGTCAGCAGACCGGCATTCGCTGCAATAAATCCCGGTTTTCTTCCAAAACTTCCCTGATCAAAACTGTGATAGCAGGCACCTCGGGCATAGAGATTCTGTCCCGCAAAAACATGCCTTTTCATGGCACATAACTGTTTCAGCGAAAGATTCATCCAGCTCTTGCCGGATTCTGCCCCAGAGAATCCCTCACCCATCAGATAATAGGTTGAGATCATTCTTCTGGCTGATACTTCCTTAATCGCTTCAAGAAACTGTCTGTCCATCTCAGGCGGTACCGGATCTGCCAGTTCATGACCATCCAGATACTGGTTCAGCACCGTTGTCTCGGCTGTTACCACCGGCGGATGGTGCTTCCAGGATACAGACAGATGATGATACCGCAGCCCTCGGCGATCATATTCAAACAAGCCCACATCATGGGTCCATAATTCCCGTCGCTGGGACAATGCATAATATTCATAACTCAATCGATGGCTTTCCAGCGCCAGCAACTGTGCGCCGATTCCCATTGAAGCCGCTGCACGCTTCAGCGCATCCGCTGCTGCCAGATCCACGTCTTCCATGGTAATCGTGATAAATCCGACCTCTGCACCCTCACACACAGTCTCAAGAGCCTTCAGCGTTTTCTGTAAAAATATGCCTATGAGTCCGGCCTTTTCCATACGCTCACCAGCCACATCCACCATTGGATCATCAGCAATGCGTACAATAAAATCGCGCACCAAAACACCGTTGCCTGCCTCCGCCGCTTTTAGGGCCTGCTGCCCGGCAAGCCATTCACCATTGGAAAACAGCCTGCACAGCACTGTCGGGATTTCGTTCTGTCCATCAAAATTGACCGAATCCGGTTCTTCTTTTTCTGTATTGTAATAACTGATCTGTGAATAGTCCGCACACAGATCGTATCCAACCATTAACCTTTGTCTTTCCATGCTCTGTGTCACTCCTATTTCAGTTCAAATAACTGCTCTGTCATTTCATTGATTCTCTCATACGAACAGATCATTTCATTCACTGCCTGGCTGTCCTCTGTCTGGATTGCATGATTCATCCGGTTCAGCAGTTCCACACCGGTTTCCGGCCATGCATCCATGGCCTCTTCCCTTTGCAGTAAATGTTTCTCACCGGTTTTCTCCCCATTTTCATCCTGCTCTGAGATATAGTATTCTATCTTCTCACCTGCAAACAGTCTGAAGGTTCTGATGAAAATACCCCCAAGAATATGGCGCATCGGCTCATTGATCCACTCCGTCTCAAACTCCTGATGCAGGCGGTAATGAATTGTCACCGCTGCTTTCGGACTGGTATGATATTCTGCATAGAGAAAATCGGCCAATTCCTCCGGCACCTCGGCATTCCCGGCATATTTTCTAAAAAACGGCAGAAGGATTCCCTTATCCATAAAGGCAGCTACCTCCTGCTGCAGTTTCTCATAAAATTCCGGTTCTACATGGTCTGCCTCCGAATAATACTGCAGCAGCGCCAGAGCGCATACATCTCGGGCATTCTCCACCTGATCCAGCTCTATCTCCATAATCTGGAAAATCTTCTCTCCGGATGTCTGTCCATGAACCAGATAATGATAGCCATAATATCCGAGAAATGCCCGGATCAACCGATGTCCCGGATGTGTATGATAATAAGAGACAAAAACGTCACAGCCCTCGGCCACATGATTCTCCGTAAACAATATCTCACAGAGCAGACGCTCCTCCAGCTGTTCCGCCGGCACTTCAAAATCACCGGCTGCCTTCCATATCGCATACAGCTGCTCTGTGGTTCCTGCATAAAACATGATCAGATACTGCAGAATCGTCTCGTCGTACTTGCCGTTGGAAAATGCAAAATAGGCTAATTCCACCAACAGTTCATCCTTTGCGAAATTCTTTTCCCGGATGACTCTGGAACAAAGCCGCATGATCCGTTTATCCTGAATGCCTTCGTATCCGTATTCCCGGATAGCTTCATAAGCCTTGTCAAACAGCCCTCTCTGAATAAAATATTCAATAATATGGCTGCGCTCTGAATGACCCAGAAGCTGGATATCCAGCTGAAGCAAATATTTCTCAAGGGTCTCTCCCTCATAATTATCATAATAATAATCGATCAGATTCTTCAGGATCGTCTTCTGATAATGTCTGCTTACATCCGGCAGGCTCAGAACGCATTTGTATGTTTCAATGGATACATCATCCATCATCTGATATTTCAATGCACGTTCACTTCTGTTGAGTACCAGCATCTTATTATCCCGCCCCTGCTCATAGCAGATCCTGATATAACGGCCAGCATCCATCAGTCTGTCAATCGTATAAGGGATTGTTGACATATAGCGTCCGCCCCGGGTATCCACAAGTACAATCCGATAATCATCCATATAAAGGTCCACATAAGCATCCCCCTGATCCAGTGGATAATACTTCTCCTCACCCAGCTCGGAATAATCAATGATCACACCCACGATTCCCGGATGATCACAATGAATATGATGCTTAAAAATAATCGCCGGCATCGCCTTCACAACATGCGGCGTCATCGCTTCCTTCGTCAGATAATGCTGATACAAAACGGCAATGTCCTCATTAATAACACCCTTCTGCAGCTGTTCAAAAGTAAAGGCTTTGATAATACCGTCATATGCCTCGAACAATTTGCCCAGCCATTGCTCATGCTCGATCACATATCTGAACAGAAATGCCTTCTGTTTCAGTTGCAGCCGATTATCATACTGAAAATAAATCAGTACCGGAACCGGCAATTCCCTGCAATTCTTCATATCCAGTGTCGCCATATAGTATTCGAACAGTCCCTGCATCTTGATGGAAGATTTAATGCCCAGCTGATACCACTGATGGTAGATCGGATCCTTCTTCTCACCGAGAATCAGCAGATGCAGGACTGCTGAAAGAAGGTTCTTTGTCTCATACAATGAACACATCTCGATCATCGCATGCAGACACTGTCCGTGATATACATGCATGCGCAGGACAAGATCCGCAAATCTGAAAATCGTTTCGCGATTCAGGCAATCATGACGTATTCCCCAAAGGAACAGACTGATCTCAAAAGCACCCATTTCCCGGATCAGCGATGGATCCTTATTGATTATCTTAACAGCCTCCAAATACATGAGCCCGCCCATCAGATGCCTGTCATAGAGCGCTTTCGTCTGTCTGAGTACCTTAAGCTGGTGCTGTTCTTCCCTTGCATCCAGCTTCATCAGCATATAGACCAGTTCCCATCGGTCATGATATTGACCTTCCTCATAAAACTGAATAGAATCACGGACGTACTCCGTATAATGTTCATCCTGTCTGCACAGCGCATTCACATAGAGAAAATAACTGTATGCGACTGCAGAACGATATCTCAGCTCACGGCCATTGATACCATCCAGAACCTTCTGTGCTTCCTCGTTCTTGCCTTCCTCACGCAGAAAATCCGCTTCAACAACCTTGAAAAGAATATCCCTGCTGTTATTCAGACAGCCATTAATATCCTCTCTGGCATAACCAATCATCTGATTCCTGTCAATCTGATGCAGCGCATACTTCAAATACAGCCTGCACAAATGCATCCACGAAGCCTTCAACGTCTTTCTCTCAATAAAATCCACATCTCTGGCTTTCTCACGTCTGCAGCATACCGGCACCACAATACGCTGATTCAGCGTCTCAAGAATGATCTTGCCGGAAGCCACTGTATGCATTCCCGGCACAATATTGTACTCCAACTGATAATAGCTTCCCAAAAAATCCTCATCCGTCACAGTCTTCTTATAAACGCTTAAGAAATCCCCCTCTGTTGAAACGTGAATATTCACATGTCCCCACTGGTTCTTCTCGATCAGCAGATGTTCGCTGACGGGATGCTCAAGATTATCGAATTCAATCAAATCCTGTGACACACTCATCTGTACCGCCTGTTTCCGCTTCACTGTACACAGAAATTCTTCCATTGCCAGTGACATATCACTGCCCTTAATAAGTACCGCATAAATCCGTCGATTCTTCTTATTATGCAAAAAAACACGCCCAAATTCCGGTGTCTTAAATATCTTCAATGCCTCCGACCAATTGTCTCTGGCCAGGGATGCGAACTGATCCAGGTCATTCATCGGGCCCATGCTGGAATCGCAAAAAGGCGCGCATACCTTTACTCTGTACGGAATCGTAATCTCACCGCCATTGCTCACAATATAAAAGCATCCTTCGCACACTTCACCTGTTTCCAATGCCTGTGTATCAAAAACATAATGAATACATCCCGTTGTTCCGATCACTGTAGACTCCAGGCACTGCATCCATTTATTCGATGAGAAAATCATGGCGCGTATTTCAATATGATTGTGACTGTTCAATTGAATCGTACCCGAATAGTGGCTGCCCGCCTCAACTTCCAGAGCAATCTCCTTCTCTGATACTTCAATCTCCGGATTCTCATACTCAAATACGCCTCTTGACAATAACTGAATCTTTTCTTTCACGTTCTCTCACCTTCTTCTCAAAATCTATCATAACTTTTTTTCTTTCTAATTCGCATAATGTATTTTATCACTAAATGCGGTTCTCTTCAATCTATAGACGACAAAAAAGATGCTCTGCGGCTGTCAGATTCTGTCAACAGCCACAGAACATCCTCTTATCACTTGCCTATGCAAATTCCGGAAGCAAGCACTGGTGCTTCTGTTCAATTCCTGTCATTCGATAAATAAATCCCGGCAATTCTGCCATCTGCTTATAGGTCACAACCACACGATTCTGCTCCAGACGTTCTGTCTGCTCCAACAGAGGACTCAAAACCGTATCCTTTGTAAAAAGATAAGTTGAACGAATAGAGAGGTCAAAAACCATATATTCCTTCTTACTGTTCATCCTAAAGGCCTGACGCTCATAATCTACAACAACGCCCGGTCTCAGCTGGTTGATGGTCAACTGCAAATAAAAATCTCTGAAAATCGACTCTCTGGCGGAGGCCATCCATTCATAATCACCATCCAGGATCCGTTCAAACTCTTCTTCCGACAACCGTGTATAGCTCTTCGAAATAAGCCCTTCCCGCTTACTCTTCTTCTCAAGGATCAGATGGTCTGTATCCCAATCAGTCATCATCACGCAATAGCTGTCCGTATTCTCCTGATTCACACTGACGGCATCTGTCAGATAGTTGATCTCTCTGTTAAAAAATACCTTCCGGACAACCGAAATCCTGGCCGGACGGAACTTCTTCTCCTTATGTAAAGTATCGATAATATGCTTATATTCTTCCTTTGGAATAATATTGTTCTCTTCATAATACATTTCGTCAAACACCGATCTTCTCACCTTTCCCTTTCACGCTAATGGATTCCCCCTTCCATCAGCCTTCTTTGTCCTTCATTTGACTCTCTTATTGTACGATATAATTGTGTATTTATGATGAGAAAAGCCTAAAATGTTTCTAAAAAAATAAAGACTGTCGAAACAGTCTTTATCTTATAATTTATAAATATTTCATTAGTTTATTTACGCTTGATGATCTCATGACGACCAGGGCCATTGGATACCATTGTAATCGGAACTTCCAGCTCCTTCTCAATGAACTCAATATAGTTACGGCAATTCTCTGGAAGATCTTCATACTTCGTGATGCCGCGGATATCACATTTCCAACCCGGTAATGTTGTATAGACCGGTTTTGCCTTCTTGAGAAGACGTGTTGTCGGGAAGTCTCTTGTCACTTCACCATCAATCTCATATCCGATACATACAGGCAGTTCATCAAGGTAACCCAGTACATCCAGTACTGTCAGGGCTACTTCTGTTGCACCCTGTACACGGCAGCCGTATCTTGAAGCAACCGCATCAAACCAACCCATACGTCTTGGACGTCCTGTTGTAGCGCCGAATTCGCCGCCATCACCGCCGCGCTTTCTGAGTTCATCAGCTTCTTCGCCAAAAATCTCAGATACAAATTCGCCGGCACCAACTGCACTGGAATAAGCCTTAACAACTGTAATAACATCTTTGATCTCGTATCCAGGAATACCTGCACCGATTGCACCATAAGATGCCAATGTAGATGAAGATGTAACCATAGGATAAATGCCAAAATCCGGATCCTTCAGAGAACCAAGCTGACCTTCAAGAAGGATTCTCTTATTCTCTTTCAATGCCTGATGTAAAAATGCAGATGTATCACATACATAAGGCTCGATCATATCTCTGTATCCAAGCAGTGTCTGATAAATCTCTTCCGGATCAAGCTTCTCCTTGTGGTACAGATGCTCAATCAGGACATTCTTCGTCTCTACAACACGATAAACTTTCTCTTTGAGGCCTTCCTCATCAAAAAGTTCACTGACCTGGAAACCAATCTTTGCATATTTATCAGAATAAAATGGCGCAATACCTGACTTTGTTGAGCCAAAGGACTTACCGCCAAGTCTTTCTTCTTCATAAGCGTCTAATAACATGTGATATGGCATCAAAATCTGTGCACGATCTGAAACAAGGATCTTCGGCATTGGCACATTTCTTGATGTCAGACTCTCCAGTTCCTCAACAAGATATGGGATATTCAATGCAACACCATTACCGATGACACTTGTGGTATGATTATAAAAAACACCGGATGGCAGAAGATGTAATGCAAACTTGCCATAGTCATTGATAATCGTATGTCCGGCATTACTGCCGCCCTGGAAACGGATAATAATATCTGAATCCTCGGCCAACATATCTGTAATCTTGCCTTTACCTTCATCTCCCCAGTTCGCTCCAACGATTGCTCTAACCATAAACTAACTCAGCTCCTTATATGTTTTTACATGCTTGGTGCATGTATTTCTCGTAAATCCTGTCGATAATACTCTATTATTTTATGCTATATTCCAACAAAAGTAAATAGCGGATTTACATTTTATTACTCTTTCAGTAAATCTTCCAACTGAACATTGAGACAATCTGCCAAAACCATCATAACGCTGAGTGTGGGATTGCATTTTGCATTCTCAAGATCTGATATATACGTTCTATGCAGACCACACATATCTGCCAGGGCCTGTTGTGAAACACGGCTAAGCTTGCGATAACGCTTGATGTTATAGCTTAACCGCTGTTTCATCCTTTCTATTTCACCTTCTAGTTCTATTCTTCGTTCATTCATGTGAAATGTCCTCCATTATATCTATATCGTCTATCAATTTGGCGCAATTAACGAAAATCACTTTGACTTTTGTTAATGATTGAATCATTTTCCCATTCAATGTTATCAAAAACCGGGGTTCATTTCAATAGTCTATTTACAAAAAGTAACTTTTTTTGCCAGACATTTTTTCCTCTTATTATGCCATTTTGTCATCGATTGCCCGTTACAATTCAGTACCATCACAGTTATAATGTAAAATCTATTTAAAATCCGCTCTGCTGACCGCATTTCGTATAAAAATCATACCTACAAAAAAACTGCTGTACACCCAGCGCCAATTCTGGAATGTACAGCAGTCATTGTTCTTAATAATTAAGATTATTTCTTGTAATTGTAGAAGCCTTCGCCTGTCTTCTGACCAAGCTTACCTCCACGAACCATTTTCTTTAACAGTGGATGTGGACGATACTTAGGATCGCCTGTCTCTGTATAAAGAACGTTCATAATAGCGAGGCAGATATCCAGACCGATTAAGTCGCCTAATGCAAGAGGTCCCATTGGATGGTTTGCACCAAGCTTCATAGCTGTATCAATACCTTCAACATCTGCTACACCATCAGCATAGATGCCAACAGCTTCATTGATCATAGGAATAAGAATTCTGTTAACAACGAAACCAGCAGCTTCCTTAACCTGTACAGGTGTCTTGCCGATAGAAACAGAGATTTCTTTGATCTTCTCAACAGTTTCTTCAGGTGTATTCAGACCTGCAATAACTTCGATCAGTTTCATAACTGGTGCTGGGTTAAAGAAATGCATACCAATAACTGGTCTGTTCACACCGGCACCGATTTCTGTGATAGAAAGTGATGATGTATTTGTAGCGAAGATTGTTTCTGGTTTGCAGAGTGTATCAAGTTCTTTGAACATCTCATGCTTGATTGCCATATCTTCAAAAGCTGCTTCAACGATCAGATCGCAGTCTGCACATTTATCTCTAAGACCTGTTGTGATCTTGCCGATAATAGCTTCTGCTTCTTCTTCTGACAGTTTGCCTCTAGAAACCTTCTTCTGAAGACCTTTAGCAATTTTCTCTTTGCCTTTTTCAGCAAATGCTTCGTTGATATCACATAATACAACTTCGTAACCTTCTGTCTGTGCAAATGCCTGTGCGATACCTGAACCCATTGTACCTGCACCGATAACTCCTACTTTCATTGGACGAATACCTCCTATTAATTAATAAATATATAACACCTTACGACTGAACCGTCGTTAAATATGTACCCGATAAATTATGCGTTGATGAAGTTCTTCTCTTTACGTTTTGTAAGGAATGCCTCCATACCTTCGATCTGATCATGTGTCTTGAAGCAGCTGCCGAACAGTTTCTCTTCAAGTACAATAGCTTCATCCATAGGAAGATCAAGACCTTCGTTGATAGCTTTCTTACAAGCACGAACAGCGATTGGTGCGTTCTTAGCGATCTTGGAAGCAAGCTTCTCAGCTGCTGGAAGTAATTCGTCCTGTGTATAAACTTCGTTTACAAGACCTACTTCTTTAGCCTTTGCAGCATCGATATTCTTTGTTGAGTAGATGATTTCCTTAGCTAAGCCAGGAGCGATGATACGAGCAAGTCTCTGTGTACCACCGAATCCAGGTGTAATACCAAGTCCAGCTTCTGGCTGACCAAAGATTGCATTGTCAGAACAGATACGGATATCACAGCTCATGCAGATTTCATTACCGCCGCCTAATGCGAAACCATTAACTGCAGCAATTACTGGAATAGGGAATGTTTCAATCTTTCTGAATACGTCATTACCTTTCTTACCGAAAGCTTCGCCTTCTTCTGGTGTTAATGTGCTCATTTCACCGATATCTGCACCAGCTACGAAAGATTTCTTGCCGGCACCTGTGATGATCAGTGCTCTTACAGCGTTAACATCTACAGCATCAAGAGCTGCATTCAGATCATTCAGAACTTCTGAATTTAAAGCGTTAAGTGCTTTTTCACGGCTGATAGTAAGGATAGCGATATTACCTTTTACTTCATATAATACGGTTGACATTTTTTTAACTCCCTTTCTATGTTGAATTTTTATCTTCATCCCTATTCTACAACACATTTACTAATAAGTAAATAGCTAATCTTTAATTTTTCCAAATTTTTTAGATACTTCTTTTAAAAATTCAGATTCTTTGTTTTCATTTTACAGCCATTTTACCTATTTACAAATTTCAAAAAGCAGAGGCTCAACCAATCCAAAAGTTAAGTATTTGTCAATTTCTGAGGTTACATCCGATCAAAGTGCCTTTCTTCCAGAATTTCATCGACAAAATCCGGTGCCAGATACGGCATCACATCCTCCTCAGCATACCCTGCTGTCCTCAGATAAGCCAGCCACTGCAAATAAGGCACAACCTTAACATTTCCATCATTTTCATCTGTGCAGGCCTTTGTAAAGCAGATCGCTGTATTCAGATTTTCCTCCATCAGATGCTTTCTGACACAAATAACGGTATCGTATTGATTGTCGATTTTTAACCACAAAATAATCCGATTGTCTGTCATTTTATTATCGAATACGATTTCATTGCCATCCAACAGGGCAATGCTGATTTCTTCTTCTGCCAATGCATCCATCATCTCAGCTTCATTGTCATACATATAGATTACCGGAATGAAGTTCTGATCCTCAAATCTGTCTTCTTCCAGCCCATAGCTGACCAGCCGGCTGCCGCCTTCCGCGCAGTATCCAATAGAGATCCTCATAATTTCCTGCTCAATACCATCACTCTCAAGCATGGATAGCACAAGCAGAAAGACCGCCAGAGCCCTCAGGCGTTTCCAAACCACTGCCATCCCTCTTACTTCTCTTTCTTCATTTTCCACCGGCTGTCACCTTCTCTCTTATCGCATATCTGCTCAAAATTCTAATATACGGATAGTGTATCATAATTTCCGGTACTTCCACCATAGTTATCAGCGAAATATAAAAAAAGAAGCAGAAAATGCTTCTGCTTCTTGCCCTGCATACTGCGGATAACAGGAATCGAACCTGCACGGGGTACCCCACCAGATCCTAAGTCTGGCGCGTCTGCCAGTTCCGCCATATCCGCATAATCTATTCAATTCTTCTTCCGGAAACAATAAGTCCGGAAAGAAAAACAAGCCTTCTCAGGCTTGCTCAAATGAGACATCCGGGGCTCGAACCCGGGACACCTAGATTAAAAGTCTAGTGCTCTACCAACTGAGCTAATATCCCATATCTTATTCAATTCACCCAATTAGCTGGGCTAGTTGGATTCGAACCAACGTAATGCAGGAGTCAAAGTCCTGTGCCTTACCGCTTGGCGATAGCCCAAAGTCCTGCATAAAACTTACATCAGTTCTATGAAGGTGGATACAGGGATTCGAACCCTGGGCCTCCAGAGCCACAATCTGGCGCGCTAACCAACTGCGCTATACCCACCATATCACTTCGCAATTAAGCAAAGAGAAACGAGCCTGAAGGGATTCGAACCCCCGACCCACGGCTTAGAAGGCCGTTGCTCTATCCAGCTGAGCTACAGACTCATATTCAAAAAACAATGTTTTGTTTTGATGTAAATCATACATCGTCGGGGTGACAGGATTCGAACCTGCGACCTCTTGATCCCAAATCAAGCGCTCTAGCCAAGCTGAGCCACACCCCGTTTCATCAACAGCATTTCATCCGTGACGCAAGATATATTCTATATTACAAACAGCAAAATGTCAACCCTTTTTTTATTTTTTTAAATTTTTTATTTTGCATATGTAATTCAACAAAAATGGCTGCTATCCGACTTCAAAAACCGCAGAATCCTCCCTAGAGATAATAGATTTCGATGTCAAAATCTCCCTTTCGGTTGACATCCAGTATCGCATAGGATGGTCTTCGATTATCCTGCCTTGGAAGAGAAATGCTTCCCGGATTGACAACAGTTACTTCTTCCGTATCATCCAACACAGGCCTGTGAATATGTCCAAAGAAGGCATAATCGCACCCTCTTGATTTTGCTGCTGCCCTCAATTCCCCATAGCCATAATTCACATAGTAATTATGGCCATGCGTCATAAAGATCTGATGCCTTCCAATCGTAATGACCTTCTCCCTCGGAAGCCTTGAAAAGAAGTCATTGTTGCCGGCCACCATCTCTACCGGACAGGGTGCGATTGCCTCCAAATAGCCCTCACTGCCCTCCAGATCCCCCAGATGGATCAGAAGATCAACGGGACTGGCTTTTCTAATAACCTTTTCCATATTCTGATTTCTTCCATGTGAATCACTGACAAGAAGTACTCTCATTATATCCCCTTTGTCTCAAGATAAGCGCCTATAACAGGCTTAATCAGCTGCAATGCCTTTCCTCTGTGACTAATGGCATTCTTCGTCTCCGAAGACATAGATGCCGTTGTACAACCATATTCCGGTACATAAAAGATCGGATCATAGCCGAAGCCATTTTTTCCTTCCTCCTTATAGCCGATACGGCCTTCAATCGTTCCCCGGACAACTTCTGTTTTTCTGTCCGGGAAAGCCGCTGCCACACAGCATACGAATCTGGCCGTCCGCTTTTCATCCGGAACGCCTGCTAATCTTTCTATCAGATTGGCATTTTTGATGTGATATGAAGTCTCCTCACCCATGTAACGTGCAGAGTAAATTCCCGGTTCACCGTTTAAATAATCAATCTCAAGTCCTGAATCATCCGCCAACACAATCGCACCAGTCATTCTTTCGATGGCCTCCGCTTTAATCGCCGCATTTTCTTCAAAACTGCTGCCGTTTTCATCAATGTCCGCCTGAATACCGGCTTCTTTAAGGGACAGGATTTCTACCGGAAAATCCGCCAGAATCTCTCTGATCTCTTTCATTTTATTCTCATTGGTTGTTGCAAATATAATGCGCTGCATAATTATCTCTCCTCATTCTCCCAACGAATACCCGTCACGATTCATCCCCGTCTTATTGGTCCGGAGTTAAATCTGTATAAGCTTTGAGACAGGCATTGCATGCGGATGCTTCCTCCATATGGCTCCATAAACTTCCATTATAGCTCATATAGCTCTCACCATCAGAAATATCGGCCCCCGCCGTCAGCTCGTTGGATACATATTCTATCGCGATCGGATGCATGGAATCCCTGGTGTATATCTGCACGATCACCGCAAAGCGCTGGTCTGCCTCCAAGGGCTGTGGATTCTCCAATGGAATGGTATAATAGCCTTTATCTTTAATATAACCACTCTGTAAAAAAACTCTGCGGTCCATATCTTCAATGCCCTCAAAATCTCTCACCAGATAAATATCATAATATGTGTCTGCATCCGTAGCATAAAAACCTGCCGCCCGAAGTGTATTCTCGCTGTCCGTCTGATAAACGCTTGAAAACCAGGCCATTGGTTCATTATATCCAATAGATCCCGTCCATCCAAGCAAATCCGTCTGATAGATCCGGTCATAATTATCTGCATCTTCCACGCCCGTATAGGATACACCATAGACACCAATATTCGGGTCTTCGTAAGATATGTAGAAAAATCCATTCTGACCGAAATCGGCACCCCAGCTGTTCTTGCAGATAAAAGCGCCGTCCTTCTCCGGCTCTGTTACAAAATTTTCTTTCGGATAGGTATCATCCCATCCGATAATATCAATATCATGGTTGCATTCCTGACTTTCGGGATAATAATAAGCAGCGTTTTCCTCATTATAATAGGCGCTGAGTGAACGAATATCCGGCTGGGAATAGATTGCAGACTGCACAGCTCCGTATTGCATAATCAACTGCTTAATCTGTGAATAATCCCTTTCGTTGATAATCACCGCATCCTGAAGATGTACCGCCGCACTGAGGCCATCTTCATATTTCCCATCGCCATAAGGATCCTGCGCCTCCGTCACAGGGCCCCTCCAGCTTGTCATATACGCCAATGCCATATTATAATCTCCGCCATCGTCCAGATCCGCATTAAATCCGTTATTCATCGCCAAATGATCGACAGAAAACTCACATTTCTCATCCGGCAGCAGAGAAGATTCCAATGCAGACAAAGCAGCGAAAGCCCAACAGGTTCCCCAACTTCCCTGGTCCCTTACTTCAGAAACTCTTCCATAATCACGCAGATCATATCTGACCGGCAGAGACACCGGTTCATCTTCCGGTGCCGCCAGCATTGCCGTGTTATTTTCATCATCCCACTGATAATCATAATCAAAATAATCTGCAAGATAGTTCGCAGAAAGACAGATATTGCCATGCCGATCAAATTCTGCTATCCTGTTCTCTGTCCATCCGGGATCCGTCCGAACCCGATTCTTTTGAATGTCAATCTCGCAGGTCTTCTGACCTTTGATCAGTTTGATGATATCACCATCCATCCTGGCCGCTGTACATTGAAAGAGATCATTAACCATCGTTTCCGGAATCATTAATGTCATATCATCTGACATCCAGATTTGGTCGTTGCCGACCGTTTCCACTTTCCGGTCATCCATATAGAGGCTAATAGTTCTGCTATTAATGTCCTCTGCTTTAATTATATTGTAATGTCTGGTCAGTTCCTGAGAATCCTGTCCGCGAAACTGTGTGGCAGGTACCCGCATTAAAAGAATACCTCCTATGCCAAGTACCATTGCCAGAATAATGAAACGCTTTAAGTGTTTCAATTGAACCTCCTGTTATCCACTCTTTTTGGTGGCTTTGGTCCCATAAATTGATAAAAATAAGTCTTGATCATACCATTATAAATCTTACGATTTTTATCTGCCTTTCGACCAATATATCGTTCGGCATCCTCATAAGAAGTTAGTACATAGTACGACCAGCTGTCCAAATGTCTGAACGCATTACCGATATCTGTGTAAAGAGCCGGCAAAGCTTCCTTCTCCTCCAGTCGTTCACCGTACGGCGGATTTGTAATCACAAAACCATACTTCTTCGGATGACGCAGTTCGCTTACCGGACGCTGCTGGAAATGAATCAGATGATCCACACCAGCTTCTCTGGCATTGGCCATCGCAACCTTGATAACTTCACCATCAATATCATATCCCTGTATACGCATCTCCACGTCATTGCGGATCAGGTCATTAGCCTCCGTCACTGCATCATACCACCCCTTCATCGGAAGAAGATGTTTCCATGCCTCAGCCGTAAATTCACGATTCATACCCGGTGCAATATTGGCGCCGATCATTGCTGCCTCAATTGGAAATGTTCCGCTGCCACAGAAGGGATCCACCAGAATTCGATCCTTATTCCATGGTGTCAGCATAATCAATGCCGCCGCCAATGTTTCAGACACCGGTGCCTTACCGGTCAATTTTCTATAACCTCTCTTGTGAAGTGATTCACCTGTAGTATCCAGTGCAAGCGTTACTTCATCCTTCAGGATAAAAACTCTTAACGGATATTCATCTCCGTCTTCTTTGAACCAATCTACTCTGTATGTCACCTTCAGACGTTCAACGATTGCCTTCTTCACAATTGACTGAATGTCCGAACTGCTGAATAACTGACTCTTGGCTGTTGAAGCCTTTTTGACCCAGAATTTTCCGTTGACCGGGATATAATCTCCCCATGGAATCGCCTTCGTTGCCTCAAAAAGTTCATCAAAAGTCCTTGCTTTAAATCTGCCTACACAGAGCAGAACTCTTTCTGCTGTTCTTAAAAAAATATTCGCCCGTGCAATGGCTTTTTCATCTCCTCTAAAGGTAACTCTGCCATCTGCCACATTGACGATTTCGTATCCCAGTGCCATAATTTCTCTTTTAAGTACGGCTTCCATGCCAAAATGACATGGTACAACATATTCAAATGTATTATTCTCCATTATTCTTCTCCTCTGTCCGTTCGGCTTCAATCTTTAGTATATACTTTTTATAAATCTCAGGCAAGACACGCCTTACGTAATTTATTATTTTTGACTTTTTATACAAATAAGCGACCCCTGTATGATAAAATTCCACCACTTATACTTAAAACATCCAACCCCTGTTCTGACATCCTCCTGCCGGCGAGCATACTGGCTCCGCCATGGCTGCAATAAAGGATATATCGCCTGCTTTTGGGAAGTTTTTCTATATAATGATCCAGAAATTCATAGGGAAGATTGAGAGCTCCCTGCATATGACCTTTTCTGTAATCTCTATCATTCCGAAGATCAATAACAACATACTCCCAATGATCCATCAGGCTTTCGGCTTCCCTTGCGGAAATTAATTGAAATGCCATGACTTTCAAATACTCCTTTTATTTATATTATATGCGAAAAAACTGCCGCAGTCGAATAGACTGCGGCAGCTGTCAAATTATTTTTATTCTTCTATCGTTCCCTACTGTTTTTGTATGCGTTTTTATAAGTGTTCTTCTGTGAATACTCATCTTCCGAATCTTCACTGTTTTTCATGCTATCTACGGTATTTTTGTATGCGCTCTTCGCTGCATTCCCTGCCTTATCACTTGCGCTGTTTCTGCAGTTTGTACTATTGGTACTATTCGTACTGTTACTGCAGTCGGATATTTTATTATTGTAGCTTGTTTTATTCTTTGCCATACGATTAACCTCCTTTAATTATGGTACGTCAATAGTATGACCCGGATTTGTTTTTTTTATGTGTTTCTCAATATGTTTTTTTTACTCTGATCAGATATCGCAAATAGCGGTATACTTCATCCTCGCCTTTAACTGCCAGCATTTTGAGCAAGCGTTCCAAAAGCTTACGTGTTTCCGGATGAATTGTAATATACTCTTTCGTTCTCTTATAGTATCTCCAGGGACTCATCGTTGTATACCTGTCTTTTTCATAAGTTTTGCAGGCAGCTACGCGATCCGCAAACATTTCAGCTACATATTTAACCGGCATCTTAATTCCGACAATACCAAGACTGCGATCCTTCGTCACATCCGTCCAATATTCATAATGATGACGGTTTCTGCCCTTATGATGCAGCCAGGACTCTGAATAGCCCTTTGCTTCCCTCTCTGCAGCATTCGGGCTCTTGTCTCCCTGATAATACAAAACGCCTGTTTTAAATTCCGTTGGGGAATACTTCGAAAGATCATGTGTCAACCCCTGCCAGTACAAACCCATCTTGAAACATCCCTGCATCACCAGAATTCTATGCGTCGTAATCGTCTTAAAATGATGCCATGCCACCAAAAGCTTACTCATATCTGAAGTACCTCCTAAAAAAATCTATATAACTATGCACAAAACGCATCCAAAATTATTGAAAACCGATAATTTCTATATTACGCTCCATCTGATATCAATTATCAGTGCGTGAGAGGTTGCTAGGCGCCAGTGACGCCTGTTCGGCAACAACCGAGCCGGAGGCGAGATACGAACCTGTGATTATCCACGGGTTTGTATCATCCGTCTCGACTGGTAACAAAAAGAGACAGGACATCTAGTCCTGTCTCTTTTTGTTACTAACGTGCGTGAGAGGATTCGAACCCCCGACACCTTGGTCCGTAGCCAAGTGCTCTATCCAGCTGAGCTACACACACATATTTTGTTTTAAATGCCGGCGACCGGAATCGAACCGGTACGGACGATTAGGTCCGCAGGATTTTAAGTCCTGTGCGTCTGCCAGTTCCGCCACGCCGGCATTCCTCAATGCCTGCAAAGACATAAATGCAAATTGCTTCACATTGAATGGAACCTATAGGGCTCGAACCTATGACCCTCTGCTTGTAAGGCAGATGCTCTCCCAGCTGAGCTAAGATTCCATATAAACGACCCAGACGGGACTCGAACCCGTGACCTCCGCCGTGACAGGGCGGCGCTCTAACCAACTGAGCCACTAGGCCATGATCGTCATTTGTTGAATCAGAATAAATACCCGGGTAAAATGGACCTTCAGGGACTCGAACCCGGGACCGACCGGTTATGAGCCGGTTGCTCTAACCAACTGAGCTAAAGGTCCAAAAAGCCGATGATCGGACTCGAACCGATAACCTGCTGATTACAAATCAGCTGCTCTGCCAATTGAGCCACATCGGCACGGATGATTCTGATTAAAGTCGATGAATTATTCTTGACGAAAAGAAGATGGCATGATATACTAATCTAGTCATGTGAATTTAATATTTATGGCGCAGTAGCCAAGTGGTAAGGCAATGGTCTGCAACACCAGTATCCACCGGTTCAAATCCGGTCTGCGCCTCTTTTATCCAGAAGATTTTCTTCTGGTTTTTTTGTTTGAAATCGGTTTTATCATTACTTGTATAATCCTTCAAAAATCTTTATACTAAAAGTATTAAGAAGGCAGACGGGGAGAATATCATGAACTTAACGCAATTGAACTATTTCAGAGAAGTTGTAGAAAAAGGGAGCTTCACAGGAGCGGCCAATGCATTATTTATCAGTCAGTCGACATTGAGTAAATCGATTCGTGCGTTGGAGGATGAATATAAAGTTATTTTAATCAATAGGGGAGCGAAGGAATTTGATGTAACAGAGGAGGGGAAGATCCTCTATGAGTATGCGGTTCGAATCTTGGATTATTATGAACAACAGACAGAAGAGTTGGCAGAGCGACTGAGCCATTCGGGCAGCAATTTACGTCTGGGGCTTCCGCCGACAGCGGGTGCTATTTATTTTTATTCTATCATACATAAATTCCAAAAGCTTTATCCGGAAATCAATCTTCAAATCGAGGAGGTAACATCGAAAGAAATTATTGAAAAAGTAGCCAATGGCCGGATGGATGTGGGCGTTATCATTGAACCTTTTTCAGATAATCGTTTCGAAAAGCGAAGAATATTTTCTTCAGAAGCTGTTTTGCTGGTATCAAAGCAACATCGCTTGTCAAAGAAGCGCAGTGTTGATTTCAAGGAGATTCGACAGGAACGTATTTTGATGATCAATTCCAACTACATGTATTATGACCTGGTGAAAGAGAAGTGTCTGGAAGCAGGTTTTATGCCTCGGTTCGCATTTGAAAGCTATCAATGGGAATTTATATTTGAAATGGTGGCGAATGATCAGGGCGTGACAATTCTGCCAAAGCCATTAATTGATAAGTTTAATAATGCAAGGGTTCATCAGGTTCATTTAGAAAATCCGGAATTTGAATGGGCATTGTCTGTGATCCGCCGTAAAGACAAGGCTATGACAACATCGGTGCAATGCCTGTGGAATCTATGTGGACAAGTGGCAAAGAATGAATTGCATTAGGAAAGCATAGAGAAGTCGGCATGAATGAAATGGATTCATAGGATATGTCGAACTTTCATATACAATTATATATTATAGGATTTATAGCACCTTTTTGGCATAATTTTTGAGCGATCAAGGTGCTTTTTCGATTCTTTCGTCTATTTATGTTCGTTTTTATGTAGAACGATGGAAAAATCTATATCATTAAAAATCAGAGATTGTGTTAAATGAAGGAATATAAAGAATACGCATGATTTTCATATCGGGATGAAGCAAAGCCATTTTTCAATGTCAATAGAGTCTGATATAATCCAGTTACAAGCTTGAATCTGGCCGGAAAAAGAAAAGCGAGTTTTAAATTTATTTTGAAGGGATGGATTGATTAAATGGAAGCTATTGGCGTAATTGGCATGATCATCGCAATCGTGGCGCTTATCTATTTAACTTTTAAAGGGATGAACGGGTTTGTGGCATCTCTTGCTGCAACTGTGATTTTGATTGTTACGAGTGGATTGCCATTTTGGGATACAATGGTCAACACATATGCGGCCTCAATGGGAAAAATATTTGGCTCCTATTTATTTATGTTCTGTGTAGCATCGGCGTATAGTGAATTAATGAAGCAAAGTGGTGCGGCAGAATCGATTGCCAACTTCTTTTTCAGTATCTTTGGGGTGAAGGCATCTTGTGCAGCCACAGTGATTATTTCTTTCCTGTTGGCCTACAGTGGTATTAATGCTTTTATTATTATCTTTGCGATTTACCCGGTTGCAGTACCGATGTTCCGTAAAGCGAATATATCCAAAAATCTGATGCCGGCAATTTTCTTATATGGCTCTGTTGTTTTGAATGTCGTAACACCGGGCTCACCGTCTATGCTGTGTATTGCTTTATCTGAAAAACTGGGTACAAGTACATTCAGTGCACCGATTATGGCAGTGATTATTCTGGTATTGGCTTTTGCCATTGGTATTATTTACTTTACCTGGTCAGCAAAATCACTGAGAAATAAGGGAGAAGCCTTTGTGGCATCTGAGAGTGATGCAGCTTTGATTGCAGGCAGTACATCCGGTAAAGAATTGCCACCGTTATATCTGGCGATTTTGCCGTATGTTGTGATCATTGTATTGAAACTGATCCTGGCAAAGAGCATGAGTTCTTCAGATAGTGTATGTACTTCCATTCTGGCAGGTACAGTTGTTTTAGCTATTACAAACTACAAATATTTAAAGGGCCATATTGTAAAAGACTTTACAGCAGGCTGGCTTTCCAGTATCAATGCCTTGCTGCTGACAGCAGCTCTGATGGGCTTTGCCTCTGTTGTTAATATTTCCGTTGGTTTCCAGTACTTCATTGATTTTGCAATGACAATGGCTGACAAGATGAATCCATATTTGTCTGCAGTTGTTTGCATCAATGTTTTCTCAGGTGTTACGGGTGCATCTCTCAGCGGTACACAGATTTTCTGCAGCACGTTGATGGATCATTTCCTGGCACTGGGCATCAACAAAGAGGCACTGTATAAGATTCTTTCTGTTGCCTCCATGGGTCTTGATACCTTACCACATTGTCCGACATTCGTTATGATGGCGGCAGTATGCGGTGTCACAACAAAAGCTTCTTATAAACATGTTTTAGCAATGACAGTTATTACCCCGATCGCATTAGCGTTGATTGGTGTTATTCTTGCAACCGTAGGAATTGTGTAAAGCGAGGAGTGAGAGCAATGAATGAATTTGAAAAGATGTATGAAACAAAAAAAATGACAGCAGAACAGGCTTTGAGCCTGATCAAAGATAATGATTATATGTTTTCTGCTCAGGCGGCAGGGGAACCGGCTGCGATTATGTCAAAGTTGCAGTATTTAAAAGAAACAGGTGTGAAAAATACGACAATTAATACATGTTTGCCATTACAGTATTATGATGCCTTTAAGGATCCTGAAATGAAAGGAGTTATGAACCACAATGGATGGTTTTTTAGTGCCGGATTGCGTGATGCACATAAGCAAAAATTAGTCAGTGCGATTCCGCAAAGTTCAACATCCATTCTCAGGAAGGTACTTAGCAGACTGGAATATGAAAATCGTCGTCCGGTTGTGCTGGCGACAGTTTCACCAATGGATGCGCATGGTTATATGACTTTGTCAGTGAGTGCGATTTATGAAAGAGATTTGATTAATGCTGGTGCGCTGACGATTGTAGAAGTAAATCCGAATTTTCCTCGAACATTTGGTGATACACTGGTACATATTTCAGAGGTGGATGCACTTGTAGAATCTGATAGACCGATTCCAACAAGTAAACTGGTGCCTTATACAGATGTAGATGCAGCCATTGGTAAATATGTGGCATCTCTTGTAGAAGATGGATCCACCATTCAGCTTGGCATTGGTAATATTCCGAATGCAGTGGCAAATGAATTGAAGAAAAAGAAACATTTGGGTATTCATACAGAAATGTTTACGGAGACAATGGTGGATCTGATTGAATGTGGTGCAGTAGATAATTCCTGCAAGGGCTTATATAATGGATATTCCGTATGCTCATTTACGATGGGAAGCCAGCGTTTATATGATTTTATCAACAATAATCCGTCCATTTTGTTTAAGTCATGCACATTTACAAACGATCCATACACAATTGGAAAAAATAACAAGTTTGTTTCTATTAATGCAACACTTGAAATGGATTTGATGGGGCAGTGTGCATCGGAAACCGTAGGTTATCATCAGTGGTCTGGTACAGGCGGTCAGTCGGAAACTGTGCAGGGCTCTCAGATGTCAAAGGGCGGCAAGTCGATTATTGCGATGCATTCAACCTATACGACAAAAGATGCAGATGGCAATGAAGTGCTTCACTCAAAGATTGTGCCATGTCTCCATGAAGGCGCAGTGGTTACGACTTCCAGAAATGATGTGGATTATGTTGTGACGGAGTATGGTATTGCATGGCTGCGGGGGCTGAATATTTCAGAAAGGGCAGAAGCTTTGATTAAGATTGCACATCCGGCTTTTAGAGATGAATTGCGTCAGAAAGCAGAAATGTATGATATCTGGTAGGAGGAAGACAAAATGCAGGGATATACGATCAATCAGTTACAGGTAGGTCAGCAGGCTTCTTTCTCAAAAACGATTTCAGAGTCAGATGTCTATATGTTTGCGGGTGTTACGGGCGATGTTAATCCGGCACATGTGAACGAGGCTTACGCACAGACAACCGCTTTTAAGACCAGGATTGCCCATGGCATTTTGTCAGCAGGATTGATTTCAGCGGTTCTTGGCACACGGTTACCTGGGCCTGGAGCAATCTATGCTTCACAGACATTAAAATTTACGGCACCTGTTCGTATTGGGGATACAATTACAGCAACTGCCACAGTGAAGGAAATTATTCCGGAGCGCAACAGGGTTGTCATGGAAACGGTATGCCGTAATCAAGAAAATGTGGTGGTGACAACAGGTGAAGCTGTGTTGCTTCCACCAAAAGAAAGTGTTGATAAATAAATACATAAGCCATAAGATGATGAATAATTAATTAAACGAACAAAAATCTCAGAGAATCTTAAGATTTTCTGAGATTTTTTATGTTCGATAGATTTTTAAAATCATATGTGGTAAATTAAAAATAAAGTAATAGGAAAAATACGCATTGAAGAGAGGGGATCACTATGTGGAGCAGACAGGAACTAAAGAGCAATGCCAGAATAATGTTGAAAGCCAATTATTTAAAAATTGTTATTGTGAGTGTTGTATTTGCACTTTTGACCAGTTCTGGTTATCAATCGGCCAGAGGAGCGGCCAAAGGAAGTGATGCAGATATCAACCTCAGCCATTTAACAGGTATCCAGTGGTCATTGGTGATGGCAGCCTTTGCGGGTATTGTGGGTGTTGTGATCATTGCATTTTTGGTGAATGTTTTGATAGCGGTTTTTGTATGGAATCCGTTAAGTGTCGGCTGCATCAAGTATTTTATTGATTGTCGGTATGGTAACGCAGAATGGAAAGATATTTTATTTGTTTTTAGAAGTAATTATGTGAATGTGTGTGTGAATATTTTTTTAAAGCAGTTATTTACCTTTCTCTGGTGTTTACTGCTGATTGTGCCTGGAATTGTTAAGGCTTACGAATATATGATGGTGCCATATATTCTGGCAGAGAATCCGGATATGAGCAGAGAAGAAGTTTTTGCGTTGAGTAAACAAATGATGAAGGGGAATAAATGGGATGCATTTGTGCTTGATCTGTCATTTATTGGTTGGATGATTCTGGGGGCACTTACATTGAACATTGTGAATGTTCTTTATACGAATCCGTATCGCTATCTGACATCTGCGGAATTATATCATACATTAAAGTAAGGCGGCCATGAAATGGCCATGCTGATCGAATGCGTAGCATTTTGGAGGCTGGCTCTGATTAGTTACAATTTTTTGAAGAAAATCCATAAAAGTTGTGAAGATATACGTATATCTATTATCTGCAGACAAAAGATATAAAAAATTCAATTTACACAAAAAGTAATAGATGTACAGGAGGTTTAATTTTATGAAGAAATTAACAGGGATTTTATTAGCAGTTTGTATGACAGCATCACTTCTGATCGGATGTGGTCAGAAAGCAGCGAATCAGAGTACACAGACGACAGAGAGCCAGACCGCAACCGTTCAGACGGAGATTAGCGGGGAATCGTCTGAAGAAGTATCTGACGTACAGCATTGTCTCTTGCTTGCTGGAAAGAATGGCACATGGCTTCTGGCAGATCGAGAAAATGGCACAGTTTTTACAACGGAAGTACCATCGGATCTGACAGATGAATCTGGGAAGAAAATCAGTGCAGAAATACTCAAAGCTGGCGATTATGTAGATGTTTATGGCGACGGCATTATGCTTGAGAGCTATCCGGGACAGTATCCGGGTGTGAATAAGATGGTTGTGACGGGCGAAGGAACGACCGATGAATTGAAGCAGTATCAGGATGTGATTGACATGGTTTTTGCAGAACCGGATACCAGTGAGACGCCGACAGCAGGGGTTGTTTATGCATCTTCCCTTGGACAGACAATGGGATTGATGACCGGTCCGATGAATTATACATGGAAAGCGCCTTCCGGTGGTTCGGAAGATGATACAGTGACAGCCTGTGGGGCAGCTGTGATGCAGACAGAAAACCTTGAGAAAATGGCGGTGGACGAAGGAAAGACAGACTTTACAATCAGTTGTGATCTGGTTCCGAATAAGGCGACTGTTCGTCGTTGGTCAGCAGATCAATATCCGGCTGCGGATGATACAGATGTTGATAGCACAGCGGAAGATGTGACAGTGGACAAGGATGATACAGGCAATTTTGTCATCAAAGATGTGGAAACGGGCTATGTCTATGAAGTGACATTGACATGGGAATATGGAGAAGCACAGTACGGATTTGTGACAGCGGAGATTAAATAAGGGTTAGATAAAAATATATCAGATTATAAGGGAAAAAAATTCTTTGATAGAGTTTTTTTCCCTTATTTTTTATGCTGGCATCATTTGAAAAGCAGAAACCATTGTTTTATTGTAGGGCATATGCTATAATATAAATGGTATTTATAGGGGCAGAGCTGTCGAAAGGCAGTGACGCAAAGCCAAAGGGACTAAGGTGTTAGAAACTATGTCAGCCGGTTGCGATAAAGAATTACCGTTGTTTTTTTGTTTTTTTTCAGTCACCTGTAGAGCGCAGGTGATTTTTTGCTTTTTAAGTAAAATACAGACGATTTTTAGCACTTTTACAAGCAATGAAAATCATAAGCCCTTATGATGTACTGTTGTAGCTGCATAGAATTTGATAGCCACAAATTCGTATAGAAAGGATGTCAGGGGAGAGTGAAGGATACAGACAGTATGACAATGCAGGATGTGTTGGAAATGATGAAATGTATCAGAGAGTTTTTTACTGTAGTCAGATTGGAAAGTGGATATGACACAATGGATAGTGAGGAAACATACTGTGAGATTGAGTACCTGAAGGAAGATATTTTCTTTGTAAAGGCAAAGCGTATAGAAATAGACGGGAAGCCTTACGTGATAAAGATTAAGCAGGAAGTTGATGAAAAAATTCTACAGGCATTGCTGGAGTCCGATCAGATACCGGAACGGCTGGCCTATTACAATGAGAAGATTTATCATGATCCATTGACAGGGGCTTATAATCGGCGGTTTTTCCAGGAGAAGATGATATCTGTAAGTAAGAATACCGGAATTGCGATGATAGACCTGGACAATTTTAAAGCGTATAATGATACCTATGGACATCATGCGGGTGATCTTGTGCTGCAGACAACGGTTATGACAATCAAGAGTGTGATACGCCGGGATGATATTCTGATTCGTTATGGCGGCGATGAATTCCTGTTGCTTATGCCGGGAATGCAGTCTCAGGTTTTTCATCAAAAGCTGCTTCAGATACATCAATTTATTTATCAGTCGGAAGTGCCTGAATATGGGAAAATGCATGTTTCTACGAGTATCGGAGGGGTTATTGCCCAAGGCGAGGAGATTGAGCAGGCTGTTGAGCGTGCGGATAAACTGATGTATGCTGCAAAATCACAAAAATCATGCGTTGTTACGGATGTAGACGGGGAAGTGTTATGAAAAAGGTTCCGGGATGGAAAAAAATCGAAATTGTCTGTGTTATCATTGTAGTGGCTTTCATGTCCTTTTTGATCGGAATATACTATCAGTCAAGAACGGAGAGGGGAAGCATCCGGTCACTCTGCAGTGGATGGTATCAGATGAAGGACGGGAAAAGGATTGAACTTGAACTGCCTTGTTCTGTGACTGCGGATGCGGAAGGAAAAGTAATTCTTTATAATGATACTCTGACAGAGGATGACAGGGGACTAATTGTATCCACAAGAGGAATACAGGATAATCTGGAAATCAGGACAGGGGAGCGTATTCTTTATCATTATGCGGATAACCAGTTCCAGAAGAACAAACAGATGAAAGGAAAGATGTGGGCAGATGTCCGCCTGCCGGAGGAGATGGGGCAGGAACCGCTATGCTTTATTTATGAGGGAACAGCAGGTAGAAGTCTTGATATACAGGTTCCGATACTTGGCAGTTTTTCTGCAATTATCCTGAGACATCTTCAGGCCTCTGCTTTTTCAATTTTAATGGTCATCAGTATGCTGGGATTGGGAATTGTCGCAGTATGTATTTTCCTTTATACCAGACATCGGCAGCTTGTCGAAAAACGTTTTGTGAATGTCGCAGTTTTTTTGATTATATGCAGTTTATGGTGTATATTGGATTCTGGAATTTACCAGATGTATGGGAAGCACAGTGCAGCAGGAAGTTTAGTGTCTTTCTATGCATTTATGCTGATGTCAGTGCCGATGCTGCATTTTATACAGAATACGGTAAGTAAGGAAAATCAATGGATTCCGGAGATATGGATTTTACTTTTTTATGGGAATGCGATAGGACAGGGCATCGTGAATATTTGCTTTGCGGTTCCTTTTAAAAATATGCTGTTTGTAACGCATTTGATATTATTTACAGGTGTTGCAGCGATGGCCATTCTTCTATGGAGAGAATATCAAAAGCATCAGACGCAGGAGCTGGAACTTTGTCTGAAGGCATTTGGCGTGTTGGGCATCAGCGGAGTGATTGCCCTTGCTTTATATTGGATGTACGCCATCTACTGGTATGATGCGCTTTTTCAGTTTGGTATTTTACTTTTTATTTCTTTTCTGTTCTGGGGACTGCTTTGTAAAGTATCCAATGATATTCAGTATCGTATGGAACAGGCCGTATATGAAAGGATGTCTATAGAAGACCGGATGACGGGAATGAAGAATCGAAAGGCATTTGAACAGCAGCTGGATCAGCTTCAGCAGGATGTAATGCTGTTGGAAAATGCTTTGCTTATATTTATAGATATTGCCAATTTGAAAACGATTAACGATACATATGGGATGCAGATAGGCGATGAAGCAGTTATTCGGACTGCCCGGAGCATTCAGGCGGCAGAAAGTGACGCATGTGAGCAGCATACAGAATGTTTCCGTATTGCTGGTGATGAGTTTGCAATTGTGGTGACTCGTCCGCAGAAGACACCGGAAGAGTGGGAGCAGATGATAAGGAATGAGATGAAAAAAGAATCCGGAAGCAGGTATCCTGTTCAACTGGAATTTGGTTGCAGTTACCTGAGGAAAGCGGATGGAACACGGCTTTCTATCAGTGACTGGAAAATGCAGGCAGACAGAATGATGTTTTCTCACAAATGAAACACGGCGGAGGACAGATATGATTTACAACATAGATTTTCTGATTTCGGCAATGGTTATTTTGCTGCTGATCTTGTGGCATTTTCTGGGGCAGAAAAGAGCAGAGGACCTGAATAACCGGGTATTTCTTTTCTTTGCCGTTCTTGGTACGGCAGATGTTGTTGCTGAATTTTTCTCTAATTACTATATTACTTCATACAACAGCGATATGGGAACTGCCGCAGTCATCGTGACAACAATATTTTATCTGCTGCAGGCCTTGCTTCCCGTTACTTTTATTTGCTACATTCAGACATTGTATGAGCAGAAAATCATTTCAGCTAAGAAAATGTTTATATCCAGTGTGCCAACTCTTGTTCTGATTAGTGTGATTCTGACAAATCCATTTACGGAAAAGCTTTTTTATTTTGATGTGACAGCGGGATATGTGAAAGGACCATGGTATTTGCTGATGTATGTCAGTGCGTTGGGGCATTTTGCGGCGGCATTATTGCTTATTCTGCTGTGGCGCAAAAAGCTTGGGCATCAAAAAGTAAAAATACTTTTGGAGATTTTTGTGATATCCGGTGCCGGTGTGGTATTGCAGATGTTCTGCCAGTCACTTTTGATGACCGGATTTGGAATGAGTCTTGGTATATTGGCATTGTTCATTACGATCAACAATCCAAGCGCCAATCTGGACAGTCTGACCGGCTTATATAATCACCTTTATCTGACACGAAAGATTGGCGAACTCATTGCGTCAGGAAAATCTTTTCATATTATTACAGTGTATCTGTATCAGCTGAAGCATATTAACAGGGTAGCAGGGGTACAGGGGGGAGATTCTATTTTGCAGCAGATAGCCGGACAGCTTGGAGCGCTCTGTGGTCAGAAGGTGACCCGTATTACCGGAAAGCGCTTTCTTGTGCTGACTTCTTCTCTGGAAGAATATGAATATTATTTTTCCAAATTGAAGAGGCTGTTTGATGTAAATACGGTGTTGGATGTGGAAGATAAAAATATCACTGTTCCGGTAATTATAAGCGGCATTATCAATGCTCAGAAGCTTGGAGAAAGCGGTCTGATCATGGAATATGCGGAATATCTGGAGTCTCTGACACCGCAGAGCGGACTGACAGAAGTGATACAGGATGACCGCCAGACAATGAATGGTTTTATGTATTACAAACGGGTGGAACAGTATCTTCACAAAGCAATTGAGGAAGATCTCTTTGAAGTATACTATCAACCGGTATATTCTACCAGGGAAAGAAGATTTATTACCGTGGAGGCGCTGAGCCGCCTGTATCATCCGGAACTGGGTTGGATTGCACCGGATGTGTTTATTCAGATTGCAGAAAAGAATCATATGATTGAACAGATTACAGATATGCAGTTCAGACGTATCTGCAGATTCCTGAAGGAAAACAGGGAATTGATGTCACGCCTGCTGAACGTAAAGGTGAATCTGTCGTCTCTGGATTTGATGCGGAATGACTGCAGCAGCCATTTTATCCGTATGATGGATGAATACGAGATTCTGCATGACTGGATACAGTTTGAGATTACTGAAACAGTTGCAACAGAGTACAGTGCCAGTCTGGGAATGGTTGTGGATGAATTGACAGCAGCAGGTATTCGTTTGTGTCTGGACGATTTTGGCTCGGGATATGCCAATCTGAATACGGTGATGCGGCTCCCGTTTTCTACTATCAAGCTTGACCGCTCACTTCTTTTTGATATCTGCAATGATGAGAAGCGCGCGCAGTTTTACCAGAGTGTTGTGGAAACATTCCGCAAAATGAACTATCATATTGTTTCGGAAGGTGTGGAGACAAGAGAAGAGATGGAATTGATTAGCAGATGGGGTGTGGATATGATTCAGGGATATTATTTCTCGAAACCGCTGCCTCAAGAAGCCCTTATAAGGTTAATGCAGACAGAGACGATGTCTGCTTCTGTAAATGGGGAACAATCAGAAAAGGCCTGACCTGATTAAATGCGGATCATGAAACACATGATGGGTAAATATACAGAAGAAAAGAGGCAGAATCCATGAAGACAAAAACGAAAATTATGATTGTTGATGATGCAGAGATGAATCGGGAGATTCTGATGGCGATTCTTGGTGATGAATATGAATATGTGCAGGCAGAGAATGGGCGTCAGGCTATTCATATTCTGCAGCAGGATATGAATATAGATTTGATGCTTCTGGATATTAATATGCCGGAAATGAATGGCTTTCAGGTGCTGGACCGGATGAATACATTTCATTGGATTAATGATATACCTGTAATCATGATATCGTCAGAGGAGAAGAAAGATGTCATTGAACGGGCTTATATCCTTGGAGCGGAAGATTATATCCGTAGGCCATTTGATGCGTTTATAGTGCGAAGACGTGTACTGAATATACTCAATCTGTATGCCAATCAGAAAAGGTTGATGCAGATGGTTGCAGATCAGATTTATGAAAAAGAAGAGAACAATAATCTGCTGATTGGAATTTTGAGCCATGTTGTGGAATTCCGGAACAGTGAGAGCGGAGAACACATTCTTCATATTCGTACAGCTACAGAACTTCTGCTGCGCAGACTGGTTCAGAAGACGGATGAATATCATCTGTCCGAGTCAGATATTGTCATGATTACAACAGCCTCCGCCTTGCATGATATTGGCAAGATCAGTATTCCTGAAAGTATTTTAAATAAGCCGGGGAAACTGACCCGGGAGGAATTCAGCATTATAAAGACACATACAACGATGGGTGCGGATATCATCAATCAGATGACGACAAAAATGGAAAAACCGTTGCTGCGCATTGCCGGAGAAATCTGCAGATGGCACCATGAACGGTGGGATGGCCACGGCTATCCGGATGGACTCATTGGAGAGCAGATTCCTATCGCAGCGCAGGTGGTTGCATTAGCAGATGTTTATGATGCACTGACCAGCAAGAGATGTTATAAGGATGCTTATGATCATGAAACGGCACTGGATATGATTCTGGCCGGTGAATGTGGTGCCTTTAATCCGTTGCTTTTAAAGTGCCTGCAGGAGATTGCACCGAGGCTCAGAATGGACGCACAGTATGATGCCGGAGATTATGCCTGCCGTAATGAAGCAGGCCGTCTGGCCACAGAAATTATGAATAAAACGGAGATACCAAGCAGTGATCGTTCTCAGCATATGCTGGAATCCATGCAGGAACGGATGAATTTTTTTGCTTCATTAAAAGGCGGCATTCAATTTGATTATGATTCTGTTTCCAGACTGGTCAATGTCACTAATTGGGATGAACCGCCGCAGTACCGTTATACGGTCAAAAATGTTGCAGATATCAATTGTTTTAGCGGCCTGAGTCAGAGGGATTTTCACCGGTTGAAAGACGCATTGGATGCAACGACGCCGGAGCACAGGGAATTTTCGATGAGTATCATGATGCCAAAGGGAAATAAGTATGAGTGGTGTGATCTGAGGGTACATTCACTCTGGTCGGATCTGTCCCCGGAACATTATATCGGAGCAGTCGGGCAACTGGTCAGACCGCAGGAGATGCCGGCAGATATCCCAATTCTGGATGGCCTTGCAGATAGTGATACAGCGGATGGAATGGCAGTAAAGGCTACTGTTGATCAGCTTCGGAAGATTTTTGATATTGTTCGGCTTGTTGATCCTACAGCTAATGCAGTGCTGGAATTAGATCATAATGGAATATTGAGGAAAACCGACCAGCATTGCGCTGCTTTCTGGGAGACAGGGGGCAATTGTACAAACTGTATTTCAACCCGTGCTTTGGCTCAGAAGACAATGCTGAATAAGCTGGAGTTTACCAGGACTGATATGTACTATGTCGTTTCCAAATATCTTTGTATTAACGGAACACCGTGTGTTATGGAAATGCTGTCCAAGATGAATGAAGGACGCTGGATCGATGCAAACGGAACAAGGTTTTTGTTAGATAAAAGTCGTGGAGAGAGCAGGAAACTGTTCCAGGATCCATTGACAGCCACATATTCCAGGCGCTATTTTGAGACATATCTCACTCATATGGAGGGCATGGAATGTGTGGAAATTATAGATGTGAATCAGTTCAAACAGGTGAATGATACATATGGCCATCCGGCGGGGGATGTAGTGCTGAGAGATATTGCAGCAGCTATCCAGTCTTGTATCCGTAGCAGTGATATACTGGTTCGCTATGGCGGAGATGAATTTTTGCTGCTCTTTCCGAAGATGTCGGAGAACGATATGGCAGAGAAGAACAAAAGAATCAAAGAAGCTGTGGCGAATATTGTATATACAGAATATCCGACATTGCATCTGTCAGTCAGTATCGGCGGTGTCTGTGGTGTCCATCCGATTATGGAGGCCATTCGCCAGGCAGACAAACAGATGTATGAGAATAAAAGAACGTCATAGAAGAGAGTTGATGCTCGTTGTGATGTATCAGAAGATAATGCAGCAGGGCTGTCGGGATGAAAAATTACATTTCCCGACAGCCCTGCTTTTGCACTCAGTCATTTGGAGAAGGATCTTTGGACTGAGACCTTGCGGCTTTTTGATGATTTTCTTTTTTTTCTGCATACATCCGCTGGTCTGCAAGAATACGGATTTTGCCGGTATCTTCCGTTTCCAGAGGATAGACAGCATAGCCGCAGCTGGCACCGATATGCAGTGTCTTGCCGTCAATTTCATAAGGACGAAGCAGAGACTGGATGATGCGCATTTTTGTCTGCATGCAGAGCGAATCTTCCATTTCTGCACTGATAATCAGTGCAAATTCATCTCCGCCAATCCGAAAAGCAAAGTCGTTGCTGCGGATACATTTTAAAAGTCGTTCTGCCACTGCTTTCAGGAGTTTATCGCCCATATCATGTCCGTAGGTATCATTGACGGGCTTGAAATGATCCAGATCAAGATAGTACAGAACAAAAGGAAGCTTCTTCTTTTCTTTGCGGTGCAGGACAGAACTGAAATAACGCTCGTTGAATAAGCCTGTCAGGCCATCCGTGTTGGCAAGATTCTCCAGCTCATGTCGTTTGCCAATATCCTGTGAGATCATCATAACTTTTAGAGGGATACCTGATTCATCCCATTCTACAGCAACCACATTCATAAGTTTGTAAATATTTTCTGTTCGTTTGCTGTATTCGATTTTCATGATACCGTTTCCTTTCTGCAGCACTTTCTGCAGGTATTCTTTATTCAGCAGATGGCTTATTTTTATATTTTCTGTATCGGATAATACGATATAGCTTCTTGAAGCTGTATCGAGCAGATTCTGATAAGAGCCGGTTTCGGGATACAGGTTGTCGCTGTTGTATTCATGGTATTCATATCTGTCCTTCATCAGGTCAACGACTGTATAGCGATCCACAATGCAGGTCATTCCGTAAAATAGCTGATCGGTCTGCTCTTTTTGGGCTTTTAAAGCCTGATGCAGTAATTCCTGATGCTTCAGCTTGTATTCTGCGTTTAAGGATGACAGCCTCAGAAGCAAAAGAAGCAGGCAGGCGGCAAATCCGGTGATTGTTGCAATGGTAACGTGCATTATTTTTTCATCCTGGGAATTGACAGCAGATGCCTGCACAATTCCGAGAATGTTCCAGTCATTGAGACCAACAGGCTGATAGACCATATAATATGAAGTTCCCTGACTGTTAAATTTTGCACGGCCTTTTACAACCTTCTGAAGGTCATGTTCAACGGCATCGTATGTGTTCTCTGAAAATACGGCATTGCTCTTCAGAAAGGTAAACAGATTGTCCTGCTCTGACAGAAACTCCGATTGAGATTCCAGAGAAAGAATGATGTGTCCTTTTGCATTGACAAGATAACAGCTGCTTTTGTCGCCATATACATTATTGGATATCATGCCCTCTACTGTAGCGACATCGTAACTGACAGCGACGCCTGTATAGGTTATATTATCAAGACAAAATGGGTTGCTTAATGGAATCGCAAAGACGACCTTATGTTTGCCGCTGCTGGCAGTATAGTCAGAAATAGTGGGGCATCCGGAGCTGTACATTTCCTGAAAACAGTTCCGGATACTGTCTGCAGTGCCTTTCCGGTTGCTGGCCGTAAGAAAATCACAGTGTTCGTTAAACATATAGAAATCACTGTATTGCCAGTTGTTTTTCCGGTCTGCAAAATCATGCCATGCCGTTTCAGTATTCTCAGAATCTGATATATACTGCAGATATTCATCCCAGTCAGCCAGGACATTCCAGTTGCGTTGCGTAAACAGCGTAAATGTCCGGCTGACCTGTTCATAGGTTGCCAGAAGATGTTCAGAATTCTCCTGGTAAATTTCTGTTTGAATGAAGGTGCGGTACTGATAAATCCCAAACAGGAGAACGACAACGATTAAAATAATAAGAGTAAGGAATTTACTTATTTTGTTCATAAAGGTCTCCTCCTTTTGATGGCGCAGCTGCTGCGACAAGTGAAATTATATCTGCCCGGTATTCTTTTCAATAAGCCTGATTCTCTTACGGTTATATACTAGATGAAGATACATGGCATCCTGAGCGCGCAGTGGGTCGTGCCCGGCAATTGCATCAGCAATCTCCCGATGTGTTTCGATTGTCTCTTCGTGCAGAGCCCCACTGGTTGTTTCAACAAACAGCGGAATAGAGCTGTTAATGACAGGAATCAGACGGGGAACAACAACATTTTTGCTGCTCAATGCAATGGCTGTGTGGAATTCAATGTCCTTTTGGGTGTGCTCATCATGCCTCTTTAATAATGCTTCCATTTCATCGCAAAGTGCGGTGATTTTTTTTATGTCATTTTCATCGGCATGGGCAGCAGCCATTGCAGCAATGGAAGGTTCAAGCAGAAAACGCACTTCCAGCAGATCATGAATCAGCTTCTGTTTATTGCCGATAAAGGTGAATCCCAGTGGGTCCTGCACTACCCCCGGGGATGAAGCAATATAGGTACCGGAGCCCTGGCGGATCGTAACGATATTTCTGGAAGCCAGGAGTTTCATGGCTTCACGGATGGAACTCCTTCCGGCATTAAGATATTCGGAAAGAACGGTTTCATTAGGAAGTTTATCTCCCGGCTGTAGTTTTTCTTCTAAAATAAATGAGATAATGTCTTCTGATATTTTCTGTGGAAGACTTTTTCCTTCTGGTGACGAAATCATCCTATGATTTTCTCCATTTCTTCGGTTTTATTCTTCTTATAAATTATAATAATGGTTATTAAAGGGAATGTCAAAACGTTAAAATGTACAAAAAAGCAGATAATAATTTAGATAAAATTCCAGTATTGCATTTTCTGCAGAATAAATACATGTTAAACACATCGGATGAATTAAGAAGGACAATATTTATTTTGAAGCAAAAAGACAGTAGAAATGTTAGAAACGGATTTATAAGGATGACTTTTAAGAAAATATCAAAAAAGTTATAAAAAACGGTTGACAATACTCTATAATCGCGATATAATAATTTACGACTTATGGAACAGATAAGCCGTAACAGAATATCGCGGGGTAGAGCAACCCGGTAGCTCGTCGGGCTCATAACCCGAAGGTTGTTGGTTCAAATCCGGCCCCCGCAACTCAAAGACTTGATATGTATCAGGTCTTTTTCTTTTTTGGGTGATAAGCAAAAGGTTTATATATATGTAAGCAGACAACGTGAGAGGAGTAGAAAATGAGACGGCAGATCAAGTTAATTGCGTTGGATTTGGATGGGACAACTTTTAATTCGGATAAAGTGATTACAGAGCGGACAAAGCAAGCCATTGCATCAGCGATTGCGCAAGGGGTGATTGTCATGCCTGCAACAGGGCGACCGAAGAACGGTCTGCCAGAGAGTTTTCTTTCAATTCCGGGCGTGCGGTATGCATTAACTTCCAATGGCGGCGCTGTCTGGGATTTGTATGAGAATCAGGTGCTTGTGGGAGATTTTATGCCCTATGAGACAGCCTGCCGTGTCATCGACAGATTATTACAAATTGACGCTTTGGTTGAGTTTTATCATGACGGTAAGGCCTATGCTGACCAGAAAAGCTATGACAGGGCGCTGACTGGCTATGAAAATTTTCCAGATTGGTTTAAAAACTATGTAAAAAAATCACGGATTCCTGTGGATAACTTGCGAGAACGGGTTTATTCAGGGAAATATCAGATAGAGAAAATGTTGGCTTCTTTTAATGATCTGTCACTCAGACAGCAGTTATTTGATACATTGCATACGAATCCGGAGTTGAGTGTGGTATTTGGAAATAGTTTTAATGTGGAAATCAGTGCGGCGACAGCCAATAAAGGGTATAGTTTGTTGCGATTTGCGGAAGCAATGGGGATAACAAAGGATGAGATCATGGTCTGCGGGGATACGATGAATGACCGGACGATGTTTGCGGCAGCAGGATTGGCCGTGGCTATGGGAAATGCTGATGCGGATATAAAAGCAATGGCCGACGACATGACGCTGTCCAATGATGAGGACGGAGTTGCCGTGGCCATTGAGAAGTGGGTTCTTTAATTATCGAAATCTCCGCTTATTGTCTGCTGTGAATGAGCTGACGAATGATGTACAGTACACCATCTTTATCATTCGACAATGTCTCAAAGTTGCTGATGGCTTTTAAATCAGGGTGAGCATTGGCCATAGCGTAGCTGAAATAGCCCTGCTTCATCATTTCATAATCATTGAGATAATCACCGAAAATCATGGTTTCATCTGGTGAAATGCCATATTCTTTTTGAAGCATGGCAAGTCCACGGCCTTTATTGGTGTCGGCAAAGCTGAGATCTGTCCAGTGATAGCCGGCCAGAGTTGCCTTAAATGGCGCTTTGACATCAGAAAGCGCCGGGAATGAATTGGCTTCAGCGCCTTTGAAATCACAGACAGTGACTTTACTGACGGGATCATCGATATCAGATAAATCGTGAATATATTGAATTTTTTTGTAATAGCGGCCTATTTCTTCACGGGCATCATCCGATGTCTGATCGAAGAGATAGGCTTTTTTGAATCCTGAAAGGATTGGAACAACGCCAGGTACTTGTCTGCAGCGCCCAAGCAGATAAGTCAGGGCATTGGTATCAAGAATGTCCTGATGCACCAACTTGTCACCGTTGACAAGACAGCCGCCATTTTCTGCCATAAAAACCAGCTTGTCACGACAACTTTCAAACTGGATGGCGAGGGTAGGATAAGGGCGCCCACTGGCAATCACGAAAAGGATGCCAAGCTGGTGTACCTGATCTAGTATATTGAAAAAATCTTTGGGCATCTGATCATGACTGTTCAGCAAAGTGCCGTCCATGTCAGTGGCAATCATCCGCACCTGGGAAAAAGAATGCTGCATTGTAATTCCTCCAACGTTTTAGATGACCTTGAAATATCAATTCGTGTCAGGGACACTCGCGTTGCCTGTCACTGGCAGCGGTACATAAGATGCTAAAAAACAGCATCTAAATGCCGGCCGTGACAGAAGCACCTGACATGAAATTGATAATTTCAAGGTCTATCCAAGTATAATAAGTTTGCGATAACAATATAAATGTCGGTTGTATGATGAAAAACAGACCAAACATTTACAATGTAGCATATATCAGGATGAATGGCAATTGGCAGTTTTTTTCTTGTCAGCCTCATGAATTATCGGTATACTATAAGAAAGGTGTAAATGATGGAGGATGTTGTATATGGAGATTTTAACAGGTGATATTGTACGTTTGAAGAAGAAGCATCCCTGTGGCAGTTTTGACTGGGAGGTGCTTCGAAGTGGTGCGGATTTCAGACTAAAGTGCTGTGGATGTGAGCATCAGGTGATGATGGCCCGCAAGCTGGTGGAGAAGAATATCCGAAGGCTGGAACGGAATGGAGAAGAAGTTAAAATCGTAAGATAGAACAAAATCCAGGCTTTTAATCTGTGGTAATCAGAATCCCGGCAAACAGGCTCATCGCCAAACGTTTGCCGGGATTTTGATACCACCAGACTAAAAGCCTGGAAATTAGTCAAATGATCTTGAGGCTGTTTATTTGAGTAATTCTGCGATATTGACTTGAAGATTTTCATAGATACCAACTTGGATGTTCTGGTCAAAGGGAATGATATCAGGGGCATCCGTCTCTTCAAATCGATAAAGGGTCGTCTGCTCGGTGGCAGGATCAACGATCCAGTATTCGCGGACACCGGCATCTGCATATAGAGCAGTTTTTTTGATGTAGTCCATTCGGTGGCTGCTGGGAGAGACAACTTCAATCACGAGATCTGGTGCCCCTTCACAGCCCCTGTCGCTGAGCTTGTCAGGATCACAGATAATGGAAATATCCGGCTCTACAAAGGTCTTGTCGTTGGCGTTTAAATTGACAGCAAAAGGAGCAGCATAAATTTTACAGTTACCTTTGTTAGATTTGATGTAATGTTGAAAATGGTAGGTGAGCTCAATGATAATTTCCTGATGGATTCTGCTGGGTGAAGCCAGTGCATAAAGCTGACCATCAATCAATTCAGCGCGTTCTCCTTCTGGGAGATTCCAATAATCTTCGGCGGTACAAATAGGATTGTCTGGTAATGACATAGCAAGATTCCCTCCATATGTATAGGCGTTTGCTGGTGTTAAGTTGGTTTTTGACATATACTTCCTCCTTATATTATAATCTGTTTTGATTGTTTTATGCAACGAGTATATCAAAGGAAGATTAAAAAAATTGTCAAGATGCGTCGTTTGTTTTATTAATTTTTTCTAAAGCAATATTTTAGGCGAAACGGATGTAAAACCAAGAAAAAAGACTTGCAATGCTTGAATTTATATGATAGACTAGTGAATTGTGATATGTTATAAATTAATTCCTTGCTCTCCGCAATGGGAGGGCCGTGAAGTCCAGAAGGAGGTGCACTAGCATGAACAAATACGAATTAGCAGTAGTTCTTACTACAAAGATCGAAGATGAAGAAAGAGCAGCAAGCATCGAGAAGATCAAGGAAGTTATCGCTCGTTTTGGTGGCGTTGTTACTAACGTTGACGAATGGGGCAAGAAGAGACTTGCTTACGAAATTCAGAAGATGAAAGAAGGTTTCTACTACTTCATCACTTTCGAATCCGATTCAAACTGTCCAAACGAAGTTGAACAGCGTGTCCGTATTATGGAGAATGTAATCAGATACTTATGCATTAGACAGGACGCTTAATTAGAAAAGGGGTAAGTCTAAATGAATAAAGTTATTTTGATGGGAAGATTAACCAGAGATCCGGAGATCAGATATTCACAGGGTGAGCGCTCAACAGCAGTTGCCCGTTATTCACTGGCAGTGAACCGTACATTCAAACGTGACGGTGATCCGGATGCCGATTTTATCAACTGTGTTGCTTTTGGCCGTCAGGCTGAGTTCGCAGAGAAGTATTTTCATAAGGGCATTCGCATTGTGATCACAGGCAGAATCCAGACAGGCAGTTACACCAACAAAGACGGTGTGAGAGTCTATACAACAGATATTATTGTTGAAGAACAGGAATTTGCCGAGAGCAAAGCAGCAAGTGATCGCAACAGCAGTGATTTTGCAGCCAATAATAATTATGGCGGCGGTTATCAGCAGTCCGGCAGACCTGTACCAAGTCAGGCACCATCGGATGGTTTTATGAACATTCCGGATGGCATTGATGAGGAATTGCCATTCAGCTAAAATAGGACATGATCTGTTATGAATGAATAACAGAAAGAATTGAATTTGAGAAGGAGGTTTTGATATGCCATACAATAAAGAAGAAGGCAGAGGCACTCAGATGAAGAGAAGACCTATGCGTAGAAGAAAAAAAGTATGTGTATACTGTGTAGATAAGAATGCAGTTATTGATTACAAAGATACAAACAAGTTAAAGAGATATATCTCTGAAAGAGGTAAAATTCTTCCTAGAAGAATCACAGGCAACTGTGCTAAACATCAGAGAAAGCTTACAACAGCTATCAAGAGAGCTAGACATATCGCTTTAATGCCATATATCACAGATTAATTGAAATTCGGGCATCCGGTTCAGCAATGAATCGGGTGCCTTTTTTCGATTAGGTGGAAATTACGGCGAAATCGCTGTCTGATCTAAAAAAGACACTGCGTGCCAAAAGCCTGTTTCTACCATATTTATGGTTATTCAGTTTTTGTATAAACGTGCTGAAAAGGGTTATTTCAGTGTCAAAAAGAAATGTGGTATGCTAACTATGAAAAGAAATACGGAAAACAAGATATCGTTTCAACAGATATCACGAATGATTTCATAAAGATTATTAGGAGGTTTTGCAAAATGAGCAGAGAAGTTGTTATTGTTGCATATGGTCGTTCAGCAGTTTGTAAATCAAGAAAAGGTTCTTTCGCAGGTACTCACCCAATCGAATATTCCGCACAGGTTTTAAAGGGTGTACTGGACAAAGTGCCTCAGTTAGATCGTTCTGAAATCGAAGATGTTATCATGGGTTGTGCAGTACAGCACGGTACAACATCTATGAATATTGCTAAGAGTGTTTGCGCAAGAGCAGAACTGCCGGAATGCGTAGCAGGTCATACAATTAACCGTTTCTGTTCTTCAGGTCTTCAGGCTATCGCAACAGGTGCCAATGCAATCGCTTGCGGTCAGGGTGATGTTATCGTAGCCGGTGGTGTTGAAAGTATGACAGATACATACGCACCATATCCTGTAGAATTCCAGGATGCATGGTTAAATGAGCATGCGCCGGGTGCTTACATGGGCATGGGTATGACAGCTGAAAACATCGTTAAGAACTACGGCGTAACAAGAGAAGAAATGGACCGTATGGCTTACGAATCCAACATGAAAGCTGCAAAAGCTCAGAAGGAAGGCAAACTTGCTCCATCTATCATCCCTGTAACTGTTGTTGACAAGGATGGCAACGAAAAAGTTGTTACAGAAGACGAAGGTATCCGTCCAACAACAACAATGGAAACACTTGCAGGTCTTAAACCTTGCTTCATCCCAGCTGAAGAAGGCGGTACAGTTACAGCTGCTACTTCTTCACAGACATCTGATGCTGCAGCATTCGTTGTATTAATGGCTGCTGACAAAGCAAAAGAACTTGGTATCAAACCAATTGCAAAGATGGTATCCTTCGGTGTTGCAGGCTGTGATGCTACAATGATGGGTCTTGGACCAATCTATGCTGTACCAAAGGCTCTGAAACGTGCCGGCAAGACAATTGATGATATGGATGTCATCGAACTGAACGAAGCTTTCGCTGCTCAGGCTATTCCATGTATCAAAGTTCTGAAAATGGATCCTGAAAAGGTTAATCCTTACGGCGGCGCTATGGCTCTTGGTCATCCAATGGGCGCTACAGGTGCATTCCTTACATGTAAAGCACTTGATTACCTTCAGGATAACAAGAAAACAACAGCTCTTGTTACAATGTGTATCGGCGGCGGTATGGGCGCAGCAGCAGTATTTGAATTACTGTAAGATAAAAATAAATGTAGAATCGTTCAGAGCTGACATTTTATGATGCCAGCTTTGGGCGGCTTAATAAAGAAACTTTTAAATGAACTTTTTTACAGAGGTGTGAATAATGAAAGTAGCAGATATTAAGAATGTTGCCGGTATCGGCGGCGGTGTAATCGGCGGTAGCTGGGCTGTTCTCTTCGCAATGAAGGGCCTGAACGTAAAACTTTATGATATTAATGATGATTGCCTTGCAAACGATAAGAAGACAATCGTAAGCAACCTTGAATTCCTTGCTGAAAACGGTGCAATTGAAGACAAGGATGCGGTTCTTGCAAGAATCCAGTTTACAACAAGCATGGAAGAAGCTGTAAAGGATGCTCAGTTTATTCAGGAATCTGGTCCTGAAAGACTTCCGATCAAACACAGCATGCTTGCTGAAATCGAAAAGTATGCGCCGGTTGATGCAATCGTAGCTACATCTGCATCAGGTCTTCCTCTTGGACAGATTACAGAGCATGCTGTACATCCTGAAAGATGTGTTGGCGGTCATCCTTACAACCCACCACACCTTATCCCACTCGTAGAAATCACAAAGACAGAAAAGACAGACGAAGCAAATGTTGAACTTGCAAAAGAATTCTATGAATCTCTTGGCAAAGAGGCAATCGTTCTGAAGAAAGACTGCCCAGGTTACATCTGCAACAGACTGCAGCTTGCTGTATTCCGTGAAATGGTTGACCTTGTTGAAAGAGGCGTTTGTACAGTAGAAGAAGCTGATAAGGCTCTGACATTTGGCCCTGCTATCAGATGGGCAATCTTTGGTCATAACATGATCATGCAGTTAGGCAACAAAGATGGTCTTAAAGGTATGATGGATATGCTGGCAGGTGGCTTTAACCTTTGTGCAGATATCGCTGCATGGGATACAATTCCTGCAGATTACGGTACAAAGGCTCAGAAGGAAATGGATGAGATTATGAAAAATCTTCCGGATGAAGTGGGCCATACAAATGCAGAAATCGCTCAGTACAGAGATAAGATGCTGATCGATATCCTTAAACTGCATCATAAATTCTAATAAAGTACAGATGATTTCGAAATCGGAGGCATTTTTTCGTTCAGTTATAGAGGCTGTGAATTTCGAAAATCATCTGTTCGTTATCTAAAGGGGAACAATGCGATACAGATTTTGCCTGTCTCACAGTTGCTTCCCTTTTTGCGTTTGTTCTCTCTTTTAATGAAGAATATTGATTGGATTTGAGGAGGTTTTGGTATGTTGAATATGAATGGGCCTGTGAAGATGGCATCCTACGATATGGCTGGCAAGACGGCGGTTGTTACCGGCGGTACAAAGGGTATCGGTAAAGCAATTGCGCTGGCTTTTGGTCAGTGCGGCGCTAATGTGGTTGTGGCCGGAAGACATGAGGATGAATGTACTGCTGTTGCAGAGGCGATTACTTCTGCGGGCGGTCATGGTAAGGGTATTCGTACCGATGTAAGAAATATTGATGAGATCAATGCACTGATTGCTGGTGCTGTGGAAGCTTTTGGCGGTGTGGATGTTCTGATCAACTGTGCAGGCGTGGCGATTACCAAGAAGATTCTTGATCTGGATGTGAAAGATTACGACATGGTTATGGAGACGAATCTCAGAAGTGTTTTGTTTGCCTCCAAGGCAGCGGCAGCTGTGATGAAGGCATCCGAAAAGGGCGGAAAGATCATCAATATTGCTTCTGTTGGCGGCTTAAAAGGCACAAGCGCACTTTCGCTCTACGGTGCCTCCAAGGCCGGTGTGATCAATCTGACGAAGACCATGGCCCTTGAATGGAGTCGTTACGGTATCCAGACAAACGCTGTTTGCCCGGGCTATGTGGTGACAGAGATCAATAAGGTGGAATTTGAAAATGAGAAATTCAAAGACCGTGTATTAAAGACAATTCCGCAGAGAAGACTGGGTACGGTTGACGAGATCGCGGCACTTGTTTTGTTCCTGGCATCTGATATGTCTGGTATGATCAATGGCGAAGCGATTGTTGCAGATATGGGAGCCATCTGTGGCTAAAGAGAATACGTGACCCAATTGGTATCGCCTATATGTGTCACTAAAATAATTGAAAGCTAATCGATTTTTGATGATTCCTTCGAAAATCGATTAGCTTTTTCATTTACGCGAGCAACGAGCCAAAGTCCGTGCTTGCACGAGACCTTGGTGGCTGCTTGCGATTGTCAATATTTAATTTGATTGAGAAAACCAAAGTTATTTTGCACCCTCGGCCGAATCAAATTTCCTGGTGCAGTAGGTTAAGCCCAGGCCACAGATCATTGCCAGAATAATGCCGACAAACAATGTGAAAGCGAGACCTGCAACGTTGCTGCCGCCCTGAGAGAAGGTCAGGCAGACACCGGCAAAGATAAACGGCATAAAGCCAAGCGGTGTTGCACCCAGCAGTTTGATGTGGATGTACATGGTGATGGCTGTACCAACGAGGATGGCCACAAAGCTTGCCATTTCAGCTGACATATGACATGTGCTGCCGAAGAAGTTGATGAGGATAAAGTCGAACTGACCCCATGCCAGACCGCAAAATGCGGAAAGAATCATACCCGGCACCTGCTTTGGTGCGCCGCCCATACCGAAGTAAATAGCCATGCAGACAAACATGATCCAGGGCACGCCGAATGAACCGAAGTAAACAGTGTAAAAGTGATTAAAAAGCGCAGACCAGAAGCTGGTCCAGATAGCAAAACAAATAACGGTTTTGTGACTCATAAAAAATCTCCTGTAAATAATCGTTATAAATAATCGTGTAGCAATTCAGGGGCAGAATATTCGCTTCCATAGCCGTACGGTTAATCAGATTCTGTATATGCATCGGTGTGTAAGCGTGTGTATTCATTCTTGCCTTCTTTATTAATAGGCTAGCCGAAGATAGTCATTGGGTTAGCTGCAAGAAGCGCATCGATCTGTTCTTCTGTCATGCCGCGTTTTGCAAGACCAGGAAGAACTCTGGCACCGATATCTGTGATATTGGCCCATTTCATAGCTTCCTGCATAAATGGTGTCATGATCAGACCACGGCCGAGGTTGACATTGACAGAGTCGTGGCCGAGAAGGATCTTGTTGCCGTAGCCTTTGTCAGAAAGCGTTTTAATAAGATCCATACGCTGTTCATCTGTCGGTGTATGGAAAAGTTCGCCTTCAAGACCGAAACGGTCAAGGTTGACGTAAACACCCTGCTTCAGAACGGCCTCGTGGTAGTCAACATCCGTGCTGCCACACATATGACCGATGGCGATCTTGGACGGATCAGCACCGTTGGCAATCAGAAGCTGTGCCTGTTCAGGGCCCATTGTGCCGAGCTGTGTGTGGGTAATGATGACACATCCGGTTTCCTTCTGAGCACGTGCAGCGGCTTTGAAGAAGATTTCCTCTGTAGGTGTAATTTCATTGAAGCTGCTTGCCAGTTTGATGACGCCGGCTTTGATATCTGTGCCTTCGATTCCTTTTGTAAGCTCAGTAACCATCATTTCGTAGATTTCTTCTTCAATGTTAGCGAAGCCTCTTCTGAAATTCCAGTAAGCATAAGCACTCTCAGCCTGGAAGTAATAACCGGTAGAGCAGATGATGTTCATGCCTGTCATATCAGAAATCTTTTTCAGAAAACGTACGTTACGACCACATTCGTTGGTGGTTGCGTCAACAATTGTATTGATACCATATGCACGTGCATCTTCAACTGCTTTCAGACAGTCTCTTGTGTATTCTTCTTCTTTAAAACCACCGAGTGTGGCATCACCCTGGAAACCACAGAAACCGAATAAGAAATGTTCATGCATCAGTGTACGGCCAAGTTCAGAAGCAGCCACAGGACCTGTTACTGTATTAACGTAATTCATTGTAAATCCTCCTTTGAAAAAATCATATCGTTGAAATTCATCTGTTATTAGTATAATCTAAAAAAGGTTCATTCGCCAACTGCTTACAGCGAAATCATGAAAAGGATTTTGAATAGGCCTATACGCTTTGTAAAAAGTTGGCACGCTTATCTAAAAAACGAATAAAATGCAGAATTTGTTATAATCTTTTGTTATAAAAGCGAAACATAAAGTGCATTTCCATTATTTGCTATAGTTTGTTAAAATAATCTCAAGATTAAATGATTCCGAAAAAGCGCGCAAGGGAGAATTTATTTTTAACCGCTATTTTGCAACAAAGTTATTTTTTGCACGATTATGCATGAAGGAGAGGATTTAAGATCATGAGTGAAAACAAAAAGAACGTCGATCTTAACAAAGTAAGTTATAATTTTGGTACAAAAGGCTGGACTGTTATCGGTTTTGAAATCGTAATGCTGTTCTTTATGACAGGTATTACAGTTGACGGTCTGAACACAATCGTACCTATGATGGCAGCATTCCATGGCTGGAACCAGGATGTCCTGTTATCAATTTCTACACCGGCTTCCATTATCGCATTGTTCGCATGTGTATTGTGGGCTGCATTTATTGAAAAAGCCGGTCTGAAAAAGACAACTATTATCACAATGGTACTTGCTGGTATCAGTATGATCGCTTACGGTAATGCCGTTAACATTGCAATGTATGCTGTTGCACTTGTTTGTATTGTTACATTTATTAATGCATTTGCATGCAACTGTGGTTTCGCTATCTGCGCAAACTGGTTCCCTACCAAAAAAGGTATCGTTATGGGTATCACGACAATTGGTATGAACCTTGCAAGTGCCCTGATCAACTGGATTTTGACAGGTCTTTCAGGCCGTTTCCAGATTTCTGGTGCTTTATCTATTCTTGGTATTGCGATTATTGTTCTGGCTGTTCTTATTGGTCTCTTGGTTAAAGGTACACCTGAAGAAGCTGGATGCTATCCTGATAATGACCCTGAAATCGCTGCTATCATCAAAGCAGAAGAAGAAGGCGTTAAGGAAATGGAGAAAGTTTCCTATGCAGGCGCTTTAAAGAACAAATATGTCTGGATTTTTGGTCTTGGCGCAGGCTGCTTTGGTCTTGCAACTGTAGGTATCATGTCTCAGTTAGTTGGTTATTTCATGGCTGCAAGAGGTTACGAATTAACAGGCGCTCTGTCCATGCTGACGATCGCAGCTGTTATCGGTATGATCGGTTCATGGGCATGGGGTATTGTTGACCAGAAGCTCGGTACACAGAAAGCTTGCCTGCTGTTCGGTATCTGGTATTTTGTTGGTATCGCATTTTTGATCGCACCTCCAACACCTTGCATGTACATTGGTCTTTTCATGCTCGGCGGCGCTATCGGCGGTAACGGTAACTTCCTTCCATCCCTGGCAGCTCAGGCATTTGGTCGTAAAGACTTTAACGTATCTTATGCCTGCATGAACATGATCAATGGTATCATAAGATCCTGCTCATTCTTTGTACTTGCTGTACTGCGCTCAATGACAAGCGGTTATACAGTACCTTACATGGTATTTGCTGTTATCGCTGTTATCGGTGGTATCCTGATCGTAGCTGTAAAGGAAAAGAAAGTTATTCAGTAAATTGAATAAAAAGACTCTGGTGATAGAGTCAATGCGCGTATAGAAAGCCGCGGAATCGGAGCGATTTGATTCTGCGGCTTTCCTTATCCTTCAAGGCATAGTAATATGTAAATCCGGTAATTATGAGGATTTGGTATAATGATGAGGATATTATGAATTGGCGAGAGTGGTGCGGCGATGCTATAATAGTACCAGTGAATGCCGGGATAATCGGCGAAAGACATTCGAACCTGAAAGAGATCAGAAAATAATGATAAAGGAGAAAAAGGTGAAAGTTTACTATATTGACGAAGATATTAAGGGAACCTGTTTTCTGGTTCAGGGAGAGCAGGAAGCGATACTATTTGACCCTGGGATGGCCTACTATGGTGAAACCGTTGTTCAGCGTGTGAAAGAAATATTAGGTACGCAGCCGCTGCGGGCCGTTTTTCTGACACATTCCCATTATGATCATGTGGCTGCACTGCCTTATGTCAGACAGGCATGGCCGGAGATTAAAGCATATGCAGCAGAATACGCATGTCATATTTTTGAAAAGACAAAAGCAAAGCAGATGATGTTTCATATGTCGAAGACAGCAGCGGAAGAATCACATCATGAATGGAAGAGTGACGATTACAAAGGGGAGCTGTTGTATGCGGATAAGCCGCTTGAAGATGGCGACCGTATTGCGTTGGGTGAGTTTGTAGTGGAAGTGATCGAGACGATTGGGCATACACAGTGCTCGGTATCCTTCCTGATTAATAATGAAGTGATGATCTCATCTGAGACGATCGGTCTGGAAGGGGATTTTGAAGGGGGATATGTACCGGCATTCCTGATTAGCTATAAGAAGACAGTGGACAGTCTGCGCCGTACCAGAGAGGCAGATCCGAAGCAGCTTTATATGCCGCACCGGGGACTTGTGATTCCGGACGAACGCTATTGGAAGTATATGGAGAAAGGCCTTGCGGCAACAAAAGATGAGATTATCTGTATCCTGGCATCCTATCCGACGCTGGAAACGCAGATTCTTGAGATGGAAGAAGTTTTCTGGAAGAAAGCGGCAGATGGCGCATGGCCGAGAGAAGCCTTTGATATGAATGCGAAAGCAATGCTCAGAACCGTGGCGGCAGAATTTCCCGAAGAACTTTCAAAAGCGAAAAGTATTCAAAAATAACAGCGATGAAAAGCACTTATGTTAAGTAGAAAGAGTGCACTCGATAAGATGAGACGTGCGGACGCGCGCCATAGATTACCTAGTGCACTCTATTTTTTATTTATTCAGTTTTTTGGCCGGAGCCGGACGATATGGCTTAACCGGTTTGATCACATATGGATTTTCGATTTCGCCTGCTTCGACTTTTTTGAACCATTCAGCAGCTCTGTCGGCCATGCCTGCCCAGTGCTCAGCTGTCATTGGTTCCTGCATATCTGTTGTGGCATAACGATAATCTGCTACACGGCTGATGTATTTCTCATCCTGCTGAGCGGAATGTTCGTCACCGAGGTCACCTGCAGCAACACGAAGAAGGGAACCATACTGTTCACTTACTGTGTGAAGCTTCAGATCCTCAACAAGGAGTTTCTTCAGAGGACGTTTAGCAAGGTTGGACATGATAGTACGGTTTTCGTAGGACATGAGTTTCCACATACGAGCGATTTCCCATGCACGTTCAACTGCTTTGCCCTTAGGAACTACTTCACTTACCATACCATGATCAAGCATATCCTGAGCTGTGAACTGTCTTGTTGTCATCATGTAGTAGTTACCGCGTTTTGTTCCGAAGTAATGCTGGCACATAAGACCCATAGCATCACCAGGTACCAGACCACCCTGAGCGTGAGGAACTTCCATAACGGTATCTTCTGTACAGATAGTCACATCGCTTAAGAAAGCGGAATCCCAGTGGAAACCAGGACCAGGTACAGCACCGATTGTAGGAACATCAAGGTCGAATACCATGTTCTTGATCAGGTTTGTATCATCGAAGTACTGATGTTGGAAACGCTGTGTAGGAAGCTCGGAGTATGTTTCCCAACCATTAGGGTCGGATTCAATCATCCAGTTATCGCCGATATGAGTGAAGATGATGATCTCGTTCTTGAAATCAAGTGAAAGCACTCTGACTAACTGGCTGATGGCGCGGTGGGACATACCACTGTGGTGCATAGGACCATCGTTCGTCTTCCATGTTACCTGAAGGATACCATCTTCACGGTAAAGATCAGCAAAGTCTTTGAACCATTCTTTGTATTCTTCGAGTTCCGGCAGTTTGGCGTAAGGCGCCATTGGCTTATTGTCGCACATAAATAATACCTCCTGTGATTAAGTGAGCTGCAATTCCAGAAAAAGTAATTGCTTAAAATGCAGCATTATCAATGGAATATAACACAAAAGGGTAATTTCTGTTGCCAGAAACCACCCTTCGTTTACGTTCATTAATCAGCTGATAAAATTATTTGTTTAATTTTTTAGCTGGAGCTGGACGATAAGGTTTTACTGGCTTGCTTGTATCGAATGGGTTTTCGATTTCGCCTGCTTCAACCTTCTTGAACCAGTCTGCTGCTCTGTTAGCCATGCCAGCCCAATGTTCAGCTGTCATTGGTTCCTGCATATCGGTTGTTGCGTAACGGTAATCGTTAACACGGCTGATGTATTTTTCATCCTGCTGTGCGGAATGTTCGTCACCAAGATCACCGGCAGCTATACGAAGAAGAGAACCATACTGTTCGCTGACTGTGTGAAGCTTTAGATCCTCAACAAGGAGTTTCTTCAGAGGACGTTTAGCCAGGTTGGACATGATTGTACGGTTTTCGTAGGACATGAGTTTCCACATACGGGCGATTTCCCAAGCACGTTCAACAGCTTTGCCCTTAGGAACAACTTCGCTTACCATACCATGATCAAGCATGTCTTTAGCTGTGAACTGTCTTGTTGTCATCATGTAGTAGTTACCACGTTTTGTTCCAAAGTAATGCTGGCACATAAGACCCATAGCATCACCAGGTACCAGACCGCCCTGGGCATGTGGAACTTCCATAACAGTATCTTCTGTACAGATAGTCACATCACTTAAGAAAGCGGAATCCCAGTGGAAACCAGGACCAGGTACAGCACCGATTGTAGGAACATCAAGATCGAATACCATGTTCTTGATCAGGTTTGTATCATCAAAGTACTGATGCTGGAAACGCTGTGTAGGAAGTTCAGAATATGTTTCCCAACCGTTAGGGTCAGATTCTGTCATCCAGCTGTCACCGATATGAGTGAAGATGATGATTTCGTTCTTGAAGTCAAGAGAAAGAACTCTTACTAACTGACCGATTGCACGATGGGACATACCGCTGTGGTGCATAGGGCCATCGTTTGTCTTCCATGTTACCTGAAGGATACCATCTTCACGGTAAAGGTCAGCAAAGTCTTTGAACCATTCTTTGTATTCTTCGAGTTCCGGCAGTTTGGCGTAAGGTGCCATTGGCTTATTGTCGCACATAAATAATACCTCCTGTGTTTTACATACATTCTTTAAAAATTAATTTAATGTTTGCGTTTTTTTATTCGCTGTTCGCTTAAGTGTATTATACAATAGTCCGTCTTTGATGGGAAATGTCGTTTCCAAACAGGTTTATGCAAAAGACGAATAATCGTTCTTTCACTTTCTGCATGAAAGTTGGCACGGGAAAATTGTGAAAAATGCTATGCCAAAAAGCAGTGAAAACATGAAATATTGTTATGTTTTTTTTACATAACGCTTTTTTATAGATAGAATTTCCATTTGAAGGGTAAAATTGTTATACTCACCTTGAAGCAAGTTATACTATACAGAATACGACATATTAGTTTACTTGATTGTTACAAACATTAAAAAAGGAGCAACTGCACTAAGCAATTGCTCCAACCCTCCCCCTGATTAATCCGCAGGAGCCAGATTAGGATTTCTGTTTTGTATATAAGTTGAGAAACTGTCAACAAATACAGGAATGGAGATATTTGGATTTTTCTTTTTCCAGATAAGATTGAGTGTAACATAAGCAAAAGAATCTGTCAGAGGAACTGTTCTGAGAGAGCCAATAGAAGAGAGCAGATACTCAGGCATGATAAAGACCCCTTCGTTGATGCTGGCGCAGAAAGCAGCGGTTTCAATATTGGGGATTTCTCGTACAATATTGAGTTGGGCACCGGCTTTCTTGAAAATCTGCTTATTAAAGTCACTGGTGATCGGATTCGCCTGAGGTGAGAAATTGATCATTGGGAACCCGGACAGATCTTTGATAGAAAGTGAGTCACGGTTAGCCAGAGCGTGCGTTGGATGCATCACTGCGATCAACGGACTCTTCATGATCGTTTTACTTTCAAGACCGATGAGGTAATTCTTATCTACATGGGTGACGAAAGCGAGATCAGTGAGACCGTCATTGAGCTGTTTAACAAGAATATCCAGGGCATCACTGGTCATAGAGAGCTTGATCTGTGGATGGCTGGCGGTGAACCCCATGACAAAATCCGACAGGAAAGACTGGGAAGCTGTTCCAAGGAAACCGATTTTCAGTTCTCCGGTGGAGGTTGAAGAAACTTCTTTGATCAGATCAAGGGCATGATTGTAACGCTGGATGATTTCCTGAGCTTCTTTGAGAAAGATTTCGCCGACGGATGTGAGATGCACGTTGTGTGTATCCCGGATAAAAAGCTGAGTTCCCAGCGTTTGTTCCAGGTCATGAATATGACGGCTGAGAGCAGGCTGTGTCAGATAAAGCTGGTTGGCAGCTTTGCTGTAGTTCAGCAGCGTGGCCAGTGTGATGAATTCGTTAAGTCGATTAATATCCATAAACAAAAGTGCTCCTTTCAAAAAGTGATGCCTTTACCATAAATCTATCAGCAAAAATGCTGATATAATTAAGCAAACGTCAGAATGTTGATGTAAAATTCATAACTAAACCATATCATAATTCGAAAAAGATATCAACATTTTGTCGAAATATAGATAAAATGCATTGCAAATGCGGTGTGAGAAACTATAATAATAATTGCAAGTCAATACAGGAGGAAGATAAAGTTTTAGGTAAGAGATGTGTCATCTGTGCATTCCCATCCCGCTGGTATATGGGTGATGGCAGCAAGGTGCGTATGGTTGCATTCATCGACAAAGATGATATGAATGATGTACCGGACCGTGTTTACAAATACGGTACTTACTAAAATTCAATTTTAAATGAGTTGGAGTATAATAAAAATTAATTATACATATAAAATGAATGGGAGGAATTAACTAATGGCAAATGATAAAAAAGCAGTTGTAGCCATTGCGAAAGAACCTACTGTCCAGGAAAGTGTCACTAAGGTATTCGATCTTCTTGGCGGCGTTACAAACATGATTAAAAGAGGCGAAACAGTTATCCTGAAACCAAATGCAGGTCATGCAGAAGGTCCGGATACAGCTGTATGTACAAGCCCTGAAACACTTCGTGCAGTTATCCGCGAAGTTAAGAAAGCTCAGCCTTCAAGAATCATTGTTGCAGAATCAGCAGCTATCGGCTGTGATACAATGGAATGTTTCGAAGTATCCGGTCAGGCTGATGTAGCAAGAGAAGAAGGTGTTGAACTTTACGATATCAAGGCAGAAAAAGACCTTGTTAATGTAGCTGTAAGAGGTTACAAATCCAACATTAAGAGATGTAAAATCCCTCGTTTACTGCTTGAAGCAGATCATATCATCAACCTGCCTATCATGAAAGCACATGCTTCCATGGTATTCAGCTGTGCATTAAAGAACATCAAAGGTACTGTACAGGATCAGGTACATTCCCAGATGCATCAGCAGAACCTGACAATGGCTATGATGGATGTTTGGTGGGCAGTACGTCCTGATATCAACATTGTAGACGCTATCAATGTAGCATCCGGTTACAGCCCACATACACCAACTCCTCTGGAAGTAGGTATCATCATGGGTAGTTACGATCCAGTTGCTCTTGACCTTATCGCATGTGATGTTGTAGGTATCGATACAAACCAGGTTGACTACTTCAGAGCAGCTGATGAAGCTGGTCTTGGTACAACAGATCGTGACAAGATCGAAGTTGTTGGTGAACAGGTGAAAGATGTTTACAAGAAGATGTGGATTCCATACCTTGGCAACATGGCTGACCGTTGGCCAGAATATGATATCCGCTGCGAGGGTGCATGCTCAAGCTGCCAGGCTCTGCTTGCACTGAACATGGAAACACTTAAAGCACTGGGTATCTATGAAGAAAACTCTGATAAGACAATCGTTGTAGGTCCTAGAAATACTATTCCTGATAAGCCAAAGGATAAGATCATCCTTCATGGTAACTGTACAAAGAGATTTGCAGATAAAGGTATGTGGATTCCAGGATGCCCTCCAGGAGAAACAGGTCTTTACCTGACAATCAAGACAGGCCAGGTTGTTGATGGTGAAATTCCAGGCTGTATCGAAAATATTATTCGTCCTAGCATGGAAGCTGACCATCCGAAGTGGCGTGCATATGTAGAACAGAAAGCAAAAGAGTTCTACGAGAATCCGGAGAATCAGTAAAATGGCATTTGCGTATGTTCCAATGTCTCCAGATGATAAGAAGTTGCTGGAAATGATTTTTACTGATGAATTCATGCAGGCGGAGACGAATTTTGAAGCTTTTAGAGATTTCCAGTCTTCCAGTGCGGTATTTACCAACTGGAAATCCGATATAATGGTTTATAATGAGGAAGTGTTTGATGGGTTTGTCAGAGAAAGTACACGCTTCACATCATGGGATGAAATGGTACGTACGGCTGCAGACCGGGCATTTTCCGAAAAAGACGAATAAAAAGAAGGTTCGCTTCAATTTTTTCGGAAGCTGATCTGATACGCTTACGTTTCTCAAACACGCGTTTTTATGACGCGAAACGTTTGAGAAACGTAAGGTATAGATCAGCTTAAAGAAAAGATTGAATGCGAACCTTTTATTATTTAATATAGAAGACAATTGTTCAATCTCAGCTTGTTTTGATGAAAAATTGGCTGAAGCGGCTATTGTTTTCTTCTTTATATAATGATACTATAAATTTAACGTAAGCGGGAGTTGATTTGCATGGCTCTAAATTGTCTGAGAGGGAAGGAGAATTTATATAGGCGCGATAGATGCAATTACGAAGGCTTACATAAGAAAAAATGAAGTATTTGCAGATGCTTTCAATTACTTTATGTATGATGGTGCTCAAATGATTCAACCAGATCAGTTAAGGGAGTTGGATCCGACGGAGATTGCAATACTTTTTAATGAGAATGATACACAAGATAGGCAAAGTACTAAAAAAGAAATTATTCAGAAATACCGCGATCATTTGAAATCTGTAGCAATCATGGAAGATGGAGAGACGGCATATGTTCTTTTGGGTATTGAGAATCAGACAGATGTGAATTATGCGATGCCAGTTAGAAATATGTTGTATGATGCTTTACAGTATGTGAGACAAGTAAGCAGAATTGCTGATGTACATCGTAGTCAAAAAGGTAAGGCAGAACATAAAAATGCAACTGGTGCGGAGTTTATATCTGGTTTTCATAAAAATGATAAATTGATTCCGGTTATTACATTGGTACTCTTTTTTAATGCAGATGAATGGGATGGACCGAGATCATTGATGGATATGATGGAGATTACAAATCCAACTGTACGACGGCTAGTCGGAGATTATCCGATTTATTTGATTGACCCAAGAAGTTTAGCGGATGATGAACTGAAAAAATTTCATTCTAGTCTGAGAGAAGTGATGGGCTGCATTAAATATTCGAATGATAAAGATAAATTGGCGGCTTTTATTAGTCATAATCCAAGAATGAATATGGAAGTAGAAGCAGCCAGAGTCATAGAAGCAATCAATCATGTGCCAATTCGGCTGGAGAAAGGAGCTGAACAGTTCGATATGTGTAAAGCGATTGAAGAGATGATAGAAGATGGCAGGCAAGAAGGAAGAGAAGAAACTTTAATGCGTATTAATCAATTAATTATTATGCTGTCAAAAGAAAACCGCAGTGAAGATATTGTTAAAGCGGCTGCGGACAGAGAATATCAGGAACAGTTGCTGAAAGAATTTAATTTGCTATAGTTGTTTGAATGACAAGATATTTTGATGGAGTGTCAGTGCATAAATCCTGCTTGCGTTGCTGACATTTCTGACAAAAAAGGTTTGCTTGAGATTTTCTGGATGACACTGAATCGTGCCAAAACTTCAAGCAAACCTTTCAATTTTTATTCTTCGTCCATAATTTTGAGATCGTCAGCGATGATCAGTGTTGGCTCAACCTGTGCCTGAATGTCTTCAGGTGTTTTGCCAGCACGGATTTCAACAAGCTTCAGACCTTCTGGTGTCACGTCGATGACACACTGCTCTGTAACGATGTGGTTCACACAACCCTGAGCTGTTAAAGGATAAGTACATCTCTTTAAGATCTTTGGTTCGCCTTTTTTGGTTGTGAGTTCCATGGCAACAATAACTTTTCTTGCACCGTTGCAAAGGTCCATAGCACCGCCCATGCCGAATGCACGGCCAGGGCTTGCCCAGTTGGCGATATCACCGTTTTCAGCAACCTGAAGGGCGCCGAGAACAGTGGCAGCCATACGACCGCTTCTGATAACAGCGAAAGAATAAGCTGTATCGAATGCGGAAGCACCCATAACTGGTACGAAGTTGATGCCGCCTGCGTTCTGGTAAGTATCGCAGATAGCAAGTTTCTTAGCAACAGGACCGACACCGATCATACCATTTTCTGTCTGGAAAGCGATTGTCGGATCTACATAATCACTGCAGGCACTTGGAATACCGATACCAAGATTAACAGTGTCACCTTCATTAAAATACTGAGCAGCTCTTCTGGCAATAAATCTTCTGTTATCCATCTTACATACCCTCCAACTGATTTCTCTTGATTCGACCAATAATATGGTTCTGTTCATGGCTGTCTGTGTAAAGCATATCAACGTACATAGCAGGTACCTTTACATCATCAGGAGAAATTTCGTTTAAGTCGCAGTACAGGTCGCACTGTACGATGGAGATATCTGCACATGTTGCCATAACAGGGTGTGAAGCTGTACCTGTTCCGTGGTAAGCAAGGTTGCCGAGAGGATCGGCACGACGGCATCTTGTAAGTGCTACATCTGCATGGATGGCTTCTTCAAGAATATAACGTTCGCCATCAGATGTTGTAACGATCTGTTTGCCTTTTTCCATATCTGTGCCAAGACCTGTTTTGGTAAGAAATCCACCGATACCGGCACCGCCGTCACGCATCTTTTCAATGAAACTGCCCATTGGGAAGAATTCAACTTCCAGTTTGCCTTCTGCAAGCAACTTCTGGGCAACAGGGTTTGTACCGATATGGGTTGTGATCATTTTGTCAACCTGGCCATTTTCAATCAGACGGCTGATTGCGAAACCTGGGTTGCAGGCATCAATAGAGCAGATTGTAAGGTGCTTAACACCGCTTTCTTCAAGCATATCAAGAAGATCCCAAGGCATGTAAGCGCCGGCCTGACCACCAACGGCGATTGTCTGACCATCCTTGAAACAAGCCATGATTTCTTCTCTTGTTCTGACTTTTCCTCTTTCGATTTCCATCTTATGAGTCTCCTTCCTGTTTTTCAAAAATTGAAGTTATATTTTTATTTGTTTTCACCAAATATTACTTATAGACTGTAAGGCTTCGAGCCTTGACAGCTTTCGTCCTCTTCATCTTAACATATAAATAAAAGACTGTGAAATAATTGATAAACCCAAGTCTATGCAAAATGTGCATAACCATCATGCATGATTTGGCATGATGACTTTGGGAGTAAACTCAAAAATGGTTATCGAGGGAGACGGGCATGAAGTTCTTTAACGACAGTATCCACCCAGTTTTCAATTTTTTTGACATCTTCTTCGGACATTTTGTTCGGCTCGTAGAAAAAACTCAGGCCGTCATAAGGGCTTTCACTGCTGGTACGGACAAGAATACCGTCTTTATTAAAATAGCCGCCGATACACATGGAATCCACGCTGAAGCCGGAATCCTCCGGTTTGATGACTTCATCGATAATTTTGTGCATGGCATAAAAATCTTCTTCGCCGGTGTAACCGCAGACATCCACAAGGATTGCGCCGCGCTTCATTGTATGGGTATCATATAAGTTCATGAAATTTCCTCCTGATGTATTGACGGGCATGACACAATCAGACGTCATAGCTATTGAACAATTCAGCACAGGCACGTTCGCACTGCCAGTGTTTGGCAGCAGTACATAAGGTCCTAAAGGACAGGACCTAAGTACTGGCCAGCACTGAAGCACCTGTGTATGAATTGTTCAATAGCTCTGACTGTTTCTTGATAAAGTAAAACGAGTCATGCCCGATGATAGGCTGTGATTAAAAATAGTTGAAGTTTAATGGTTATCATATGATGTTGAGGGCAAAATACCTTTTGACCCCAACATCATATGATACAATCATATCATATGAAGCGCTGTTTTTGAGGAATTTATAATGGATTGCTGTTATGCTTTTTTTACATAATGCCCGCCAAAGCAGGCATAATGACTTTCGGAAATGGACTTGAAAATGCGAAGAAATATCAATACAATGTAATTGAACGAAATGCAGCGCATTTTGGAAGCAGAGCTGTACAATTATGACAAAGTATTTTATTATTTTCACGAAAGGAAGTATTATATTATGGCAAAGACAATTATCACAGCAGCCTTAACAGGTGCTATCACACCTCACGGTTACGATGTTCCTGAAACACCGGAAGAAATCGCAAAAACAGCCTATGAGTGCTGGAAAGCAGGTGCAGCTATCGTTCATCTGCATATGCGTGATGACAACGGCGCAGGTGTTATGGATCCTGTTAAATTCTACGAAACAATCAAACTGATCCGTAAGAACTACCCAGACTGCGATGTTATCATCAACTGCACATCTTCAGGTGATAACCGTGTATCTGATGACTCACCTTACGGCAACGCAGTTCGTATGCTGCATCATGCAAATGTTCCTGGTATCGAAATGGGTACATTCGATGCAGGTACATTCAACTGGGGAATCCCGGGCGGTATCTTCAGCAACTCTCCAACATTCCTGACAACTCTTGGTAATCTGTATCAGGAAAGAAATATCAAACCTGAATTCGAAGTATTCGATATGGGTATGATCCGTGCCGTAGGTGTATACTGGAAGAAAGGTATCGTAAAAGCACCTCTGCACTTCCAGCTTTGTCTTGGTGTTGTAGGCGGTCTTGCAGCTACACCAGCTGATGTTCAGGATATGCTTGCATACATCCAGCGTCTTCAGGCAGAAGGCAACCTTCCTAAGGAAGTTACAGTTTCCGGTTTCGGTATCGGTAAAGGTCATCTGCCGGTTATGTTCTCTGCACTGGCTAACGGATGCCATATACGTGTAGGTATGGAAGATAACGTTGTCTATGGTTACGATAAAGAAGGCAAGAAGATCCTTGCCAACAACCTGATGCTCGTTGAACGTGCTGCAAGAGCTGTTGAAGCTTACGGCAACGAAGTTGCTACATCTGCAGAAGCACGTGAAATGCTTGGTCTTGCACCACTGGATCATGAAGCTGTTGTTAAAGCACTTGATGCACTGACAATTGAAGATCTTGAGAAAGCAAAAGCAGAAGCTTCCGAAAAATATGGTACAACATATTTTGCAGCTAAGAGCATGGGCTAATTTGCCAGATATTTTTCTCTAAATAAATAAAAAACAGAGTGTTTTCTATGAAATTTTTTATAATTTTTTTAGAAAACGCTCTGTTTTTTTATATTTGTCCGTTATTTTCTTGTCAAAGAAAGGAAAAGGGGACAGAAAAATAAACATAAAATAACAATTTATACATTAATACCCGAAGAAATGATGTATAATAAATGCAAATTATGTCTAAAATAGTTTCCATTATGTACATGAAATGTGAAAAAATAGACAAAAAAATTATAAAGATATTGTATACATTAAATAAAAGTGTAGACATTCAGATATAAAAGTTATATAATTTAGACAAATCAAATGGTTCACACCTTCAGGCTAGCGGTCGGTGTGGAGCGAATGTTTTTAATCTGTGGTAGGGTTAAGGACGACAAGTCTTATTTCATTGACACAGAGTCTGGCAAGGATGGTAGCCTGCAGAACTCAAGAAATGCGTAAGATGGAATAAGACCATTTTTATCACCTGACTGGTTGACCAGTTGGAGTCTGATGAGAGAAAGGAAGATTTTATGTTACTAGAAATTATTCTTGCTATTATTCCTATTGCCTGGCTTATTATTTCTATGGCTGGTCTGAAGATGGCCGGTTACAAATCATGTGGTATTGGTTTGGTTATTGCAATCGTTGAAGGTGTTGCTGTTTATCACATGACAGTTCCGGAAGCGATCACAGGTACTTTAGAAGGTGTTGTTTCAGCGGTATGGCCGATTTGTGTTATTATCGTTGGTGCCATGTTCCTGTATAACATGAGTTTAAGAACAGGTGCGATGGATGTCATCAAAGCAATGCTGGCATCTGTATCCAATGATAAACGTGTAGCTGCTCTTGTTATCGGTTGGGGCTTCTCCAACTTCATGGAAGGTATCGCAGGTTTCGGTACAGCCGTAGCTATTCCTGCAGCGATGTTAGTTGCACTTGGATTTAATCCGGTTACAGCTTGTGTTATCTGTCTGATTGGTAATGCTGCATCTCCTGAGTTTGGTGCCATTGGTACACCTACTCTGTCAGCAGCGAATACTGCATTCCCTACAACCATTACAGGTGCAGCCGATGCAAGTGTGTTTGCTCAGATGCTTTCAGAGCCGACAGCCCGTCTGCTGATTCCTCTTTGTGTTGTTTCTCCATTTGTTATCATCCTTCTTTGCGGTGGTACAAAGGCATTAAAGGGTGTTGTAGGTATTACACTTGTATCTGCATTATCATTTGTTATTCCTTTCTATCTTGTAGCCACATTCGTAGGTCCTGAGCTTTGCGTAGTTATCGGTTCTCTGGTTTGCCTCGTTTGTACAATCGTTATGGGTAGAAAACACACGAATATTCCGGAAGAATATATGCTTGAGTCCAAAGAAGAAGCAGCAGCTTCCTCTGATAAGCCTCAGATGAGCATGGTTAAAGCATGGCTTCCTTACATCTTAGTTGTTATTTTCCTGTTAGGTACATCCAAACTTGTTCCTCCGATCAATCAGTTCCTGGGACAGTTTAAGTCATCAGTTGTTATTTATTGCGGCGAAGGCGGTGCCAAGGTTGGTTTATCATGGATCAACACACCTGGTATCCTGATGATCATTGCAACGATTATCGGTACAGCTGTTCAGGGCGCAAGCATCAGCGACATGGGCGCAGAGCTTGGCAAGACTTTTAAGGGTTACTGGAAAGCAATGCTGACTGTTATCTTCATTATCTCCATTGCTAAGGTTATGGGTTATGCAGGTATGGTTATGGATCTGGCAAATGCTCTTTCATCATTATTGGGCAATGCTTATATCGCAATCGCTCCACTGATCGGTGGTATCGGATGCTTCGTTACAGGTTCCGCTACATCTGCCAGCGTTATGTTCGCAACATTACAGCAGTCTGTTGCACAGCAGTTAGGTATCAACGAAATCTGGTTAGTGGCTGCAAATGGCGCAGGTGCTACAGCCGGTAAGATGATTTCTCCACAGAGTATCGCTCTTGGTGTTGCAGCTATCAACCTTCCTGGTTCTGATGGTAAGATTATGAGCAAGACAATCGGATGGTGTGTATTATATCTGGTTATCCTTTGTGTATTCTGTTTCGTTGGCGCATAATAAGGGGTTATTACAAAGCGTCGATTGAAGTACATAAGGTATTAAAGTGAAATTCATAAGAGAAGGTATTTAAAAGTAATAAATCGGGCGGTCTGCATATGCGGGCCGCCTGTTTGGATTGGTGCGGACAGCGTGCAAAACCGCAGATATCGGTATATTTTGGCGGGGATTTTCAGGTTTATACGGTCTATTGCTTTGCAAAAGCGCAGGCTTAGATTATAATAGAGACAGATGAATGTGACAGAGTAAGGAAGATGGAGGTATGTGGCAATGACAAGTTTGGAGAATAATGGACAGGATATGGATTTGACAGAACTGGAAGTTATGGAACCGAAGATGATGATCCATGATGAACTGAAAGTGATCTATATTAATGAAGCACTTGAGGAAGCCTTGAATGATGAAAATTCGAATGAAAAGAAGAAATATGATGCCGAGAAAGCGGCACATCCGGATTATGTGACGAGACTTCGCAGACTGCCGGTAACCATTGAATTTATGAAGAAATATGCGGCATTGAAGAAAGACAGTTTCATGCAGGATCTCATTGAACGAAAAGAGCCTGCGCTGCGCGCAGAAGGCGAATTATATGAAGTGTCTTCGTTCTTCGCCTTCAAGAATATGTTCCTTGCAAGATATCCGGAATGCCGGAATATCTACAAGGTTGAGAAAAAGATTAAAGAATTTGAGGAGCGTCAGAGGAATAAAGAATAGATGCTTTGATCTTATCCGCTGACTCAGGATCCTGAATAATGCCGATTAATGTGGAGGCAAATTCGATGGCTGTACCCATGCCGCGGCTTGTAATGACATGACCGTCTTTGGCAACGGGATCAGTGGTGATATAGGCACCAAAGAGTTTCTTTTCGAAGCCAGGGTAGCATGTGGCAACACGTCCGTTTAAGATGCCGAGGCTGCCGAGAATGCTTGGCGCTGCACAGATAGCAGCGAGATAACGGCCCTGACGGCTGAACTGCATAAGGGCATCGCAAAGCGGTTCACATTTGCTGAGGTTTGTGGTACCTGGCATGCCGCCAGGCAAAATCAGCATTTCTACAGTATTAAAATCAAAATCAGCAAGCAGGCAGTCTGCCTGAACTTTGATATCGTGGGAGCCGGTAACGGTCAGAGAGTCTGAAATGGAGACTGTCTGAATCGGGATACCGGCTCTTCTAAACATGTCTACAACTGTCAAACCTTCGATTTCTTCGAAGCCATCTGCAAAGAAAATTGCTGTGTTCATAAAATTCTTCCTTTCTTGGTATAAGGTAAAATTGCATCAATCCACAGTCTTTGATGGATATGCAAAATAAATGATTTAACACAGGCCGCTCTCGCTGCCAGCCCGTGCAGTGGTACATATTTGAAGTATACCACAGTTTTGGTGGTTTGTGGGGATTTTGAGTGATTATCTCATGCAGGAAGGTTGGCTGGGTGGAATAATGCTTTACTGAAAGGGTGGAAAATGATATACTAGAGCGTATAAGTGGGATTCTGTCTTTTAGCGGAATTCTTCAGCACATAGTAACAGATGGGAGTGTTTTCCCACCTCTAAGCAAATTTCATAGTGTTTTTAAGAGGTTATCGTATGAATAAGAAGGTCAAACTTAAAGGACGGCTGAATATGTACATGCGCTGGCCGGTACTATTGAGTGCACTGCTGCTGGTGGCAACAGTGCTGATGTATCTGGTGGATTACCGTGCAGGTCTTCTGATGACTGCCTGTTTTGTTTTATATGTGGCAGCGGCCATCGTGATTTATTTTTATTTAAAGCCGTCTATTGTGGATGAGTTGGTGAATTTTGCCATCGAATTTGCACAGGTCCAGCATAATCTGATTCATGATCTTGAGATTCCTTATGCCATTCTGGATGAGACAGGGAAGCTTTTATGGGCGAACTCCTGTATGAAAGAGATAATGGGTGAATTTATTGATATGAAGAATATCAGTACAGTGATTCCGGATATCAAGCAGGAGATGCTTCCGGATGATGAGGAAGAGAAGAAGTATGCCCATATTCGTTATAAAGAGCGCTACTACAAGGCTGAGATCATGAAGGTGTGCATTGATGACTTTGCGATGGAGAATAAGGTTGTAGAGATGCAGCCGGAGGCCTATCAGTTATTTGCATTTTATCTGTTCGATGAGACAGAGATACAGATGTCCAGGAAGGAGATCCAGAATCAGAAGCTCATCTGCGGTATTATATTGGTAGATAACTATGAAGAGGCATTGAACAGTACAGAGGAAGTCAGACGTTCCCTTCTGTCGGCACTGGTAGAGCGAAAGATCACCAAGTATATGCAGAACTATGATGCCATTGTGAATAAGATGGAGAAGGACAAGTATATGTTTGTCATCCGTCAGAAATATCTGCCAGTGCTTCAGAGTTCCAAGTTCGCATTGCTGGATGAAGTCAGAGAGATTAATATCGGCAATGAGATGAGTGTAACATTGTGTATTGGTCTTGGCGTTAATGCAGCTAGTTATGCGCAGGCGCTGGACTGGGCTCGTCATGCCATTGATCTGGCTCTTGGACGAGGCGGTGACCAGGCGGTTGTCAAGGAGAAAGACAAGATTTCTTATTATGGCGGCAAGACGAAGCAGGTGGAGAAGTCTACGCGTGTCCGTGCGCGTGTCAAAGCACATGCGCTGCGTCAGGTAATTGAAGGCAAGGAACAGGTGGCTATTATGGGTCATAAGATCGGTGACCTGGATAGTTTTGGTGCGGCAATCGGTGTCTACAGAGCGGCCCGAAGCCTGAACAAGAAGGCATTTATCGTCATCAATGATATTACCACATCGGTACGTCCGGTGATCGATCACTTTATGGACAATCCGGAGTATGACAGCGATATGTTTGTTACATCGGAGACAGCAAGAGGCATTGTCAATATGAATACGGCCATGGTTGTTGTTGATGTGAACACCAGTGAGAGGACGGAAGGACCGGAACTTTTGAACCTGACGAAGACGATCGTTGTTATCGATCATCATCGTCAGAGCGGAAATTCCATCGAGAATCCGGTGCTTTCTTATATTGAGCCGTATGCATCATCAGCATGTGAGATGGTTGCCGAGATTTTGCAGTATATTACAGATTCGGTGAAGCTGCGTCCGGAAGAGGCAGATGCTATGTATGCCGGATTAATGATCGATACGAACAATTTTATCAGTAAAACAGGTGTCAGAACCTTTGAAGCGGCTGCTTTTCTCAAGAAGAGCGGCGCAGATATTACCCGTGTCCGTCTGAAACTCAGAGATGATATGCAGACCTATAAGGCACGGGCGGAAGCTGTGAAGAATGCATCTGTAGAGGGTGCGTATGCTTATGCCGAATGCCCGTCTGAGGGGCTGGAGAGTCCGACGGTTGTCGGGGCACAGGTAGCCAATGAGCTGTTGAATATTACCGGTGTGGAGGCTTCCTTTGTCTTTACGGTGGTGAAGGGTGTGATTTATGTCAGTGCCAGATCCTATGACAGCATGAATGTACAGTTGGTTATGGAGCGTCTTGGGGGCGGCGGTCACAGTACGATGGCCGGAACACAGCTGAAGGATATGACGGTGGAAGAAGCGGAGGCTAAAGTGAAATCCGTCATCAAATCGATGAAAATGGAAGGAGAAATCTAAAATGAAAGTTATTTTAATTGAGGATGTTAAAACTCTTGGCAAAAAGGGAGATACAGTCAATGTCAACGATGGTTATGCGCGCAATTTTATTTTGCCGAAGAAGCTTGGTATTGAAGCAACAGCAAAGAATATCAATGATCTGAAGCTTCAGAAAGCCAATGAAGAAAAGGTGGCAAAAGAGATTCTTGAAGCAGCTAAAGCTTTTGCAGAGGATATCAAGGAGAAATCCGTTACAGTAACGATCAAGACAGGCGAAGGCGGTAAGACATTCGGTTCTGTTTCTTCGAAGGAAATCGCAGCAGCTTACAAGAGCCAGCTGAATGTTGAAATTGACAAGAAAAAACTGCAGCTGGCTGAACCTGTTCGTTCACTGGGTGTGTACAAAGTCCCTTACAAAGTCCATCCGAAGGTAACAGCAGAGCTTACAGTAAAAGTAGCCGAAGCATAAGCGGCACACAGTTACACAATATTACAGATAAACCATTCAGTACAGGCCGAGTCAGTGATTGATTTGGCCTGTACTGAACTTGAGTCAGGAGGCACAGAACATGGATGAGGCGATTATAAAGAAGATTATGCCCCATAGCATCGATTCGGAGAAAGCGGTTATCGGTTCCATGATCATGGATGCGGATGCGATTGTTGCGGCATCTGAGATGCTTACAGGAGATGATTTTTATCAGCGGCAATTCGGCATCCTTTTTGAGACCATGGTAGAACTTTACAATGAAGGAAAGCCTGTAGATGTTCTGACGCTTCAGGAACGCCTGAAGATGAAAGACGTCCCTGAGGAATTTGCCAGTATTGAATATATCAGTGAACTGGTTGATAGTGTACCGATATCGACGAACATCAGGCAGTACGCGCAGACAGTGGCTGATGATGCGATGCTGCGCAGACTGATCCGTGTTAATGAAGAGATTGCCAATGCCTGCTATCAGCACAAGGAGTCTGTTGAAGAAATCATGAATACGACGGAGAAACGTATTTTTGATGTGATCCAGAAGAAGAGTACAGATGAATATGTGCCGATTCAGGACGTTGTTTTGTCGGTAATAGATAAGATAGAGGCGGCGGCCCGCCATAAAGGAACTGTAACAGGGCTGGCAACAGGTTTTTATGATCTGGATTACAAGACATCAGGCCTTCAGCCTTCAGATCTGATTCTTATTGCTGCCAGACCATCTATGGGAAAGACGGCCTTTGTTCTGAATCTGGCCCAGTATATGTGTGTGCGCAATCATGTGCCGACAGCAATTTTCAGTTTGGAAATGTCGAAGGATCAGCTGGTCAATCGTATTCTCTCCATGGAATCCAAAGTGGATTCCCAGTCCATGCGAACGGGTACACTTCAGCCGGCTGATTGGGAGAAGTTAATAGAAAGCGCAGGTGTGATCAGTACAGCGCCGCTGATTATTGATGATACACCGGGTATATCGATCACAGAGCTGCGTTCGAAGTGTCGTAAGTATAAGCTTGAGAATGATCTGGGCCTGGTCATTATTGACTACCTGCAGCTGATGACCGGCGGCAGCAAGAAACAGGAGTCCAGGCAGCAGGAGATTTCAGAAATCTCCCGTTCTCTGAAAGCACTGGCTCGTGAGATCAATGCACCGGTGATTGCCCTTTCGCAGCTCAGCCGTGCATGTGAGACGAGACCGGATCATCGCCCGATGTTGTCGGATCTTCGTGAGTCCGGTGCCATCGAGCAGGATGCGGACGTGGTTATGTTTCTTTATCGTGATGATTATTACAACAAAGACACGGACAAGAAGAATATTTCGGAAGTTATTATTGCCAAACAGCGTAATGGCCCGATCGGTACAGTAGAGCTTGTATGGCTGCCGAATTATACAAAGTTTGCCAATAAAGAGAAATAGCGAAACTTGAAATTATCGCAAATCACAACCGGATGCGACAGCGAGAGACCTTTTATTTATTCAGCGGAATAGATAAAGGGTCTTTTTTGTTGGAAGCAAACGAAGGATTGGCAGGGGAAAAATTTGCTTAATACAGGAACTTTGTTATAATGGAATCAACAGGCAAGCCAACTGCGATTTCTACACCAGATAAGAAGACAAGATGAGAGGAAATTGATGGAGGTAGCCAATGGCAGAAACGAGATATATTATATCGGATGCGGCCAGAATGATCAATGTTGAGCCCCATGTCCTGAGATACTGGGAGGAAGAACTGGCCATTCAGATTCCGAGAAATGAACTTGGACACAGATATTACACAGAGAAGGAAATACATCTTTTTGAAAACATCCGCGATTTGAAGGAGAAAGGCTTTCAGCTGAAGGCCATTCGTCTGATCATTACAACCTTGAATGAAGATGCGCCGTTTGGAAAGAAGGAGAATGCTGAGGTCAATATGACAGAAGATGAGCTTGCGGCAGCTTCACCGGCGACTTCGCAGGAACAGGAGGATAGAGAGCATCATAAGCCTGAGAATCAGATTTCAGACAATGAGACAACCGGCGGAAATGAGGAACAGAAGACAAAGGGAAAAGAGGACAAGCCGGTGCCTGTAGAAGCGAAGCCGTATAAGGTTCTGTCGGCAGAGGATAAAATGAAGCATTTTAAGACCATTATGGACGGAATTGTAACAGAAGCTTTGCAGAGAAACAATGTACAGCTTGAAAATACAATGATTTCCCAGGTGACGGATGTGGTTATACAGGAGCTTGGAAAGGTTGAGGAAAGACAGGAAGGACAGTCGGAACGCTATTATAAACTGCTGGATGAGGCGATTCGCGGCAAACAGAGAGCAGGCCGGGAAGTGGCAGCTGCAAAGGTGCCGTCCTATGGTGTGCCAAAACGACGGAAACGGTTATTCAAAAGAAAATTCAGATATTAAAAAAGGTCCGACATACATAGAGCTGCAGCGTTGCTGGTTGAATAGCCGCTGCAGCTCTATGTATACCTGGAACCTAATAAAGATGTACAGGATTAGTTGTTTGCTGCAAGAAATTCGTTGATCTTGTCAACTAATTCCTGAGGATTAATGCCATGAACAAATGCTGCTTCTTCAATTGTCTCACCCTGAGAAGAAGGACAGCCAAGGCAGTGCATGCCAATACCTAAAAGAATAGGTGCTACATTGGCATCAATGCGGAGAAGATCTCCGATTAAAGTATCTTTTGTAACTACAGCTGCTGCCATAATATCACTCCTTTCGTATTGTGCGAAAAACGCATCTTCTCACATTATAATATACTTTAAATTATTTTGCAACAAGACATCATTTGAAAAATTTTGAGGCCATTGGTAAATGTGAAAATTTTCTCATTTACCAATGAATTTTCTTGATTTATACAAGATTACACTTGTATTCAATGCCAATTTGTTATAGAATAGAGTCGTACGAAAATTAATATTTATCATTATTAGGAGGTATACGATTATGGCATACGTAATTTCTGATGCTTGTGTTTCTTGTGGTACATGTGCAGGTGAATGTCCTGTTGGCGCTATCAGCGAAGGTGATGGCAAATACGTTATCGATGCTAATGCATGCTTAGATTGCGGTTCTTGTGCAGGCGCTTGCCCTACAGAAGCTATTTCTCAGGAATAATCCTGTTGGCCGGTATATCCGGTTTATTATGAAACATGAAGAAAAGGTTACTATAGCAATATAGTAACCTTTTTTGTTAGGTTTATACATATGAAATTCAGAATCTGATCTAAGCATACACTTCTTATAAGCTTCGAAGAATCTGCAGTGCGTTTTCACGAATGATTGTCTCGTAATGTTCATCAAAATAATATAAAGTATTGGCGCTGGCCTTCTGTATGGAACCGAATTCTGAAGCCAGGCGGCAGATGCTGCCGAAAACAGTGCGGGATACACCTTCGCTGGAGAGTACAAGATAATAATGACCGTTGTTCGGATTCTTGTACAGGGTATTGCCGCATTCGAAATCTGCCGGAAGCTGTTCACTTAGGCAGGACACTTCATTCAATGTCCTGAATTCGTAAATCCGCAAAATGGTCTTCTGGGGCTCTTCATCCTCAGAGGAAGCATCGCCGCTGGTTGTCTCTGTATCGGATGGGAGATCGGCGGTTCCGGAAATACTGTGTAATTCAGCGGTCTTGGACAGAATATCGCTGCCCAGACGTTTGAAGATGTCAAGAATATCGTCTGCGCTGCTGTAGATCTCATCATCGGTGTCTGACAGATCTTCAGTATCCTCGGGAGAAGGTGTGAACTTGGAAAAACGTGTATCCAGCTCCTCCGGATCCTCCACCTTGGTGACGATCAACATAATACATTCATTGGAAACAGGAACAGCTTCTATGATCAAAGGAATATTATCTGCTTCAAAACCGAGTTCATCAGATGCTTGAACCATCATCTCGCGAAAAAGGGCCTTAGCCTTCTCTGTGCCGTAGGCCAGCTCACTTATCTTCAATTCACGTTCTGCCAGATCACTGCGGGTCAGTGTGCAGCGAATCTGATTCTCACTGATGCGTTCTAACTTCATGTTCTCACTCCTTTCCATGCAAAAACAGGACAAATCACTTCCTTTTCTGCAAGTATCTTCATTATAGCGATTATTTAATAGGCTGTAAAGGGGAAAACGCATGGGATTTTGGTTGCAGAGCGGATGGGTGTCGAGGCATTATGTCAGGTGTCGAAGATCAATGGAAGCTGTCATTTGAAGATGGTTGATGCCGGGGTGAGCGGCTGTTATCATTATTATATGTCTGATGAACAGTATCATTACATGGGAATATGCGGGTGCAGAATATAACATATCACAGGCAGCACAGCATAAAAATGGAGAACCGAGGACATTTTTACGGATTTCAACCATGAAAAGTGGAGGAAGAAGAGAAAATGAGCCCATTTTTTCAGAAAAAATGGAAGAAAATACCGGTTTTAGTGTTTTTTACAGGCAGAAATGTTGATGGATTGACGGCTATGTAGTATAATCATAAGATAAGTATATGAATAGGAGACTGTTTATATGGAAGTAATAACGGATGAGATCGCAGAGCGTGGGCTCCGACGGAAGGCGTTAGCACTCTGGATACTGTCAGGTGCGCTGGTTGCAGTGACCATCGGCAGTATATTGTTCTACAGGAATCCGTGGCTTGTACATCGTATGGACGCTTCCCAGGCGACGACAGAAGTACTAGGACAGATTGCCGACAGCAGATCCCCTTATATCAAGATTGAAGGGATGGAACTGACGTTTACCGGCTACTATAAAGTCAATGGAAGTGGAACAGTATGTTCATACTGCTATATGGGTTCAGTGGGTGATTATTATATATTGACAGATATACCGGCCAGAGATAAAGGGGCTTTGGTTGAGGACAGTTCACTGGACGCGAATACGCTGAGCGATTATACATTAACAGGACAGGTTGTCAGGAAGAACGAGATTACAGAACAGCTGGCCGAGGCCGAGAACATGACACTTGAAGATTACAGGAACTATTACCATATGGCTGATGTGGAGATCCATGATTATGATGGTGATCAGGAACGTCTTCGTATCTATCAGCTGATGCTGCTTGTATTGGCAGTTGGGGCTGTTGCAGCAGGTGCGATTCTCTGGTCTGAATCCAGACTGGGAACGCAGATTGTGTCAGAAAATTTGTGATGGCGGTCAGTAGGCAAAGGAGGAACCAATGAAGAGAGTATTGCCGATTATAATCGTTATTTTGCTGATTATAGGCGTAGGAGGCGGAGTAGTCTGGAGTATTCTGGCAGGCCGGTATAAGCCGACAGAAGAGGTGATAGATTATGCTGCGGAGATGGGATTATCTGAGAATGAATATGCCATCACGTTGAATCAGGAAGTATTGAAGGAAGACAGGGCTGTTGCCATTGACGGCAGAGTTTATCTGAGTATGGATCTGGTCACAGAAACCATCAACAGTCGTTTTTATTGGGATGACAATGAGAAGCTGCTGTTGTTTACAACGCCGACAGAAGTGATGATGATAACCCCGGATCAGCAGGAATATACTGTGAAGACATGGAATGGCAGCAGTGATGCGGATGAGGGGTACATGATCGTGCGTACTTACAATGACAGCTACTATGTGGCTGCAGATTATGTGAAGGCACATACGCAGATGGATTATGCCGAGTATACTGAGCCGAACCGTGTTGTGATGGCTACAAAGTGGGCAGAACAACAGATTGTAACACTGAAGAAGGATACAGCAGTCCGCTATAAGGGCGGTGTCAAGAGTGAAGTACTCAGACAGGCAACCAAGGGAGAGAAGATGGTGCTTCTTGAAGCCTATGATGATTGGAGCAATGTAGCTACAGAGGATGGTTATGTCGGTTGGGTATCCAATAAGACACTGTATGACGCAGAGACTGAGACGCCAGAGGCGCCGGCATTTGATGAACCGGAGTATACCAGCATCCACAAGGATTATAAGATCAATATGGGTTGGCATCAGGTGATGAGTGCAGCCGCCAACAGCAATTTATCAAGTGTTCTGACTTCTGCGCCGGGGATTAATACGCTGGCACCAACCTGGTTTTCATTTTCTGATACAAATGGTGGTGTGACATCCATTGCCACACAGGATTATGTGGATACATGCCATGCGAACAATATTGAAGTATGGGCATTGTTTTCCAATGAATTTCCGGGTGATGACGGAACGATCTACTTCGATTCATCTAAGACAGATGAGGTTTTGGGATATACATCTAAGAGGGAACAGGTTATCCGCAATGTCATTGGTTATGTGAATCAGTATGGTATTGATGGTATCAATATTGATTTTGAGCTGATTTCACAGGAAGGTGCAGATGACTATATTGAGTTTATCAGAGAATTGTCGATTGCCTGCCGTGCCAACAACATTATTTTGTCCATTGACAATTACGTACCTGAGTACACCTATTATTATAATCGCAGGGAGCAGGGGATTGTTGCAGACTATGTTGTTATTATGGGATATGATGAGACGCTGCCAAGTTCTGAAACACCGGGGCCTGTCGCATCACTGAATTTTGTCCGAAAGGGGATTACAGATACATTGAATGTCGTGGATAAGTCCAAGGTCATCAATGGTATCCCGTTCTATTCCAGAGTGTGGTGTACAACTCCGGACGGCACAGTCAGTGCCTTTGCCTGTGGTATGTCAGAAGCGCTGAGCTATCTGACGGATCATGGTGTGACGCCGCAGTTCCTTGAAGATATCGGTTTGAATTATGGCAGTTATACTTCGGATAAGGATGGCAACTTCTATGAGATCTGGTTGCAGGATGCAACGGCCGTTGAAGAAGAGATGAAACTCATCAAAGAGTTTGACCTTGCAGGGGTTGCTGAGTGGAAGATTGGTTTTGAGAGCGGAACGGATATTTGGAATACGATCAGTTCTTATCTTCAGTAGACGGTTTTGAACCATTTCCGGGAGTACATGAAGCTGTATTAGACAAAGGATAAAACAAATCCTGTTTGCATATATTGTCTTGAAAGGGATGATAGATGCGGGCAGGATTTTTTTGTGTGGAAAAAAGGAATTAGCGGACTTCTGTGGGGACTTGCGATTGTGATGGTTTACAGTGTACTATTTGGACGGACAATATCCGGCTATGAAACGGGGGTGAATAAAACTGTGTCCGTTATGGTCGGAGAAGAAGCGCATTTTATTGTTATTGACAGTGGACACGGGTTTTTCGATGCGGGTAAAATCGGTGTCAGCGGTGCATTGGAAAAGGATATTAATCTGGCCATCGCGTTGAAACTGAAAGCGGATCTTGAGTCGCAGGGATTTCATGTGCGTATGACGAGGGAGAATGACGTACAGCTCTATGATGGCATGCGGCCGTCAGATAAAAAGGAGGATATGCAGAAAAGAGTATCCCTTATGACGGATGAAAACTGTATACTGGCTGTCAGCATCCATCAGAACAGCTTTACAGAAGAAAAATACAGGGGTGCCCAGGTCTTTTATTATGGACCGTCAGAACGCAGCAGAGGGCTTGCAGCGTCTATCCAGCAGGCATTGATAGAATTCCAGGATCCGGATAATACAAGACAGGAGAAAGCCAATGAGGATTATTATTTGTTGAGAAAGGAAACTGTGCCAACGGTTATCTGTGAATGTGGTTTTATGAGTAATGCAGCTGAAGAGGCGCTTTTGAAGTCGGAGATGTATCAGGAGAAAACAGCCTGGGCGATTTCAGTGGGAATTGTGCGTTACCTGAACGGAAGCACAGAGAAGGGTGATATTGAGCATGACAGGTAAAAAAGCAAAAAAATTGGCAGCCTTTCGGCTGCCTGTAAGGGGAAGGTATATATTTAAAAAAGGGATTAAGAAATTGTCTTTTGCTATGTTTGTATCTTATCATAGGTGATGTCTATAAGTGTTACCAAAGATTAAAAAATTATTCATATAATTTTGCACAAAATGACGATGTGTTTCTTGTGCAATGTCACGATTGACATATGATGATACATATTTTTGGCGTTGATTGGACAAAATGCTGATAAAAATATAATAGAAAGCAGAAAGGTGATAAGATGATGAAAAATGTAAGACGAATTGCAAAATGGCTGATGGCATGTATGATGACAGTTTTTCTTGCAGGTGTTGTTTCTGCAGCAGAAACAACGGAAAAAGGAGAGATTTCCTCCTTTAATAACTATGGTGAGAATGGTGTTTATGAAGCGATAGGAGAATATGAAGTGGCTTACGGCTCTGTTGTTGCGGATGTGACACGCAAATTGCCGTCAACGCTGACAGCTAAATTGACAACAGGCGAGGAAGTGGAAGTGCCGGTGACGTGGGTGTGCGTCAGTGACAATCTGGGTGGCAATACTTATGTACCAAAACATTCGGATGTATCTGCAGTCTATACTTTTGAGGCCCAGCTGGGTGATGGGTATAAGATAGCAGGAAATCTTCCGGAAGATTATGTGATGCCTTTTGTCACTGTCAGTTATACACAGGATGCGCAGGAAGTGAACAGTCAGGCGCCGGAGATGGATACTGAAATAAATGCGGCTGTGGATACTGCTTCCGGAATGTCTGTATGGTCATGGATCATATGGATTATTGTGATTGTGATCATTGTAGTTGTTTTATGGTGGTTATTTGCAGGAAGCAAGAATAATAAAGAAAAATAACATGCAGTTATAAAAATGAAAACAGGATGCAGATGAGAAGTTTAATGCAGGTTGCTTCCATTTGAATCCTGTTTTTAGATTTTACAGTAACTGTTCAGAGCTATTATCTATATGAGCAGCGTATTAATGCCTATGTTGACATAAGAACCTGCGGCCGCCTTTAGCTCTCCCATGGGCGGATGCGGTATGTGACGCCGAGACTGTCACAGATGGCTTTACACTGGGCTTCTTCTTCTTTGGTCAGTGTTGTATCGACAGTGGTCATCACAACATTCGGTACATAGTGTGTACATTCCTTGGCGAAGTCGAGCATTGCCTGGAAAGACTGATCACCGAAACGGCTACGGACCAGTTCGTGGTAACGGTCGGCATTCGGCGTGTTCAGACTGATGGAAATGGTGTCAATCAGTCCTTTGAAATCCGGTGCAATGTCGCGGCCATTGACAAGGTTGCCGAGACCGTTGGTATTGATACGGATCGGTTTGTGGTAAGTTTCTTTAAAATAGCGGGCAACTTTCAGAAGCACATCGATACGTTCTGTCGGTTCGCCAAAACCGCAGAAGACGAGTTCATCAAAAGAAGCCACGTCAAAGTTGGCGAAATCGGCGATAATCTCATCATATTCCGGTTCACGGGTAAGCCACAGGGAATCGGATTCTCCCACATGATCCATTGTCTGTCTCAGACAGAAAGTACAGGAACATGGACATTTATTTGTAAGATTGACATAAAGATTGTTGTGTACTTTATAAAGAATAGTCATATTTAATACTCCTTTGCAATTTTCTGATTCAAATTGTCAGTTAGTTATATTTCAATGTATGCAGTACTTCTTCAAAACATACACCATCTGTCAGTGGAATGTCAAGTTCAATGGAGCGCTGGATACACTTTTTGATGAAGTTGGATGCCTTTTTAACCGAGTGGTCGAAAGGAACGCTATTAACGGCATCGGCAGCAATGATCGCTGTAAAGATGTCGCCGGTACCTGAGCGGGATGTACCAATCCTGTGGGTTCTGAGTACTCTGGATGGCTTGCCGGCTTCGTAGCAGAAATTGGCCACGTACTGGCCCTGTGTGATGCCGGTGATAACAATCTTGGATGGGCCGTTTTCGGAGAGTCTGGCAGCCATGGCTTCGATCTCGGAAAGGTGCCACTTCTTATCTTCATAAGGGGTATCTGTCAGGATGCAGGCCTCGGTCATATTTGGGGTCAGGATATCGGCATAACAGACAAGATCCTTCATGTGATCGCACATTTCCTTTGTGTAGGTCGGATATGGTTTGCCGTAGTCGCCCATAACCGGATCGATGATGACCAGATTGTCCGGCCGCTTAAAATCACGGATAAAGTCAGATACGATGGCAATCTGTCTGGCGGATCCGAGGAAACCGGTGCAGATACCGGAGAATTCAAGGCCAAGCTTCTTCCATTCGTTGATGCTGGGCTGCATATGATCAGTGTAATCCTGGTAGTAAAAGCTTTCAAAACCGGTGTGATTTGAAAAAATAGCTGTCGGAAGGGCACAGCACTGAACACGAAGCATGGAAATAACAGGAAGCGCCACTGCGATCGAGCAGCGGCCGAATCCTGTCATGTCATTGATTAATGCAATTTTCTTCTGGTGATTATGATAATCTGACATATTCAGTTCCTTTCTTGAAACAAATACATGCGACTAACGCTGAGTGAGCCGCTGAATATACTTTGGCAGATGTGCAGCCTGCAGAGCGGAACCGATGACATAGAAGAGAACGATGCCGACAATGCCTTCCATAACAAGGCCCGGAATCTGAGTCGCACCGGTATAGATGCTGCCGTAAAGAATGGAGCCGCCGATGAAATAGCCGACAACCATGATAATGATACCGACAATGCTGGCAGCGGCTGTACGAATCTTGAACATGTTGACAGTGAGGCCTGTGCGGTTGGCAATATAACCGATGACAAAGCCCATGATGCCTTTGATGATCAGTGTTGGGATGATCCACTGTGCGTAACCGGTCAGTAAGTCAGACAATGCGGAACCGATACCGCCGGCAAGAAGACCTGTTACAGGGCCAAAAAAGACACCGGAGATCAGAATAAAACAATTGCCGAGATGGGCATATCCCAGTGGAATAGGGAACTGTAAAAACATTGTAGAAAGACACACGAGCGCAATGGCAAGTGCATTGATGCTGATTGTTCTGGAATTTAACTTATTCATAAGTAAAACCTCTCTTCTGTATTAACATTACTTGATATCATACTGTGAATGTGACATTTTTGAAATGGCCAGTTTCATATTATTTCATATGGTCAGTTGATGGCAAAGCAAGATCAGGAGGCAGAGTGGCCAGAAAAGGATATATATGGTATACTGGATAAAACAATAGCAGTACGCGCGGTTGGCGCGTCAGGCACATAGGAGACAGGGGTGACATTTTGAATTTTATACATACAGCAGACATTCACTTAGGTGCAGCACCGGACAGTACAATGACCTGGGCGACTGACAGAGGAACAGAGATATGGGATTCTTTTTACAAACTGCTTGATGAAACAGAGAGATCCGGTGCCGATCTTTTATTGATCGCAGGGGACCTTTTTCACAGGCAGCCGTTGAAGCGTGAGCTGAAGGAGCTGAATTATCGATTTTCGCAGCTGACGCATGCCAAGGTTGTTATTGTGGCGGGCAATCATGATTATATCGGCAATCAGTCATTTTATAAGGATTTTGAATGGGCAGATAATGTTGTATTTTTCAGGAAGAATCACATATCTTATGTTTATATTCAGTCACTGAATCTGATTGTATATGGAATGAGTTATGACAGACAGGAGATCACGGAGGCTATGTATGACAGCCTCAAACCGATGCGAAGATTTCGTGACGGCAGGCCGCTGCCTGATGGATGCAGGCATATTTTGCTGGCTCATGGCGGGGACAGCAGTCACATTCCGATCAATCAGGAGAAGCTGCGCCAGGCGGGATTTGACTATATTGCGTTGGGACATATTCACAAACCGTGGATTGATGATCGGAGTCCGATGGCTTATGCCGGTGCACTGGAACCGATCGACCGCAATGATGAAGGACCTCATGGCTATATTCGCGGTGTTCTCAATGAAAGTGAGACAAAGATCGATTTTGTTCCTTTTGCGTCCAGGTCTTATATCACATTAAATGTACCTGTCGCACCGGAGATGACCATGCGTCAGCTGGCTGAGCAGGTGAAAGCGCTGATGGGGCAGAACGGAAGACAAAACATGTTTCAGATAGCAATAAGTGGTTTCAGAGATGTGGATTTTGAGCTGGATGAACGGATGCTGATGCGCCTGGGAAGGGTGCTGGCAGTTCATGATCACTCTGTTCCGGATTATGATTTTCAGCGGATTTATGATGAGAATAAGGATAATATCATCGGCATGTATATCCGGCACATTTCGGAAATGGAGATCAGTGACGATTTGAAGGCGAAGGCGCTGTGTTATGGTATGAAAGCGTTTTATCAGATGAAGTAGGAGGCAGGGCATTGATTATAAAACAATTGAATCTGGACCATTTTGGCAAATTTCACGGCAGGGAGATTGATCTGAATCCCGGAGTGAATATTATTTATGGGGCCAATGAATCGGGAAAGTCTACAGTGCATGCGTTTATTCAGAGTATGCTGTTTGGTGCGGAACGCCTTCGTGGGCGCGGTGCCGGACGGGATGCATATTCCAAATATCAGCCGTGGGAAGGCGGAGCAAGCTATGAAGGACGGATGCGCCTGAGTTATCAGGATAAAAATTGGCGGATTGTCAGGAATTTCTATAAAGATGACAGTCATTTTGAGGTGGTCGATGAGACGAGCGGACGGCAGGAAGCATGCGCATCAGATGATATTTCATCACTGATACCGGGAATGCAGCTTTCTAATTATCGGAATTCAATCAGTACCGGCCAGCTGTCGGTCCAGCCGGATGGGCAGTTTACGACCAATATGCAGTCTTATATGGCGAATATGGCTATGGGAGCTACGGACAGTGTGGATGTGGGACGGGCTCTGGCTTATCTGAAGGATGAACGCAAAAAGGCAGCCGGAAGATTTTCTCAGGAGACTTATCACCAATACCGTGACAAAGCAGAAATGCTTCGAAATGAATTGAAAGCCAGAGAAGGCATTGCAGAGCGGCAGAAAGCTCTTGAACAGAATCGTGAAAGCATTTTAAAGCAGATACAGCAACTGGAAAATGATGCAGATGGCGCTATGAAAGCAGATCGGCAGGAACGAATGAAAGCGATACAGCTGATCCAGGAGAATAATGATGTGGCGGCCATGTACAAAGCCAAAAAAGCAGAACTCAGAGAATTTGAGGGACAGACAGGCGGGCAGAAGTATCAGCAGCAGATGAGTGGTGTCGTGGAAGAATACGAGGCTCGACAGGAGAAGCTGGAGGATTATCAGTCGAGATACAGTGAACTGGAGGAACAGAATGAAGGAAACAGCATTCGCAATCTGGCATTGATATTCCCTGTGGCTGCACTTGCTGTGATCGTCTGGATTGCCGGCGGTCTTGTGGGACTGAAAGGCATTACACATATTCTTGCCGCTGTTTTGCTGACAGCTCTGGCGGTAGGACTGGCAGTATTTCTGATTCGGTCATCCGGCGGCAGAAAAGGCAGAATGAAGCAGCTGAAAGCCGATATGGATCGTCTGGAGAATGAGCAGCAGGCAATTTTGGATAAATATCAGATTGAGGATATCCATGAACTCATGGAAAAGAGCCAGAATCAGAGAAGCCGTCAGGATGTGGTACTCAGACTTCGGAGAGAACTTGAGCAGCTGCGTAAACGGTATGATGAGCTGCAGAAACCTTTGGCACCGTATCTTGAGAAATATGGGGATAGTGTAACTTTGGAATCGGCTGCGGGACAGGAGCAGAAACAGAAGCTTCAAAAGCTTCGGGGTCAGGCGTCGGAGCTGTTGAGACGATCGGAACAGCTGAACTGGCAGTTGGAGCAGCTGAATATGAAACAGTCTGAGCTGAGTGAGCTGGAAGAACAGCTGAAGGTGCTTGATGCAGATCGGAAGATGAGTGAGGAAGATATGCGGGCCATTGACATCAGCATGAATGCGATTACGGAAATGACGGCCAGAATCCATGGATCTTTTGGTCTTCAGCTGGCAGATTATATTTCACAGCTTTTTTCTTATATTTCAAACGGCGCACATAAGAAACTGAACATTGATGAGAAGTTTCAGGTGACGGTGGATGATGACAGAAAACTGCTGCAGCCGCAGCAACTCTCTGCGGGAACGGCGGATCAGATTTATTTTTCTGTGAGAATGGCTGTCAGTCAGATGCTGTATGATGAACCGATGCCGCTGATATTGGATGACAGCTTCGTTTTGTATGATGATGAACGTCTGAAAAATACACTCAGATGGCTGACAGAACAGAAGGCTTTCAGTCAGATCCTGATATTTACATGCCATCACAGAGAGGCTGAGATGTTGGAGAGTTTAAATTGCGATTATCATTATGTTGAATTGTAAAGGGGGCATATCAAATTCACCGCTCTCTTTGCTGTTATCATTATGAGTTTTGCAGTATAAACGATAGTCGCAATTTAAATGTTGTGAGACAGATAAGACAAAAGAAAAACGGATTCCGGTATGCTTCAAATGATAGATTTGGAGATAACGGAATCCGTTTTGTTATATCATTGCCTGTGGTGTACAGGTTTTATTTGTGGTATTTGCGGTAGTAAGCAAGTGAGTTCTGGATTTTCGCATTAGGATCGAGCAGTTCGCTGATGGAATGATCATAGTTCAGTTTGTCGATCATGAGTGCGATGTACTTGCTCAGGTCTACATTGATGTAGTATGGACGGGATAATAAATCAGGTGTCTGATAAATAACGTTGGTTGTCAGAACCTTGGAGATAAGACCCTGTTCATAATATTCATCGAACTGTTTCAGACCGTTTGTGAAAAGACCGAATGTTGCTGCAACAAAAACACGCTTTGCCTTACGTTTCTTCAGTTCTTTGGCAACATCCAGCATGCTTTCGCCAGAGGAGATCATATCATCAACGATGAAGACATCCTTGCCTTCGACGGATGAACCGAGGAATTCATGAGCAACGATCGGGTTGCGGCCATTAACAACTCTGGAGTAGTCTCTTCTCTTATAGAACATACCCATATCGAGACCGAGAACGTTGGAATAGTAAACGGCACGGCCCATAGCGCCTTCATCCGGGCTGATGATCATCATATGGTCGCTGTCTACCTGAAGGTCAGGGACGTTGTTGAATAAGCTTTTGATAAACTGATAAGTTGGCTGAATGCTGTCAAAACCACTGTTAGGAATAGCATTCTGAACACGTGGATCATGAGCATCAAAAGTAATAATATTTTCAACACCGAGAGCATGAAGTTCCTGCAGTGCAACGGCACAATCCAGTGATTCACGGGATGTACGCTTGTGCTGACGGCTCTCATAAAGGAATGGCATAATAACATTGATACGACGGGCCTTACCTGCTGCTGCTGTGATAATACGTTTTAAATCGGAATAATGATCATCCGGTGACATCTTGTTCATGTGACCGCAGAGAGAATATTCAATTGAATAATTGGTGACATCAACAAGCAGATATAAATCTTTGCCTCGGATAGAATCAAGGATTGTGCCTTTTGCTTCGCCGGAACCGAAACGGGAGCACTTGGTATTCACAATATAGGAATCCTTAACCCTATCATCCTGATGAAGAACACTTTCACGTTCTTTTCTCCAGTCAACGATATATTCATTGACCATATTGCCAAGTTCACTGCAGCTCTGAAGCGGAATAATACCTAAATCGCCTACTGGAATTGAGTTTCTAAACTCTTCAATGTTCTGAGCCATAATATACCTCCATCATATGTTAACTAAATCAAACAAATGACGACATTGTCGTCCACTTTATTTATAACGTATCCGACATAGGATGTCAAGGTGTCTTACTCGGAAATTGCCTTTTTAATGCGGATATCGTCGCCGAGGATCAGCATGATCTCATAATTGCTGACTAATCTGGAAAATATTCGTTCACTGTATTCGTTCTGCAGTTCATCCAGGGACAGATTCGTTGAAATAATGGTGGATTTTCTTGCCAGCAGCCGTTCGTTGATGCAAAGAAAAAGCTGTGAAGTAATGAAAGCATTATTCAATTCTGTACCAAGATCATCAATGATGAGAAGATCGCAGTCGAGAATATAATGAAACATATTCTCATCAGTGTCATCCATATCATCATTCCCAAATGTGTTGTTCTGAAGAATGTCCACAAGATGAAAAGCGGTCAGATAAATCACGGTATGAGAGTCATCCAGCAATTCTCTGGCAATGCAATTTGTCAGAAAAGTCTTGCCCACGCCGGTGTCACCGTAAAAGAGAAGATTCCGGGACTGTTCATCGAAATGATCAATGAAATCGTGACAGGTACTGAGAACGGCCTGGATATTCTCTCGGGGACTGACGCCGAGGCTGCGGTTCTTCGTATCGGAATAATACCGGATGTCAAAGGTATCGAAATTCTCGCGTTTCAGCACATCATGGATGTTGGATTGGCGATAGAGAAGATCGACCATGGCCTGCTTAAAACAGTGACATTTCTTGTCACCGATAAAACCGGTATCATGACAATCCGGGCATGAATAGGTCAGCTCCAGATAATCAGCAGGATACCCGGCCTGTGTCAGCAGAAGCGTTTTCTGCTCCTGCAGTTCCTGCAGATGCTGCTGCATATCCTGCAGAACATCCTTCCGGCCCAGGGCAGCAGCCCGGGCTCTGTCTGCACAGAAAGAGGCGGTTTCTTCTTCCAGCTGCCGGTAGGCAGGCAGACGATCGCAGATCTCCTGATAACGCTGGCTCTGAAGGTGTCGGTGCTGCAGCTGGCGGAGATCATATTGGCGCATAATTGCCTGATATTGAGAATTCTTCAAGTTCATAATGACGTCTCCTTTTCAGTCGAACTACTTGTTGGTGGAACCATTCTGAATCTTTGCGGCCAGTTTCTTCTCAAGAGCAGCGTAGTCATAACTGCGCTGATTGAAATTGTGAAACTTATTGGAAGATGGTCTTGTCTGTTTGACGGCCGGGCGCTTAGCCGGTGCAGCTGCCTTCTCGGCACTTCGAGCCTTGTCAGCGGCGAGTACCTCTGTCATAGTATAGGCACCGAGAGACTTCCAGTTGCTCAGAATCTTGTCTGTATATTCAAAACTCGGCGTATGGACAGCCATCATGGTGCGTCGGCAGGCTTCAAGGATGAGCTCGAGGCTGAAACCGTAGGTGCGGGTCCACTTGTTGATAAATTCTGCTTCTCCGGCAGCTGGCATACGTCCGCCGAGACCAAAGGCTTTCAGTACAGCGAAGCAGGCTTTCTGATGAGTTTCGCTCTGGGTGCGGGCTTCATCGGCAGTGGTGATATGGAGATCGGCCCAGGATAAAGCCACTTTCTCGATATAACGCATATGGGTATGCCCATTGGAGACACAGTATTCAAAAAGATATTCAATGAGATCTCTGGAAAAACCGAGATCATCATAAAAATAATAAATCGTGTTCAAATCAGATGCACTCAGAGGACGGCCGAGATATTGCTGAATGATGAAGATCAGCTGTGCGCCGTCATCTGATTCCGAAAAGCGGTGCAGTTCCTGTGTGGAACGAGGATGCATTGAAACGGCCGGGGTTGTGCCGACCGGAGTGCCGGTGATACCGGTACCTGTCTGCGCAGCAACTGCAGATTGTGCCGGCGCGGGCCGGCGCTGCTCAGGGGGAGCAGTCGGAGTATCCTTCTGACTGCTGATTGAAGTGACAGCGTTCAGGCAGATGCCTGCAATTGTACCGTCACGGTCAAAGGTCAGTCGGAGCAGCCCTTCGGCTTCCCAGTATTTCAGTGCACGGGTCACGTCGTTTTCAGTCATAAAAAATATATCGGCGATGCCGCTCAGGGAGAGGGCATGATCCGGATGAGAAAGCCAGCGGAGCAGATAAAGATAAATCTTCAGAAATTCTCCGTTGGCTCTCGGCAGATATTCATCAAAAAAGGTATTCGGGATGACAGTCACGCCATCAGAATAACCAGCAGATAAGGTAATAGGTTTCGGCATAAAGCCACCTCCAGATTCAATTCCGGTAACGATCAGATGATGATACAGTTACGGATTTTTTCTTAAGTATAACATAAAGCTGAAAATTTGAGAATACCGGGGGTTTTGTGAATAAATGTGGATATTTTGGTGGAGAAAGTTGTGGATAATGTGGATAACTGGTGGACGGGAAAGGTGAATAAAATTTTTGAAATGTCGAAAAAGCCCATAAAAAGCGGAGTTTAGACGAAAAAAGAAAGGCGGTTGCGTAGGAATTATGTAAACAAAAATATCCACCGGATTTATCCCAAATTTTTGTTGATAAATCGGTGGATATTGTGGATAACTTTACTTAATCAGCGCTTCGCCTACTAAAACAACGTCTCCGGCACCCATAGTTATCAACAGGTCGCCGTTGATACATTTTTCACGTAAAAATTTTTCAATCTCCTCAAATGAAGGAAAATAGTAGGCTTCTTTGCCTTTTTCAAGGAGCAGCTTCTGGATATCCCTTGAATGGATGTCACCCGGGTCGGTTTCACGGGCAGCATAGATATCAGCCAGGACAATCTTGTCAGCCAGTGAAAGTGCATCGGCAAATTCGTGGAAAAAGGCTTTGGTACGTGTATAAGTATGTGGCTGGAAGACGCACCAGATCTGACGGTGCGGGTATTTCTGTGCCGCAGTCAGGGTCGCTTTGATCTCTGTCGGATGATGCGCATAATCATCAATGACGGTCACGCCGTTAAACTGGCCTTTGTATTCAAAGCGTCGGTCAGTGCCTTCAAAAGCCATAAGGCCTTTCTTGATGATATCCATAGGAATATGTAATTCGCGTGCGGAGGCGATAGCTGCCAACGCATTGGATACATTATGGATACCTGCCACATTCAGCTGGATATGGTCAATCTTCTTGCCGTAAGCGATCAGGTCAAAACTGCCTTTGGCAAATTCGTCAAATGTAATATTCTCAGCAGCATAATCACACTCCGGTTTCAGACCGTAGGTAATGATATGACATGGCAGACCGTCTGTGATCTCAGATACATGGCTGATCTCACCATTGATAACAAGAATGTCGTCTGCGTCAAGCTTCTCTGCAAACTTGCGGAAAGAATGACGGATGTCGTTGATATCCTTGAAGAAATCAAGATGATCCTCTTCGATATTCAGGATGATTTCAAGGCTCGGATTGAACTTCAGAAAGCTGTTGGTGTATTCGCAGGCTTCTGTAATAAAGTTGTCAGAGTGACCTACGCGGATGTTGCCGTGAATGGCTTTTAATATACCGCCCACGCTGATGGTAGGATCAGTGTCTGCTGCAAGCAGAATATGAGACAGCATGGAGGTTGTCGTTGTCTTGCCGTGGGTACCGGAAACGGCGATGGCATTGGTATAGTTGGTCATGATCTGACCAAGGAGTTCCGCACGGTCCATCATCGGGAGACCCGCAGATTTGGCAGCGGCAAATTCAGGGTTATCTGGATGAATGGCAGCTGTATAGACAACCACATCAATATCAGGTGTAATGTTCTCTGCGCGCTGGCCATAGGCAATCTGGATGCCAAGAGACGTCAGATGGTCTGTGATGGCAGATTCGTGAGCGTCGGAACCGACAACAGTAAAGCCTTTGGCGTGGAGAATTTCGGCCAGGCCGCTCATGCTGATGCCGCCAATGCCCATAAAGTGGATCTTTACCGGTTTATTAAAATTGATTTGATACATCAGAATCCTTCCTATTCTATAAAATTTAGTAAGTGTATAACTTTTGTGACTGTGCATATCCTGCACGGAACAGTTACCTATTGCTATTATAACCGCATTTAATGAAAAATCAAATGAAAATTATGAAAATGTAAATTATGTATTGTATACAAAAAAACTATGTAAAAATTGTTGAAAATTGTCAGAAAAAGGTTGCATAAAACCTACTGATGCTATAAGGATTGCATACATTTTGTTTTTTTGTCGTAAAAAAATTAGTAAATACTGTTCACTTTTTATATAAATAGTGGTATAATGAGTTCACAAATAACAACAGAGGTGATAGCGTGATTAAGAAAGAAATGATAGCCATGCTTCTGGCCGGCGGGCAGGGCAGCAGACTTGGTGTTTTGACTTCGAATGTAGCAAAACCGGCAGTGGCTTTTGGCGGCAAGTACCGTATTATTGATTTTCCGTTGAGCAACTGTATCAATTCGGGAGTGGATACAGTTGGTGTTCTGACACAATATAGACATTTGCGGCTGAACAGCCATATCGGCATTGGTATTCCGTGGGATCTGGACCGTAATCATGGCGGTGTGACATTGCTTCCACCTTATGAGAAGAGCGAGAGTTCAGACTGGTATACAGGAACAGCCAATGCTATTTATCAGAATATGGAATATATTGAGAAGTACAATCCGGAGTATGTACTGATCCTTGGTGGTGACCATATTTATAAGATGGATTATGAAGTGATGCTGGATTACCATAAAGCAAAAGGGGCAGATGTGACAATTGCCTGCATGCCTGTACCTTGGGCTGAGGCCAGCCGTTTTGGCGTTGTTATTGCCGATGACAACGGCAATATCAAGGATTTTGAGGAGAAACCGCCGAAGCCGAGCAGTAACCTTGCGTCTATGGGTATTTATATCTTTAACTGGCCGATACTGAGAGAGGCGTTGATCGCTTTGAAGAATCAGCCGGGATGTGATTTCGGTATGCATGTTATTCCTTATGTACATAATAATACGCATAATTGTTATGCGTATGAATTCAATGGCTACTGGAAGGATGTTGGAACACTGGGATCCTACTGGCAGGCCAACATGGAATTGATCGATATCATTCCGGAATTTAATCTGTATGAGGAATTCTGGAAGATTTATACGAATAACGATATGATCAAGCCGCAGTATTTCGGTGAGAAGGCTGTTGTTGACAGGTGTATCATCGGAGAAGGTGCGGAGATTTATGGAGAAGTGAAGAACAGCGTCATCGGCGCAGGCGTTATCATCGAAGAAGGTGCTGTTGTTCGTGATTCTATTGTTATGCAGGGAGCGGTGATCGGCGCTGGAACAACGGTTGATAAGGGAATTATTGCCGAGTCCGTACAGGTCGGCAGGGACTGCAGACTGGGTGTGGGTGAATTTGCCCCGAATGTTTATAATCCAAAGGTTTATGCGTTTGATCTTGTGACAATCGCGGAGAATTCTGTGATTCCGGATCATGTACAGATTGGCAAGAATACAGCGATTGTCGGAAAGACTGTACCGGAAGATTATCCGGATGGCCTGCTGGCGAGTGGACAGGTTATTATAAAGGCAGGTGAAATATAATGAGAGCGATTGGTATTGTTTTAGCAGGCGGGAACAGCAGCAGAATGGGTATACTGGCGAATAAGAGAGCCGTTGCAGCTATGCCGATAGCAGGCAGCTACAGAAGCATAGATTTTGCACTGAGCAATATGTCGAACTCTCATGTACAGAAAGTCGCTGTATGTACACAGTTTAATGCACGTTCGTTGAATCAGCATCTCAATTCTTCCAAGTGGTGGGATTTCGGACGTAAGCAGGGCGGACTTTTTGTATTGACACCGACGATGACAACGGAGAACAATTCCTGGTACAGAGGAACAGCGGATGCCATGTATCAGAATATTGATTTTCTGCGTGAAAGTCACGAACCGTATGTAATCATTACATCCGGGGACTGTGTTTACAAGACTGATTTTAATAAGATGCTGGAATATCATATCAATCAGAAGGCAGATATTACAGTAGGGTATACGAAGCTGGCGGCAGGTCAGGATGATCCGACACGTTTTGGCGTGATGCAGATGGATACTGACGGACGTGTGCTTAGCTTTGAAGAAAAACCGGTTGTTACAGATAATATGACTGTATCAACAGGTATCTATATTATCAGAAGAAGGTTGCTCATTGGACTTTTGGAGAAGGCCAATGCCGAACAAAGATATGACTTTGTCAAAGATATTCTTGTCAGATATCGTGAGACGAAGAAGATTTATGGTTATGAAATGCCGGGGTATTGGAATAATATTGCAACTGTAGATTCCTATTACAGAACAAATATGGATTTTCTGAAGAAGGATGTCAGAGATTATTTCTTTGGCGGTTATGCGAGCATTTATTCGAAGGTTGAGGATCAGCCGCCGGCAAAGTTCAATCCGGGGGCGTCTGTGAGAAACAGTCTGGTGGCCAGCGGATGCATTATTAATGGCAAGGTTGAGAATTCGGTTCTGTTCCGCAAGGTATATGTGGGGAATAACTGTGTGATCAGGAATTCGATTATTCTTAATGATGTCTATATTGGAGATAATACGACGATTGAGAACTGTATTGTTGAAAGTCGTGGAACAATTCGCGCGAACGAAACTTACAGGGGTGAGGACGGCAAGGTAAGAATTGTTGTCGAAGAAAACGAAAGATATATAATCTGATAAGTGGGAAACTGCAGCTGTGAAGAATGAACAGTTGGGGAAGTATCAGAATAATGGGGGTATACATATGCAGATTACAGATGTAAGAGTCCGCAAGGTGACGAAAGAAGGTAAGATGAAAGCGGTTGTTTCAATTACCATTGATAATGAATTTGTTGTTCATGATATCAAGGTTATAGATGGGGAAAAAGGCCTGTTTATCGCAATGCCAAGCCGTAAGGCAGCAGACGGCGAGTACAGAGATATCGCACATCCGATTAATTCCGATACCCGTGAACGGATTCAGAGAGAAATCCTTGAGAAATACGAGGAAGCTGCACTGGAAACAGAACAGGAATAACAGATGTAAACCTGAGCTGTTATGCGTTGTGCGAATCTGCACAGAATGATTGCAAAAAATAGGAAATAATTCCGGGAAGGGATGCCGACAGAGAGAAGGCATCCCTTCTTTTCACCGTATTGACAAAGGAATATAAAACTTTTATATTATAACAGATAGGAAACTCAGAGATATTAGCAGCGTATACGGAGCGAAAGATATGCATTTAATCGTAGGTTTGGGCAATCCAACGAAACAATATGAAGGAACCAGACACAATGTCGGGTTTGAGACGATTGACAGAATTGCAGCGGAGAATCAGATCCGCGTGGAAGAGAAGAAACACAAGGCACTTTATGGCAGTGGTTATATTGAGGGCGAGAAAGTTATTCTGGCAAAGCCGCAGACATTTATGAATCTCAGCGGTGAAAGTGTCAGAGAACTGTCTGATTACTATAAGATCCCTGCAGAGAATATTATTGTGATCTATGATGATATCAGTCTGGATGTGGGACAGCTGAGAATTCGTGAGAAGGGCAGCGCCGGCGGACATAATGGAATTAAGAATATTATTCTGCATCTTGGAACAGAGGTATTCCCGAGAATCAAGGTAGGTGTCGGGGAGAAACCGAAGGGCTGGGATCTGGCGGATTATGTTCTGGGACGTTATAGTGCCGAGGATAGAAAGATCATTGACGAGGCACAGAAGGAAGCTGCTGAAGCGGTCAAAATGATGGTTATGGATGATGTCAGGGGGGCCATGAACCGGTATAATACCAAGAAAAAGGCCTGATAGCAGATGCGTGAAAGGAGTTTGGCATGAAAGCGTTTACACAGCCATTACATGATTTAAGTGAATATGATCAGATCGTCAGCGATCTTGCCGGACAGCGGACACCAATTCATATAGATGGCTGTATAGATTCACAGAAATGCCATCTCATCAGCAGTATCGGAGAACCTTATCCGTTTAAGCTGATCGTCACTTATAATGAGATTAAAGCAAAAGAAATTTATGAGGATTACCGGTTTTTTGACCGAAATGTTTATTATTATCCGGCCAAAGACATTATTTTTTATAACGCAGACATTCACAGCAATCTGATCGTCAGTCAGAGGATGGACGTGATCCGGCGAATGATGGATAGATGCCCGGTTACAGTGGTGACAACTATTGATGGTTTGTCAGACAGACTGCTGCCGTTGGAAGAACTTCAGAAGAACCGATGTGTTTTTAAGGTGGGAGATATTCTGCCACTGGAAGCACTCAGCAGGAAATTGACGGCGCTTGGGTTTGAAAGAGTCAGTCAGGTGGAAGGTCCGGGCCAGTTTGCGGTCCGCGGTGGAATTCTTGACATTTATAATCTGGCGGATGAGTGCCCTTATCGTGTCGAATTGTGGGGAGATGAAATCGATTCCATCAGAAGTTTTGATGCAGAGAGTCAGCGGTCTATTGAACAGGTTGATGAGGTGACAATTGATCCGGCTGCCGAGTATATTATGAGTGTATCGGTACGGGATCGTGGATTGAAGCTGATCGATCGGGACATGAAGCAGCAGATGCAGAGATTGAAGGATGCCGGGAATTATGAAGCGGCGGCCAGATTGAAACAGGCAGTTGCGGAATTGAAGGACAATCTGGAATTGAGCAGCGCAGCTTCAGGTATCGATAGTCTTGTGCAGTATTTTTATGACCATACAGTTTCATTTTTGGATTATTTCACGGAAAAGGATAGTCTGATCATCCTGGATGAGCCGGCCCGTGTGGCAGAGAAGGGGGAGGCTGTAACGGCAGAATACAGAGAGAGTATGATGGGCAGGCTGGAAAAGGGCTATGTGCTGCCGGGACAGACAGAGGCCATTTATGAATGTCGGAAGATTCTGGCACGGATGGGAAATCTGCGGACGGTTTTGCTCAGTACGCTTTCCTATAATTCAGCGCATATTGCAGTTAAGAGTAAATACAGTATGATGACCAGCAGCATGCATACCTACAGGGGGGATTTTCAGCTGTTGGTAAAAGAACTGACAGGATGGAAAAACAGCGGTTATCGACTGATTCTTGTCTGCCGTTCGGAGACAAGAGGCAAACGTCTTGTCAAAGACCTTGCAGAGTATGATCTGTTGGCTTTTTATTCAGAAGACAGGGACCGGGTGCCGGCGCCTGGAGAGATTATGATTATTCACGGCAGTCTTCATAAGGGCATACAGTATCCGATGATCAAATTTGCCATTATCGCAGAATCAGATATGTTTGGTGAAGATAAGAAGAAGCGGAGAAAACGCCGACAGCCTGCATCGGAGGGAGAGCGCATCAGAAGCTTCAAAGAACTGTCTGTTGGGGACTATGTTGTTCATGAAGGACATGGCGTCGGTATTTACCGGGGCATAGAAAATGTAGAAGTTGACGGTGTGGCCAAGGATTATATCAAGATAGAATACGGCGGTGGCGGAAGCCTGTATATTTTGGCGACAAATCTGGACATGATCCAGAAATATGCGGATAAAGATACCAAACAAGTGAAGGTCAATAAAATGAGCGGACCGGAGTGGACCCGTACCAAGACGAAGGTAAAAGGGGCGGTCAGAGAGCTGGCTATGGATCTGGTAAAGCTGTATGCTGCCCGTCAGGAGTCAGAAGGATATGTCTGTGGCCCGGACACTGTGTGGCAGCGGGAGTTTGAAGAAATGTTTCCGTATGAGGAGACGCAGGATCAGCTGGATGCCATAGAAGCAACAAAACGTGATATGGAAAGTACAAAGATCATGGATCGACTTGTCTGCGGTGATGTGGGCTTTGGCAAGACAGAAGTTGCCATTCGTGCAGCTTTCAAAATGGTGCAGGAGGGACGGCAATGCGCAGTGCTGGTGCCGACAACGATTCTGGCTCAGCAGCACTACAATACTTTTTGTCAGCGTATGAAGGAATATCCAGTGAATATTGGACTTCTTTCGAGATTCAGAACAAAGGCTGAACAGAAGAAAACACTGGAAGATCTCAAAGCCGGACGGGTGGATATTGTTATTGGCACACATCGTCTTCTGTCGAAAGATGTAGAGTTTAAGAACCTTGGTCTGCTGGTGGTGGATGAGGAGCAGCGATTTGGTGTTACCCACAAGGAGAAGATCAAGAAAATCAAAGAGAATGTGGATGTATTGACATTGACGGCCACTCCGATTCCGCGAACGATGCATATGAGCCTGATCGGTATTCGGGATATGAGTCTGCTGGAGGAAGCACCGGTGGATCGTCAGCCGATTCAGACTTATGTGATGGAATATAATGATGAATTGATCCGGGAGGCTATCATGAGAGAACTGGCCAGAGGCGGTCAGGTGTACTATGTGTATAACAGAGTCAATGGTATTGATGAAATCGCTGCGGGATTGTCAGAACTTGTGCCGGATGCTTCAGTGGCCTATGCCCATGGACAAATGAGTGAGCGTGAGCTGGAGAAAATTATGTATCAGTTTATTAACGGGGAAATCGATGTGCTTGTCTCAACCACGATTATTGAGACAGGGCTTGATATTTCCAATGTCAATACAATGATCATTCACGATGCGGATAAACTTGGACTTTCACAGCTTTATCAGCTGAGAGGGCGTGTCGGACGATCCAACAGGACATCCTATGCTTTCCTCATGTACAAACGTGACAAAATGCTGAAGGAAGTGGCAGAGAAGCGTTTATCGGCAATCAGAGAATTTACGGAATTGGGCTCGGGATACCGGATCGCAATGAGGGATCTGGAGATTAGAGGTGCAGGTAATCTGCTTGGTGAACGGCAGAGTGGACATATGGAGGCTGTAGGATATGATCTGTACTGCAAGATGCTTAACCAGGCTGTGATGGAGGCGAAGGGCGAAAAGATTCAGGAAGACTTCGAGACATCTGTTGATATTGATATTGATGCTTTTATCCCATCTGCCTACATTAAAAATGAATTTCAGAAGCTGGATATGTATAAGCGAATTGCGTCGATACAGAATGCGGATGAATATGGTGAGATGTTGGATGAGCTGATCGATCGTTTCGGGGAATTGCCGAAACCGGCGGCCAATCTGCTTCTTGTGGCGCTGATCCGTGCAGAGGCCCATGCAGCCGGTGTTGTTCAACTGGTGCATAAGGAAAAAGAAACCCGGATCTATATGCATGAGCGTGCAGACGTGGACGTTGCGGCTATTCCGGATTTTCTGGCTGAGTACGGCAGAAGAATCCAGTTTAAGGCAACAGCAAAGAATCCGTATTTCCTTGTAAATATGAATGGCTTCAAAGGTCAGGGGCTGCTTTTGGAAGAAAAATCATTGGTAGAGAATATGCTGAGAATTCTCTGCCATAAAGAGCTTAATTAGAAAAGCTATTGATTCAGAGCCCTGAATGGTGTAAAATAAATCATTATGGAATACCAAGTTTTAGATAAGGAGAAGGACAGAATGGCTAGAAAGAAAAAGAATGATTTCTGGGATGATGTAGAAGATTTGAATACTGTTTCAGATGATGATCAGACCGGAGATGATGATACAGCAGAAGTTGCTGTGGATGAAGAATGGTCAGCTGTAAAGAGCCTTCCGCTGAAGGTGATCATGCGTTTTCTGCTGATGGTATCGTGTCTGGTGGCACTTGTGTCAGCCTATATCGCTTATGAATATGTGAATGATCGTTATGCCGGCGGCAGCTACAGCACAGATTTCTTTGACAGTGCAAGTTTTGCAGATGAATATAACAAGAGTATGGATCAGCTTTTGCAACTGGTACAGGCAATGGAGGCAGATCCTTCTGTGACCCAGGCAGGCAATGAAGAACTGCTGACAACGCTTGTTGAGAATTATATGGGCAAGGATACGAACTTCTCATTTATGATTCTGGACAGTGACAAGTATCGTATTGCTGCCAGCGGTGACGATGCGAAGGATCGTATTGAAGGAAGCAATCACTATGTGGCTATTTCCAATGCGGATGGCCAGACCAGCATTCAGAGCCCGATTGCAGGCAAGCTTCTGAACAAGGATGCATGGACGAAGGTCCTTTCGGAGACCAGCAATAAGTATATTATATATTCAGCTGTCGATAATACCCTGGCACAGCCGGATTCATTTTACAAGGCAGAGCTGTCATTCGAGAAAATGGGGGAATATTTTGGTGCTGCAAGATTTGTTGGCATCATAGCAGCCGTCATTTTTGTCATTTGTCTCATTTTCTGTATTATGTCAACAGGTATGAAGCGTGGCTACGACGGTGTTTGTCTGACATGGTGGGACAGAGTCTTTACAGAGATTGCACTGGTGGTGATGATTGCAGTGGCAATTGCCCTGGGTATTGGTGTTCGCAAGCTGATGAAGATGGATGGGGATCTGTATCATTATGGTGCAGCAGCACTGGCAATTGTGACTTATGGATGGGTGATCCGTTCCTATTTCAGTATTGTCAGACGTATCAAAGCCGGACGTCTTCTCAGATGTTCCATTATCGGAACGATTGTGGGCGGTATCAGCCGCGGTATTGGCAAGTTGCCGTCTCCATTGAATGTGATTGTTGGTGTAGTGATCCTGGTTGTTATTAACGGTGGATTGATTTATGGTGTTATCTTCATGCGTCAGTATACAGTTAAGGGTATTCCGGTTATGTTTATTGCAGCGCCTGTTATCTTTATCATAGAATTGCTTGCATTGCTTGTACATAGTGGCGGCAGTGATGATGAAGATGACGAAGTCGAGGAAGAGACAGAACAGGAACCGGTTGATGAAGAAGATGATGTTAGAATTGCAGCAGCACCTGGAAGAAAGAATACACAGGTTCAGGAGACTGAGCGTGTGCAGAATACACCGGCGAATGATGAACCGATGGATTGGGAAGCAATGGATCTTGGCAAGGCGATTGCGGAAGCAGAGCGCAGCCAGACCCAGAAGAGACAGAATACATCTGCAGATATTCTCAGTGAGCAGACGGTACTGAATGTGCAGGATGACATGACCGAAGGAATGACTGGCTATGTGGCATCTAATGTTGTGGATGTAACAGACGGAAAGACAGAAGTTCTTTCTGTTGAGGATGTAGAGAAAGCTATCAGAGAATCAGGACTGACACCTGAGATTCAGCCGCGTCCACAGGCACAGCCGGTTCAGACAGCACAGACGGTAAGACCTGCTGAAGAAACAGTTGTGAATATGGCACCTGTGAAACCGGTGAAAGAACAGCCGACAGCAAAACAGCCAATTATGGAAGCAGCAGATGACGGCAGAGTGAATTTTGTACAGCTCAACAAGGATGTCCGTAAGGAATTCAGAGCAGCACTCAAGGCCAGAGGTGTCGCCGTCACAGTGCGTGCGCCGGAGAAACCGGTGATTATTGATATCGACAGAAACAGTCTGAAGATGATTATTACAGATATCTTTACACAGATTGAGCGTTTCTCAGCAGACAATGAGCGTGCATACGTGGAAGTTTATCGTCAGGACGGCAAAGTGGTTTATATTGTGAAGATTACCGTTGCTCCGGATAAGACGGAAGAAGCGGTCAAGGCCGCTACCGGTGACAACAGTTTTGACAATGCAAGAAAGATTGTTGAAGCGAATGCAGGACGTTTTGTTGTGACGTTTGATAATGGCATGATGAAAGCCGGCATGATGATTGATGCTGCGGAATAATTCATCATAAACATAAATAATGGGATTTGGAAAGAGTGATAATATAGGCTCTTTTCAAATCCCATTTTGCTTATGTGCGGCATTTTTAATCCTCTTCAATGACCTGTATTTCCAGGTAATCAAAGTCAATACTGTCAATGAAATTATCCTGTGTGAATCTGGTTTTGCTGTGACGTTTGAAGTCACGAATATTTATATCAAGCCAGATGGGTTCGGAAAGGTCAAAGGTCTGGCAAATTTCTGTAACAGCCTGAAATATTTTGGTTGTTCGGGATTCTTCGGAATCGTTGCAGACGACCAGATCATTGGTCATACGATTGTGAAGAAATGTTTTTCCCCATAAACGGAACATAAATACGCACCTCCTGTATGAACATCATAACGATAACCTGTGTGGATGTCAATTGAAAACTGTAATTTCACACCGCCAGTTTTTGGATTGCTGTGGATTTTCGCGGCTGTTTATGGTATGATTATCATCGGGAAATTTCGACATTTCACAAAGGAGTACGAAATGGAAAGATATATATATATAAATTACGCATATGAAGATTATGAGTATGTGCAGAAAATTATTGAAGATATTGAGAAGACAGGTGTGAAAGTTTATCACGGCAACGGAAGCGAGGAAAGGGTGGCAGGCAGTTTGTGTGTCCTTCATTTCTGGACACCGGCGGCACACACTTCCAAGAGTTATCGGAAAATTATGAATTACACGCTGAAGCATGAACTGGATACGATGCTTTTCCATCTGGATGGGGCACAGATGGCCTCAGAGGTGGATGTTCAGCTGGATGTGCTGCATGCATTGTTTAAGTACAAGTACCAGATGCTGAGCCGGAAAGCAGCAGATGCTGAAACAAAGGCGGCGGTAATTAAGAATGAATCAAATAATACAGAAACTATAACAACAGCAGCAAAGGAAGAAAATACAGCGGTTGTTGAAATAAAAACTGTTGAATCCAAGCCGGAAGTTGTAGAGGCCAAATCTGTAGATGAACTGAAAAAAGCAATGGCTTCTTCAGAACCGAAAGTTATTAAATTCAATGCAGATTCGGCGACAGAATCAAAGGCTGCCGAAAAACAACCAGAAATAGTAAATAAAAAGATTGCCGAAGAACAGTCAGATCAGTTTCAGCAGAGTGAACCGGCTAAAGCAATCGAAGAATTGACCACAAGAGATGATTTATTTGCTGAGGGTATGCGGATCCTTGAGAATGGCACCACAAGAGAAGACGGCGATAAAGCATTTAAATGCCTGAGACAGGCGGCCAGTCAGGGTCATACGGAAGCCCAGTATCAATTGAGTGTCTGCTATGACAGAGGCATTGGTGTCAGAAGAAATATCACAGAGGCGGCCAAGTGGTGTCAGATGGCAGCATTCGGCGGTCATGCCAAGGCACAGAGTGAGATTGGTTACTGTTACGAATACGGACAGGGGGTTGTCCGTAATATCAAAGAGGCTGTCAGCTGGTATGAGATGGCTTCTGCCCAGGGGAATATTGAGGCCAAGAACAATCTGGCATTCTGCTATCAGAAGGGCAGAGGCGTACATAAGGATGTCAAAGAGGCCATTCGACTCTATGGAGAAGCCGCAGCGGGCGGTCATGCCAGTGCACAGTACAATCTGGGTTATTGTTACTGGTACGGCGAGGGCGTGAAGACAGATAAGAGCAGAGCCATTGAGTTATTTAAGCAGTCTGCGGATAACGGCAATGCCAAAGCGGCTCAGATGCTGAAAATACTCAGCCAGCACTTATTTATGAAGTAAGGTGACTGACAGGGGGATGGATAAATGGACATCATTGTCAGTTTTTTTGAAAGTATAATAGATGGGGTTATTGACTGGATCGTGAACCGATGTGTGAAAGGGTTTAAAAACAGGAGGAAGAACAATGGATCATACAAAAATGCCAATGAGTGAAGTGTTGACACCGGATGAAAAACTGGTGGCGGATTTTATAAAGACAAGAACAAAGAAAGTACTGGACGATATCCAGAGGCTTTCAAAAGAGCAGAATGCTGATATATCAGAATGGGCAGAGAGTTTTGCCTATCTGGCAAGAACTTACGGCAGAGATTCCGATGAAACTTTCAAGTGGTTCAAATACTATTTCAGAGAGGGCATGATTCCGGCCAACGTGGCACTGCCGCTGGTTATGCAGGTATATCTTGACAGCAGTGTAGACGGCGGTTTCGTCAATACATTTGCCAAGGCATTCAAACAGGAACCGGAAGATGTCAGAAATCAGAGAATCGAGGACATGAAACAGGAACTGGCTGAATATATTGATAGTGACGGCAATCTGACTGTTTACCGCGGCAGCTTTGAGCGCCCATTTGGCAGAGAAGACGACGCCAGCAGAGTTATTGAGAAAGGATTTGCTTTCAGCCTGGACAGGGAAGTGGCGAAAAACTATGCCACCTGCTGGTTCCCTGAAACAGCGAAGATTTATGAAGTGAAGGCACCGCTTTCAGATGTGGCATGGTACAGCAATTATGATGAGGAAAAGACTGTCATCCTGTTGCCTCAGAATAAGGGCGGACAGTGGACGGTGGCATCTGAGGAAGTTGTTCCGTCATCCGAATACGGTTCGGACTCTGAAAAAGCAGTTGCCGTACAGGCTTATGCTTCTACTTTTAAGAGAAAGTAAAGAAACGGACAGATGATAGAAGCACTGACAGAAAGAAGCGCCGAAAATCGGCAAAGAGCATTCAGAATATGAAGTTTTTGAGAGATATTACGGAGTTTATTTTTCTTGAAGATCTGCCGAAAAAGGCAGATATCATCATCGTACCCGGCAATACATGGCCGCAGCCTGCAAGGAGGGCTGCGGCGCTGTATCAGGCGGGGATGGCACCTTATATTGTGGTGTCCGGCAGATACAGCAAAGGCCGGTCGGCTTTTGAGGGGCCATCCTGTGACAGGGAATGTTATAAGGGCCCTTATGCTGCAGAAGCGGATTTCCTGACAGATGTGCTGATGCAGGCAGGCGTGCCGGGAGAAGCCATTCTTCAGGAAAGAGAAGCCACATTTACTCTTGAAAATGCTGAATATATCAGGAAGATGCTGGAGGAAAAGCACCTTCCGATAAAAAGGGCCATTATCTGCTGCCAGGCTTTTCATGCCAGAAGATGCAGAATGTATTTTGAGTATGTATTTCAGGACAGGGAGATTGAATTCCTGATGTGCCCAGCGGTTACACAGAGCATCAGCCGTGATAACTGGATGGAAAGCAAAAAGGGGCTGGAGACGGTTCTGGGAGAGCTGAGACGCTGCGGCGAACAGTTTTCCTGGATGTTGCAGTAGATAGCAGGAGGAGAAAGTGGACAATTATATTTTAATGAATGATATGGTGCAGGATCATGAGGCGCGTATGATGCATCTGAAGCGTTATTATCCTTTTTTCAGATTAATGGATACCGGATTGTCCCAGTACAGGGACGGAAGTTACGGACGCCTGGATATGTCATATATTGTCCTTGCCGTCCTGCGTTTTTTTATTGAGGCGAATCATTTTCAGGATCAGCCGGTATGCTATGAGGATTACAGGCAATTCATGGCCGGACTTTTGGTGAGAGATTTTGATTTTACCGAAGAAGAGGCCGATGATGAATTGTATCAATACATTTTTGATAAATTATGCAACGAGGGACGACCATTTGAACTGGATTACTATGACCCGGCCGCCCATCAGCAGAAAACACTGCGAGTGCGTCTGATTGAGAGTGAACTGAAAGATCAGCAGGTACTTTACAGAATTTCATCTGATGCGGTGGCTTTTTATCTTGATACAAAGGAAGTTCGGGAGGAAAGCCATATCAGCGTTGCCCAGCTGCTTCTTGAGAAGATGATAAAAGCGCAGAATTTCAGAGGCGGGCTGGAGGTTATCGGGCGCATCAACATGGAAGTGGGACGCCTGATGGAGGAACGACATGAGATCCAGACACTTTTGAACCGCCATGTGACGGAGGGGCTTGCTGCACTGGAGAATTATCATGATCGTCTGATGAAGTGGTTTAGTGAGGAACAGCACCTTTTTGCCTCGAATATGGCATTGTCTGCAAGGGCTGTACAGAAAATGGAAACGGACAGGATCACCGGTGAGGCAGCGGAGGAAATCTATCAGCTGGATACGGCGCTGAAAAATGCCATGAAGCGTCACGAAGAGCTGATGCATGCTTATATGCAGATGCAGAAGGCCGGAGATGAGGCGCTTGCAAAGGCGAAAAGGACACGTTTTCGTCCTTCCGTGGATTTTATGGATGTGGGACAGCGGATGATCGAGGCGGATGATCCGGAACTCCTGACATATCTGGTGCTGCCGCTTTTTGCACCGAAGATAAAGAAGACATTTCCGATGTCCCGGGTGGACGACCTGCTGCTCTATAAGCCGGAGGAATCGGCGGCAGGTGAACTGGTGGAAAAGGGCCGGGAGCAGATGTATGTTTATGAGGATGAACTTGCAGAGGAGAGAATGAAGGACAATTTCAGTTATCTTCTGAGGGTACTTTTGGACAAGATTAAACAGAAAAAAGAAGTAACGCTGGCACAACTTAATGACCTTTATGCCATGAAATTCCCGGATCAGGTACTGGAAAACAGAGATTACTATGCGTTTCTTGTACACCTGAGCCAGAAAGAACATTATGATCTGGATATGATCAAGGATCATCCGGATACATTTCTTGAGGATACCATGGCGGATTTTCTGAAGGCGAATCCGGGATATGAAGGACTGAAATTCAGGTTGATTTATCTGCCGGATGAAACAATCTCCATTCTGGAGCGGTTTGAAATGAGTAATATTCGATTTGAAAGGACGGAAGAATAATGGATCACAGAAATCTGGACAAAGCAATGGAGATATTTGCATGTCTGATTACAGGGGAGACAGTGGGCAGGGAAAACCACAGAGATCTCTATGAAGCCTATAGCAGTCAGGCGGAGGTTTATGACATTCTGGATGCGGTTTTAAAGAAATCCAATCTTCGTCTTTATGAATATCACAATACACTATATGTGACTGCCGGAGATGAGAACAGGGTTTTCGGCTACACTAACGACGAGCTGAAAAAAGCCATCGGGCTGCGTCTGAACAGAGAATTATTTCTGGCGTACCTCATTATTTATGACGTGATGACGCTGTTTTATGAGACCACCTCCGGGGAGGCAGCGCTGACCTATGTGAAGACAGATATGGTCATTGAAAGTACAACAGCTCTGCTTTCCGGTGTGATGGCGAGACTGGAGACGATTGTTCAGAATGATATTGAGGAAAACAGTTTCAGAACATTGGCATTATTGTGGGATGAGCTGCCTCTGATGGCTGAAAATGATGATATTTCCACATTAAAGGCTGCCAGAGGGTCCAAAACAGGTTTTGTCAAGCTGGTCTTCAATTTTCTGATCACGCAGGCGCTTTTTGTGGAATCGGCGGGCAAATATTATATAACGGACAGAATGCGGGCGCTGGTCGAGAACTATTTTGACAGCTGTAAAGGACGGCTGTATGAAGTCATTGAACAGAGCAGGCGGGGCAATATGGAGAACATTGAGAGAAAACGGCAAGGTGATGTGAAGGAACCTGTGCAGGACCGAAACAGCAAGACAGAGGAGGATGAGGAAAATGCCGCATATTAACAGAGTGCGTGTCAATAATGTACGCTATAATTTCGGTACACAGTTTTATGATGATTTTATTATGCGCTTTGACTGTAAAAATGTGCTGTATGACCTGGCCAACGGCGGCGGCAAAAGTGTTCTTTTACTGCTTTTGCTTCAGAATCTGATTCCGAACTGTACGCTGGATGACAAGCAGCCGGTGGAAAAATTATTTCGCGGTGAAGGCGGCAGTACGGTCATCCATTCATTAATCGAATGGAAGCTGGACGATTATCTTGTCAAAGATGATTACAGATATATGTTGACGGGATTCTGCGCCAGAAAGGCAAAAGATGATGAAAATCAAAATGCAGCAGGGGACGCAGCGGCGATTGAATATTTTAACTATGTCATTTTTTACAGACATTACAATGACAATGATATCGTGAATCTTCCGCTCAGCGACGGTAAGGAAAGAATTACATGGCCGGGGCTTAAAAATTACCTCAGAAATCTTTCAAGAAAGGATTACCAACTGCAGGTTCATTTATTCGAGCGCAAAGGTGAATACCAGCGTTTTATCAGCCGGTATGGACTGTATGAGAGCGAGTGGGAAATTATCCGTGGGATCAATAAGACGGAAGGCCATGTGCGGACCTATTTTGAAAGTCATTATCGGACAACCCGCAAGGTGGTGGAGGATCTTCTGATCGAGGAGATTATCCAGAAAGCATTTATGGCGCGGACATCGGAACGGGCTGAAAATGGTGATAATATGTCGTTGATGGCGGATACGTTGTATCAGATCAAAGATCAGTTAGCGGAGCTGACCCGCAAGAAAGCGGAAATCGGCCAGTATGATAGACAGCAGGAAGTTATGCACAGCCTGGGTGAGCGAATCCGGACGCTGGATGTTATGTATGGTGAGGAAATGACACTGCGGATGGACATTGCCAGAGCATGGCAGACTGTACTTGCCAGACAGAAAAACAGGACTGCGGATCTGGCAGCGGCCAGAAGAGAACAGGAGCTGGCAAAGGGGCATATGGAAGACTATGCCAGAAAGCTGGAGACAGTCAAAATCCAGTCCAGCAAGGAACAGCTGGCCTATCTTGAGAAGGAAGCGGCCGACTGCAGCGAAAAGCTTGAGAAGTTACAGTTGGAACAGGCTGTCAGCAGGGATGATCTGAACCTCAGAGAGAGTATGAATGATTACCTGGAATATCTGGAAGAACAGCAGAAATATCAGGCCGTGGAGAATACGATCCGTCATAGTACGGATGGGCAGAAGGAGCAGCTGGCACAGCTTCGGGCTTATGCAAAGGCATGGCAGAAACGTTGCCAGAAGCGGATGACTGTTTTGGATGACCGTATTGTACAAGGCCGGAAAGAAATGGAAAATCTTCAGCAAAAGCTGGATGAACTGGTAGCATCAGAGCGTGAAGATGACAGAATGCTGGCGGTTCTGGAGCATCAGTCCCAGGAAAACCGTGAAAAAGAGCAAATGTATCTGAAGGATTTTGCAAGGCTGAGGGAAGCATCAGGACTTCTGGTGATTGAGGAAGTCGATAAGGAACTGCTCAGCCAGAAAAAGAAACTGGAAGCAAAGGAAGCTGAGCTGATGCAGCTCATGGAGGATGCGAAAGCCGCAGAGGCAGAAAAAAATGAACAGCAGCTTCAGGAAGCCCGGAATACACAGATGTTGGGACATATCAGGACATTGATCCGTGAGGGCAATGAATTTATGGCAGCCTGGCAGCGGGAATATGAGCAGATCGCCAAACTGCTTCAGGTCTATCAGGTGACAGAAGCCGGTTTACTCAAGGAGCATTTGTTTGCACGCTATCGTAAGCTTGTGTGTGATATTGAAGAACGTCAGAGACAGGAAGCTGCACTGAAAGAAAAAATTCATCAGTTGGAAGATGGCGGGCTGATGCGTATACCTGCGGATGTTCAGGATTTTATGGATTATATCCGAACATGCCATGGCATTACCTGTGTTTATGGGGCTCAGTATCTTCAGGAAACAAATGATGCAGAGCGGCGTGCACTGCTTGCACGGATGCCGTTTTTGCCGTACACAGTGATTTTAAAAGATGGTTTTGCAAAAGTAGCGGCGGATGAACTTTTAAAGGAAAAAGATTTCGGGGAGCATGCGATTCCTGTGGTCAGTCTTGAAACGGTACTTTCTGAAGAGGAGCCGGTGGAGAAGAGCCGACTGCTTTTTGCCGGAAAAGGCAGCAGTTTCTATCTGGATGAAAATATGCGTCATAAAGTATGCGCACAGAGCCGGGAGCAGCTGACAGAACTTCAGCGGGTGATTGCCCGAATGGAGGATCAGCAGCAGACCTATGAAAAAGATATGGAGTCAGTGAGCAGCTTTCTCCTTGTCTATGATAGCAAAAAGGAAGAAAACAGACAAGCGCTTCGGGAAAACCAGAAGAAAGAGCTGGCGCTTCTGGAGAAACAGAAGTTGATCAAAGACCGGATACAGCAGTTGGATGGACAGCTGTCCGGGGATGCTGTAAGTATTGAGGAAGCCGGGAAGCAGGCGGAGACGGCAAAAGAGCAGTATGCGGTACTTGAGTCACTGCGGGATGTCAATACAGCATTGACTGAGACAAAGCATCTGATCGAAGAAGTCAGACAGAAATATGGAAAATTGGCGGCAAAAAAACAGGAGGAAGAACAGACCGCAACTTTGCTGCGCACCAAAATGCAGGAACAGTCGGAAGTGTGTGAACATACAGTCAGTGAGAAAGATCTGCTGATAAAAGACTGGGAAGACAACTGGAAGCTTTATGCTGTTGAAACAGACGGACAGCAGTTTTTGGGTGAACAGCCGTCGAAAGGACAGGTGCCGGAAGATTTGACGGATGATGCGCTGCGGGCGGCCTTTTATGGCATTCGTGACGCTTATGAGAAAGAACATATGGATCTGGATGACAAAAAGCAGCTGATGGAAAGCTATGCACGTTCTATGGAGCGTCTGACAAAGAGTATTGCCGATAGAAATCTCCAGATGGCGCGTATGGAAAATCTGCGGGCGGATGGCCAGATTTATCAGACAGCGGCTGAGAATATCAGGCAGATCAGGCAGGACCTTGAGAATATGGCACAGCAGGCCGATAATATGCGGCAGCAGCTGACGGCTATTGAAGCGGACAAGAATCGTCTGTACGGCAGTGTTGCTCAGGCAGTCAATGTGATTGAGGAAAAATACGGTGCCTATAAAGAGGTGGCGTTAAATGATCAGAGTTATGAATCCTACGTGGAGAATATGCGTCAGCTCTATGAAAATACTTCGGCGGAGTATCGTTCGCTGACTGGACGTATTGAGCGTCTGACAAAGGAATTGTATGCGCTGGAGGGAATCAGGCATGATGTGGAACGCTTGATGAAGCTTTGCCATGTACAGGAAAATCTGACAACAGAAACATTGGATGAGCAGATCGGATTGAAGCGCAGATATGAGGAACTTCTGAGACGTTATGAGCAGATGCAGTCCCAGTATTTTGCAAAAAGAGATGCGTTTGAAAAGGACAAAGCCAAAGCAGTGTCAGAACTGCATCAGTTAGGTGCAGAAGGTCTGGCGGCAGAACTTCGTGAACATCTCAGCCTTCCGGAGAATGCAGAAGCGGCAGGCAGAGTGATGCAGGAAATTGAGGAAACCATTGCCCTGATCCGTATAGAGAAAGAGCGTGTCGGAAAAAACATGGAAGACCTTGTCAGCATCAAGGACAGTTTTGAAAGTCAGTGTCTTCAGATTTGTCAGAACATCCGGATGGAACTGGATAAACTGCCGAAGATGTCTGCGATTGTCATGGATAACGAGCAGATTCAGATGGTCGGCCTTACCATCCCTTATGTTAAAGAGAATTTTTACAAAGAGAAAATGTCTGCTTATATTGATGATATTGTTAATCAATCGGATACCCTTGGAACGCAGGAAGAGAAAATGCGCTATATCCGGCAACAGTTGGCCTGGAAGCGGCTGTTTTCGGTGATTGTAACAGATATGAATGCCATTCGGCTGACACTCTACAAGAGAGAGAGAATTGCCAGCCAAAGTCGTTATCTGAAGTATGAAGAGGCGGTGGGCAGTACGGGGCAGTCCCAGGGAATTTATATTCAGTTCCTGATTGCAGTGATCCATTATATTTCAGCTATTCATGCAGGCGCGGCTGCAGGTGCGCATCTCAGGAAAGTCCTGTTTATTGATAATCCATTTGGCGCAGCCAAGGATATTTATATCTGGGAGCCTATTTTTGCCTTATTAAAAACCAATGATGTACAGTTGATTGTTCCGGCAAGAGGTGCAACGCCGGCAATTACAGGTAAATTTGATGTCAATTATGTTTTGGGGCAGAAGCTGATGAATCATCGTCAGCAGACGATCGTCGTAGATTATCACTCCAATGTGAAGATTGACGAAATGGAATATGTGAAGATTAATTATGAGCAGGAAGTTTTTGACTTTGTTTAGGGCGTTAGTTGTCAAGTGTTTACTTGTGTGTTAAAATGCCCTTAGCGGAGCCGACGGCTTTGCAGTGAGGAGATGAATAAATTGGAGAATAATAAGATAAATGAAGGCGCGCTGACCAAGCAGATCAAGACCCTTGTGATGCAGGAGCGTTATGAAGAAGCCATGAAGGTTCTGGATGAGATTGAAGTCAGCAAGATCCGCAATATCTCTATCCTTTGCCTGGTCGGTGAAGTTTATATGGGCCTGAAGCGTTATGATGAAGCAGAACAGATTCTTCTGCGTGTTTATGAGAAGAATCCGAATACAAGACGAATCCTTGATCTGCTGACAACGTTGTATATTGATAAAGGTGAGTATTCTGAGGCAGAATATTATTATAAAGAGTTCATTGGTGTGGCATCCAGAGATCTGCATCGCTACATTCTGAGATACAGATTGGATAAGGGCAAAGGGGAACGTCTTTCTGTTTTGATCGATACCCTTGAGAAGTTAAAGGATTATGAATACATAGAGGAGTGGGCTTATGAACTGGCGACTTTATATGAGGCCAGCGGTGAGACGAAGAAATGCATTCATGAATGTGATGAGATCGTGCTGTGGTTTGGCCATGGAGAATATGTGGACAAGGCCATTGCGCTGAAATGTAAATTGACAGGTGAGCCGCTGCCGGAGATTTCAACGGTTGAACAGCATCGCGTTGAGGAAGAACAGCGTGCGGCCCATGAGAAGCAGCTGACAGAATCTATAGGTGCAGAGATGGGCATTGAGGGTTTTGCCGGTGCGGATTATGAGGGAAGCATTGATCTTGATCTTATTCAGCGGGCAATGGATGGGGCAGCGCCTGAAGCGGCAGATGAACCGATTGTCGAAACAGCTGTGACAGAGGACACACTTCGGGATGAAGTGATTGTGGAAGAGCCGGTATTAGAAGAAAATGAAGAGCCGACATTAGAAGAAAATGAAGAGTCGGCGGGAAGCGCTGAAGGTGAAGAGACGCAGGATGCGGCAATGGCCGTTGATGCGGGAAATACAGACAGTGAAACGGTGAATGCAGATGGAAATACAGCAGATGATGACGGGCATGCGGAGTCTGCTGATGAAGACAGTGAAGCAGAACAGCCGGATGAAGACAGTGAAGCAGAACAACCGGATGAAGAAAATGAGAAGTCTCATATTGCCCATCTGTTCAGCTCATTGATGTTTGGCAAGAAAGAGAAAGAGAAGCATTTTGACTGGTCTACTCTGAAATTGGCCAAAGAAAAAGGGGAAAAGCCTGACGAGATCGAACTGGCTGCTGCAGCGATCACTGCCGCCCAGAGCCAGGAGAGTCAGGCAGGCGAGAAGGATGAAGATATTTTCCTTCATGAGGAAATGCCTGTTGAGGAAATGTCAGAGAATACGGTGGCAGAGGATGCACCGGAGAAAGAAGTGCCGGAATCAGAAGAAGCCGAAGATGCAGCGATTTCTACAGAGGGACTCAGCGAGGAGGATGCAGATTTCTTCGGCAAACTGATGGGTGAAGATCTTGTTGCGGATTACACACGCAGCCAGGACAGTGAAGAGGAGATCATTGTGGATGATGATGGTGAGTCAGAGGATACGGTTATTATCGATGATGATGATGATTCAGAGAATGAAGCACCAGAAGCTGCAGCTGCGGAAGATGAAATTATCATAGACGGTGATGACGAGAAGGATGAAGTCATTCCGGAGACAAAAGAGGATACACTGGATGATCTGTTTGGCATCGCCGGTGAAGTCCATGAAGATGAGCTGATAGATGATGATGACGAAGATGAAGTGATCTCGGAGGATGACTGCAGCAGTCAGAATGATTCGGCGGACGAAGAAGAGGATGAAGATGACGAGGAGGATGAGATCTCGGATGATATTCATGCCTCTGATACAGTTCTGGATATTTTCGGCACGGTGACAGGTGTAGAGAGTATTAAGAGTCAGTTGGCGAAGACATTCACCAAGTTTGAAGATCCGGCACTTGACAATATGGACTTGCTGGCACCGTATGATATTAACTTTGTTGTAACCGGTTATGATATGAGTGTCAAGTCCCAGATTGCCATTGGTATTGCAAAGGCCTTAAATACATATGGCATCTGTGATAAGAACAAGCTTGTCCGTGCAACGGCACAGGATCTGAACGGCAGAGACTTCTCTATGATTTTTGCGAAACTGAAAGGCGGTTGCCTGATCATTGAGAGCGCAGATATGTTGGATGATAAGGCTGCGGGCATTATTGTTGATTTTGTTCAGCAGGACAATCAGGACGTAGCCATTGTTCTGGAAGGCGAAGAGGATAAGATCAAGGAATTATTCAGAAAATATCCGGTTCTTCACAGCAAGTTCCTGAATATCATTCATATTGGCAAGTACAATGAGAATGAACTTGTTCAGCTGGCAGAGGGATACGCCAAGAAGAAAGGCTATGAGATCTCAGGGCCGGGAGCAGCTTCGCTGAAGACATTGCTGCGTGAACGTATGCAGGATGGCTATTCGGTTGATTATGAAGATATCATGGCCATTATCGAGGAAGCGATTGCCAGCCTTGAAAAGCGCAACATGAAGAATCTTTTCATGACTGTTCTCGACAATAAATACGAAGAAGCAGCCATGTTCATGCTTCAGCCGGAGGACTTTAAGAACATTAACATACCGGACTAAAGCAGATTTAGATATCTGTGGAATTTGCAGTCGAACCCAATAGGCTGTCTGTACGAAGTTGCCATATCAGGTGTTTTCACAGACAGCCTGTAAATGATACTCCTGCAGATAGTCTATAACCTGGTATAAAAGCTGCATTGTACTGGGGAAATTATACACAGAACAATCAGTAAATTATGAGAAAGGGATTTAAAATAAGTGCTTTGGCACTCGTTTTAAATCCCTTTTTGGGAAACCCGGACTATTCGTCAATTTTTTGAAATACAGTTTTTATACCTAAAAAAAATTGGCCCGACAAAAAAATAACTGAGTTGTCACAAATGTTCGAACATTTGATTGCCGACAGGAAATAAAAATATTTCGCATGATAATTAATATAGGTAGAAACTATTGTATACTATGTGCAATTTTGACTGATTTTGAATTTATTATGAAAAGTCAACTGTGCTTTTTTTACAAAAAAAATTCGACGAATTTCAATAAAATAGCGGAATTAATGAATTTTGGGAATAAAAAACTTACTTTTTGGGACGTTGAAAAGTTGGTCAAAATCTTGACAAAACATTCTAAAACGTGTAGGATGTATGTAGTGGCGTTTCTGAGAGATTCATTACATATTTAGTCTGGTATGAATATGTGTGATTAAGAAGCTTACTGAAATAAGGAGGTATTTATTTTGAGAATCTTAGTATGTGTAAAACAGGTACCTGATACTGCAGAGATTAAGATCGATCCAGTAACGAATACACTGATTCGTGCAGGTGTACCAAGTATTGTCAATCCATTTGATGCATGCGCACTTGAAGTTGCAGCAAGAATCAAAGACGCAGATCCAAGCACAGAGATTACATTATTATCCATGGGTCCAGATCAGGCAAAGGATGCATTAAGAGAGTGTCTCGCAGTTGGCGGCGACAAAGCATATCTTTGCAGCGACAGAAAATTCGGCGGTTCTGATACACTGGCTACAAGCTACATCTTAGCTTCAGCTATCCAGTCTATCGAAGAGAAAGAAGGCAAATTTGACCTCATCCTTGCTGGTAAACAGGCTATCGATGGTGATACAGGTCAGGTTGGTCCTGAAATTGCAGCACATATGGGTCTTGCACAGGTTACATATGCAGCAGAAGTTTCTGTAGAAGGCGATGATATCATCGTTAAGAGAGAAAGCGACAAAGGTTACGATATGATTTCTGTTCAGAAACCGGCAATCGTAACAGTTGTTAAGACTGAATTTGATCCTAGATATCCATCTATCAAGAGCAAGATGGCAGCTATGAGAAAAGAGATCACTGTTATCACATCAGAAGATATTCCAGATATCGACCTGACTCGCTGCGGTCTTAAAGGATCCCCTACAAAGGTTAGAAAGACCTTTACACCAGTGAAGAATAAGAACTGTGTAATGGTTAATGAAGGCGAAGTTGAAGTATCAGCAGTTAAGCTTGTTGATCTGCTTGTAGACGCCAAAGTACTGTAAGGAGGATATGGGCATGAGTTTTGAAGAATATAAGAATCTTTGGGTATTTGTAGAGACAGAAGAGAATGAAGTAAAGCCAGTTGGCTACGAACTTCTTAATCCAGGCCGTGAACTTGCAGATAAGATGGGCGCTAAGCTTGTTGCAGTTGTTATCGGCGGTAAGGTTGAAGATATCGCTAAGAAAGCAATCGAATACGGTGCTGACGAAGCTATTCTCGTTGAAGGCGACGAATACTTTAACTATACAACAGATGCATACAGCATCGCTATGAAGACACTTGTTGACAAGCATAAACCATCAGCAATCCTGATCGGTGCTACCAACAACGGCCGTGACCTTGGTCCTAAGATGGCTTGTGATCTGAATACAGGTCTTACAGCTGACTGTACAGGTCTTGACTATGATGCAGAAGCTGGCAACATGGTTTGGACACGTCCTGCATTTGGCGGTAACCTGATGGCTATGATCCTTTGCCCGGATAACAGACCACAGCTTGGTACAGTTCGTCCAGGTGTATTCAAGAAACCTGAACTTGTTGAAGGCAAAGAAGGCACAATCACACGTGAAGACATTCATGTAGCAGCTGATCAGATCAGAACAAAACTGATCGAAAGAATCGAAGAAGTTGCTGCAGCTGTTAACCTTGAGGAAGCTGAAATCATCGTATCCGGTGGTCGTGGTGTAGGTTCAGAAGAAGGCTTTGGCGTTATCCGTGAATTAGCAGACGTACTGGGTGCTACAGTTGGTGCTTCCCGTGCAGCTGTTGATGAAGGCTGGATTCCACGCGCACATCAGGTAGGTCAGACAGGTAAGACTGTAGGCCCTAAGCTGTACATTGCTTGTGGTATCTCAGGTGCTATCCAGCATGCAGCTGGTATTTCCGGATCTGACTGCATCGTAGCAATCAACAAAGACCCAGATGCACCTATCTTTGATGTTGCTGATTATGGTATCGTTGGTGACCTGTTCACTATCATCCCTATCATGATCGAGCAGATTAAGAAAGCAAACGCATAATTTCATACCAGATGTATTATGTTTGCCCTGCGGCTTTGGCCGCGGGGCTTTTTGTATGTCGTGGGGGATTTTGAATATCGTCATGGTTGAGAGCTGGTAAAGAAAATAAATGAAAATGATTTACGTTACTGTTAATGATAAGTTGTTATCAACTAATTTAAAGTAACTGAGAAAATTTAATCGCTAAATCCTATTAAGAGAATTTATCATTTAAGCCGCATGTTTAGCGGCTTTTTTAATTGACAGCTTTTTTTTTACACGATAAAATACTAATCGTTAGTAGAACCTAACTGAATGAAAGGATATTATGGATGAAGAAAATAATAAGAACTATTATGATATCTGTGGTAATTGCCATTTTGACAGCCTGTTCCGGGAGAAATGTTTCAATGGAAACAGCGGCTTCTTCTGAGGTGAGTTCTGAAAACGTTGTCACATCTTCGGAACTGACTTCAGAAAATGCTTCTGATGATACAGAGGCGGTCAGAGATGTTTTTGCCATGGATACTTATATGACAGTGAAGGCTTATGGCCCTAACGGTGATGCGGCTGTTGAAGCAGCAGTAGATGAGATTACCCGATTGGATGCACTGTTGTCCACAGGAAAGGAAGACAGCGAGATTGGTCAGATTAATGCAAATAACGGCGGACAGCTGTCAGAAGACGGCGCTCTTTTGATGGAGCGTTCTCTGGAACTTTATGAGAGTACAAATGGTGCTTTTGATGTGGCGATTTACCCGGTGATGAAGGCCTGGGGATTTACTGACGGTAATTATCAAGTGCCGGATACAGACATATTGAAGGCAACGCTGGAACTGGCTGATCCTTCTTTGATTGATTATGACAAGGAGACTTCAACCGTCAGCTTCAAAAAGGACGGTGTCCAGATTGATCTCGGTGGTATTGCAAAGGGCTATACATCATCCAGGATTATGGACATTTACAGGGAAAAAGGTGTAACAAGCGGACTGGTCAACTTAGGCGGCAATGCGCAGGTATTTGGCACTAAGCCGGATGGCAGTCTGTGGCGTGTAGCGGTACAGAGTCCTGATTCAGAAGATGAGTATCTGGGGGTTCTTGAGGCAAAGGATAAGGCCATTATTACATCCGGCGGTTATGAGCGCTATTTTGAAAAAGATGGTATGACTTATCATCATATTATTGACCCGGCAACAGGATATCCTGCAGAAAACGGACTGGTTTCTGTAACCATTGTCAGTGCTGATGGTACATTGGCAGACGGTCTTTCTACATCTTTGTTTGTTATGGGAAAGGACAAAGCCACTGATTACTGGAAAGCGCACAGTGATGAGTTTGATATGATTCTTTTGACGGATGATGAGAAGCTTTATGTTTCAGAAGGCATTAAGGATAGTTTTACATCCGATAGAGAAGTTGAAATCATAAAAAAATAGAAGAGGATGACGGGAAATGAAAGGATGGAAAAGATTTGGCAATTATATGCCAATGCTGGCAACAGTGGCGGTCGTGGGATGCGTCGCTATAGCATTGAAAGGTTATGCAGCGCCTGTCTATGAAGTGGAGCAGCCGGAAACCTTTCAGAGTGCCGAGGCTGATGCAAAAGAGAAAAAGCAGGAAACAGAAGAAACTGAGCAGGCCAAGAAGGGAAACTTCGATTTGACAGATGGCTTTTATAAAGGCAGTGGTACCGGCTTTGCAGGGACTGTCTCTGTCTCTGTGGAAATTAAGGATAAAAGTATTGTGGCAATCAATATTCTCAGTACCCAGGATGATGAGGCTTTCTTTAACAGGGCCAAGGGTGTCATTGACAAAATTATTGCCGGACAGACACTGGATGTGGATGTGGTGTCGGGAGCGACCTACAGCTCCAACGGTATTATCAGTGCTGTAAAGAATGCCCTGACCGGAGAGCAGGATACAAGCACACCGGCTACAACGGCAAGCAGCAGTAACCAGAGTTCGCCATCTATTGAAACGGTGGATGATTCCAATCAGACATGGAAAGATGGCACGTATTATGGCAGTGGTACAGGATTCAACGGCGAAGTGCAGGTACAGGTTGTTATTGCGGATGGAAAAATCACTGATATTAACGTCGTCAGCCACAATGATGATAGCAGTTTTATGAGTCAGGCTCAGGGATTGATTCCAAATATCATCAGTTCTCAGAGTACCAATGTGGATGCGGTTTCAGGTGCTACTTACAGCTCCAGGGGTATTATTAATGCGGTGCGGGCGGCACTGAAGCAGGCAGCAGTTAATGGCTCTTCAAATGATGCCGATGACAGTAATGATGACAATAACAATAATGATAATAACAACAGCAACAATAATTCGACAATTGTCGAAGGAAAAATACCTTACGAAGAGGGTATCTATTATGGCACAGGTGAAGGATATGCCGGAGATATTCAGCTGGCAGTTGTGATCCAGGATAAGACCATCAAAGCCATACTGGTGACAGAATGTGAAGATGATGCTGCTTTCTTTAACAGAGCCAAGAGTATCATTAACGAAGTCCTGAAAAACCAGTCAACAGATTTGTCAGGTATAGACACTGTGTCTGGAGCAACCTACAGCTCCAACGGTATTGTTGAAGCCCTGAGGGAAGCTTTCAAAGCAGCTGAAAACGGTAACAGCGGTAAACCGACAGAATCGGAAACGGAGACAGAAACTGAAACTGAGACGGAAAGTGAAACAGAGACAGACAATAAGGACAGCATTTATATTGATGGCGCCTATACCGTCTCTGTTGTGTGTGAACCGGATGAAGATCAGGATTTTGAAGCTTACAATCTGTCCATGACCGTTCATATCAAAGATGACAAAATTACAGCAGTCACAGACATTGTCGGTGATGGTGGTTCATCCAATGACAGCTACATTAAACGCGCAGCAGAGGGTACTTCCAAATTGCCGGGTGTGGTGACACAGATTACTAAAAAAGGCAGTCCTGAGGAAATCGATACAGTGACAAGAGCCACCTGCTCATCTAATGCAATTATCGAAGGCTGCCAGAAGGCATTAGAGGCTGCAAAGCGGACACCGGAAGAAACAGATGAGACAGAACCGGGAGAAACTGAGACAGAGAAACCGGCAAATAGAACCTATGCAGATGGCGCTTATACAGTATCTGTCATCTGTGAGCCGGATGCAGATGGACATTTCGATGCTTACGATTTGACCATGACGGTGCGAATTGAAAATGATAAGATTACAGATATTTCTGATATCAGTGGCAACGGTGACAGCAGTAACGACCGTTATATTACGAGAGCGGCCCAGGGTACTTCAAAATCTGTGGGGGTTGTGACACAGATTACAGAAAAAGGCATGCCGGAAGGCATTGATACAGTTGCAAGAGCCACCTGTTCTTCCAATGCGATTATCGAAGGCTGCCAGAAAGCACTGGATGAAGCAAAAAAACTGGCAGAGGAAGGTAAATAGAGATGAAGACATTTTGGGTTCGAGCGGTGAATCTGGTGCTCATCATTGCATTGTTAATTGGCTATAACACTGTATTGACACTGCGGGATAAGGATGATCAGATTGCGAAATTGACAGCAGACCTGGAAAGTGCCAATTTATATAAGCAGTCTGTCATGCAGTCCCAGGAGGATGCGGCAGGCAGCAGTTATGAAGATGGCATCTGGAAAGGCGAGGCACAGGGATTTGGCGGAACCATTCAGGTGGAAGTCACCGTTGAGGGCGGTTCCATTACAGATATCAGTATTGTATCAGCAGAAAAGGAGGATGGCGCTTATCTTTCCATGGCGGAGGATATTATCCCGACAATTATTGATGCACAGAGCGCAGATGTAGATACGATCAGCGGAGCAACATTCAGTTCCACTGGGATTAAAAATGCAGTTGCGCAGGCATTGGAAGAGGCGGCAAAATAAATGAGCAAAATCGATATACATCATCTTACAAAAAAGCAGCGCAAGCAGATGCACGGCTGGCTTCGGGCAATCATACAGCTTTTATATTTCCTGTTTCTGCCTTCAGCTTATACAGCGGCTTTTGCAGGCGTCAAATATATTTTCACACAGTTGGGTGCAGGAGAAAAAATCGGTCTGACCTCTTTTGTGTCGGTACTGATTGTCCTGTGTCTGTATACCATTGTATTCGGGCGTTTCTTCTGTGGATTTGCCTGTGCATTCGGAAGTTTTGGGGATGCGGTTCACTTTGTCTATGTGTGGATTTGCAAAAAAATCAAGAAAAAGCCGGTGAAACTGCCGGAAACAGTGACTTCAAAACTCTCAATGGTGAAATACGTTGTGCTGGCTGTGATTGTACTCCTTTGCTTCAAAGGTGTGTACAGCCAGACACAGGGGTACAGCCCATGGGATGTTTTCTCTATGCTGCATGCCTTTAACTTTAAGTTAGGCGGCTATCTGCTGGGAATTGTCCTGCTGGTACTGATTATGGTGGGCATGGCTCTTCAGGAAAGATTTTTCTGTCGATTCCTGTGTCCGATGGGGGCAGTATTCTCATTACTGCCGATGCTGCCGTTCTTCACACTTAAGAGAGAACGGGAACAGTGTATCAAAGGCTGCAGTGCCTGTACAAAACAATGCCCGTCAGATATCGGTCTGCCGGAGGCAGGGACACTGGATGTCAGCGGCGATTGCTTCCAGTGCCAGAAATGCATTGACACCTGTCCGCGGATGAATATTCATTGCGGACTACAGGGATTAAAAGGTAATGAAGTGGTATTGACTATGATCAGGGCACTGATTTTACTTGGATTGTTTATCTGGCTGGGAATTTAAGTGTTGGCGAAAGAAAAATCGCCGGAAAATGAGTTATTTGATCAAAGAACAGGAGCTGGGCTGCCATTGGCATACAGCTCCATAAAAAAGATTAATGATTAGCGTGTGCTAACGCTGATTTTTAATAAATGGCTCGATTTGAGTCGGATTTTACACTAAATGCATAATTCAAATTTCATACTTATAAGGAGGACGATATGAAAAAGAATGAATTAATTAATAAGACATTGGCCGGCCTGATGATTGCAGCAATGACAGCCGGCGTGTGCCCGACAACTGCATTTGCGGTGACTGGGGGACAGGTAGCGAAGGATGGAACATATACGGCGACTGCTCATGTGACAAGAACAGAAAAAGATGATGAGGATGAGTGGGATGAGTATGATATTGATGTTTCACTGACTGTTAAAGATGGCAAGTTCTCAGATATTACAGTAACACCAGGAACAGGATATTCTACAGGTAATAAAAAATATTTAAGATGGGCGTATACTGATCCAACGGGAATCAAGACATTGCTTGAAGGTAAAGAGGCAACTGCTGATACAGTTAATGGTTGGGATGCTGTTTCTGGTGCAACACGTACATCAGATGCAGCTAAAAAAGCAGCCCTTAAAGCACTTGAACAAGCAGAGGAAGCAGCAACCCAGGTTGAAGTCAAAACAACCGATCTTGAAGCCGTTATTACAAAGGCACAAGGCCTGACAGAAGCAGATTATACCGCAGATAGCTGGGCTAAATTACAGACAGCTTTGACAGCAGCAAAGTCAGCGCTTGCAGCAAAGGAAAGTCAGAATGCAGTAGACACAGCAGCAGGCAATTTGACAGCAGCAATTGATGCCCTTGAAAAGAAACCAGAAGAGGTAAAAGTCGACACCGAAAAACTTGAGGCAGCTATTGCAAAGGCAGACGCACTTAAAGAAGCAGATTATACCGCGGATAGCTGGAAGGCAATGCAGACAGCTCTGACAGAAGCAAAGACAGCGCTTGGATCAAAGGAAAGCCAGGATAAGGTAGATGCAGCAGAAACAAAACTGACAGCAGCTATTGGTGCGCTTGAAGAAGCAAAGTCAGAACAGCCGGAATATGTCCTGATGAACATCCCTTATGCTGCATTTTATAAGGCAGATGTGAATAATAAAGTCCCTGTAGATGCTTTTACTTCAGCTACGCTGAATAAGACAAGAACAACTGGACTTTCCGGTGGCTCCTATCATACAAATGCAGACGGAAGCAAGATTGATGGCATTACATTCCCTGTTAAAGTGGATAAAAATGTAGATTTATCCAAATATAAGAAAGTAACTGATGCAGATTCTGTGACAATTTCAGTAACAAACAGAGGTAAGACTAGTACAACAACTTATACAGGTAAGGATGCTTTGTATGAAAATGAGGATTATGCATATTATGCATTAAGTGAAGCCCCATCTTACTATAAAGAAGTATCTGTAGATGCAGATGGCAATCTTGTATTTGGTAAAACTGTAGGAACCGTTACAGAAATCAGCGGTTTCAAAGGCGATTTATCTACGGAGACAGGTTATGGTGATTATCAGCTGGATATTACAGGACTGCGTAATGAACTGACAGCACGTGGTGTAAGCAATGTTAATGCGGTTGTTGTCAATACAAAAGAAGGCAGCAGTTATGGTATGCGCCATCTTGAAAACATCTGGAGAGTTGAAGAACTGGCATGGTCAACCGGCTTTACAACAACAGTTCATAACTGCCCGACTTCATCTGCTCATTATGAAGCAATGATGGGTCAGACAATTACTTCTGTTACCTATTATACAGATAAGGGTATGTTTAGTATCCCTCTTAGTAAAGAAGTTTATGTACCTGTGAAGTTTAATTGCACATTCAATGTTGAAAATGCATCTGTTGATTCAGGCGAGGCAAAGGTAACACTTAAAGGTTTACCGGAGGGTTATGATGCAGAATACAGTGTAAAAGGACTTGAAGATGTCAAAGTTGAAAATGGTAAACTGACTTATAAGAAAGACAATGCTAAAATCGGCAAATATACATTAACTGTATCAGATAAGAAACATAAATATGCAGATATCACAGCAACATTTACATTGACAACAGATGCAACACCAATTACTTATGACAGTGAAAAAGCATCCCTGGTAACAGCAAAAGGCTATACAGCAGATGATTTAGCTGCTTATGTCAAGAGTATTGAATCCGTAACAGTGGATGGGAAATCTTATCAGGCTTCCGGCAGAGGTGCTGTGAAGATTATCAAAGAAGATGGTTCTATTGATGCAACAGCAAAGCCATTCGCAAATGCAAAAGATGGCCAGAAATTTGAAATTGTTGTAAAAGCAACAGGTTATGCAAAAGATTATACATTTACTTATAACTTTGCAGATCCTTATACATATGTTTATGCAGGCCTTAGCTGGGCAGAATACTGGGCAGCCGAAGGTGTTCAGGCCGCAGGTGATGCGTCTTCTTCCAATGAATATGACCTTCGTGATGAGTATGACAAGGGTGCTTTTGATACTGTTACAAGAGCAACAGCCAATCATGGTCTTCACAGAGGAAGTTTCCAGTGCACAGATGTGATTGAAGCAGAAAATGGTAAGGAATACAAGATTTCTTACTGGAAATCTGAAGGTAAAACAACAAAAGCAGTGCTGACAGATGGCAGTGAGATTACATTTAACCGCGGAACAATTACAGAAGCAGATGGCACAACAACAAAACTGACTAAGCATCATGTGACAGGTCTTAAATATGTGCCGGTCAAAGTTGCAAAAGACGATTATGAAGCTTTCAAAGCAAAATATGATGTAGTCGAAAATGGCGGTACACTGTCAGGTGGCTTTTCAGAAAACAAACTGAGCAGCTATAATGGTCTGGAAGCAGAAGTAACAGCTGCAACAAATGGCCTTAAGACAGCAACTAAGAATTCAGATGGCTCCTTCAGCTTCTCTGCGAAAGCCGCAGGTACAGAATCCGGTATTAAAGATCAGGCATTAAAGACAGCACCTTCTGCAACTGATGTTGGCTTGACAGTTCAGGAAGGAGAAGGAAAATATGGTGAGTTCCTTCGTGTAGATATGAAAGGAGACTATGGTGATCTTGCCGCAAATATGCAGGCTGTGAAGTGGACATATTATGGTTCAGACAGTACATATAAGAATGCCTTGGCAACTTATGGTACAAAGTTTGCAGCTGATAACTGGATGCATAAATCAATGGGCATTCAGCTTGGCCTGACAGATTCTCTCAGATGCACATTGCCTGCAGGTACAGATGGTACAGGCTACTGGACAATTACAGTGACTGCCCTTGGATATGAAGATGTGACCTACCAGTTCCAGGCAACAGAAGCAAATATTGCCAAAGCGAATCCTGTGACAGATACAAGTGAACTGGAAGCTGCAATTGAAAAAGCAAAAGGACTGAACAAAGAACTTTACACAGCAAAGAGCTGGAGCAGTGTAGAAAGCGAATTAGAGGAAGCAGAAACAGAACTTGACAGAAAGCATACACAGAATATGGTAAATGAAGCGACAGAGCATTTAAATAATGCGATTGCAAGCCTGAAATACCAGTATGTCCTGATGAACATCCCATATTCAGCATTCTACAAAGCGGAAGTGAAAAATGATGTGGATGTAGATGCAGTTACATCAGCCACATTGAATAAGACAAGAACAGCATCTCTAGCAGGTGGTTCTTATCACACAAATGCGGACGGCAGTCAGATTGACGGTATCACATTCCCTGTTAAAGTAACGGATGATATGGATATGTCCAAATATACACTGGTAGCAGATGGTGATTCTGTTGATATCACAGTTACAATCAAAGGACAGACAAGTACAACAACTTATACAGGCAAAGATGCACTCTTCCAGAATGAAGATTATGCATATTATAATCTGACAGAAGTTCCATCTTACTACAAGGAAGTCTCGGTTGATAAAGATGGCAATCTGACATTCGGTAAGACAGTCGGCAATGTGACAACACTGGAAGGCTTAAGCGCAGAACTGTCAACAGAGACAAAATACGGCGATTATCAGTTAGATATTGATGGTCTTCGCGATAAACTGACAGAGCATGGCGCAACAAAAATCAATGGTGTTGTGATCAATACAAAAGAGAGCAGCAGCTACGGTCTGCGTCATCTTGAAAACATCTGGAAAATGAAAGAACTGGCTTGGTCAACAGGCTTTACAGAATCTGTTCATGGGTGCCCGACTTCATCTGCTCATTATAAAGCAATGATGGGTCAGACCATTACTTCTGTTACCTGCTATACAGATAAAGGCATGTACAATATTCCACTTGCGGATATTTATGTACCGGTTAAATTCACACATGACCTTGAAGTAGCCAATGCAGCTGTTACAGCAGGCAAGACAGAAGTTACTGTAACCGGTCTTCCGAAGGATTATGCTGCTAAGTATAAAGTGGATGGTCTTGACGGAGTAAGCGTTCAGAAGGGTGTATTAACATTCAGCAATGCAAAGAAAGGTAAATACACATTAACAATTTCTGATAAGAATGGCAAATATGCAGATATTACAACAGAATTTGAACTTTACACAGAAGCAATGCCAGCTGCATATGATGCAGATAAGAAAGCGCTTGTGAAGGCAGAGGGTGCTTCAGATGAAGAATTTGCTGATTACATCAAGAATATTACAAGTGTCAATGTCAATGGTACAGATTACAAAGCAACAGGTCGCGGTGCAACAGTTATTATTAATGAAGATGGTACATTAAAGACAGATGCAGCACCATTTGCAGAAGGTGATACATTTGAGATCACAGTAAGTGCAACTGGTTATTTACCACAGAGTTTCACTTATACAACAAAAGTGGCGCCTGCTCCAGCAGAAGTCAACACAGCAACGCTTGAAGCAACTATTGCCAAAGCAGAGGGATTGAAAGAAGCGGATTATACAGCAGACAGCTGGAAAGCAATGCAGGCAGAACTTGCAACTGCCAAAGCAGCCCTTGAGGCAAAAGAATCCCAGGATGCGGTTGATGCTGCAGCTGCAAGCCTTCAGGCTGCCATTGATGCATTGAAAGCGGCAACACCTGCTGAATCAGAGAATGTGGATACAGCGGCGCTCGAAAAAGTGATTGCGACAGCGAAGGGACTCAATAAGAATGATTATACAGCTACAACATGGACGACCATGCAGGCTGCATTAACCAATGCTGAAAAAGCCCTTGAAGCAAAAGAATCACAGACATCTGTAGATGAAGCGGCTAAGACATTGCAGGCAGCAATTGATGGTCTGAAGAAGGCTTCTGCAACAACTACAACCACCGACGACAAGAAGAATAACAACAACAGCAGCAACAAGAACAATAATAACAGCAATACGAATAACAATAAGAACAATACAACAAATAGTTCTACAAATAAGAACAGCACAACTAGTCCAAAGACAGGCGATCCTGTCAGCGTGATGGGATTACTTGGCGCAGCTATTTCCTCTGTTGGCCTTGGTGGTCTTGGATTAAAACTCAGAAAGAGATCCAGAAAACAGAAATAATAATGCGTTGTAATCAGTAAGCAACATGCAAAAAGCAGCAATCATCGAAAGATGACGGCTGCTTTTTGTGTTATATGTCAGATGAGTGGTGATTAGGCTTCTCTGATCAGTGTCAGTAACATTTTAAACTGCGTGATAGCTTTAACGGCATGCGGAACACCACAAGGCAAAATAATCGCATGTCCGCCTGTGACACGGTTTGGTGTGCCGTCAATCGTAATCTCAGCTTCGCCTTCGAGAACAAAAGCCATTGCATCGCCGCCTGCCGCATGCGTGCTGATGGCTTCACCGGCATCAAAAGCGAAAAGTGTCATGCCGGATGCTGGCTGCTGGGCAAGTGTCAGACTGACAACTTTGCCGCTTTCATACTGAACCTGGTCTGCCACTGAAAATGGGGTTGCTTTTTCTACATTTTTAATCAATTCCATTGTAAAATCCTCCTTGGATAAAATGCTTTGAATGTATATATCTATTTCTGTAACGTCATCTGCAGGAGTTTAAAACCGCCTGCACCGCCAATCGCATGCGATGTTCCAGATGGAATCATCAAACTGTCGCCGGTTTTCAGCAGATATTTGGCATTGCCAATAAAAAGTGGCATTTCGCCTTCGAGTACAGTGTAAAGGGTATCACCAAAATAAATTTCCTCACTGACACTTTCACCAGAACCAAAAGCCATCAGCATGATTTGACAGGTGTCACTTTTAGAAAGTGACATGCTGACGACACGGCCTTCACGGATATCGATCAGAGAAGCCAGGTTTGCGGGGGCGTCAGTTGGAAGATTGCGTAAAGTATCCATAAAATGCGTTCCTCCTATTAAATATCAGTTTATCTTAGTTTGTACGATAAGTCTGTTGTTATAACAACAAAAAAAGTCACTTTTATAAGGGAATGCTTTTATCGCAAGCGTATTTCTGATATGATAGGAACAAAAGAAATGAGGGGAAAGCAAATGACAGAAGTAAAAATTTTATATGAAGATAAAGATATCATTGTTGTTGTCAAGCCAGCCGGGATGGCTTCTCAGGAAGAACGGTCGGTGGATGTGGATATGGTCAGCTGGCTGAAGACTTATCTTGTACGCCAGAAGAAAGTCAAAGGAATGCCCTATATTGGTGTGATTCATCGTCTGGATAAGCCAGTGGGTGGTGTGATGGTGTATGCCAAAACGCAGCAGGCAGCAGCGAAGCTCAGTGAACAGGTACGAAATAATAAGATGACCAAGGAATATCTGGCGGTATTGACGGGAAACCTTCCGAAGAAAGAAGGACGGTTGGAAGATATGCTCCTCAGCAACGGCAAGACCAATAGAACAGAGGTGGTGGACGCCAAAACTTCCGGTGCCAAAAAAGCCGTGCTTGAATATAAGGTCAAACGGACAAAATTTGAGGAGGGTCAGCAGTATTCTCTGGTGAATGTCCATCTGATCACAGGACGTCGTCATCAGATCCGTGTCCAGATGGCCCATGCCGGTGCAGGGCTTTGGGGAGATACCCGCTATAATCCTGTATTTACGGATAAGAAAGGCTGGTTTGACCTGGCGTTGTTTGCATGGCATCTGGAATTTGATCATCCGGTGACAAAGAAGCATCTGGCATTTAAAGTGCCTGCAGGATCACAGATTACAGCCCATTTTAAAGCAGGAGAATGTAAATAATTTTGTCGATACAATTCTGTTGACGTACAGGAAACTGTACGTTATCATAAGAATATAGAAGAATGGAGGTGCTGAAATGTTGGCTGTAAATTATACTTGCTTACGTGATAATATGAAACGATACATGGATCAAGTGACAGATGATTATGAAACATTAATTGTTACACGGAAGAATAATAAAAATGTCGTCATGATGTCTGAGGAAATGTACAACAATTTAATGGAGAATGTTCACATTGTCAGCAGTAAAGCAAATTTTGAATGGTTAATGCAATCTAAACAGCAATTGACAGCAGGAAATTTTTCACAGCATGAATTGGCAGAGGTGGATGATGAATAAAGTGTTTACTTCAAATGGATGGGAGGATTACATCTATTGGCAAACTGAAGATAAAAAAACACTGAAGAAGATAAATACATTATTAAAAGATATTGATCGGAATGGTAATGAAGGTATCGGAAAACCAGAGCCTCTTATTGGCAATTTATCTGGATTTTGGAGTCGGAGAATTAATGAAAAGGATAGATTAATTTATAAAATTGACGAGTACAATATTTATATCTTGTCCTGTCGATATCATTATAGTGATACATAGTGGAGTGAATTAGAAGATGAACACAACAGTGATGATCAGATTGGCGACACCGAAGGATGCTGCTGAGATGTTAAAAATATATGCCCATTATGTGGTAAATACAGCGATTTCATTTGAGTATGAAGTACCGTCGGAAGAAGAATTCAGAGAAAGAATCGAAAGCACTCTTAAGCGGTATCCCTATATCGTGGCTGAACAGGAAGGCCATATCATCGGCTATGCGTATGTATCGATTTTCCATGAGAGAAAGGCTTATGATTGGGCTGTGGAAACATCGATTTATGTGGATAAAGACTACAAACGCAGCGGCTGCGGAAAACTTTTGTACCAGGCACTCGAGAAGATTCTCAAGAAACAGCATATCAGTAATCTCTATGCATGTATTGCCTATACGGAACAGGAGGATGAACATCTGACCAACGACAGCATGCATTTTCATGAACATCTGGGGTATGAACTTGTGGGAACATTTAAGCAGTGTGGCTACAAGTTCAATAAATGGTATGACATGATCTGGATGGAGAAAATGATCGGCGAACATTCAGAGATGCCGGAAACGTTTATACCTTTTTCCGTTCTGAATTATGCTGAGATATCTGAACTTATTTGATTAAATTGATACTATTTGATACTTTTGTGCGGGATTTGGTTGGCGAAGACGGTTTTGATGAACCAGCTGCAGAAAATTGCAGAAGATAAAGGAATTTTTTGCAAGCATATTGAAGTGGAAGAACGGAATGACTTTATTTCACAGCTGGCAAGTTGTTCACAGGCCTTTTTGCGTAGAATCAGTATGGCAGAAAATTTTCGTCATCTGATTCAAAAGCCATTAGATGCGATTAAATCGCTCGTGGTTTCTTTTGATCCGAATGAGAATACATTTTCGTTGTCTTTACAGGAGAAAGAACTTTATAAGACGACGAATCTGACCCAGAGCTTGACAGATGTATTGACGGCATTGGGAGAGGCGGCATATAAAGCGGAAATACCTATTTGTTTTTTTATTGATGAAATTCAATACATGAAATCATCAGAACTGGGTGCTTTGATTGCAGCATTGCATCGAGCCAATCAGTTAGGGTATCCAATTATGATTATTGGAGCAGGTTTACCGAAAATCTATACCATGTTGTCGGAAGAAAAGTCATATTCGGAGAGATTGTTTATATATACAGAAATTGATTCGTTAGAAGCCCTGCAGGCAGAAGCAGCAATCAGAAAACCAGCCGAGAAATTGAATGTGACGTATACAGAAGAAGCAGTTCGGAAGATTATTGAAGTCACTAAAGGATATCCTTTTTTTATTCAGCAGTTTTGCCAGATTATCTTTCAAAATACAGAGCATAAGGAAATTAATATTCATGATGTGAATGATAGTGTGGCTTCATTTTTTAAAGTATTGGATAAAGGTTTCTTTAGGGTGCGATATGAAAGATGTTCGGAGGCAGATAAAAAATTTATATTTGCGATGGTGAGTTGTGGAGAACTGCCGTGCACGATTTCAAATATTGCCAAAGCGATGAAAAAGCCGGTTAATTCCATTTCCACATCAAGAGCACAATTAATCAATAAAGGGATTATTTATTCGGTGAAATATAAAGAACTGGACTTTACGGTTCCTGAATTTGATGGTTTTATCAAACGTTTGGAAGAATATCAGGAATGGATGAAAGAATGTGAATAGGCCAAAACGAACCTCACAGTCAAAGTGAGGTTCGTTTTGGCTTAAAGCATTTTATGAGAAGTGCAAGATGTTATCTTGACAAAAAGAAGCAGCTGTCATAAAATGTAACTGTTCAGAGCCTTTTTGGGTTTCGAACATATTTAAATAACATGAATGACGATGAAGAGGATCAGTAGTCTGTGTCAATGGCCCAGAGAAGATATCAGTGGTGTGAGATATCTCCATATGTACAGGTGAACCTGCCTTGGAGTTCTGTATGAAAATACAGCGCATGTCCGGCGTTAGGGACAATTGAGAGGAAGTTTTTATTACAATAATAGAAAGACTTCAAATAGGGTGGTACCGCCGAATGAATTTTGGTCCCTGTTCAGCCGATGGCTGGCAGTGGAAGGAATAGATAAGGGGAAGTGCTTTCTGCTGCAGCAGAGCGTACTTCCCCTTTTGCTGTCAAAAAGGCAGTAAGAGACTGATGTTGCGCCAATTGGCGTATCGTAAAAGATGAGATATAGGAGGCTGTAAAAATGGCAAAAGAAAAGAAGCAGGTTCGTGAGATTACATCCATGAGCGAAGATTTTGCGCAGTGGTATACAGACGTTGTTGTCAAAGCAGGTCTGATTGGTTATACAAGCGTTAAAGGTTGCATGGCAATTAAACCGGCAGGTTATGCGATCTGGGAAAATATCCAGCATGAATTGGATAAACGTTTCAAGGCAACAGGTGTTGAAAATGTTTATATGCCAATGTTTATTCCTGAAAGTCTGCTCCAGAAAGAGAAAGACCATGTAGAAGGTTTTGCACCGGAAGTTGCATGGGTAACCCATGGCGGTCTGAATGAACTTCAGGAAAGAATGTGTGTCCGCCCAACATCCGAGACATTATTCTGCGATTTCTATGCCAAAGAAATCCAGTCCTATCGTGATCTGCCAAAGATGTACAATCAGTGGTGTTCCGTTGTAAGATGGGAAAAAGAGACACGTCCGTTCCTGCGTTCCAGAGAATTCCTGTGGCAGGAAGGCCATACCGCCCATGCTACAGCAGAAGAATCCAAAGAGAGAACAGAGCAGATGCTGAATCTTTATGCGGATTTCTGTGAGCAGGTATTGGCTATGCCTGTTATCAGAGGTCAGAAGACAGAGAAGGAGAAATTTGCCGGTGCAGAAGCAACCTATACCATCGAAGCGTTAATGCATGACGGTAAGGCCCTTCAGTCCGGTACAAGCCACAACTTCGGTGATGGTTTTGCAAGAGCCTTCGGCATTCAGTACACAGATAAAGAAAATAAACTGCAGTATGTCCATCAGACATCCTGGGGTATGACAACCCGTCTGATCGGTGCTATTATCATGGTTCACGGTGACGACAATGGTCTTGTTCTGCCTCCAATGATCGCTCCGACACAGGTGATTGTTATTCCAATTGCCCAGCACAAGGAAGGTGTCCTTGAAAAAGCAGAAGAATTAAGAGACAGATTGAGCGGATTCAGAGTTAAACTGGACGCAACAGACAACAAACCTGGCTGGAAGTTTGCAGAGGCAGAGATGCGCGGTATCCCTGTTCGTGTTGAAATCGGACCTAAGGATATCGAAGCCAATCAGGCTGTCCTGGCACGCCGTGATACAGGTGAGAAGATTGTTGTCAGCCTGGATGAACTTGAGACAAAAGTAGATGAACTTCTGAAAGAAATTCAGTCCAATATGTTCGAGAAAGCACGTGCACACAGAGATGCACACACTTATGTGGCCACAAACTATGATGAATTCAAGGATATTATTGCCAATAAACCTGGATTTGTAAAAGCGATGTGGTGTGGTGATCGTGCCTGCGAAGACAAGATCAAAGAAGAAACAACAGCCACATCCAGATGTATGCCATTTGCACAGGAACATTTATCAGATGTTTGTGTATGCTGCGGACGTCCGGCTAAGAAGATGGTGTACTGGGGAAAGGCATACTAAAATGGATATTAATCGACTTCGTATGTTTATTGCTGTAGCAGATTGTCTGAATTTTACAAAAGCTGCAGAAAAACTCTATATCAGCCAGCCGACATTGAGTCGGTATATAAGTGAACTGGAAGAAACAATGGAGGTCGAATTATTTGAAAGAACTACCCGCCGTGTCGTATTGACAAAGGCGGGTAAGCTTTTTTATGACGAAAGCCTTCAAATTATAAAAAAATACGATGCCTTGATTAATCGCGTTGCCCGATTGGGAACAGGTTTGTCAGGAACGTTAAAAGTGGGCTATCTTGAACTGTTTACGCAGAATATTTTGCCCGTTGCCATTAGAAGTTTTCATGAAAAGTTTCCAATGGTTGATATGCAATTAAGAGAGACCAGGTTACAGGAAGCCAATCAAAAAGTTTTAGATGGAGAATTGGATGTTGGTTTTGTCATTACACATGATATGTTGGAGCGCAAACCAGAATTGGAATATCGCCATATTTATGCAGGACAGGTTGAACTGATCGTAAGTAATCAACATCCATTAGCTGCCTATCAAATGGTGAATCCACTGATGTTGAAAGATGAAAAGATTTTAATGTTTGATGCAGGGGAGACACCTGAGTTGCAGGAACAGATTACCAACATGTGTATGAAAGCAGGCTTTATGCCGAATTTTATTACAGGGAATTTTTCGCCTGGGGCTATTTTTTTGATGGTACAGGCAGGGATGGGTGTCTCTTTGCTCTCGTCATTAATTACATCTGTACTTTTGACAGATGATAGATTTCATACATTGACCCTTGAAGGCATACAGGCTGTTGCTAATCTGGAGATGATCTGGAGAAAAGATAATGATAACCCTTGTATCCAGAATTTTGTCAGTGAGGTTGAAGAAGCAGCACATCCTACCGTGCCAAATATCTCAAAATTGTATTGATAAAAATAAAACATTCATGCCTATTTTAAATAAATGAATGGTGAATCCATTTAGTTCTGATATTTCAATTTTAAAGAAAAAGTCTATATAATTATAAGCAGAAAGAATCCGGATTATCTTTTGAAAAATATAGTGGAGGATATATTTGATGAAAAAGATTGATTTTGAAGCACATTATTATACGCAGGACTTTTTCGATGCAATTGCTGACAGAGAAGGAATTCCAAGCTTCAGAACCTCTGATCAAAGCATGTATCATGGTGGTGACGGAAGGATTGGGATTCGGCCGATCATTCCGAAACTTTTGGAATTGGGTGAAAAAAGAATCAAAGATATGGATGCTGCTGGTGTAGATACGGCCATTTTGTCAGCATCTCTCGGTGTGGAGCAGTTACCTGCAGAAATGGGCATTAAAGAAACTGAAAAAATAAATGATGCATTGGGAAGTGCCATTGCTCAGTATTCAGATCGATTTAAAGGCTATGCGGTTTTGAATGTAAAGAATATACAGTCGGCGGTGCGTGAATTAGAACGCTGCAGAAAGAAATATGGCTTTGTAGGATGGAATGCATTTTCAAATTATGGCAGTCAGAATCTGGATGATCCAGACATGTATGTTTTATTTGAAACGGTGGTTAATTTAGGAATGTTTGTGTACATACATCCTACAGTACCTGTTGCGGACTGCTTTAAAGGCTGGGGTCCTGCTCTGGCCACATCTGGATTAGGTTTTGCGGAAGATACGGCAGTGGCACTTACAAGACTGATTTTAAGTGGTATTTTTGATCGACTGCCAGAGTTAAAAATTGTTATCGGGCATAGTGGTGAAGCTTTTCCATTCCTTATTCAAAGATTAGATGATGCTTATCTTCGCTCAAAATGGACGAATTTAGCAAAAAATAAAAAAATGCCAAGTGAATATTTTGGTACCAATATTTGGATGACAACGAGTGGTAATTTTTCGGTTCCTGCATTTCAATGTGCGTATGATACATTTGGAAGTGAAAGAATTATGTTTGGGACAGATTATCCGATGGAAGACATGATTCGCAGTGTCGAATTTGTTGACAAATTACCTATATCGATTGTTGATGCTGAAAAAGTTTATTATAAAAATGCTGAGAAATATTTTGGCTTATAGTTCATTTTGAAGGGGGTGTGAATATGGAGAGTATCAAAGGGTTTAGTCTGGTTAATTGGATTTTTGTTATATTAGGTTTAATCTGTGCATTTATATGTCCGGCGTTTATACAACCGTGGAGTACATTGACACCTGCAGGCGTTACGATTTTCTTTGTATTTGTTGGTACATTGTTGATGGTAATCGGCAGTAATAGTTTGATTTGGCCAATCTTTGCAGCAATGGCAGGATTAGTTGCTTATGGATGTACAGACGGTAATGCGATTGCAGCAGCATTATTTAGCAATGGTACAGTTGTTATGATGCTTGGTGTCTTTCCGTTGAGTTGGGCATTAAATGAAAGTGGATTTGGATATGTCGTTGCCCACTTTTTATTAACACGGAAAGTGCTTAAAGGAAGACCGGTATTGTTTACGATGGTTCTGTTCTTTGCGCTCCTTGTTATGGCAATTTTTACAAGTGTATTTGGCGCGTTAATGTTCGGATTGCCATTGGTTAAAACACTTTGTAAACAGGCAGGATACGATACAGATAGTCAGTACTACAAGCTGTGTCAGGTGGGAACCTATATGTTTGCAACAATGGGTTGTATGTTTTTCCCATTTACAAATGGTATGGTTTTTGCTTCACTGAATTCTATTAGTACAGCATTTGGTGCAGAAGTTTCAACAGTGGCTTATACCATCTCCGGGTTAGTTGTTGATGTCGTATTTATTATTATCTATGTTCTTATGATGAAATTTGTTTTTAGAGCAGATATGAGTAAGATGGCAAATATTGACGCAGGCAAATTATCATCCGAAGGTGACAACAAGGTAACAAAAAAGCAGTTAGTTTTAGTTATATCTTTTATCATTGCAGCACTGTATAGCTTTGTGGTAGCATTACTTCCTGCAGGCGCGGCAATCACGATTTTTCTAAGTAGATTTGGTGGCTCTTTGTGGTTTTGTATGATTGTGGCTATTCTTTGTATTGTTCATATGGATGGCAAACCGATCATGGATATCAGACGGGCACTCAAAGAAGGTGTGGATTGGAATACGCTTTTTGCAATTGGCGGCTTTATGATGCTTGGAAATTATGTGTCAAGTGAAGATTCAGGTATTATGGGCTGGCTGAGTCAGGTATTTAAACCGATTTTGGGTGGTATTGATAATATCTTTGTATTAATGTTGATTGTATGTTTAATTACAATTATTGTAAGCAATTTCTTCTCAAATATGATGACAGTGATTATCTTTGGCAGTGTTGTAGGTCCTTTTGTAGCGAATTTTACAAATATTAATCCGGTTGTTATTATGACGGCGCTTGTATTTTGTGCATGGAATGCGTATTTGACGGTTGCGGCGAATGGAACTGCGCCAATCTTACTTGGATATGAAGGCATCGACACAAAGTTTATTTGGACAAAAGGAATTATCATAACCATTGTTTATGCAGTTGTTGCAGCGTTGCTGTTTACGTGTATGGCGATGATTTTGTAGATATATTAATATTACTTATATAAACGCAAAGTAATATTAATGTAGATTAATAGCCTCTCCTGTTGTAAAAAAAAACAACTAGTGTTAAAATGCATGTAGGTATTGAACTTACATGCATTTTATACATTATGGAATACAAGGAGGAATATTCATGAAAATGGTAGCAATCAGTCAGGAACTGTCATCTACATCTTATCCGGGCAGAGGTATTATCATTGGTCGTTCTGCCGATGGAAGCAAAGCGGTTACAGCTTATTTTATTATGGGAAGAAGCGTCAACAGCCGAAATCGTGTTTTTGTAGAAGATGGTGAAGGTATTCGTACAGAAGCTTTTGATCCTTCCAAACTTGAAGACCCAAGCCTGATTATTTATGCACCGGTCAGAGTGCTTGGCAACAAGACAATTGTGACAAATGGCGACCAGACAGATACCATTTATGAAGGTATGGACCGCCAGCTTACATTCGAGCAGTCTCTCAGAAGCCGTGAATTTGAGCCGGATGCACCGAATTACACACCTCGTATTTCTGGTATCCTGCATGTGGAGAATGAAAAATTCAACTATGCCATGTCTATTTTAAAGAGCAACAACGGCGATCCGGATTCCTGCAATCGCTATACATTTGCATATAACAACGTGCCTGCAGGTGAAGGCCATTTTATTCATACTTATATGGGTGACGGCAATCCACTGCCAAGTTTTGAGGGCGAGCCGACATGGGTGAAAGTTGATACTAACGACATTGATGCCTGGACAAAAGAAATCTGGGAAAACCTCAACGAGGACAATAAGGTTTCTCTTTTTGTTCGTTTTATTGATATTGCAACTGGTAAATACGAGTCAAGAATCATTAACAAGAATCACTAATCGGAGGTAGATCAGATGAAAGAATTAGAATTAAAATATGGCTGTAATCCGAATCAGAAACCATCCCGTATTTTTATGAATGAGGGAGAACTTCCGATTACTGTTTTAAACGGACGTCCGGGATATATCAACTTTCTGGATGCTTTCAATGGCTGGCAGCTGGTTAGTGAATTAAAGAGAGCAACGGGACTTCCTGCGGCAACTTCTTTTAAACATGTTTCCCCTGCCGGTGCAGCTGTTGGTCTGCCGTTAACTGACGTTGAGAGAAAGATTTACTGGGTCGATGATATGGGTGAACTGACACCTTTGGCCAATGCTTATGCCCGTGCCCGCGGTGCTGACAGAATGTCATCTTTCGGTGATTTCATTTCCCTGTCGGATGTGTGCGATGTGGCGACTGCCAAATTAATCAAGCGTGAAGTTTCAGACGGTGTCATTGCACCGGGCTATGAACCGGAGGCACTTGAAATGCTGAAAGCTAAGAAAAAAGGCAATTACAATGTTATCCAGATTGACCCGTCCTATCGTCCGGCGCCTGTGGAACACAAGGAAGTATTCGGCATTACATTTGAACAGGGCAGAAATGAACTGGTTATTGACAAAGAGATGCTGAACAATATCGTTACTGAAAGCAAAGAACTGTCAGAATCAGCCAAGATTGATCTGGTGATCGCACTTATTACATTGAAATATACACAGTCCAACTCTGTATGCTATGCGAAGGGCGGTCAGGCCATCGGTATCGGAGCCGGTCAGCAGAGCCGTATCCACTGTACCCGTCTGGCAGGTCAGAAGGCAGACAATTGGTTCCTGCGTCAGAATCCAAAGGTATTGAATCTGCCGTTTAAGGAGAAAATCGGACGTGCCGACAGAGACAACGCCATTGATCTTTATATCGGTGATGAATACATGGATCTTCTGGCAGATGGTGAATGGGAGAGAACATTTACAGAAAAACCGGAAGTCTTTACCCGTGAAGAAAAGAGAGCATGGCTTGATCAGCTTCAGGATGTGGCTCTTGGCTCAGATGCTTTCTTCCCGTTTGGAGATAATATTGAGAGAGCCCATAAGAGCGGTGTGAAATACGTTGCACAGCCGGGTGGTTCTGTCAGAGATGACCAGGTTATTGAAACTTGCAATAAATACGGTATGACCATGTGCTTTACAGGTATCAGACTGTTCCATCACTAGTACATCGTTTTGTTTGTGCAAGATCGAGAGGATACGCTGAATAGGCTGTATGGTATAGAATAAAATGAAAGAGACTATTGTTGAAATGTGCAGATACATTTTGATAGTAGTCTTTTTTTCGTGTGGAAAGGGCAACAGCAGGAATTAACAGAAAGACGACAAGATAAAATTAAAAAAGAAGGTGTAATAAAATTTTAAAAAGAAACAGGGGCGATTGTTGTCGAATAGAGAAGATTGATTGTGGGGTGTGTCATATTGTGAAGGAGGATGGCACATTCCGTCAATGGATGATATTTTACCGGGAAATGAGGACATGTTATACTTCTTTTAACATTTATTGTAAATATTGCTTGAACCAATGAGGGGAAGGCAGAAAGAGGAGAGGTATAATATTGGAAGCAAATATGTGTAAGTTGGAAAACTTTAGAAAAAACGCGGCATCACAGAGTATTAGCTGCGAAATTGTTGGTGGGCATGTTGTACAGTCGGAGATGACTGGGGAGGATGGACATAAGCTGTGCTTCCTGCTGGGAACAATGCTGGAGGATTATCTGCTTAATAGGAAGAAAACAGATCAGGTATTATTCGGACCGGTAGATTTTCATTTGGATGAGAGCAATATTTTTCAGCCGGATCTTGCAGTTGTTGAGCAGAGTGAGAGTTACAGCGGCGGTATGATTCGGACTTCTGAATTGAATAAGATACCGAAATTGATTGTGGAAGTTCTGGCAGATGGCAATGCAATCTATGATTGTCTGGATAAAGCTGTATTATACGGCAAGAATGGGGTGAGAGAGTATTGGCTGATCGATCTCAATGAAGAATTTGTCTATACATATTCCTATAGAAATGGATTTGAATATAGAAGGTATTCTTTTGAGCAGAGTATGCGGAGTGTGTGCTATCCGGGATTTGAATGCTGTATTTCCGATATTTTGTGGGATGGCGGAGGAAGCTTGAAAGAGCTGGCGATGTTTTACCGTTTCAAGAAGGAAATCTATCCTGAGAATAGTGTACAGGTTGTGGCTGAGAACAGCAGTGTGTATGGCGGCTATCAGGAGAGACAATATTCAGCAGAAGCTTTCTATGAATGGATGAATACGAGGAAGAATAAACTGCAGTATACGTCGTTGGTAGAATTGCTGTTAGGTAATATCAGGGAGTCTGCTATGCCGGCATTCAGACATCAGAATGTGCGCGGCAATTTGTATTTTGCTATAAAGTCGTATTTGAAAAAGGAGAAACTTCCCTATCAGTTGTGTTTTGCCCCTATTTTGGTGGAGCTGAAGAAATTGGACCTGCTGGATTCGGTTGTGTCGCCGGATTTGTTCCTCATCAGTAGCGGTGAAGTGATTTATGATAATATTTACAGGGGAGTGCCGCAGTGGATCATTGAGATTGTAACGCCTGCAACGGCTGCACAGGATTATATCGACAAAGCTCAATTGTATCAGTACCATGGTGTGGGTGAGTATTGGATTGTCAATGACTGGAAGCAGCAGGTCATGGTGGTTCGTTATCTGCCATCTGTGACAGAAGGGGAGGACAATATAGAAACATCGGTTTATGATTTCCATGAAAAGATTCCGGTAGGCACATTGCCGGGGCTTGAATTGACAATGAGTGAAGTGTTGAAAGAATAATAAAATTAAGCAGAGAAAAAGGATTTTCGAATGAAAATCCTTTTTCTCATTTAGGTATTTATTGTTATTGTGCTGAAGATGATGAATAAAATTCTGAGAATACATAACTTTCAGTTATAATCTGAAAAAATAGTCCTGTGTAAACTTCAGCAAGGCCTTGCTGGCGGTTGATAAATAGATATTTTTACGAAAGATAATGCTTAGTTCCCACGGGAAGACCGGACGGAATGGTATGGTGTGAATAGTATTGTTATGGGAGTAAAGGTTAATCATTGGTTGTGCAAGTATCAATAGTTGGTTGGAAAGATAGGCATATTGACAGAGAAAATGTGCACTTGCAGCGGTCAGTGTAATTTGCGGCGTTATGTGTTCGGAATGAAAACGTTCCATAATTTGCGTGTGGAGATTAAATGTATCATCAAATGTAATAAAAGGCATATTCCTGAAATCTGAAATGGTTACATAGCTTTTGCTGAACCATGGATGAGACTGACCTGCGCAGGCGACAATCTGATTTTTGACAATTGGAATCTCATTGAGCAAATCTGAATAGATTGGACGCATGACAATAGCCAGATCAATTTCTCCTGATGCGGTAAGACGAGTGAGTTCGGCACCGCCTGCCTCAATTAAATGGAAGGAGATTTCAGGGTATATTCGTTGAAATTCAATAAGCAGTTCGGAAAGATAGAGTGAAGCGACAATGGAAGGACACCCAAGTGTAACCTTACCGCGTTTTAGATTCTTGGTGGAATCTACCGCATCATTCATATTGGCCGCAAGTTGGAGAATCTCAGAGGACTTTTCGATGACAATTCTTCCGGTATCTGTAGGAAGAAGACGATTACCATCCCTGTAAAACAATTCTGTACCAAGTTCATTTTCAACTTTGCGAAGCGACTTTGAAAGTGCAGGCTGAGAGATGAACAGGTTATTGGCTGCCTGTGTCATATGTCCGGTATTGGCTATTTCAAGAAGATAATGCATTTCTCTTAAATCCATAAACAATCCCTCCGTATTTAAATTATGTGATAAAGCAAAAAGTATTCCATACAGTTATTATACATGCCGATAGTTTATAACACAAGGTTATAAAGTGCAGAAAATGCAGCTATTGGCCAAGGGGAAAAAAGTATGTGACAATGTGAGTACAGAAAAGCCACAGAAAAATAAAAGGGGGGGGATTGGATGTATACGCTGGGAATTGATGTCGGTTCAGCATCAAGCAAGGCTGTGATACTTGAAGATGGAAAGCGGGTTGCTGCTTCAGCAGTTATACAATCAGGAACTGGAACATCCGGACCTGGACGGGTCATGGAATTGGTTTTTGATGGATTGGATATTTCTCAGAAAGACATGGATTACATAGTTGCAACAGGGTATGGAAGATTTGCAGTACCATTTGCCAATAAACAGATGAGTGAGATTACTTGTCATGCAAAAGGAATTCATCATTTGATTCCGAATGCAAGAACGATCATTGATATTGGAGGGCAGGATGCGAAAGCAATTCGCCTTGACCACAAAGGTAATATCCTGAAATTCGTTATGAATGATAAATGTGCGGCCGGGACAGGACGATTTCTTGATGTGATGTCGAGAGTCCTTGAGATTGGTTTGCAGGAAATGGGAGATGCACATTTCAAGGCTGATTGTCCAGCAAATGTGAGCAGTACATGTACAGTCTTTGCGGAGTCGGAGGTTATCTCACAATTATCAAAGGGGGTGTCAAAGGAAAATATTGCGGCAGGTGTGCACAGATCCATTGCCAGTAAGGCCTGTTCTCTGGTTTACAGGGTAGGGATGGAGGAAAAAGTTGTGATGTGCGGTGGGGTTGCACAGGACAAGGGAGTTGTAGATGCAATTGAGCAGGAATTGAAGAAGAAGATCCTTGTGGCGGACAATCCGCAGACAACGGGAGCGCTTGGCGCTGCATTGATAGCCTTTGAGTTAGCAGGAAAAAGCAGTTAAAGAAAGAAGGTAAGTTTATGGAATTAAATGTGAATGAAGCGAGTGCAAAGGAATTATTGGCATATTATCAGGAAAAATGTGATGAGGAAGCAAGACAGGCAAAGAAAGAGGGAAGACTTGTCTGCTGGTCGGCGGCGCTTGCACCGACAGAGTTTTTTGAAGCAATGGATATTGCTGTATGCTATCCGGAGACGCATTCAGCAGGCTGCGGTGCTAAAAAATGTTCAATGGATTTACTGGAAGTGGCAGATCAGAAAGGTTATAACATTGATATCTGTTCCTATGTAAGAAATAATGCCGGTTATCTTGAGTTATTAAAGCAGGAGGCGCTGACGGGGGAAACACCTGAGAAATTGGCAAATTCAAAGGCATCCAGAATTCCGCTGCCGGATATGGTATTTGCGGTAAACAATATTTGCAATACGATTTTAAAATGGTATGAAAATTTTGCAAAAGAATTAAATATTCCATTCATCTGCATTGATATGCCGTTTAATCATACAATGCCGATGACCAGACATACAAAAGAGTATATCGTTGGTCAGTTTCAGGCAGTCATTAAGCAATTGGAAGAAATCTGTGGACGTCCATTCAATTATGAAAAATTCTATCAGGCTCAGTGCCAGTGTCAGAGGACTGTTTATCAGTGGAACAGAGTAGCATCTTTTGCACAGAAGAAACCGTCACCATTGAATGGATTTGATTTATTCAATTATATGGCAATGGTTGTTGTATGCAGGTCAAAACCTTATTCTGAAATAACACTTCGTCGTTTTGCAGATGAATTGGAAGAAAAGAATAAGATAGGCAAATATGCCTTTGGTGATGCAGAAAATGAACAGCACCGTATTACCTGGGAAGGCATTGCTGTCTGGCCATATCTGGGTGGCACATTTAAAGAGCTTAAAAACGAAAAGACAGTTATGACGGGTTCAGCTTATCCAGGAATGTGGGATTTTGAATATATTCCGGGTGATATGATGTCGATGGCGGAAACCTATTCAAAAGTTTATCTGAACTGCTGTGGCCCGCAGCGTTATGAAGACTTCTATAAAGTTGTCAGCAATTCCAAGAGTGACGGTATTCTTCTTCATTTAAACAGAAGCTGTAAGATTATGGCATTTCTGAACCAGGAAGGTGCAGAATATGTGAATGAAAAAATGGGTGTACCATTTGTAAGTTTCGATGGTGACCAGACGGACCCGAGAGTTTTTGCTCAAGCGCAGTTTGATACAAGAGTGCAGGCGTTATGTGAAATGATGGATGAAGAATAGGAGGGGATAAGATGAGTAGAACAGCTGCAGAAATTATTAAAGAATTCAGAGAAATTGCTGCCCATCCGGAAAAAGCAATTGCAAATCATAAGCGTGAAACAGGAAAAGGTGCAGTTGGCATTATGCCGGTGTATTGTCCGGAAGAAATTGTACATGCCTCGGGTTATTTGCCAATCGGTATGTGGGGAGCGCAGAAAAAGACAATTTCAAAAGCGCGTACGTATTTGCCACCATTTGCCTGTTCCATCATGCAGTCTGTTATGGAATTGCAGTTGGAAGGTGTGTATGATGAACTCAGTGCTGTGATTTTCTCTGTTCCTTGCGATACATTAAAGTGTATGAGTCAAAAATGGCACGGAAAAGCACCGGCTATTGTTTTTGCACATCCTCAGAATAGAAAGAATGCACGAAAAGTGGCAGATGCTTATTGCAGAGAAGAATATGCCATTGTGAAAGAAAAGCTGGAAGATATTTTGGGAGTTACGATTACAAACAGTGCGATTAAAGAAAGTATTGCTGTTTATAATGAAAACAGAGCAGCATGCCGCAGATTCAGTGATATTGTGGCTGATTACCCAGGTAATATCTGTCCTTCAGACAGACATGCTGTTTTAAAATCCAGATGGTTTATGGAAAAATCAAAACATACAGCACTTTTGAATGAATTAATGGCAGCGATTGAATCGGAACCTAAAAAGAAATTCACAGGCAAAAAGGTTGTTGTATCCGGTATTATGCTGGAACCATATGAAGTGCTTGATATTTTTGAAGAAAATGGTCTTGCAATTGTGGCAGATGATTTAGCTCAGGAAACACGTAATTTCCGACAGGATGTAGGCAATGATGAGGATGCATTGCTGGCGCTGGCAAAGGCCTGGAATGATTTCGACGGATGTTCTCTGGCAACAGATGCTGCAAAACCGAAGGGCAGGATATTAATCGATGCAGTCAGAAAATATGATGCAGATGCAGTCATTGTATGTATGATGAAATTCTGTGATCCCGAAGAATTTGATTATCCTATTTTATTACAGGAATTTGAAGAGGCAGGTGTCAGAAATCTTCAGATTGAGATTGATCAGGAATCTACCGCATTTGAACAGATAAAAACAAGAATTCAGACGTTTGCAGAAATTCTTTAAATACATAAAAGTCAGGGAGGGGGTATTAAAGAATGTATGCAGCAATAGCGTTTATTCCGATTATTTTTACTGTGATTGTTATGGCGGGGTTTAACTGGCCGGCAAAGCGGGCACTTCCGGCAGCATGGCTGATTACTGCGATTTTAAGTTATGCAGTATGGAAGATGCAGTTGTTGGATGTTGCAGCGTATACAATTTCAGGATTTTTGAGTGCAATAGACACATTGGCGGTTATTTTTGGCGCGATTCTGATTATGAACACGTTGAAACAATCTGGTGCCATGGGGGTTATTAATCGGGGGTTTACGACCATAACGGATGAACCAAGAATTCAGTTGATTATTATCGGATTTATGTTTGGTGCCTTTATAGAAGGAGCAGCAGGCTATGGTACACCGGCTGCTCTGGCAGCCCCCTTGCTGATCAGTCTGGGATTTCCTCCATTATGTGCAGCAATGGTGGCACTGGTATTAAACAGTGTGCCGGTTAATTTTGGTGCAGTAGGTCTGCCGACAAATACCGCATTGAATTTGATTGACCCATCGTTAATTGAGATGGGTGCGGATACAGGAGTTTTCAGATTACAGCTGGCTAAATGGGTGGCAATTCCAAATGCCATAGTCTGCCCGGTGATTATCTTTGTAGCGATGGCAATGATGTGCAAAATCTATGGAAAAGAAAAGAGTATTCGTCCGGCTGTTGAATGTATACCATTTATCCTTTTTTCAGCAATTGTCTTTGACATTCCATATATTTTACTGGCAATTATTATGGGACCGGATTTACCTTCATTACTTGCGGCAATCATTGGTCTTGGTGCAACCATTATCGCAGCGAAAAAAGGATTTTTGATGCCGAAGAAAAGGTTTGAATTTCCGGAGCCATCTGAATGGGAAAGCCACTGGCGCTCAGCGGTTGTTGAAACAGAATCAGATAATGAAAGTACAGAGAAACAGATGTCAACAGTTATGGCCTGGCTGCCATATGGCATTATTGCAGTCATCCTGGTGCTGACTCGCTTGCCGCAGACCGGCTTGATGAATATTCTGAATGTGAATAGAGCACCATTTGCTATTATTATTCAAAATATTCTTGGGCAGCAGGGTGTAGATTGGGTGTTCAAGTGGGCGTGGAGTCCGGGAATTATTCCGTTTACGTTGGTCGCCTTTTTAATCATTCCATTACACAGAATGAAGTCAGGGCAGGTGAAAGCCGCCTGGAAAGAGACCGGTCAGATGGTGAGCGGTGCAGCAATTGCTTTGATGTTTGGCATTGCTATGGTGCAGCTGTTCAGATTTTCCTTTGTCAATAGCAGCGGTCTGGACAGTATGCTGTTGGAAATGGCGGAAGGATTGGCAGCTTTGGCTGGAAAAGCGTATATTGTGGTAGCGCCGTTGATTGGTGTAGTGGGAGCGTTTATTTCCGGTTCAGCAACAGTATCAACCACACTTTTTGCTTCATTACAGTTTGAAACAGCAACAATTCTGGTACTGCCTCAGCTGATGATTGTTGCCATGCAGATTGCCGGAGGTGCAATGGGCAACATGGTATGCGTTAATAATATTGTTGCAGCGTGTACAACCTGTGGAACAAGCGGTGCGGAGGGAAGATTGATTCGATCAAATGTACTGCCAATGTTAATCTATTGTGGTTTGATTGTATGTATTCTAGGCGGTGCGATTTTACTTGGTGTGGATCCGGTGCCGTTAAACTAAGACAGAGAAGTTGGGGTGAGTGTAGATGAATAAAGTAATGACAGCAAGAGAAGCCATTGATTTGATACAGGATAATATGACTTTTGCTTTTACAGGGTTTGTATCATTTGGATTGCCGGAGGATTTGCTGGTTACACTTGAAGAGAAGTTTATAAATGAAGGAAGTCCTAAGAATTTATCATTGTTTTATGATGCGGCACCGGGATGCCGTGAAGAACATGGGGGCAATCACCTGGCACATCGGGGATTGATTCGCAGAATTCATGGCGGACATCTTGATTTAAACCGAAAACTGGCTGCATTGTGTTCTGAAAATGCGATGCCTGTATTTATGGTGCCGCAGGACGTTAATACCCATTTATTAAGGGCTATTGCGGGTGGTGAACCTGGAATTGTCACAAAAATCGGCTTAAAAACGTATGCTGACCCAAGGCAGGATGGATGCAGAGCCAATCAGGCAGCCTGGGATTGCGGTGAAACAGTTGTTGAATTGTTGAATATTGATGGCAAAGAGTATCTGTTCTATAAAACATTTCCGATTGATATCTGTTTCATTAAAGGTACAACGGCAGATACGGACGGTAATGTAACTGTTGAGCATGAGGCTGTTTTAAATCCGATTCTTGAACTGGCTGCTGCAACACATAACAGCGGCGGAAAGGTCATTGTGCAGGTTGACCGTCTGGCACAGGCCGGAACGTTAAAACCAAAAGATGTGAAAGTGCCGGGACTTCTGGTGGATGCGATTGTTGTAGGCAGGCCGGAAAATTCAAAGCAGTGTATGGTAGAAGATTACAATCCATCTTATTCAGGAGAAGTTAAAATACCTGTTGATGGTCAGAAAAAAGCGACGGCTTTGAGCATTAAAAAGGTGATTGCGCGACGAGCAGCAATGGAGATTGGAAAAAATTCATTTATCAATTTTGGTGTAGGTGTGCCGCAGTTGATTGCAGATGTACTGGCAGAGGAAAAACTTGCTGAGCAGGTTGTTACTTCTGTAGAATCCGGTGTTATAGGCGGTGTACCTTCAGGCGGCCTGGCGATGGGGTCTGCGACTAATCCTACAGCAATCATTAAGCATCCGGAAATGTTTGACCTTTATCATGGAGGCGCTCTGGCAGCAGCATTTTTGGGAGCAGCAGAAATTGATGCAAAAGGAAATGTGAATGTTACCAAGTTTAACGGTAAATCAGTAGGTCCGGGTGGCTTTATCGGAATTACCCAGCCGACAAAGAAAGTTTGTTTCTGCGGCACTTTTACAGCGGGCAAATCAGATATAAAAATAGAAGATGGAAAGCTGAGAATTGTAAATGACGGAACAATCAGTAAATTCAAACCAAATGTGGAGCAAATTACATTTTCAGGAGAATATGCATTGGAGTCTCAACAGGAAGTATATTTTATTACTGAAAGGGCGGTATTCAAATTAACAGAGCAAGGTGTGACGTTAATTGAAATTGCACCGGGAGTAGATTTGGAAAATGATATTTTGAGCCATATGGAATTTAAACCGCATATTGCAGAAAATCTGTGTGAAATGGATAAGCGGTTGTTTGAGGAAGCGCCAATGGGGCTGACTCTGACAGAATAATATATAGCCTTCCTTTTTATTTTTAGAGGGCTTCCTGTATTTACCTACCCATAATTTAATTCGGAAGCCCTCATATAAAATGATTACATTGTAAATGGATAATAAATACATATAAATTTTTTAACAGGAGGTAGTAAAATGGCATTTATTTTAACTGAAGAGCAGCAGATGATGGTTGACCTTGCAAGAGATTTTGCAAGAAAAGAAATTGCACCTGTTTCTGAAAAGATGGACAGAGAGGCAAAATTTATTCCGGGGCTTATCGAGCAGATGGCAGAATTAGGCTTTATGGGAATTAATGTTCCGGAAGAATACGGCGGTGCCGGTCTGGATGAAGTAACAAAAGCTTTGGTTATTGAAGAATTTGCGAAGGTGGATGCCAGTGTTGCAGAAATGCTGTCTGTTCATACATTGTCCAGTGATATCATATTAAGAAACGGAACAGAAGAACAGAAAAAGAAATATTTGGCAAAAGCATGCCAGGGATGCGTAGGCGCATTTGCATTGACAGAACCAAATGCCGGTTCAGATGCAGCAGCTGCGAAAACAAAAGCCATTGCAGATGGTGACGATTATGTTATCAATGGTTCAAAATGTTTTATCAGCAATATGGGACCGGATGAAGGTGATTACGTTATCCTGATTGCATTGACAGAACCGGAAAAGAAAACAAAAGGTATGTCAGCGATTATTGTGGATAGAGATACACCTGGATTTACTGTACCAAAGGCAGAAGATAAAATGGGATTACGTGCAGCGCCTGTATCTGAACTTGTTTTTACAGACTGCCGTGTGCCAAAAACACAGCTTTTAGGACAGGAAGGAAAAGGTTTTGCTATTGCAATGGCGGGACTTGACGGCGGTCGTATCGGTATGGCAGCTCAGGCAGTTGGTGTTGCAGAAGGTGCACTTGACGCAGCAGTTGATTATTCAACACAACGTATACAGTTTGGTAAACCTATTAATGCGAACCAGGGTATTCAGTGGTATCTGGCTGATATGGCAACTCAGACAGAGGCAGCAAAGGCTCTGACATTAAATGCAGCAGCATTACGTCAGGCAGGCAAATCCGTGAATAAAGAAGCGGCAATGGCAAAATATTTTGCATCTGAAAATGCAGTGAAAGTTGCTTATCAGTCCTTACAGATTCATGGCGGCTATGGCTATATGAAAGATTATGCAATTGAGCGTATGTATCGTGATGCCAGAATTATTCCATTATATGAAGGCACTTCTGAAATTCAGAAAGTAGTTATTTCAAGAGCTGTTATTACAGGTAAATAAAAAGTTAATGTTGTTGGGGGATGCTTTTGGCATCCCCTGATTTGTTGAAGTAAAAATATGAGAACAATAGAAAAAATATAAAAACAACTTTATATATAGTAAGGCAACTATACAAATAATATATTCTACACATTGAAAATAATAAATTTAATAAATAATCGAAATAATTAAAAAAATTGAAAAGGGGTGTTGACAGATGCTGGAAGAGGTGATATCATAATCAAGCTGTCAGCGAGAACAACGCGAAACAGCACAGATTCCATCGGATCAGAAAGAAATTTGAAAATAAATGAAAAAAGTTGTTGACAAACTTCTTTCGGTTTGATAGAATAGACAAGCTGCTTCAAACGAGCAGTAACGGATGACCATAAATAGATATAAAGAATAAATGAAAAAATCCTAATAAGCATAAGATGTGTTGCTTATTAGGATTTTTTGTTTGCTCTTGGAAATTTCAAAATTCATGTCTTGAAATAATAAAAGGACCCTATCGGTCCTTTTATTTGTTTGCATTTCCTGTTTTTAAATGCACATTAACTTTTAGATATGAATAACATACCCATACAGGCATTTTACTTCCAAAAACGTCAATGCTAAGATAAACAGGAAGGACGATGTACTAGTCGATTGGCCGCTGATAGAAATGGCCTTCCAGTTCATTGGTGGGCATACTGTTAATAAATGCCTGCGGATCTGCCTCGCGAACCGCTCGGATGACTGAATTATTCTCATCGCGGGATACAACAGAGTAGACAATCTTACGCTCGCTGTGCTCATGGGCACCTTCACAGTCGATGATAGTGGCACCATGAACAGTGGTATCATAGATCAGCTGCGAGATGGCTTCTGCTTTGTTCGTAACAATAAAAAGAGTCTGTTTCTGATATTGTTTGTAAAGCACATGCAGTACCTGTGTGGATGTATACTGGAAAATCATAGAATAAAGGGCTTTATCCCATCCGAAAAGTAACCCGGCGATAGCGAGGATCACCACGTTGAAGCCGAGAATGATATTCCAGGAATCAATGCCCTTTCTGCGGGACAGGAAGATGGAGATAAAATCCGTTCCGCCGCTGGTGGCATCACATTTCAGACAGAGGCTGATGGCAAAACCATTGATCAGACCACCGAAAATACTGATTAACAGGATATCGGAGGTGATGGTGTAGGATGGCAGACAATCTGTCAGAAAACCTGTCAGGAAAATGACGAGACAGGAATAAAGCGTGAATTTTTTGCCGATGAAACGAAAACCGATATAAACGGGAATGGCGTTTAATAAAACATTGACTGCCGTATACGGTATTGTTATATGAAGATATCGGTCAAAAATGCTCTGGATTAGCAGCGTCAGGCCGTTTGCACCGCCGGGAAACAGTCCGCCGGTGCGGACAAATGTCCGGATATTGACGGCTATAATGCAGGATGCGATACAGCATATGATAATTCGTTTGACCTCTTTGGAAACATTCTTTCCCATGTAGGTGCCTCCCTCAAATCTTTTTATGCCCTTAGTATAGACGCAAGCTGTGAGATAGTCAATACAGGAAAGAAAAGTTGACATTCTTCACGGTTATTATGTATAATGGGGCAGAGTGAGCAGAAGATGGGAGGAAATAATGTGAAATGGCAGGATGTTGTAATTAAGAAAGTTTTTTTCTGTATGTTTGATACGACTTTAGAGGTTGTTCCTTATTCAGGTTATGTACCCGGTGATGAGGATGAAATGTACAGATATCTCTGCCAGATGGTTGCAAAATATTATTATCATGAGACATCCAGAAAAGGTTTTATTCATGAAGAATCGGAACTTCAGCAGATTTTGCCGGAGAATGGTGATCAGTTTGAGGCCTTTGTGAATTGTATCTGCGATGAGATTCAGGATTTGATGCATGCGAACCCGGAGATCCAGACAGGGGCAGGTATGTTTGCATGGGTGACGCTGGAAGATCAGGATTATATTACATTTTTCAAGAGTAATTATCAATCCAGATTTTTTGTGTCACAGGATGAGAACAGTACAGTGCACTGGACGCTGAATCATATGATCTTGCCGGGACCGTCTCCGAAAGTGAATGAATATTTCTATCTGAATTTGAATGATAATCAGGCGCAGGTATCTGATTTTGAGTGCTATATTGACGGATTGAAGCAGAACTATCTGGCGGATCAGGTATTGAAACTGGATTTTAAACCTTCTGAGGCAGTAACGGTGAAGGCGATTGATGATTCTGTTGTGGAAACCATCAAGCACTGTTATGAAGAACAGGCGCCGCAGAAGATTATGGAATATAAGACGATTGTGGCTGATCAGGTTAAAGAGAAGGGGCAGATCATTGTACCGGAACTTGAGGAGGCTGTTTTCAAGGATAATGAGCAGGCGGCGGTTCTTTATCAGGAAGTGGCTGAACAGCAGCAAATTCCGAAGATACCGGTTTACGTCAGCAAGAAAACAGAGCGTAAACTTGGCAAGAAGCAGAAACTGGTAACAGACAGCGGTATTGAGCTTCTGGTGCCTTTGGAATTGCTGAAGGATGAGAGTATATTGGAGTATCATCAGAATGATGACGGGAAGATGTCCATTTTGATAAAAGAAATCGGATTCATCGAGAACAAATAGGACCAGGAGGCAGGAAATGAGACTATTATTGCATATTTGCTGTGCACCCTGTTCGGTGATGTGCATCGAGACGCTGAGAGCGGAGGGCATCGAGCCTACGGGCTTCTGGTACAATCCGAACATTCATCCGGTGACAGAATACAAAGCCAGAAAGAATACATTGACGAAGTATGCCGCGGATATTCATTTGCGTCTGATCGTCAAGAATGAGTATGGGCTGCGCAATTTTATCGATCACGTGTATCCGCATTATGAAAGCCGCTGCGGTTATTGCTATTTGTGCCGTTTGGAAGAAACAGCCCGCTTTGCGGCGGAAAACGGCTATGACAGCTTTTCAACAACGCTGCTCATCAGTCCCTATCAGAATCATGAATTGATTATTAAGACAGCACAGGCAATGGCAAAAAAATATCATGTAACATTTTTGTACAGAGACTTTCGTCCGTACTTTAAGGAAGGACAGGAAAAAGCCAGAGCCATGGGGCTGTATATGCAGAAATACTGCGGCTGTGTGTTCAGTGAGGAGGATCGCTTCCTGGACAGGAAAAAGGGACTGGTGACCATCCAGAAATACAACAACAGAAAAGTGGAAGACGCCGGACATAAAACCGGAGGCGGAAAAGACACCGGAGATCAAGACAGCAGGAAAGAGAAGTCGTTGTAGGAATGGAGGCCTGAGTATGCAAATAAAAATAAACGGTCAAACCATTTCACTGGCAGCTCCGGAACCTTTTCTTTCTATATTAAGAAGAGAGAAGATTTATTTTCCGTTATATTGCGGCGGAAGGGGCACCTGCGGAAAATGCAGAATCCGGATAACAGAGGGACAATTACCCATAACGACGGAAGACAGGCAGTTTTTCAGCGAGGGTGAACTGCAGGCAGGGTACCGTCTGGGATGTCAGGCATTCATTGAGGCACCTTGTTCGATTACCTTTGAAGAAATACAGCGGGAAGACGCCTTTTATGTGCCGCCGGTTCAGCATGCCGAGTCGTCAGTGAGGGAACCAATTCAGCGGCAGAATACAGCGGAGGCGTATGGTGTAAAGTCGGATAAGGACAGCCGGATGCCTGATAAAGTGTCTTTGAGCATTGCTGTGGATATCGGTTCCACAACCCTAGTGATGGCGCTGGTGCATACTGACAGCGGAAAGATTGTCACAGAATACCGGGGACTGAACCATCAGAGAAGTTATGGTACAGATGTGATGGCAAGAATCAAAGCGGCCGTGGAGGATGGACAGGAGCAGGCGATGCAGGCATTGATCCGGCAGGATCTGGCGGAAGGTATTGTCAGCCTTTTGAAGTCGGCGGATGCACCGATTGAACAGATTGTGATCGCAGGCAACACAACGATGCTGCATTTATTAAGAGGCTATGACTGCAGAGGGCTTTCGGCTTGGCCTTTTCAACCAGTTAGCCTGGATTTTGAAGAGTTATCCACAGCTGAGCTGCTGGGGGAATGTCCTCTGGTGGGAAACTGTCTGCTGAAAGAGACAAAGGTCACGCTGATAGCAGGTATTTCGGCCTTTGTGGGAGCAGATATCACCGCCGGTTTGTGGGGATGCGGGATGAATAGAAATGAAAAGCCGCATCTGTTTCTGGATCTTGGAACGAATGCAGAGATGGCCGTCGGCAATAAAGATGGAATGTTTGTCAGTTCTGCGGCGGCAGGACCGGCCTTTGAGGGTGGGCAGTTATCTTGTGGTACCGGCAGTATTCCGGGGGCTGTGCGGGATGTGCGGATACAGTATGGCCTGATTCGTTATGAGACCATCGGCAGAAAGCCGCCGGTGGGTATCTGCGGCAGTGGTCTTGTGTCAGCCATTTCGGAGATGAGAAAAACCCGGATGATGGATGCTACAGGAAGATTAAGTCCCCGTTATGCATCCGGAGGATTGCAGATCATTCCCGGGAAGATTGTCATTACCCAGGCGGATATCAGAGAGTACCAGAAAGCCAGAGCGGCTATCCGCGCCGGACTTGAGATTCTGGTTGAGAATGCCGGATACCGGATGGAAGAAATTGAAGCGCTGGAGCTGGCCGGAGGTTTTGGCAGTCAGCTGGATATTGCCAAAGCGGCCGGGGCAGGGCTCATACCGGAGGAATTGGCGGAGCGGGTGCATATTTTAGGCAATGCGGTCATTGCAGGTCTGTGCATGTATATCCAATGCCCGGATCAGGAAGGCATTCGGCGTATGATTCAGCATACAAGGGAAATTTCTTTGGCGAAGCAACCGAAATTTGCAAAAACTTTTTTAGATTTTTCGTGTTTTTAACAAAAATATTTAGGATATATGGTTGCAATTTTGTCGAAAAGTGAGTATAATAGAGCCCATAAGTAATAGGGAGACAAATCATTTATAGGAGGATATGGAATGTATCAAATTGTAAAAGCAGAAAAACTTGCAGATAAGATTTTTCTGATGGAAATTGAAGCACCGCGTGTGGCACGCGCATGCCAGCCTGGACAGTTCCTGATTGTCAAGATGGATGAGGTTGGCGAGAGAATCCCGTTGACCATCTGTGATTATAACAGAGAGAAAGGCACAGTCACAATTGTTTTCCAGACAGTTGGTGCATCCACGGAGAAGATGTCCTGGCTCCGCGAGGGTGATTTCTTCCAGGATGTAACAGGCCCTCTTGGCAAGGCATCCGAATGGATTGAGGACGATATTGAAGAATTGAAGCAGAAGAAGATTTTATTTGTAGCCGGTGGTGTGGGTACAGCACCTGTTTACCCTCAGGTTAAGTGGCTGCATGAGCATGGTGTGGCAGCAGATGTTATCGTTGGTGCCAAGAACAAAGACCTTCTGATCCTCGAGAAGGAAATGGAAGCTGTTGCCGGCAATTTATATGTGACAACGGATGATGGTTCTTACGGACGTCACGGTATGGTTACAGCAGTGATCGAAGAACTGGCTGCAAATGGCACAAAGTATGATTTCTGCATTGCCATTGGCCCGATGATCATGATGAAATTCGTATGTCTGCTGACAAAGAAACTTGAGATTCCTACAATTGTCAGCATGAACCCGATCATGGTAGACGGTACCGGTATGTGCGGTGCTTGTCGTCTGATTGTGGATGGCAAGGTGAAGTTTGCCTGTGTAGACGGACCTGAATTTGACGGCCATCTTGTAGATTTTGATCAGGCTATGCAGCGTCAGCAGAGCTATAAGACCCAGGAAGGCAGAGCAATGCTGAAACTGCAGGAAGGAAGTACACACCATGGCGGATGTGGCAATTGCGGAGGTGACAGATAATGGCAGATAAGAAGAACAGAGTACCTGTACGTGAACAGGCACCGGAAGTACGTGCGAAGAATTTTGAAGAAGTATGTCTTGGCTACAACAAGGAAGAGGCAATGGAAGAAGCTTCCAGATGTCTGAACTGTAAGAATGCAAGATGTATCACAGGATGTCCTGTCAATATCAATATCCCTGCATTTATCGCAGAAGTAAAGGAAGGCAATTTTGAGAAAGCATCTCAGGTGATCGGCGAATCTTCAGCGCTGCCTGCAGTATGCGGCCGTGTATGCCCTCAGGAATCCCAGTGTGAAGGCAAGTGTATCCTCGGTATCAAGGGTGAGCCTGTCTCCATCGGTAAGCTTGAGCGTTTTACAGCAGATTGGGCAAGAGAGAACAATATTGAGCCTGTTCCTGCCAAGGAGAAGAAAGGCAAGAAGGTTGCTGTTATCGGTTCCGGTCCTGCAGGACTGACATGTGCCGGTGATTTGGCCAAGATGGGTTATGACGTGAAGATCTTTGAAGCCCTTCATGAAGCCGGCGGCGTGCTTGTTTATGGTATTCCTGAGTTCCGTCTGCCAAAGCAGACAGTTGTAGCTCATGAAGTAGAAAACGTGAAGAAACTGGGCGTTGAGATTGAGACGAATGTGATCATCGGCAAATCCATTACCATTGATGAACTGATCAATGAAGAGGGTTATGATGCAGTCTTCATTGGTTCAGGGGCTGGTCTTCCGAAGTTCATGGGTATCCCTGGTGAGCAGGCGAACGGTGTTTTCTCTGCCAATGAGTTCCTGACACGAAACAACCTGATGAAAGCCTTCAGAGATGATTATGATACACCGATCCATCAGGGCAAGAAAGTTGCTGTTATCGGCGGCGGTAACGTTGCTATGGATGCAGCCAGAACAGCTCTTCGTCTCGGCGCAGAGACTTATATTGTCTACAGAAGAAGTGAGAAAGAGCTCCCTGCCCGTGTGGAAGAAGTGCATCATGCAAAGGAAGAGGGTATCCAGTTCCATCTGCTCCGCAATCCGAAGGAAATCCTTGTGGATGAGAATGGCTGGGTGAAGGGCCTTCGTGTCATCAAGATGGAACTTGGTGAACCGGATGAATCCGGCAGAAGAAGACCTGTAGAAGTGCCTGGTTCAGAGTATGATCTGGATGTAGATACAGTTATCATGGCTCTTGGTACATCACCAAATCCACTGATCTCTTCTACAACAAAGGGTCTGGATGTGAATAAATGGCAGTGTATCATCGCAGATGAGAACAACGGCGCAACAACCAAGGAAGGTGTTTATGCCGGCGGTGATGCTGTAACAGGTGCTGCAACGGTTATCCTGGCTATGGGTGCCGGCAAGGCAGCAGCGAAAGGTATTGATGAATATCTCAGCAATAAATAATCATACGGTTTTGGACCATACAGGATTGTACTATTATTAAAAATTTCTGGAATTTGGAAAAAAATGATTGACATTTCATATTTCAGGGGTATAATAGAGACATATTTGAGAACAACGGTGTTCCTTTTTAGAGGGACACCGTTTTTTTATTACCATCACACTTTAGCTGTGTAAAGTGCAGGCGCCAAATAGCTGCCTGATTGGATGAATGAGGAGGTTATGTGATGAAGAAATTAGAGATTATTATCAAACCGGAAAAACTGGAAAGTTTGAAAAATATTCTGGATGACTGCGAAGCCAGCGGCCTGATGATCACAAACATTATGGGTTATGGTAATCAGAAAGGTTATACACGTATGTACAGAGGTACAACGTATAATGTCAACCTTCTGCCGAAGGTAAAAGTCGAAACTGTTGTTGCAGATGACGCAGCAGAGAAGATTGTGGACAGAGTTGTTAAAGAGATCAGCACCGGCAATTATGGTGATGGTAAGATTTTCATTTACAACATCGAAGATGTTGTTCGTATCCGTACCGGTGAACGCGGTGCAGATGCGATTTAAGCATACAGTCCTCAGACTGTATATTCAAATTGGCTTTAGCTTTGAGACATTTTGTATGTTTTGAGGTTATTGTAAATACATTCTATTTCCCTAATAAGGCCTTATCGTAAGATAAGGCCTTCCCCCGCTTTTGGGGTTAATCAATATGATATTTCTTAAGCTTACGGTAAAGTACCGTGCGATCAATGCCGAGAATTCTGGCTGCTTTTGCCTTATTGCCGTCCGTTTGGCGAAGAGTCTGGCGGATCAGATCGATTTCTGCGCTGCTGCGCTGTTCCTGAAGGGAAGAAACCGCGACGGCAGGCCGTGATAATGTATGGTCACCGGACAGCTTGTTCATCAGAAAATCACAGGAGGCAATGCCGATGGTACTGTGAGGATTTAAAAAGCACAGGCGTTCAATGACATGTTCCAGTTCACGGACATTGCCCGGCCAGGTGTATTGCTGCATCAGAGCCAGTACTTCCTGTTCGGCGCCTTGGGTATAGCTGCCGTTTTCACGATTGAACTTCTGAACAAAAAAATTACAGAGATCAGGAATGTCATCGAGACGGTCACGGAGGGGCGGGATAGCCAGTTCAATGGTATTAATACGATAATAAAGATCGGCTCGGAAACGTCCGTCCTGGATCAGCTGCGTCAGGTTCTGGTTCGTGCTGCAGATGAGGCGGACATCCACTTTGATGGGGGTGACACCGCCGATGCGTTCGATTTCCTTTTCCTGAAGCACACGTAAAAGCTTTGACTGCAGCGGAAACGGCATCTCACCGATTTCATCTAACAGCAGTGTGCCGCCGTCAGCCAGTTCGAATTTGCCGATTTTGCCGCCCTTTTTGGCACCGGTAAAAGCACCGCCTTCGTAGCCGAAAAGCTCGGATTCAAGAAGATTCTTTGGAATAGCTGCACAGTTGATCTTGACAAAGTTGCTGGTGCTCCGGCTGCTGAGCTGATGCAGTGCGTTGGCGAATACTTCCTTTCCAACGCCGGTTTCTCCGGTCAGAAGAATGGATAATCCGGAATTGGCGAAGATGGCAATGGTGGACTTGATCTGTTGGATCGCCTGCGAAGTACCGATGATATAATCCAGAGGATTGGTCTGTTTGCGCAGCTGTTCAATTGTCTGCTGATACAGCTCATTCTGCTGCTGCATCTTTTCAACTTCTGAATAGAGATTGTAGATCTCCCCAACTTCGTTAAATGTGGAGATGGCAACACCGCCAATGACTTCCCCATCTTCAATCAAAGGGATACGGTTGCAGACAAAACTGATATCTTGGCCGGTTTTGTGATCATAAAGGGTCATTAAGGCACCTATATGTGCTTTTCCCGAGGCCATTACTTCCGGAAGTTTCGTGGTCGGGATCACACTTTTGATCGGTTTGCCGATGACGTCCTCTAACTGTACATTCAAAATCTCTGTGTAGGGTTTATTCATGTAGGCAATGCGGCAATGTTCATCTACAATGATAAAATTGGAAAAGGCATTAAGGGCAGCTGTCCATAAAGGTGTAAAATTCATAATAAATCTCCTTAGTTTTCATTCAAAATGCAAAAGAAAGTTCATGAACATGTGACAGTTTTACTGCTTTTATGATACATCAGATGTGACAGAAACGCAACACATGTGTGACAATTTAGCAACACATGTGTGCGCATCAGGCAGGCCGTACGGTTTCGTACGGGAATATTCAGATGGAAAAAGGCTCAAAAGGGGCAAAATTACGCCAAAAAGGCCTGAAATCAGGCGGATTCGTCTTTGAATATGAGTTGGCACGGGACTTGCTATTTATATAGGCAGAAACAAAAAACAAAAACTTTATGGTGTGAGAAAGGAAAAAGGAATTATGAAAAAAGCAGTTATTGTCAGCGCATGCAGAACAGCGATCGGTGCATTTGGGGGTACTTTAAAGGATGTTCCTGCAGCAGAGCTTGGCGCACTTGTTGTAAAAGAAGCCGTTTCAAGAGCGGGCATTAAGCCGGAACAGGTGGATGAAGTTATTTTTGGTAATGTATTGCAGGCCGGTCTCGGACAAAATGTTGCCCGTCAGGTAACTTTAAAGGCGGGACTTCCAATCGAGACAACAGCTGTGACAATCAATATCGTGTGTGGTTCCGGTCTGAAGAGTGTGGCCATGGCAGCCAACCAGATCCTTGCAGGCGAATCTGAAATCGTTGTCTGCGGCGGTACAGAAAATATGAGTGCAGCGCCATATGCCATTCCAACGGCACGTTGGGGTGCAAGAATGAACAATAACAAGATGATTGATGTTATGGTCAATGATGGACTGTGGGATGCTTTCAATCAGTATCATATGGGTATCACAGCTGAAAACGTTGCAGAGAAATATGGTATCACAAGAGAAATGCAGGATGAATTTGCAGTGGCTTCCCAGAGCAAAGCAGAAGCAGCTGTTAAGGGTGGCAAGTTCAAAGAGGAAATTGTTCCTGTTGTGATTCACGGCAAGAAAGGTGATACAGTCTTTGATACAGATGAATATCCTAAATTCGGCACAACACTTGAAAAAGTTGCCAAATTAAAACCGGCCTTCAAGAAAGATGGCGGTACAGTTACAGCAGCGAATGCTTCCGGTATCAATGACAGCGCTGCAGCATTTGTTGTGATGAGCCAGGAAAAAGCAGAAGAACTTGGCCTGAAACCAATGGCAACTATCGTTTCCTATGCAACAGGCGGTGTCGATCCATCTATCATGGGTGTTGGTCCGGTGCCTGCTGTTAAGAAAGCTATGGCAAAAGCAGATCTTACCATCGATGATATTGATCTGATCGAAGCAAATGAAGCATTTGCAGCCCAGTCTCTGGCAGTTGCTCAGGAACTGAAATTTGATATGAACAAAGTGAATGTCAATGGTGGTGCCATCGCCCTCGGACATCCGATCGGTGCATCCGGTGCCAGAATCCTTGTGACATTATTATACGAAATGCAGAAGAGAGAGGACGCAAAGAAAGGCCTTGCCACATTGTGTATTGGCGGCGGACAGGGTCAGGCGCTCATCGTTGAAAAAGCTTAATCCTATTTATTTAGTTTAACCCACTTCGCGAAAAATCCCCTGGTGGTCTGAAAGCAATTTCAGATCGTCCTGGGGATTTTTCATATTTATAGTGCTTGAGCCTGCAAAACCGCGTATTTAAAGACCGAGAGATGTGATGACAGCCTCTGTTTCATCCAGCACGGATGAGAAAACAGAGAGGGCGCTGGCAACAGGTGCCTTGGTGGTCATATCTACGCCGGCTTTTTTCAGGACGTTGATCGGATAGTCGGAACCGCCGGCTTTTAAGAAATCAATATAATCTCTGACGGCTGGTGCACCGTCTGTCAGAATGCGGTGACTGAGGGCAATGGCTGCGGAAAAACCAGTGGCATACTGATAGACATAGAAAGGCATATAAAAATGAGGAATTCTGGCCCATTCCAGTGAAATCTCGGGATCGTTCACCATATCAGGCCCGAAATAGAGGGCGTTCAAATCACCATAAATCTGACACAGGGACTGGGCATTTAATGTTTCACCTGCTGCGGTCTTTTCATGGGTAATTTTTTCAAATTCCGCAAACATGGTCTGGCGGAACAGCGTACCTTTGAACATATCAAGGTAATGATTCAAAAGCCAGAGCTTTTCGTGAGGATCACTGCATCTTTCAAGCAGATCATGCATGAGCAGTGCTTCATTGCAGGTGGAGGCAATTTCAGCCACAAAAATGCTGTAGCTGGCATCCACATAGTGGTGAGTGTGATTGGCATACCATGAATGAAGAGAATGTCCCATCTCATGAGCCAGCGTAAAGACATTATCCAATGTGCCCTGGTAATTCATCAGGACAAAAGGATGGTGGGCATAATCACCGCCGGAATAAGCACCGGTGCGTTTGCCTTTGTTCTCATAGCGGTCGATCCAACCGCCGTGCATGCCTTCATTCAGCAGTTGAATGTAAGATTCACCAAGGGGTGCCAGTCCGCGGCTGACAATTTCCATGGCTTCATCAAAAGGAATGGATGCATGCTCACCGGATACAAGAGGCGTATAGACATCATACATATGCAGTTCCTCTACGCCAAGCATTTTGCGGCGAAGACGGACATAGCGGTACATTTCAGGAAGGGCATCATGAACCGCTTCGATCAGTTGGTCATAAACAGCTGTCGGAATATTGTTCTGAGACAGATGGGCTTCCATGGAGGAGGCATAATGTCTGGCTTTTGTATAGAACAGTTCTTTTTTCAGATTGGCAGCAAAAATGGCAGCCACGGTGTTTTTATACTGGTCAAAGGAACGGTAGTAGGATTGGAAAACTTTGCGGCGAAGATCTCTGTCAGAACTTTCAAGGAGAGGAACAAAACGTCCGTGGGAGATGCCGATTTCATTGCCCTGACGATCTGTGACACTTTCAAACCGGATATCCGCATTGTTGAACATATAAAAAATGGACTGCGGGGTGCTGTCCAGGTCCATAGTCAGGGACATGAGGGCCTCTTCCTCTTTTGAAAGCGTATGGGATTTCATACGCAGTGTGTTTTCAAGATAATGGGTAAAAGGTATCAGCTCAGAGTAGTTCTTTAAGGATTCCGGTATAAAATCTTCCGACAGGGAAAGCAGTTCAGGGTCCTCGAAAGCGGTTGTCTCATAAAAATGGTTGCCTGTAAAATCAACCTGACCGCGAAGATCCTGATAATGAGGATTGGATGTGTCCTCATCGGAACGGTGTCCTGCATAGCAGTAGAGACTGTCAAGTTCCACCAGTACTTTCTCCTTTTCCGTCAGATAAGTGCAGAGCGTTTCAGCCGAATCACCAAGATGATCTTTGAAGGCAGCCAGTGCGTCGATATGTGTCCGGCATGCTTCAAGTGCAGATGTAAATGCGTCATCGTTGGCAAAAATATCTTCTATATGCCATTTATCCTTGGCAGGGACTTCCTCACGCAAAGGAAGAGTGTGTGTTGTCTGTTCAGCCATAAATAAACCTCCGTAAAAAATTTTCTTCAATAAGTATTATAACTTTTATATTTTTTAAAAGCAATGCCATGAAAAGTTTATAAAATCTTCACTGAATTCAGAATATATTTTTGTTATAATAAAAAGTAAGAGATATACCTGAACAGGAGGAGAAAACATGTCGGAATTTGTAGTCATGGAGAATGTGAAGAAGACTTACAAAATGGGTGAAGTGATGATTCATGCCGTGGATGGCGTTGATATGGAGATACATAAAGGCGAATTTGCAGTGATCGTGGGACCGAGTGGTGCCGGTAAAACGACGGTACTTAATATGCTGGGCGGTATGGACAGCGTGACATCAGGCAAGGTCATTGTAGACGGACGGGATATCAGCCGTTATAGCAGCAGACAGCTGACAAAGTACCGCCGGGACGACATTGGTTTTGTTTTCCAGTTTTATAATCTGATCCAGAATCTGAACGCTCTGGAGAATGTGGAACTGGCATTGCAGATCAGCAAGCATCCCCTGGATGCGAAAGAGGTTTTGAAGGATGTGGGTCTGGAAGACCGTATGTATAATTTTCCATCACAGCTCTCGGGGGGTGAACAGCAAAGGGTAGCGATCGCACGTGCTCTTGCCAAGAATCCGAAGCTGCTCTTATGTGATGAACCCACCGGTGCTTTGGATTATCAGACCGGTAAGGCAATTTTGAAATTGCTGCAGGATACCTGCCATAAGCATGGCATGACGGTGATCGTTATTACTCATAACCTGGCCATTGCGCCGATGGCGGACAGGGTGATCCAGATTAAGAACGGAAGGGTCAGTGAGATGACGGTGAATCCAGATCCGCGTCCGGTAGAGACCATTGAATGGTAGGAGAGCATCTATGAGAAATGCAATAAACAAAGATTTTTTCAGAGAGATAAAGTATACAATCAACAGATATGTGTCCATTCTTTTGATCGTAGCATTGGGAGTCGCTTTTTTGGCGGGTATCAGGGCTACCTGTCCGGATATGAAATTGACACTGGATCACTATCTGGATGAGGCCGATTATATGGATCTTCGGGTACTGTCCACGTTGGGACTGACCGAGGAGGATCTGACGGCGATTGCAGAAGTGGATGGCGTGAAGGAAGTGGATGGCGCACATAGTTATGATGCTTTTGTGATGAATGGCAATGAGAAATGGACATTGCGCTTTTTATCTGAGCCGGTTTCAGTGAATAAACTGGAGATAACAGAAGGACGGGAAATTGAGAATGCCAATGAGTGCGTCGTGGATCATCTTCTGATTGAGAAGGACGGATATCATATCGGCGATCAGATCACGGTTATGCCTCCGGGTAAAGATGAAAAATTGTCCGATACATTGACGGAATCGACATTTACAATCGTGGGCGTGGCGGCAAGTCCGGAGTATTTTACAACGACCAGAGATACAACATCAATCGGAACCGGTCAGATGGATGCCTATGTTTTCCTGTCACCGGAGGTTTTTAAGAGTGATATCTACAGTGCGGTTTACATCACGGTGGATGGTGCGGCGGCAAAACAGGCCTATTCGGATGACTATGAAGCCGTGGTTGACAAGGTGAAGGCAAAGCTGGAAGACATCAGCAGTGAACGTGAGGCTGCCAGATATAACGGCATTATGGATGATGCCAATGCAGAGATAGATGATGCCCGTGACAAACTGGCAGATGCCAAAGCGGAAGCAGAATCAGAGCTGGATGATGCCTGGGCACAGATTCAGGATGGAGAACAGCAGATCAGTGACGGACAGAAGGAATTGGATGACAATAGAGCCATCTATGAAGATCAGATTGCTGCTGCAAAGGCGAAGCTTTCTTCGGGGGAGCAGGAACTTCAGGATGGTCAGGCTGAAATCGTGTCTAATGAGCAGAAGCTTCAGGAGGGGCAGACACAGATCGCGGCAGCCAGACAGCAGTTGGAGGATTCTTCACAGACATTGGCGGAGAAGAAGCAGCAGTATGAAGCGGGATTGCAGGCAGCCAATGCCGGTCAGGAACAGCTGACAGCCGGTCAGACCAAGCTGACTGAAGCATCGGAAACACTGCAAAGTCAGGAAGCGGCATTAAATGAACAGAAGGTTTCGCTGCAGGAACAAAAGGAGAATCTGACGGCACAGCAGACAGTGCTGGAACAGGGCATTGCCCAGCTTGAAACCCAGGAGGAGGCGTTAGAAGAACAGCGGAATGAGGCTGCGTCCCAGGAGAAACCGGATGAAGCTTTGATCGCACAGCTGGATGCCCAGATTGCAGCTGTTCAGGAGCAGTTAACCCAACTGGATGCGCAGAAGAATGCGCTGGCAGAAGGTATTTCCCAGGTGGATGGAGGACTTGACCAGATAGAGGCAGGATTGAGCCAGATTGCATCCGGGAAGGAAGAACTGAACAAACAGCAGGAAGAATTAAACAGTCAGCAGGCCAAGCTGGATGAGACTTTTAATCAATTGACAGAGGCCAAGATACAGCTGGATGCGGGAAGCAGTCAGTTGGAATCAGGCAGACAGCAGCTGGAGAGCAAACAACAGGAATTAGACAGCGGAAAGGCTGCCCTGGATCAGGCGAAAGCGCAGCTGCAAAGCGGACAGGCAGAGATTGATAAGGGGAAGGCTGAACTGAAGTCTCAGATGGCCTCGGCAGAAGCACAGTTTGCAGAGGCAGAGCAGAAGCTTACGGATGCAAAGTCGGAGCTTGCAGATGCAAAAGAGAAGTATGCGTCCGGCAAAAAGGAAGCGCAGGAGAAGATTGCTGACGCGGAGAAGGAAATTCAGGATGCAGAGGATCAGCTGGCAGATGTAGACTATCCGGAATGGTATGTTCTGGACAGAAATTCGACACAGGCGTATGTGGAATATGAGCAGAATGCAGAGAGAATCGGTGCTATCGGCAAGATTTTTCCGTTGATTTTCTTCCTGGTAGCGGCGCTTGTGAGTCTGACAACTATGACACGAATGGTTGAGTCCCAGAGAACAGAAATCGGTACACTAAAAGCTTTGGGGTACAGCAATTGGGCTATTGCCAGAAAATATGTTTTTTATGCCTTATCGGCCAGTCTCATCGGAAGCCTGATCGGACTTGTCCTGGGGCAGAAGCTGTTGCCGTGGGTTATCATTACTGCTTACCGTGTACTTTATCCGAATTTGTTTGTGGTACTGACACCGCTGAATGCTTATTATTCCATCACGGCATCCGGAGCAGCTGTTATTTGCGTGACTGGTGCGGCACTGGCGTCATGTTACAGAGAACTGGTGGCATCACCGGCGGAATTGATGCGCCCTTCAGCACCGGCAGCAGGACGAAAGATTTTGTTGGAACATGTGGGATTTATCTGGCATCATATGAAATTCACATCCAAGGTTGCTGTGAGAAATCTTTTCCGTTACAAGAAACGGTTTTTTATGACTATATTCGGCATCGGTGGCTGTACAGCCCTCGTGGTCTTTGCTTTTGGACTGACAGACTCTATCAGCGGGGTTGCACACAGACAGTATGATGAGCTGTTCCATTATGACATGACTCTGACACTGGATGACAATGCAGATGAGACGGATATGGATGAATTGTATGATTTCTTAAATCGTGACAATGGTCTAAAGGCAGATCAGTATACCAGACTGCGTTCCATGAGTATGAGTGTCAAGGGCAATGGAGAGGCTTCTTATACAGCTTATCTGACGGTGCCTGAGGATACAGAAGTTTACAAAGATTTTGTGGTGCTTCAGGACAGAAAAACAGGGACGCCGTATGCGATGGATGATGAAACGGTGATTATCACGGAGAAGCTGGCCAATCTTCTCGGGGTGAGTACGGGAGATAAGATTACTGTTACAGACAATGATGTGGATAAGGAAGTTACGGTGGGACATATTGCGGAGAACTATCTCATGAGTTATGTGTATATGTCACCGGCATTATATGAGACAACATTCAGTGAGGCACCGAAATGGAATAAAATAGAAGCTTTCATTCCGGGACTGACCAGTGAAAATTCCGAATCCTATTCGGCGGAATTGCTGGCATTGAATGCAGTATCAGGAACATCCACCACCGATTATGTCCGAAGCAAGTTTGAGGAAGTGCTGAACAGTCTGGGTATTGTGACGCTGATTCTGATGGTTGCCGCCGGTATGTTGGCATTTATCGTATTGTACAATCTGAATAATATCAATATTACAGAACGACGAAGGGAACTGGCAACGATTAAAGTGCTTGGATTTTATGATCTGGAAGTGGCAGAATATGTATACAGGGAGAACATACTGCTGACGATTATCGGTGCCCTTGTGGGGGCGGTATTCGGCAAGTATCTGCATGCGTATATTATTACTTCCGTCGAGACAGAGGTGATCATGTTTATCCGTCATGCGGACTTTTCGAGCTATATTTATGCGATTATTATTACTTTCGTTTTCTCGATTTTTGTCAACTGGCTGATGTACTACCGACTGAAAAAAATAGACATGGTTGAATCTTTGAAATCGGTTGAATAACTGTCAATTTCAATAAAAAATACTTGCTTTTTATATCTGAAATGGTATAATGTGATAGACAATTTAATAATGGGAGAAATATTACAGAAAAAAGAGGTTTAAACGATTATGAAAAAGAAATCTGTCACAAAGATTCTTTTAAGTGTAATGGTGCTTTTGGTATCTGTTGCATTCTGCGCATGCGGAAGCAATAAGAGTACAGAGTCTTCTGAAACTGGTAATAGTTCTTCAGAAAAGACAACTGAATCTGCAGCAGATGACACACAGGCTGACGCAGCAAATTCAGATACTTCCTGTTTCACAGTAGGTATGTCACAGGAAATCAGCAGTCTTGACCCGCACGAAGATACGGATGCAGGAACTCGCAGTGTCTTATTTAACGTTTTTGAAGGTTTGGTAAAACCTACTACAGATGGTGATGTCACTCCGGCAGTGGCAAGTGATTACACAATCTCTGATGATGCAAAGACATATACTTTCACATTAAGAGATGGAATTACTTTCCAGGATGGCAACCCTGTAACGGTCGAAGATATTAAATATTCATTAGAGAGAAGTGCGGAAATGGACGGCGAGTCTTCCGCACTTTCTGCTATTTCAGCGATCAATATTGTGGATGACAAGACCATTGAACTGACATTGTCAGAGGCGAATTCAGAATTTATTTACAATCTGACAATTGCAATCCTCGAACAGGCCAATGATGCGAATCAGGCAACCAATCCAATTGGTACAGGTCCTTTCAAGGTGAAGAGGTTTGCTGAAGGTCAGTACCTTGAACTTGAGAAGTATGATGGCTACTGGAATCAGGATCTTGATTGTGTAACATCTGCAAAGTTCAAATTTATCGCTGATGCAGAGGCTGCATTCCTTGAACTGCAGGGTGGTACAATTGATATGTTAACGGGTCTGACAAACGATAAGGTTCAGGCATTAAATTCTGATTACAATGTTGTTGAATCAACAATGATGCTGATTCACGGTCTTTTCCTGAATAACTCTTACGAACCACTTCAGGATGTGCGTGTCAGACAGGCACTGAACTATGCGATTGATCGAGATGCCATCAATGAATTCCTGTTCAATGGCAAGAGCAAGATCATCCAGACACATGGCTACCCGATGATCACAGCATGGTATAATGCAGATACAGAAGGCACTTATACATATGATGTAGAGAAGGCCAAAGAACTCCTTACAGAAGCAGGATATGGTGATGGTTTTGATCTTGAGATCACGGTTCCAAGTAACTACTCACAGCATGTTCAGACTGCGGAAATTATTGCAGAGCAGTTGGCCGCAGTTGGTGTGAATGTGACAATCAACCAGGTTGAATGGAGCGCATGGTTATCAGATGTATACCAGGGCAGAGATTATCAGTCAACAGTCATTGGATTTGATATCAGTTCTCAGGCACCATCAACATGGTACAAGAGATACTATACAGAATCCAGCAACGACTTTACAAACTTCAGCAATACAGAATATGATGAATTGTACGGTCAGGCACTTGCTACAGTTGATAAGGATCAGAAGCATGAGATTTACAACAAGCTTCAGCAGATTCTGACAGACGAGGCAGCATCTGTATTTATTGAAGATCCAGCCAATCTGATTGCTCTTAATAAGAAGTATACAGGTTATCAGACATATGCGGTTTCCGCAATTGATCTTTCACTGATCAAGTTGGCTCAGTAGAACAAACAAAAATACGAATTTAATAAAGCACATGGGTAACCATGGCGGAGGTCATAATGAAATATTTTATTAAAAAAATTATCACTCTCATTATAACATTGTTATTTATTTCACTTCTGACCTTTACCGCTTTTAGTGTCATACCGGGAGATGCCGCTATTTCCAAACTGGGAGTGGATGCATCTCCCGAAGCTATTGCCAGGGTCAGAGCAGAGTATGAGTTGGATCAGCCTGTGATGACACGTTATGTGCATTGGCTCGAGAAGGCACTACACGGCGATTTTGGTCGGTCCTACAAATACGATACAATGACAGTGACGCAGCTTTTAAAGTCACGACTTCCGGTCACGATTCTGTTGGCTGTGATGTCCTTTGTCATTATCGTTGTTATCGCTCTTCCATTGGGAATGCTGTCTGCACGATTTGCCGGTAAGTGGCTGGATGTGCTGATCAACCAGCTGACACAGATTACAATGGCGATTCCGTCCTTCTTTCTGGGAATTATCCTGACGGTTATTTTCGGTCTGGTGCTTAAGGTGTTTCAGCCCGGAGGTTATGTCAGTATGCAGGAGGACCTGAAAGGATGCCTCGAGTACCTGATCCTTCCGGCTGTTGCGGTAGCGCTTCCAAAGATTGCGATGGTTGTGAAGTATCTTCGAAATTCCGTATTAAGCGAAATGAAGAAAGATTATGTCAGAACGGCTTACAGCAAGGGCAATTCCGTCAATCAGGTTTTATATGGCCATGTTCTTCGTAATGCGTTGATACCTGTTATTACGTTTGTAGCGATGGTTGCAGCAGAAATTCTTGCCGGAAGTCTTGTCATTGAGCAGGTTTTCAGCATTCCGGGTATGGGTCGTCTGATGATCACATCGATATCAACCCGTGATTATCCGGTTGTTCAGGCAGCGGTATTATATATTACATCCATTGTTGTGATCATCAATTTCCTTGTGGATATTTTATACCAGCTGGCAGACCCGAGAGTACGGACAGCGTAGGAGAGTAGAAAATGAAGAAACATAATTACAGTCTGATTTTCGGTCTGATCCTGACAGGCATTATCCTCGTCATAACGATTATCGGCCAGTTCTGGACGCCGTATGATATTACAGGCATGAACAGCATGGCCAGAAATCAGGCACCAAGCCTGATGCATATTATGGGAACAGATAACTTCGGAAGAGATGTTTTCAGCCGTGTTATGAACGGCTGCGGCACGACATTTTTTGTGGCATTGTCCACAGTTGCCATTGGATGTTTTTTTGGCGTTATCATCGGTGCACTCACCGGATTTTACGGGGGTCTTCTGGATGAGATTGTTATGCGAATCAATGATGTTTTATTATCATTCCCGAGCGTCCTGCTTGTTTTGATCTTTATCAGTTTTATCGGAACCGGCAAGTACAAGATCATCGTGGCCTTGGGTGTGATGTTTATCCCGAGTTTTGCGCGAATTGTGCGAAGCGAAGTGATACGATACAAGTCCCAGGAATTTGTCCGCAGTGCCCAGGTGATGGGAGCGGGCAGTCTGAGAATTATATTTGTACATATTTTGCCGAATACCGTTGTAAGCATGCTGACAGCAGCGGCGATCGGCTTTAACAATGCTGTTCTGGCGGAGGCAAGTATGAGTTATCTCGGACTGGGTGTTCAGCCGCCGGATCCAAGTCTCGGACGTATGCTTTCGGAGGCACAGGCCTATATATTTACAGCACCGTGGTATGCCATTTGGCCGGGTGTTGTCATTGTTCTTATTATTCTCGGCTTCAGTCAGATCAGTGAAGGGCTGAGGGCCATCAGCGATTAGGAGGAACCTATGGATAAGGAATTATTAAAAATCGAGAATTTGACCATTGGTTTTCCAACAAAGAGTGGCATACACACAGTTGTGGATCATGTCAATCTTGAGGTGGGAAAAGGAGAAATCGTCGGAATCGTTGGTGAATCCGGTTCCGGTAAGTCCATGACATCTCTTGCAGTGATGGGACTGCTTAGTGAAGAAGCGCAGGTATCTGAGGGCTCCATTCAGCTGAATGGTCAGGAACTTTTGGGCATGAGCCGTGAGGAGCGCCGCAAGATCCAGGGCAAGAATATGTCGATGATCTTTCAGGAACCGATGACATCTCTGAATCCGGTCATGAAGATTGGTACTCAGGTGGGAGAAAGCCTGAAACTGCATACAGATTTAGATAAAGAAGCGATTCGCGGACGTGTGATCGAAGCACTGGCCAGTGTCGGCCTCAGAAATCCGGAATTACTGGTGGATCAGTATCCTCATGAAATTTCCGGCGGTATGCGTCAGCGTGTGATGATTGCCATGGCGATTATCAACCATCCGGATCTGATCATTGCGGATGAACCGACGACGGCCCTTGACGTAACTGTACAGGCTCAGATTCTGAATCTGCTGAAGAAGATCCACAGAGATACAGGCAGTTCTATTCTGTTTATTTCCCATGACTTGAACGTCATCAAGGAAGTCTGTCAGAAGGTGGTTGTCATGTACAAAGGGGTGATCGTAGAGCGCGGGGATGCCAAAGAGGTACTGAAGCATCCAAAGCATGAGTATACCCGCAAGCTTGTAGCGTCCATGCCGGATCAGGTGCGGAAATCCCAGAATACAAAGAAGCTGTTGGAAGTTCAGGATTTGAATGTTTATTATAAAGAAAATAAGAAGCTGTTTTCAAGTAAGGATAAACGCAAGCATATTATCCATGGTATGAGTTTTGATCTCTATGAGGGTGAGATTCTCGGCGTTGTAGGTGAAAGCGGATGTGGCAAGTCCACATTGGCGAAGACCATTGTCGGACTGAATAGAGAGTATGACGGTAAGCTTGAGATGGATCATCTGAAACCGCAGATGGTCTTTCAGGATCCTTTCAGTTCCCTGAATCCTGCCAGAAAGATTGGCTGGATCCTTGAGGAACCACTGAAGCTGAAAGGCATTAAGGATAAGAAACAGCGTAAAGAGTTGGTGAATCAGATGCTGACAGAGATCGGTCTGGATCCATCTTTTGCGAATCGTTATGCCAGGGAGCTTTCAGGCGGTCAGAGACAGAGGATCAGTATCGGCCTGTCGCTGATGCGCGGGGAGAAGCTGATCATCGCTGATGAGCCGGTATCCGCCCTTGATGTTACGGTTCAGTCACAGATTCTCAGGCTGCTTCTGAAGTTGCATGACGAGAAGAATCTGACGTATATGTTTATTTCCCACGATTTAAATGTTGTACATCATATGTGCCACAGAGTGATCGTGATGTATCTTGGAAGAATTGTGGAGATGGCAGATGTGGATGAACTTTATGATCATCCATGTCATCCGTATACAAGAATGCTGTTTGACAGTATTCTGACAGATGAAGAGAAAGAAACGACAGATAGCGTCACAGTGAATGAAATATTACCGGAAACAGTGGATGGAGACGGCGGATGTCCGTTTTACGGCCGCTGTCGATATGCAGGTGAGAATTGCCTGAGTGAGGTGCCGACATTGACAGATATCGGTACGCCGGGGCATCCGCACCTTGTGAGATGTGAAAGGATAGCATATGGAGAGAAATATACGGCTGCTGATTGAATATGATGGCAGCAGATATGATGGATGGCAGCGCCTTGGCAAAGGTCATGGCGTGACCATCCAGGGAAAACTGGAAGATGTTCTCAGCAAGATGACAGGAGAACAGGTAGAATTGATCGGAGCAGGAAGAACAGATGCCGGCGTCCATGCTTATGAGCAGGTGGCGAATTTCCATACCAACAGCAATATGAAATGCTGGGAGATGAAGTATTATCTGAATCGATATCTTCCCGGGGATATTGCGGTCAATCGTGTGGACGATGTGCCGGAACGTTTCCACAGCAGGTACAATGCCAAAGCTAAGAAATATCTCTATCGTATTGCCATTGGCGATGTTCCTTGTGTTTTTGACAGAAAGTATACCTGGTACTGTTTCGATAAGCTGGATGTGACTGCAATGAAAAAGGCGGCAGCCCTTCTTGTTGGAGAACATGATTTCAAAGCTTTCTGTTCCAACAAGCGTACAAACAAATCCACTGTTCGTGAGATTTATGATATTGATATTTATGCTGATACGAGAGAACTGCAGATTACAGTTTATGGCAATGGTTTCTTATATAATATGGTAAGAATCATTGTGGGCACCCTAATTGAAGTCGGAAAAGGAGAGCGCCGGCCGGAAGAAATGACAGCTATTTTAGAGAGCAGGGAAAGAACAAAAGCCGGAGCAACTGCGGCGGCACAGGGATTGTTCCTTCAGGAAGTGGAATACTGATCATACGGACATCATTGCAAACTGTCTTTAGTATATAGAAAAACATCAAAGAGCCCCTGCCATGAATGGGGCTCTTTGATGTCCTTATGATGCGGAGATTTTATCTGGATGGAATATCTGCCGCCCCTCCCGGCAGACGGTGGAATTTGGTATTTTGTAGATATAAATAAAAAAGTTTAAAAATTTAAAAAAAGTGCTTGACGTTTTTGATTTCCTGTTATATAATTCTTTTTGTCAAGAGACATTGGGCTATCGCCAAATTGGCAAGGCACAGGATTCTGACTCCTGCATTTGAAGGTTCGAGTCCTTCTAGCCCAGCTATTAGGTCAGACATCTTGCTGAGGCAAGATGTCTGTTTTTTTTATCCTACGACAGGAAGAGAGAGGAGACGGAGGATGTATACACATGATCGAAGAGTTACTTATAGTGAGATTTCCATGAAAGGTTTTGCAGATATTGCTCAGATTGCAGAATACTTTCAGGATTGCAGCGTTTTCCAGTCGGAAGTGCTTGGCATGGGGCTTACCTACATGAATGAGCATCATCTGGCCTGGCTGCTGGCTTCATGGCAGATTGATGTGGACACATATCCGGAGATGGGATGCAAAGTCAGTGTCAGCACATGGCCATACAAATTCGATGCAGCTTTCGGTTACAGAAACTTTATGCTTCAGGACGAGAACGGCAGACGTCTCGCTGTTGCCAATTCGCAGTGGATACTTGTGGATATGGAAAACGGACACGTTGTAAGAATCACACCGGAGATTGCGGCACATTATCCTATGGAAGAGAAAGCGGACATGTCGTATGCACCGCGTAAGATTGCTTTCAGAGAAGAAAAGGAAAGGCTGGAACCGATCAGTGTTCCAAAAGCGTTTATTGACACGAATCAGCACATGAATAATGCACAGTATATAAGAACGGCATTGGAATTTGTACCGGAGGATTTTCATATTCGCCAGGTACGTGTAGAATATAAGAAAGCGGCAGTATTGCATGACCAGTTGTATCCTTTTATATATAAGGATGATCAAATCATCAAGATTCTGCTTGGAGATGCAGAAGGTCAGGCCTACGCGGTTGTTGAGTTCAAAAGATAGATAGGGGAGGAAAAAATGATCGAATTAGGAAAGAAACAGGTTTTAATAATCAAGCGTGTGAAAACATTTGGTGTATATCTTGGCTGTGAAGGCGAAGAGCAGGCTGTCTTATTACCGTCCAAATATGTGCCGGAAGGCAGCCAGATCGGTGATGAGATTGAAGTATTTATTTATCGTGATTCTCAGGACAGACTGGTGGCCACAACATTGGAGCCAAAGCTGAAACTGGGAGAAACAGCGATACTGGAAGTCAAAGAGGTGGGCAAGATTGGTGCATTTCTGGACTGGGGATTGGAAAAGGATCTTTTTCTGCCTTTTAAAGAGCAGACATGGCGTCCGGAGAGCGGTCAGAGCTGCCTGGTGGCACTTTATATAGATAAGAGCCGCCGTCTCTGTGCAACGATGAAGGTTTATGAATATCTGCGAACAGACAGTGATTATCAGAAAAATGATTACGTTGAGGGGATTGTTTATCAGATCAATGAACATTATGGTGCTTTTGTTGCCGTAGACGGCACGTATCATGGCATGATCCCATCAAAGGGTGTTCATGGCCGTATGAAAGTCGGAGATCGGGTACATGCCAGAGTTGTTAAAGTCAGAGAAGACGGCAAGATGGAACTGACGATGTCAGAGACAGTCAGTGTGCAGATGGACAAGGACGGAGAGAAGATCCTCAGACTGCTGGACAGCTATGACGGTGTATTGCCTTTTACAGAAAAAGCCAGTCCGGAAGTTATTGAGCGTGAGCTCGGAATCAGTAAAGCAGCCTTCAAACGTGCTGTGGGACGACTGCTGAAACAGCAGAAGATCATGATTCAGGGTGGAAAAATCAGACGGATAGGTTGACAAAAAAGCGTATCATTGGTATAATCTTTTTGTAACAATAATGTAACAACTTACAATTGTTTATTAATATCTTGTAATTGCATTTACATAATTATGGGATAGGAACAAAGTAAAAGATAGAAAAGGGGTATACCGATGGTGAATCATAGATATAAGAGAGCTGTGTTAGGTATTACCACAGCTCTTGTTGTTTCTGCATGTACAGTGCCGGCGATGGCAGCACCGATTACGATCAATACAGATCAGAGTATATCTGTTGTCAGCACCGACAGTACCTATGTAGGAGGCCTGGATCTGGAAGCAAGGATTATTACAACTGTCGAACAGGATCAGCGTTCTCCGTATGCGAAGAAGGGTATCGCTGTTGCTGATGATTATCTGAAGATCCATACAGAACCGAATGGCGATGCAGATGTTGTGGGTAAGCTTTATTCCGGCTCGGGCTGTGAGATTGAGGAAGTCAAAGACGGATGGGCACATATTACATCCGGTGATTGTGATGGCTATGTGGAAGCAAAGTATTTGCTCACAGGGACAGATGCGGAAGCCTATGCAGAAGAACATAAAGTTTCTGAACTGGTTGCAAAGTCACAGAGTGAGCAGATGTATATGTACGAAGAACCTTCAGCTGATGCCAAGATTGTGACAACTGTTTTGTGGGATCAGGAGCTGACAGTGCTCGGAGCATCAGACGATGGCCAGTGGGTACAGGTTAAGGTTGGCGACAACACAGGTTACATTCCGGCAGATTCAGTTGTTCTGGATGTGAAATACGAAGAGGCTGTTTCTGTTGATGAAGAGCAGACGAAGAAGGAATCTGAGACGGCAGAGACAGAAGCAGAGACAAAGGCTGCTGAAACTGAAGCGTCCGAAACTGAAGCTGAAACTGAGAAAGAGACAGAAGCAGAGACAAAGGCTGCTGAAACTGAAACAGCAGAAACAAAAGCCGCAGAGACAGAGAAAACTCAGCAGGATAAAGCATCCGCTGCTTCTTATACAGATGTGAATGAAACGGTATGGGCAACGTATTCCGTATCTATCCGTTCAGCAGCATCGACAGATGCAGATAAACTGGATGTACTGGTAGGAAGCTACAGCATTACACGTACAGGCGTTGGCGACAACGGTTGGAGCAAGGTGGATTACAATGGTCAGACAGGCTACATCAAGAGCGAATATCTGACAACAACGAAACCGGCTGCAGCATCAGACAGTACACAGCAGACAACTGAGAAAAAGCAGGAAACGAAAGAAACTGTTTATGCAACAGCAGGTGTGAATATCCGTGCCAAGGCATCAGCAGATGCGGATGTTATCGGTACACTGATCGCAGGCTACAGCATTACACGTACATCAGACAGCAATGGCTGGAGTAAGGTGGATTACAATGGTCAGACAGGTTACATTAAGAGCGATTATCTGACAACAACAAAGCCTCAGGTAACTGAGAGCAATCAGACATCTTCTTCATCCAATACTTCCTCTTCTAAGAGTGATATTGAAGAAGTGAAAGAAACCGTTTATGCAACAGCAGGTGTGAATATCCGTGCCAAAGCATCAGCAGATGCGGATAAGATCGGTACACTTGCAGCAGGCGGCAGCATTACACGAACAGGCAAGACAAGCAGCGGCTGGAGCCGTGTTGATTATAACGGTCAGACAGGTTACATCAAGAGTGATTATCTGACGACGACCAAGCCAACTGTAACAAGCAATACAACTGCTTCATCTACTTCATCCAGCTCTTCACTGGGCCAGCAGATTGCAGACTTCGCTGTACAGTATGTCGGTTATCCATATGTCTATGGCGGCAACAGCCTGACAAATGGTGTTGACTGTTCAGGATTTACACAGCAGGTTTACCTGCATTTCGGTTATTCCATTCCGAGACGTGCAAGTATTCAGGCAACTGTTGGCACATCTGTAGCCATCAGTGATCTTCAGCCTGGTGACCTTGTATTCTATGGTGACAGCGAAGGCGTCGGCCATGTTGTTATTTATATCGGTAATGGCAAGGTTGTTCATGCAAGTACACCATCAAAGGGAATTATCATTTCCGATCTGTACTACAGAACACCAATGTGTGCAAAACGTATTATCTAATCAATATACGAAAGAAAAACTGTATGTTTGCAGAGTATTCTGCGGGCATGCAGTTTTTCTTTTTTTTCCCTTTGGTCGGTTTTTAAACAATCATTCGACAAAGGACAACGCTATGTGAATAGATGGAAAAATAGCAATTGTTTTATGGAAAACTTTCGATGAAATTCTGATTGTTTCGGGAGTGAAACAATTTAAAAATGTCTAATTGTGAGAATTGCACAATAATTGTGCCAAAACATGTCGAAGTTGCCCGATAGAGGATGAGGACAAGTGAAAAGTTATCACCAGGTTATCCACAGGCAAAAACACTGAAAAGGCGCTATTTTTGAGTTATACACAGAGTTATCCACTTTATCCACAGGTTTGTGGATAAAAAAATGGTGGATATCTTGAGCACTGATGCAAATATATGTTTTGTATAAAACGTAAAAAGTGTCGAATTGAGGAAAAAAAACGCGAAAATACTTGACTTTTGTATTGACAAATAATAATAAAAATGGCACAAAAAATTCTAAATAAAATACGTCCAATAGTCTAAAAATACATTTATTTTTTGAAAATTTAATGAATTGACTTGAAAGAATCGGTATATATGGTATAATAATGCTATAGTTTTACAAGTTGTAAGACAGAAAGACCCTGATTCATTTCAGTGGAATATAGATGAAGGAGATGGTTATATGCGTTATATCATCAGCGGCCGCAATATCACAGTTACAGAAGGATTGAAGGAAGCCATTTACGACAAGTTAGGCAAGCTTGAGAAGTACTTTACACCTGAGACAGAGATTATTGTTACGTTAAGCGTTGAGAAGCAGCGTCAGAAGATTGAAGTAACAGTTCCTGTGAAAGGACATACAATCCGTGCAGAACAGTCCAGTGATAATATGTATGTATCCATAGATCTGGTGGAAGAGATTATCGTCCGTCAGTTGAGAAAGTACAAGACAAGAATTGCGAACCAGCAGAACAGCAGAAAGAACTTCCAACCGGCGTATCTTGAGATGGAGACAGATGGTGATGAGGAAGTGAAGATCGTCAGAACGAAGAAGTTTGCGATCAAGCCACTGGATCCTGAAGAAGCGTGTGTTGAGATGGAACTGCTCGGACATTCATTCTTTGTATTCCGCAATGCACAGACCAATGAAGTCAATGTTGTTTATAAGAGAAAAGGCAACACATACGGTCTGATCGAACCGGAGAACTAAATCCGTGTTGAATATTGAGTATAAGCATACTATGGGGAATAAATAGTGTGCGGTTGTATATAATCGGCAAAAGCCTCAAAAGGAGTTGTGCAAATTACAGGTGCTTCAGCACCCGCCGGTACTTAGGCAGTGTTTTCTACTGCCTTATGTACCAATGCTGGTGCTGGCAGTGCAAACGTGCCTGTATTGAACAACTCCTTTTGAGGTTTTTTTGTGTCTATCCGGGAATCAAACGTGGTTTATTATCGGGGATGCGGAAGTTTTTACGCTTTTTTTATTTGCAAATGGCAGTATATAGTGTTAGAATAAATTCGTTATAGACACGTTTCGGGTGCGCCGGACAGGAAGAAACACAGTATATATGAGGGCGCACAATTCAGTGATTTTAGGAGAGAACTATATGGGAATTTTCAGCAAGATTATGGGTACACACAGTGAGAGAGAACTGAAGAGAGTATATCCAATCGTTGATAAAATTGAAGCCATGGGTCCTGCTATGGAGAAGTTGTCTGATGAAGAACTGAGAGCGAAGACAGATGAGTTTAAGAAGCGTCTGTCTGAAGGAGAGACATTGGATGATCTTCTTGTGGAAGCTTATGCAGTTGTCAGAGAAGCAGCAACCCGTGTACTTGGCATGCGCCATTACAGAGTTCAGCTGATCGGCGGTGTGATCCTGCATCAGGGTCGTATCGCTGAGATGAAGACTGGTGAAGGTAAGACATTGGTATCTACATTGCCGGCCTATTTGAATGCACTTGAGGGCAAGGGTGTTCACATTGTTACAGTCAATGACTACCTGGCCAACCGAGATGCAGAGTGGATGGGTGAAGTTCATCGTTTCCTTGGATTGAGTGTTGGCGTCATTTTGAACAGTATGAATCCGGACGAGCGTCGTGCGGCTTATCAGTGCGATATTACTTATGCGACGAACAATGAACTTGGCTTTGATTATCTGCGTGACAATATGGCAGTTTATGAGAAGCAGCTGGTACAGCGTGAATTGAATTATGCGATCATCGATGAGGTGGACTCCGTATTGATCGATGAAGCCAGAACACCGCTGATCATTTCAGGTCAGAGCGGAAAGTCAACGGCACTTTACAACACCTGTGATTATCTGGCCAAACGTATGACAAAGGGTGAGCGTAAGGGCGAGATCAACAAGATGACAGTCATGATGGGCGAAGAAATTGAAGAGACCGGTGATTTCATTGTCAATGAAAAAGAGAAACATGTTGTTCTGACAGAACAGGGTGTCAAGAAGGTAGAGGAGTATTTTCATCTGAACAATCTGGCTGATGCTGATAACCTTGAGATCCAGCATGTTATGACATTGGCTCTTCGCGCCAATTATCTGATGTTCCGTGATAAGAACTATGTGGTTAAGGATGGAGAAGTACTGATCGTCGATGAATTTACAGGTCGTATTATGCCGGGCCGTCGCTATTCAGATGGTCTCCATCAGGCGATTGAAGCAAAAGAAGGTGTAGAAGTTAAGAGAGAGAGCCGCACGCTGGCAACGATCACACTGCAGAACTTCTTTAATAAATACAACAAGACAGCCGGCATGACCGGTACTGCCCTGACAGAAGAGGAAGAGTTCCGTGAGATCTATGGTCTGGATGTTATCGAGATCCCTCCGAATAAGAAGGTTATTCGTGTGGATCATGATGATCTTGTATTCGGTACACACAGAGAGAAGATCAATGCCATTGTTGAAGAGATTATTGAGACACATAAGAAGGGACAGCCTGTTCTGGTTGGTACAATCACCATCGAAGGCTCTGAAGAAATCAGCAATCGTCTGAGAAAAGAGGGGATTCCGCATACCGTTCTGAATGCGAAGTTCCATGAGAAGGAAGCGGAGATTGTTGCACATGCCGGTGAAAGAGGTGCGGTGACCATCGCCACGAATATGGCCGGTCGTGGTACCGATATCAAGCTTGGGGATGGTGTGGCTGAACTGGGCGGTCTGAAGATTATCGGTACAGAGCGTCATGAATCAAGACGAATTGATAATCAGCTTCGAGGCCGTGCCGGACGACAGGGAGATCCGGGTGATACAAGATTTTTCATTTCCCTTGAAGATGATCTGATGCGTCTGTTTGGTTCTGACAAGATGATGAAGGTATTCAATGCACTGTCTCATGAAGATGGTATGGCGATTGAACACAAGATGCTTTCCAATGCTGTTGAGAAGGCACAGAAGAAGATCGAGTCCAACAACTTTGCTATTCGTAAGAACCTGTTGGAATATGACCAGGTTAACAATGAGCAGCGAGAATTGATCTATGAAGAGCGCCGCCGTGTCTTGAAGGGCGAGAGCATGCATGATGAGATTGTCCGTATGATCGGAGATGTTGTTAAAGCGGAGATCAATGATGTTATTGATGAAGGTCAGACACCGGCAGAGTGGAATCTTCTGCTGCTGAACCGTACATTGCTTCCAATCGCACCGATTAAGCCACTGTCCATGAACAAGGATGATTATAAAGGCTATACGACAGAACGTCTGATCGATGAAGTGACAGAACAGGTCAAGGAACTGTATGCAAAGAAGGAACAGGAGATAACAGAGGAGACGGGCTCTGCAGAGACATTCCGCGAAGTAGAGCGTGTATTCCTGCTGAAAGTCATTGACAATAAGTGGATGAGCCATATTGATGATATGGATCAGTTGCGTCAGAGTATTTCTCTGCAGGCATATGCACAGAAGGACCCTGTTGTAGAATACCGTTATGCGGGTATTGAGATGTTTGAAGAGATGATTGCTGCGATTTCCAAGGATATCGTGATGATCATGCTGCACATCCGCAAGAAACCTGAAGTGGAGCGCAAACAGGAAGTGAAGGTAACAGGAACGAACAAGGATGATTCCGGTCCAAAGAAACCTGTTCAGAGAAAGAACAAGAAAGTTCAGCCGAATGATCCTTGCCCATGCGGCAAGTGCTATCCGGATGGACGCCCGATTAAGTATAAGAACTGTTGCGGACGCAATCAGTAATAAATTGGAATCGTGCCTGCTTTGCAGACACGATTTCGCACCAGAACCTGCAAACAGGTTCTGATTATAGAAAGAGGTGATTTTGGTGGTCGAATTCGATCAGATTAAATTCGCTCTGAACGGCTATGCCGTACCATTAAAAGAAGTGGGGGATTCACTTTGACCTGGCTGGCAAGAAGTCAAGGATCGAAGAATTAGAGCGTATGATGGAGGAACCGGGTTTTTGGGACAATGCCGACAAAGCCAATAACTCCATGAAAGAATTAAAGAATTTAAAAGACACAGTTGAAGAATACCATCGATTGGAGACAGCATGGGAAGATGTGGAAACACTTCTTGAGATGGGCTATGAAGAGAATGATGCATCCCTGATTCCGGAAGTACAGGAAGCCATGGCAGATTTTGAGAAACGTTTTGAACATCTCAGAATTAAAACACTGCTTTCGGAAGAGTATGATGGAGACAATGCCATCGTCACACTGCATGCCGGAGCCGGTGGTACAGAAGCCTGCGACTGGGTCAGCATGTTGTTCCGCATGTATACAAGATGGGCTGAGAAGCATGGCTTTACAACCACCGTGCTGGATTATCTGGATGGTGAAGAGGCCGGTATCAAGTCTGTAACAGTGGAAATTGCGGGAGAGAATGCCTATGGGTATATGAAGAGTGAGAAGGGAATTCACCGTCTAGTCCGTATTTCACCATTTAATGCGGCGGGTAAACGTCAGACATCCTTCGCGTCCTGCGATGTTATGCCGGATATCGAGGAAGATCTTGATATTGAGATCAATGAGGATGATCTGCGAATTGATACGTACCGTTCCAGCGGTGCCGGTGGTCAGCATATCAACAAGACGTCATCGGCCATCCGTATTACGCATTTGCCGACGAATATTGTTGTGCAATGTCAGAATGAGAGATCTCAGCATATGAATAAGGATAAAGCCATGCAGATGCTGAAAGCCAAACTGTATTTGCTGAAACAGCAGGAGAATCAGGAGAAGCTTTCAGGTATCCGCGGTGAGGTTAAGGATAATGCCTGGGGCAGCCAGATCCGTTCATATGTGATGCAGCCATATAAGCTGGTCAAGGACCATCGTACAGGTGCCGAGAGCAGCAATGTAGATGCGGTCATGGATGGAGATATTGATCTTTTTATCAATGCCTACCTGAAATGGAACAATCTTTTAAAAAATCAGCCGCAGGAACAATAAAACAGTTGCAATGGGGGATAATTTGTGCTACTATCGTTCTAGTAAAAACAAGTGTATTTCCTATGCGAACAAAAGGTGGATTTTATGGATAAAAGTGGCAAATATTACATTGTAAAGGAACGGGCATTGCCTGAAGTTTTACTGAAGGTTGTGGAGGCAAAGCGTCTGATCGATTCTGAGAAGGCGATGACTGTACAGGAAGCAACAGATGCCACGGGTATCAGCAGAAGTTCTTTTTATAAGTACAAAGATGATATCATTCCTTTTCATGAGAATGTTCATGGGCGGACCATTACGCTCAGCATACAGCTGGATGATGAGCCGGGACTACTGTCAGGGATATTGGGGAAGATCGCAGATTACAGAGCCAATATTTTGACGATTCATCAGGCAATCCCCATCAATGGTGTTGCGTCATTGACATTGAGCATCGACGTTTTGCCGACAACAGGAGATTTTTCTGCACTTGTGGAAAGACTGAATGCAATGAAGGGCATTCACGACATAAAAATACTCGGAAGAGAATAGACAGAGCACGAAGTCTGAGTGCAGGAGGAGATTATTGTGAATATAGCTGTTTTAGGATATGGTACAGTCGGTTCAGGTGTTGTAGAGGTTCTGACAACGAATCGTGAGACAATTACAAAGCGTGCAGGTGAAGCCATTGATGTGAAATATGTTTTGGATCTGAGAGATTTTCCGGGAGATCCGATCCAGGAGAAGATTGTACATGATTATCAGGTGATCCTGGATGATCCGGAGATCAAGATTGTTGTCGAAGTCATGGGGGGCGTTGAACCAGCCTACACTTTTGTCAAAAAGGCTTTACAGGCAGGAAAGAGTGTATCAACTTCCAACAAGGAACTGGTAGCGAAGCATGGCGCAGAATTATTGGCACTTGCTGATGAGAAGAATGTTAACTTCCTTTTTGAGGCCAGTGTCGGCGGCGGTATTCCGATCATCCGTCCTTTGAATCAGTCTTTGACAGCAGATGAGATTGATGAGATTACAGGTATTCTGAATGGCACGACGAATTATATGCTGACCAAGATGGATACGTCAGGTGCAGATTATGATGCTGTACTGAAGGAAGCGCAGGACAAGGGCTATGCAGAACGACATCCGGAAGCAGATGTGGAAGGTTATGATGCCTGCCGCAAGATTGCAATATTAACTTCTCTTGCTTATGGTATGCAGGTGGATTATGAGGATATCCATACAGAAGGCATTACGCATATTACGGAGACAGATTTTAAGTATGCCAAGGCTATGAACATGGGCATTAAGCTGCTTGGTACAAGCCGCAGAGAGGAAGACGGTCTGTTTGCACTTGTAGCACCGATGATGATCGCCCATGATCATCCGCTTTATAGTGTGAATGATGTATTTAATGCAATCCTTGTAAAGGGCAATGCCCTGGGAGATGTTATGTTCTATGGCAAGGGTGCAGGCAAGCTGCCGACAGCAAGCGCAGTTGTTTCTGATGTGGTGGATGAAGTCAAGCATATGGGAACCCATATCATGACGATCTGGCAGCCACAGAAACTGCATCTGGTTGAATATACATTGTACAAGAGCAGATTTTTTGTTCGTGCGAAGAATGGCACAGAAGATAAAGCTAGAGCCTTATTTGGGAACATTGCCATCTGTCATGCCGAAGGTGTGGATGGTGAGTATGGCTTTGTAACAGAACCAATGACAGTGGGCGATTTTGAAGAGAAGAAATCACAGCTTGACGGCTTTATCGTTCGTATTTTCATGAACTAGTACATCGTTTCGTAAATAACTACACCAATCGCGCAGGATGCGGATTCGAGTGTGCAGGTAAAAAACGCAGGCGTAGCGGGCTACGCCGAGGCTTTTCTACCTGCACACTCGGATTCGCAGGCAAGTGAATGGTGTAGTTATTTCGAAAACGATGTACTAGCATATATAGAATAAAAGTGATCGGGGCTGCGGCAAGAATAGGATAATTTTGCTGCAGCCCCGTTGTATTCAATGAATAAAGGAGAAAAGTATGATAGATATTGAAGCAAAACTGAGCAGTGAACTGGGTGTTGAAAAATGGCAGGTGACAGCTGCAGTACAGTTAATTGATGAGGATAATACCATTCCTTTTATTGCCCGCTACCGAAAGGAAAAGACAGGGGCATTAAACGATGAAGTGCTGAGAAAGCTTTATGAACGGCTGATCTATCTGAGAAATCTTGAAGATAAGAAGCAGCAGGTCATTGCGACTATCCGTGATCAGGGGAAGATGACAGACGCTTTGCTGAAACAGATCGAGGAAGCTCAGACACAGGTGGTTGTGGATGATTTATACCGTCCATATCGTCCAAAGCGCCGCACAAGAGCCATGATTGCTAAGGAAAAAGGCCTTGAAAAGCTGGCCGCAGCGGTGATGGCACAGAATCTCGGACATCCGGTTGAAGAAGAAGCTGCCGACTATGTGTCAGAGGAAAAAGGTGTGGCAGATGTCAAGGAAGCTTTAGAGGGCGCTTCGGATATTTTGGCAGAGAGTATCGCGGATACAGCGGCTTATCGTATGTGGATCCGACAGCAGTTTGAAAAAGAGGGACGTCTTGTATCTGAAGCAAAGGATGACAAAGAAAAATCTGTCTATGAAATGTATTATCATTTTGCTGAACCGGTATCCAAAATTGCGGGACACAGAGTGCTGGCTATCAACCGTGCAGAGAAAGAGAAGATGGTCAATGTAACGATTGAAGTGCCGGAAGAGAAGCTGATTGGCTGGCTGAAAAGACAGGTTGTTCATCAGAAGAATCCTTATACAACAGAAATGATGGAAGCGGCAGCAGAGGATAGTTATCGCCGTCTGATCGCACCAGCGGTGGAACGTGAAGTAAGGAATGCCCTGACCGAAAAAGCAGAAGAAGGCGCTATGACTGTTTTTGGCAAGAATCTACAGCAGCTGCTGATGCAGCCGCCAATCAAAGGGCAGACGGTTCTTGGCTGGGATCCGGCTTTCAGAACAGGATGTAAGCTGGCAGTTGTGGACCCGACAGGCAAGGTGTTGGATACGGTTGTTATTTATCCGACAGAGCCGCAGAAGAAAATTGATCAGGCGAAGGAAGTTCTTCGAAAACTTGTCAGGAAATATGGTATTACGCTGATTTCCCTTGGAAACGGGACGGCGTCAAGAGAATCAGAACAGGTCATAGTAGATTTTCTGAAGGAAATACCTGAGAAAGTGGCTTATGTGATCGTCAGCGAGGCAGGCGCCAGTGTTTATTCAGCCAGCAAATTGGCGACAGAAGAATTCCCTAATTTTGATGTTGGTCAGCGAAGTGCGGCATCTATTGCCAGAAGACTTCAGGATCCTCTGGCTGAACTGGTTAAGATTGATCCGAAGGCCATTGGTGTCGGTCAGTATCAGCATGATATGAATCAGAAGAAACTGTCCGAAGTTTTATCCGGTACCGTTGAAGACTGTGTCAATAAAGTCGGGGTGGATCTGAATACGGCCTCTGCGTCTCTTCTTGAGTATATTTCCGGCATCAGCAAGACTGTGGCAAAGAATATCGTGGCATATCGTGAAGAAAACGGACGTTTTGACAACAGAAAACAACTTTTAAAGGTGCCAAAACTGGGACCGAAAGCCTATGAGCAGTGTGCAGGTTTCCTTCGTATCAGCGATGGCAGTCAGCCCCTTGATAATACGGGCGTTCACCCGGAATCCTATGAGGCAGTCAGGAAATTACTGTCTGAATTGGGCGTGGAACCGGATAAGCTGCGTGAAGGCAGCCTTCCAATTCGAATTGAAGATTATGAGAAGATGGCTACAAAATTATCCATCGGAGAAATCACCCTGCATGATATTGTTCATGAACTGAGAAGACCGGGAAGGGATCCTCGAGAAGATATGCCGAAGCCGGTACTCCGTACAGATGTCCTGGAAATGAAAGACCTGAAGCCGGGGATGATTTTAAAAGGAACCGTCAGAAACGTGATTGACTTTGGTGTGTTTGTGGATATCGGTGTTCATCAGGATGGTCTGGTGCATATTTCGCAGCTGACAAATAAGAAATTTGTCCGCCACCCGATGGAAATAGTCAGTGTCGGTGACGTGGTGGAAGTCAAAGTTATGTCTGTGGACCTTGCAAAAAAACGTATTCAGTTGACAATGATTCTTGATTGATGGTACTATTATAGATTAGATACAAGGAGGCAAAATGGACGAGATTAAATTTAAAATTACATTAAAAGTAAATGATTTGTACTATTTTATGATGTATCATTATTACAGCAAGCCTGCAGGTATCATAGGGCTGGTGCTCAGTATTGGTTCGCTTGTGCTGCTGATCACCCGATGGAATGTGACGGATGCGACGGCCAAGATGCTCTACTTTATTATTGCACTGCTGTTTACGGTCATCAATCCGCTGATGCTTTTGACAAAGGCAAAGGCACAGATTCAGCGGAACAAATCTCTGGGCGGCGGACTGGAATATATTTTATCCGATGAACATCTTTCTGTATGTCTCGGTGAAGAACAGGCAGATGTTGATTGGAATCAGATCATCAGAGTCAAGGATAATGGCCGTGAACTGCTGGTCTATATGACAGCAGCCCGGGCTTATATCTGGCCAAAAAATCAGTTGGGCGAACAGTATGCACGTGTGGCAGCATGTTTAAAACAGCATATTGATACAGGAAAACTCAAATTAAAATAATAATAAGAGAGTCAGCGTATGAAAATAGAAACATTTAGTGCGGAAGAAACATATAAAATAGGTGAACAGATGGGCAGGGAGGCCAAGGCGGGGGATGTACTCTGTCTGTTAGGTGATCTTGGTGTCGGCAAGACTGTTTTCACCCAGGGCTTTGCGGCCGGACTGGGCATTACAGAACCGGTCAGCAGTCCGACATTTACTATTGTGCAGACATATGATGAGGGACGGATGCCATTTTATCATTTTGATGTTTACCGGATCGGTGACGTTGAAGAGATGGAGGAGATTGGATTTGATGAATATATTTTTGGTGAGGGCGTCTGCCTGATCGAGTGGGCCAATCTGATCGAAGAAATTCTGCCGCCTCATTATCAGACAGTGAGAATAGAAAAGGTACTGGAAAAAGGATTTGATTATCGGATGATAACGATCGAGGCGGAAGGAGAATTACAGTGAAGATATTAGTATTGGAGAGCTCCGGATTAGTGGCTTCCGTGGCAGTTGTGACAGAAGAGAAGCTGATCGGGGAATATACAACAAACTTTAAGAAGACACACTCGCAGACTTTGCTGCCAATGATGGATACGCTGCTGAAAATGATTGGGATTCCGGTACAGGAGATGGATGCTATTGCCGTTTCAGGAGGTCCGGGGTCTTTTACGGGATTAAGAATCGGTTCGGCAACAGCCAAGGGCCTTGGACTGGCGTTAAGCATTCCGATTATCAGTGTACCAACAGTAGATGCCATTGCATATAATCTTTGCGGAACAGATGCAGTTGTGTGCCCGTTGATGGATGCCAGAAGAAACCAGACTTATACGGGGCTATATACATTTGATGGAGATCAGATGAAGTGCATCTCCGGACAGAAAGCAGTGATGCTTGGGGAAATTATAGATGAGATTAATCAGCTGGGACGCAAAGTGATCTTTCTTGGAGACGGTGTACCGGTATTCAAACCATATATTGAGGAACATATTCAGGTTCCGCACAGCTATGCGCCGATCCATTTGAGTCAGCAGAGAGCAGGTGCCCTTGGTGCACTGGCCCTTCAGTATTATCATGAAGGCAAATACGAGTCGGCAGCAGAACATCAGCCGGATTATCTCAGACTTTCACAGGCTGAAAGAGAACTTGCAGCCAAAAAAGGGCAGGAAAAAGCATGATGATAAGAAAGATGCAGTTGGATGATCTGCCTCAGGTGGCGGCCCTTGAGCAAAGCCTTTTTGGTGATCCGTGGTCGGAAAAAGCTTTTCGGGATACACTTGAGCAGGAAGAGGCTGATTTTATTGTTGCTGTGAATGCACAGAATGAGATTATTGGTTACTGCGGTGCTTACAGGGCGCTGGATGAAGCGGAAATTGTCAATGTGGCTATCAAAAAGGAACATCAGAATCACGGATATGGTGCTGAAATGGTGCAGGCCCTGATTGAAGAGGAAAAGAAAAACGGTGTTGTTTCCTTTATCCTTGAGGTGCGGTCAAGCAATCTATCGGCGCACCGTTGCTACCAAAAACTGGGATTTAGAACCATTGGTATCCGTAGGGATTTTTATGATTGCCCGAAGGAAAATGCATTGGTTATGAAGATGGAAAGTATTGCCGGTGACGAATAAGACGTATTTTTGTATAATAGACCTTGTCGAAATGTGAAAGGTTAGGGGAGGACTCTATGAAAAAATACGATGAGATAAGTAAAAAAGAAGTATATATCTGTAATTGCTGCGGACAGATGATTGCGTCTGTTGATGAATGTGACAGGGCAGCGTTTCTGGATGTCAGCAAAGCATGGGGATACTTTTCAAAGTGGGATGGCTGTATTCATCGTTTTCAGCTCTGTGAAAATTGCTATGGGAAGATGATTCAGACATGGTGCTATCTGCCGGATGAGGAAGAACAGACGGAATGGATATAACAGATAGAAAATATGTCTGTAAAACGGATGAAAATTTTGCACCGGGACGCACGGGTAAGTCTTGAAAACAGGAGCACGGCAAATAGAAAGAGGAATAATATGCTGGATTTATGTTTACTTGGAACAGGAGGCATGATGCCGCTGCCGTACAGGTGGCTGACATCATTGATGCTGCGGTATAACGGCAGCAGTTTATTAATTGACTGCGGTGAGGGAACTCAGATTGCTATTCGTGAAAAGGGGTGGAGTTTCAGACCGCTGGATATTATCTGTATTACGCATTTTCACGGAGATCATATCAGTGGTCTTCCGGGCATTTTACTTGCGATGAGCAATTCAGATAGAACGGAACCGCTGACAATGATCGGACCGAAGGGACTTGAACGGGTTGTCAAGGCGCTTAGGGTGATCGCACCGGAACTGCCTTTTGAAATCAAATTTATAGAATTGACAGAACCGCAGCAGCAGATCAGACTGCAGGGTTATGTGATAGATGCTTTCAAAGTGAATCATCGTGTTGCCTGTTATGGGTATAGTATTTCTATTGAACGTGCGGGTATGTTTGATGTGGAGAAGGCCAGACAGAATGAAGTGCCGATGCCGCTTTGGAGCAAATTGCAGAAGGGTGAAACGATCCGGACGGAGGACGGCAGAATTTATCAGCCGGAGATGGTTCTGGGACCGGCACGCAAAGGGCTGAAAGTAACGTATACGACGGATACCCGCCCGACAGACAGTATTGTCAGAAATGCCCGAGGTTCAGACCTTTTTATCTGTGAAGGCATGTATGGCGAAAAAGGGGATGTCAATAATGCGGTCAAATATAAGCATATGACATTTGAAGAAGCCGGCAGACTGGCAAAACAGGCGGGAGTGAAGGAACTCTGGCTTACGCATTACAGTCCGGCTTTGAACAGACCGGAGCAGTATATTGAAGATGTACGTCAGATTTTCCAGAATGCTTATCCGGGCAAAGATAAGAAATCACTGGAATTGAATTTTGAGGAGTCATAAAAATGGATAAAGACGTTTTAATTTTGGCGATTGAAAGCTCATGTGATGAAACAGCGGCTGCAGTTGTAAAAAACGGCCGTGATGTGTTGTCTAATATTATATATTCTCAGATTGAACTGCACAAATTATATGGTGGCGTCGTACCCGAAATCGCATCAAGAAAACATATCGAAAAAATCAATCCGGTTATCACGGCGGCACTGGATGAGGCCAATGTGACATTGGAGGATATTGATGCGATTGCGGTAACATACGGTCCGGGGCTGGTTGGTGCGCTGCTTGTAGGCGTAGCGGAAGCAAAGGCGATCAGTTATGCAGCGAATAAGCCGTTAGTGCCCGTGCATCATATTGAGGGACATATTTCGGCTAACTATATAGAGAACAAAGACCTTGAACCACCATTTTTGTGTATGGTGGTATCCGGTGGACATACGCATCTTGTTCTTGTCAAAGATTACGGACAGTATGAGATTGTAGGCAGAACCCATGATGATGCAGCCGGAGAAGCTTTTGATAAGGTTGCAAGAGCCATTGGCCTGGGGTATCCTGGCGGCCCAAAGGTGGATAAGCTGGCCAAAGAAGGCAACAGCGATGCCATTACATTCCCAAAGGCACATATTCAGGGGGCTCCGTTGGATTTCAGCTTCAGCGGTGTCAAATCAGCCGTTTTAAATTATCTGAATGAGTGTCATATGAAGAATATAGAAGTTAACAGAGCAGATGTGGCAGCTTCCTTCCAGAAAGCAATCGTAGACGTCATTGTAGAACATACAATGAAGGCAGCAAAAGAATATCATATTAAGAAAGTCGCACTTGCAGGAGGCGTAGCTTCCAATAGTGCACTTCGTGGTGCCATGGAAGAAGCATGCAGCAGACGGAATATTCAATTCTACAGACCGTCACCGTTATTATGTACAGACAATGCAGCTATGATCGGGGCGGCCGGCTATTATGATTATATGAACGGCAAACGTGCGGGGCTTGATCTGAATGCAGTGCCGAATCTGAAGATCGGAGAAAAAGCATAATGACGGCAGATGGAAAGAAAACAGCCGCTGTCGTTCTGGCAGCAGGCAGCGGAAAAAGAATGGGAACTTCTGTTCACAAACAGTATCTGCTGATTCAGGATAAACCGGTTATTTATTATACGCTTCGGGCTTTTGAATTGTCTGAGGTGGATGAGATTATACTTGTGACAGGTGCGGATGAAATAGACTATTGCAGCAGAGAAATTGTGGAGAAATACAATTTTCAGAAAGTCCGTGCGGTTATTGCAGGCGGCAAAGAACGTTATGATTCTGTTTATGAAGGATTAAAAGCGTTGTCGGACTGTGATTATGTGCTGATTCATGATGGAGCCAGACCGCTTATATCAAGTGCGCTTATTAATGCGAATATCAGTTGTGTGCAGGAGAAGGAAGCCTGCATTACAGCTGTGCCTGCCAAAGACACCATCAAAGTAGTGGATAACAAGGGCTATGTAGCCGATACCCCGGAACGCTCAAAACTGTGGCAGATACAGACACCACAGACATTTTCCTATGCCCTTGTATCAGAAGCATATCGAAAAAGAGCAGAAGCGGGGGATACCACCGTCACAGACGATGCCATGGTTGTTGAAAAATATGCCGACCATTCCATTTACCTGTTAAAAGGCGACTACCGCAATATCAAGATTACAACCCCTGAAGACCTGGTTATTGCAGAAGCCTTTTTAAACGGTGGAGACAACAGATAACGCATGCCTGTACGGGAATGTATATTGTCGTTACGGCACTTTAAGATACTGCGGATGCCCGGAACATCCCATAAAATTTGAAGTGCCGTAATTGTTTAAATTTTTTTGAAAAAAAGTAAAATTAGTTGTTGACATTTGGCTTTTGAGATGATAATATATCTATTGTCGCGTGAGACCTTCCATGTAAGGATAACGCAATGGAGAGGTGTCCGAGTGGTTTAAGGAGCTGGTCTTGAAAACCAGTGACTCCGCAAGGGGCCGTGGGTTCGAATCCCACCTTCTCCGCTGTATCCACTGGGATACTAATTGAATATCGCTTGTTAGTCAGCTTATTTGGAGAAGTACCCAAGAGGCTGAAGGGGCTCCCCTGGAAAGGGAGTAGGTCGTTAATAGCGGCGCGAGGGTTCAAATCCCTCCTTCTCCGTTTGGTATTTCCAAAGGAGAATTGGCTGACTGAGTGAGAATGAACATTGACAGCTTAATAATATGTAATATAAAAGAGAGAGACCAGAAGTCACAAGATTTCTGGTCTCTTTTTGTGCAATATGCGAAAATTAAAAATTTATCAATTTACTTATTGACACGAATAGTTAGCTAGTATATAATTAGCTCACAAAGTATTAGTAAGCTAAAAAATAAAGCGAGCAAATGAAAGGGGTTAAATGAGATGATAGGGTTCAATTTAACAGAAGAACAGAAAGAGATGCAGGCATTTTTCCGTAAGTTTTCACAGGAACGTGTGAAAGCAGCTGCAGAGAAGATGGATGAAGAAGAGAAAATGGATATGGATCTCATCCATGAGATGCAGAGCCTTGGTATGTTTGGCATTCCATTCTCAGAAGAAGTTGGCGGTGCAGGACTTGATGTTTTCAACTATGTTCTTTTAATGGAAGAACTTTCAAAAGTTGATGCCAGCACAAGTATTACAGTATCCGTACATACATCTTTATGTGCATCCAGCATTGAAGAATTTGCAACACCTGAGCAGAAAGAAAAATGGCTTCGTCCACTGGCTGACGGCAGCAAGATTGGCTGTTTCGGTTTAACAGAGCCAGATGCAGGTTCTGACGTTGCAGGCGCAAGAACAGTTGCAGTTAAAGACGGTGATGAATATGTCATCAACGGCAGCAAGATTTTCACAACAAACTCCGGATTCGCTGATACATTCCTTGTATTTGCTTTAACAGATAAGGCTGCAGGTCCTCACAAAGGCATGTCTGCTTTCCTTGTTGACAGAAATACACCAGGTATCACAGTTCAGCCGGATATCAAACGTATGGGTATTCGCGGTGCTTCTAACTCAGAAGTTGTTTACACAGATGTACGTGTACCTGCTTCTGATTTACTTGGCGGCGAAGGCAAAGGCTTCAAGATCGCTATGAAAGCACTTGATGGCGGCCGTATCGGTATTGCTGCTCAGTCTGTAGGTCTTGCACAGGGCGCTTTAGATGAAGCAATTGCATATTGCAAAGAGAGAAAACAGTTTGGCAAGCCAATCACAGCATTCCAGAATACACAGTTCAGAATTGCTGAATTACAGGCAAGAATTGATGCAGCTCGTCTTCTTACATGGCGTGCAGCTGTTGCTAAAGACAATGGCGAACCTTACAATGTATATGCTGCAGAAGCTAAACTGGTTGCTTCTGATGTAGCAAATGATGTTTGCCGTGCAGCTGTTCAGTTCATGGGTGGCTATGGCTACTGCCGTGAATACGGTGTTGAAAGAAAGCTTCGTGATGTCAAGATCACAGAGATTTATGAAGGTACATCCGAAGTTATGAAGATGGTTATCTCTGGCTCTTTACTTAGATAATTATCGGTTGATAGAATAATAACGAACTCCCTAAATGTTTAAAAGTATAAATGAGGCCGGCCAGTCATGATGATTGGTCGGTTTTGTTTTGTTAAAAATTTGCTTTTGTTGAAAAACTTTTCGAATAATTGTAAAAATTCACAAAAAATACTTGTATAAAATAGCCTTATGAGGTATAATAATACAAGAAAATGAATAGAATCTTCAGGGCAGGGTGCAAGTCCCTACCGGTGGTAAAGCCCACGAGCCGCAAGGTTGATTCGGTGCGAGTCCGAAGCCGACAGTATAGTCTGGATGGAAGAAGATAAATTGACGTAAGTTTGTGACTGAATTTATTGACTGCTCTGGTTAGTATGTATTGACCAGAGCATTTCTTTTGTTATAGCATTGTATGTGCCTGAGTGTACATACAATTGTGTTGCAAGTTGACTGCGCGGTGCGCAATTGAGTGTAAGCTATGGTGCCTCTGAAGAATAGATTCAGGGGCATTTTCTGGTTTCACGGGCATTTCCCCGTGAGGCAAAACGTAGACGATAAGGGGTTGGAGTAAATGACAGACAGAAATCAGGAAGATTTACGTTATATGCAGATGGCGCTTGATATGGCAAAGCTTGGGCGTGGCTATACAAACCCTAATCCCATGGTGGGAGCAGTGATTGTCAAGGATGGACAGGTTATTGCAAAAGGATATCATCATTGCTGCGGACAGGGACATGCGGAAGTTGAAGCATTTAAGGATGCCGGAAATCAGGATGTAACTGGAGCAACGATATATGTTACTTTGGAACCATGTTCGCATTATGGTAAGACGCCGCCTTGTGCAGATAAGATTATTGAGAAGAAGATCGGACGGGTAGTTGTCGGTGCACTTGACCCGAATCCATTGGTAGCCGGACGGGGAATTGAGAAGATTCGCAATGCAGGAATTGAAGTAACAACTGGTGTTCTTGCAGAAGAAAGTATCAAGCTCAATGAGATCTTTATGAAGTATATTGTGAACAAGGAACCTTTTGTATTGTATAAGTCAGCCATGTCATTGGATGGCAAGATTGCTACGGTAAGCGGTGAGTCACAGTGGATTTCCTGTGAAGCATCGAGAAAGGAAGTTCATGAACTCAGACACCAGTATATGGCCATTATGGTAGGATCACAGACGGTTCTTGATGATGACCCGATGTTGAACTGCAGATTAATAGAAGGCAAAGATCCAATCCGTGTTGTTGTGGATTCCTCATTACGGATTCCGATGACAGCACGTCTGGTGAAAACAGCCAGGGACATCAGAACGATTGTGGCATGTACGCCGTCAGCAGATGAAAAGAAGATTAAAGATTTGCAGAATGCAGGTGTTGAAGTATTGAGCATTGAAGCGAAAGATGGACATGTTGATCTTAAGAAACTGACGGAAGAACTGGGACGTATGCAGATTGACAGTATTTTACTGGAGGGCGGAGCAGCTTTGGCAGCAGCAGCCTTTGGAGCAGGAATTATCGACAAGGTTCAGATGTACATTGCGCCGAAGATTATCGGCGGCAAGACATCAAGAACACCTGTTGGCGGCAAAGGTGTTGAACATCTTTCAGATGCCTGGCAGCTTAAAGACATAACAGCGAGAAATATAGGCAATGATATATGTATCACGGGCTATATCAGACGGGAGGCATGATATGTTTACAGGTATTATAGAAGAAATAGGAATAGTGAAACAGCTTGTTCCGGGAAAGGTATCCTATCGGCTGACTGTGAGTGCCAATAAAGTGCTGGAGGGAACTCAGGTTGGTGACAGTATTGCTACCAACGGCATTTGTCTGACGGTAACAGCGATCCACGGCAATAATTTTGATGCGGATGTCATGGCAGAAACTGTCAGAAGAACCAATTTTTCATCCCTGCATGCAGGAAGCCGTGTGAATCTTGAACGTGCCCTGACACCGATGAGTCGGTTGGGCGGGCATATTGTCAGCGGTCATATTGACGGGACAGGCACAATCTCTGATATGACAAGAGAGGATAATGCTGTCTGGGTAACTGTACAGACAAAGCCTGATCTGCTGAAGTATATGATAGAAAAGGGTTCTATTGCCATAGACGGTGTGAGTCTGACCATTGCCTATGTGGATGACGGCTGCTTTAAGGTATCCGTCATTCCGCATACAGGTGAAGAAACAATTTTATTAAAGAAAAAACCGGGAGACACCGTCAATCTTGAATGTGATCTCATTGGAAAATATGTCGAGAAATTGCTGTTTGGTAAGGCAGAAGAAACACAGAAATCTTCCGGCGGTATTACAGAAGCATTTCTGGCAGAAAACGGATTTATGTAGGAGGAAACAAAGAGAATGAAGGAATTTAATTCAGTAGAAGAAGTCATCGAAGCCGTTCGTGGCGGCAAGATTGTTGTTGTTATGGACGATGAGGATAGAGAAAATGAAGGGGATGTCATCTGTGCGGCTGAATTTGCAACACCTGAGAATGTCAACTTTATGGCATCTTATGCAAAAGGCTTGATCTGTATGCCGATGCATGTTGATTATGTAGAAAAGCTTGGCCTGGACATGATGTGCTCCGTTAATACAGATAACCATGGAACAGCATTTACAGAATCCATTGATTATAAAGACACAACGACAGGTATTTCTGCTTTTGAGCGTTCCATGACAGCCATGAAGGTTGTTGAAGATAGTGCAAAACCGGAAGATTTCAGAAGACCGGGGCATATGTTCCCACTGGTTGCTAAAAAGGGCGGTATCTTTGAACGTCCGGGACATACAGAAGTGACGGTTGATCTGATGGAGATGGCGGGACTCAAGAAAGTTGGTCTTTGCTGTGAAATCATGAAGGATGACGGCACAATGGCAAGAAGAGATGATCTGCTGGCATTTGCAGAAGAACATGATTTGAAGATCTGTACAATTGCGCAGATCAAGCGATACAGAAAAGAACATGAGAAACTGGTTGAATGTGTGGCAAAGGCAAAACTTCCGACAAAATACGGCGATTTCATGATGTATGGCTATATCAACAAGCTGAATGGTGAACATCATGTGGCACTGGTTAAGGGGGAAATCGGCGATGGCAAGGCTGTATTATGTCGTGTCCATTCAGAATGCCTGACAGGTGATGCGTTTGGCTCCCAGAAATGTGACTGCGGTGAACAGCTTCAGACGGCGCTTCGTATGATTGAGAAGGAAGGCCGAGGCGTATTGTTATACCTCAGACAGGAGGGCCGAGGCATTGGTCTGATCAACAAAATCAAAGCTTATGCCCTGCAGGATCAGGGATATGATACTATTCAGGCCAACATTATGCTTGGTTTCCCGGCAGATATGAGAGATTATACTATCGGTTCCCAGATTCTTGAAGACCTTGGCGTTCATGAACTGAGACTGATGACCAATAATCCTGAGAAGATTGATGGTATTGCGGCCTTTGATCTGAAGATTATCGAAAGAGTTCCAATCCAGATGGAATTAGGCAAAAATGATGCTTTCTACCTTTTAACAAAGAAAGAAAAGATGGGCCATCTTCTGACATATCCGGTGACACTGGAAGAGGAAGAGAATGCCAAAAAGGACAACAAAGACAACAAATAAATTAATTATTTATAAATGAAAGGAAGTATAGAGATGAACGTATTAGAAGGAAAATTAGTAGCAGAGGGAATGAAGATTGGTATTGTGTGTGCACGTTTTAATGAATTTATCACATCCAAACTTCTCGGCGGTGCCATGGATGCACTTGTAAGACATGGCGTTGCAGACAGCGATGTTGATGTTGCATGGGTACCGGGAGCATTTGAAATTCCTCTGGCTGCTCAGAAAATGGCTGCAACAGGCAAGTACGATGCAATCCTCTGCCTGGGTGCTGTCATCAAAGGTTCTACATCTCATTATGATTATGTTTGTGCAGAAGTATCTAAAGGTATTGCAACTGTTTCATTATCATCTGGTCTGCCGGTTCTCTTCGGTGTTCTGACAACAGATAATATTGAACAGGCAATCGAAAGAGCCGGTACAAAAGCAGGCAATAAGGGATATGATGTGGCTGTCAGCGCAATTGAAATGGTCAATCTGTTCAAAAATCTGTAAAAATTCGGTTAATTGTACAGCGTAATGCTATATTGACTAAAAATACCCGTCAAATCAATTTGACGGGTATTTTTTGCATTCAATCTGCCTATGAAAAAAAGAAAATGATCAAAATTGTTGTTCAATCTGCAAAGAAAAGCTGAAAAAAAGAAAAGTCAACAAAGTTCCCGGAGTTTCTTTGGCCAAAGCATCCATGGCCGTTTTAAGAAAAATGTTGTAGTATAGTAACAGTTACTATATTATGGAAGCGGCTGAATGCCGATAACGAGGAGGAACTTATGGCAAGTTTATCATTAAGAAATATTTATAAAGTTTATCCAAATGGTTTTAATGCGGTAAAGGATTTTAATCTCGAAATAGAAGATAAAGAGTTTATTATTTTTGTTGGTCCTTCCGGCTGCGGTAAATCAACAACACTTCGTATGATCGCAGGCCTTGAGGAGATATCCAAAGGTGAACTCTACATTGATGATAAACTGGTCAATGATGTTGAACCGAAAGACAGAGATATCGCAATGGTGTTCCAGAGTTATGCTCTTTATCCGCATATGTCTATTTATGATAATATGGCATTTGGCCTGAAGCTGCGCAAGATGCCGAAAGATGAGATTGACAGAAGAGTCAGAGAAGCTGCAAGAATTCTTGATATTGAACATCTTCTCGACAGAAAACCGAAGCTTCTGTCCGGTGGTCAGAGACAGCGTGTGGCTATGGGGCGTGCGATTGTTCGTGAACCGAAAGTATTCCTGATGGATGAACCGCTTTCTAATCTGGATGCGAAACTGCGTGTGCAGATGAGAATTGAGATTTCCAAACTGCATCAGAGACTGCAGTCTACGATTATTTATGTTACCCATGACCAGACAGAGGCTATGACATTGGGCACAAGAATTGTTGTTATGAAGGATGGCGTGATTCAGCAGGTGGATTCACCGCAGAATCTTTATGACCGACCAGACAATCTTTTTGTAGCCGGTTTTATCGGTTCTCCGCAGATGAACTTTATTGATGCAACAGTTGTTAAAGAGGGCGGTGAGCTGTTCCTTGAATATGGTGAGCACCACAGAGTGATTCTGCCACCTGAGAAAGCAGCGAAGCTGACAGATTATATCGGCAAAGAGGTCACATTCGGTATTCGCCCTGAGGATGTTTTTGCAGCGGACAAATACGAATCTGCCCATGAACATAATACAGTGGAAGCAAGTGTGCGTGTATTTGAGATGCTGGGTGCAGAAGTATTTCTGTATCTGACGGTTGATGGATTTGATGTCACATGCCGTGAACATCCGAGTACAAAGGCAAAGCCGGGAGATATTATGAACATTTCCTTTGATGTGAACAAGATTCATGTCTTTGACAAAGAAACACAGATGACAATTACGAATTAAATTCAACAGATGGATGAATATTTGAACAATTTTAGAGGGGATACAGGTTGTATTCCCTCTTTTTATGGTTTATGATTATAGCAGTTTAAATCGAGAACATAAAAGGAGGAATTGCGGATGGCATATAATCAGATGCTGCAAAGTACGATTGAAGGAGTTAAGTCCATTGCAAGGACGGATCTGTGCCTGATGGATACGGAGGGCAATGTGATTGCAGCAACGAATGAGGAGGCACAGCAGTATAAGGAATCTGTATTGACATTTGTTGATTCACCGGCGGAGATACAGGTTGTTCAGGGCTATCAGTATTTTAAGATTCTGGACGGTACAACGGTTGAATATGTGATGCTGATTCGTGGTGACAGTGATGATATTTACACAATCGGCAAACTGGTTGCATTTCAGATACAGAACTTATTGTCCGCTTATAAAGAGAAGTATGACAAAGAGAACTTTATCAAAAATGTACTTCTGGATAATATGCTCTTGGTGGATATTTATAATAAAGCCAAGAAACTCCACATTGATGCTGAGGAAAGACGGCTTGTATTTGTGATTGAGACGAACAGACAGCGGGATAATCATGCTATGGAAGTGGTGAAGAGTCTTTTCACCGGCAGACATGGAGATTATATTACAGCGGTGGATGAAGAGAATATTATCCTTGTGAAGGGACTGGATCCGAAGGAGACATATGATGAAATGCAGACCCTTGCCAAAACCATTGTTGATCTATTGAATACTGAGGCAATGATCAATGCAAGAATAGCGTATGGTACCATCGTACATAATATCAAGGATATTTCCAGGTCCTATAATGAGGCGAAGATGGCACTGGATGTAGGTAAGATTTTTTATGATGAGAAGTCTGTCATTGCATATAACAAGCTTGGCATCGGACGTCTGATTTATCAACTGCCGATTCCGTTGTGCAAGATGTTTATTGATGAGATTTTTCCTGGAACGACACCGGATGAATTTGATGAGGAGACATTGCTGACAATCCGCAAATTCTTTGACAATAGCCTGAATGTATCAGAGACGGCAAGGCAATTATATATCCATAGAAATACCCTGGTTTATCGTCTTGACAAGGTTAATAAAGCAACAGGATTGGATCTGAGAGTCTTCGAAGATGCCATTACTTTTGAGATTGCATTGATGGTTGTGCGCTATATGCACTACATGGAGAATAAGATATACTGATTTTGTATATGAAAAAAAGTGATTTAATGATGAAACTTTGCATTTTTACTTAAAATTTGTAAAGTGTGCTTGAAATTGTCGGGCTGACATAGTAAAATGTGTATAGTATACACAAGGTTGATATACTATGCATTTTACGTGTTAAAAATGTAACAATGAGGTGCGTATTTTGAACAGCAAATGGATAAAAAGACTTGGCGTATTACTGTTGCTGCTATTGCTTGTATTTCAGGCGGCGGCCTGTCAGAAGACGGCGGGGCAAGGCGATACTGAAGAGGATGGGACGGCTTCTTCCTATATATTCACCATGGGAACCGTTTTTGATATCCGGGTATTTGCCGAAGATGCTTCTGAGATCATGCAGGAAGCGGAACAGGCACTTTATGGTTGTGACAGTCTTCTTTCCTGGAGAGAGGAAGGGTCATTAGCATACAGATTTAATACGGAGCATCAGGCAGATATGTCTGAGATGAAAGAAGTATTTGAAGATGCCCTTCAGGTCAGTAAAGACAGTCAGGGCGCATTTGATCTCACTGTTTTACCGCTTTCACAGCTTTGGAATTTTGATAAGCTCGGGGACAGTGATTTTGATGTGTCAACAATGAAAGTCCCGGATAAAGAAGATATTGCGCAGGCAATGGCAAAAGTGGATTATACTCAGCTGAAGTATGATGATGCGACCGGGATACTTTCTACAGAAAATCCGGATATTCAGATTGAATTAGGTGCCATTGGCAAAGGCTATGCTATCGAGCAGGCGAAGGATGTTTTGAAACGTTCTGATGCATCAGGCGGGATGGTTTCGGCCGGCAGTTCCATTTATGTCTGTGGAACAAAGAAAGATGGCAGCCGGTTCAGAGTAGCTTTAAGAGACCCCCGTGGTGATGAAAATTCAGCGATCGGGGTGCTTACCTTGTCGGATACGACGATATCCACATCCGGCGATTATGAGCGCTATTTTGAAAAGGATGGTGTGAGATATCACCATATACTGGATCCGCGGACAGGCTATCCGGCTGACAGCGGACTGATGCAGGTAACGATTATCTGTGATGACAGTGTGATTGGAGATGCACTGTCAACGGCATGTTTTGTCCTTGGTCTGGACGAGGGCATGAATCTGGCAGCAAAATATGGTGTTAATGCGATTTTTGTTGATACAGATAAGAATATCTGGTACAATAACCCGGATGTCTTGAATTATTTCGAGTTTACAGGAAAGGATTCAGGATATGTTTTAAATGAATATAATCAGGCTCGCAGTTAAGGCTGTGGACTGGTTTATATAATAAAGTTTTGCGGACGAAAGTCCAAAAATATCTAGAGGAGGATTCAAATGGCAAAACAATCAAGTGGACTTCTTGGCAGTTTAGGATTTGTTAAAAGCCCTGGAGCACCCGTACCTCACAGAAAACATACCAGTGCTTGTGAGACAGTTGAGATGCCGGTACCGGCAACTGTAACTATCGTTATGTCACAGCATATTGGTGCACCTTGTACACCATGCGTTAAAGCAAAGGATCAGGTGTTTGTAGGTACGCTTGTAGGTGAAAGCACTGCATTTATGTCAGCGCCGATACATTCCAGCGTGTCAGGTACAGTCAAAAAAATTGACACAGTTTTAATGCCGAATGGTACAAAGGCACAGGCAATCGTCATCGATACAGATGGTGAACAGACTGTTGACCCGGCTATTCAGCCACCAGTAGTGAATTCAAAAGAGGAATTTATTGAAGCTGTTAAACAGTCAGGTCTTGTAGGTCTTGGTGGTGCCGGTTTCCCAGCACACATCAAGTTGAACCCTAAGGACAAGATTGAATATCTCTGCATCAATGCGGCAGAATGTGAACCTTATATCACAGCCGATGTCAGAGAGATCATGGAGAACCATGAGAACGTTCTTTACGGTATCAGCCAGGTTATGAAATACGTTGGTATCGACAAGGCTTTGATCGGTATTGAGGACAACAAGCCTGAAGCAATCAAGCTGATGCAGGAGAAGACAGCACAGATGAGCAATGTTGAAGTTGTGAGCTTACCTTCCCGTTATCCACAGGGTGCTGAGAAAGTTCTCATTGAACAGTGTACAGGACGTCAGGTGCCTCCTGGCAAACTGCCTTCTGATGTGGGATGTATCGTTATGAACGTTGCATCTGCAGGTTTCCTCGGCGGTTATCTGAAGAATGGTATTCCGTTGACAACAAAGCGTGTCACGGTTGATGGTTCTGCAATTACAGAAGCTAAGAACGTCAGAGTTCCGATCGGTGCTCCGATTAAAGATATTATTGCATTCTGCGGCGGATACAAAGGTACACCGGCCAAACTGATCAGTGGTGGTCCTATGATGGGTACTGCATTGATGACCGATGATTTCCCTGTTCTGAAACAGAACAATGCTTTCCTTGCTTTCGATGAAGCAGAAGCTAAATCTCTTGAACCGACAGCATGTATCAGCTGCGGTCGTTGCGTTAATGCATGTCCTATGAATCTGATGCCTACAAAGCTTGAGGCTGCTACTATCTATAAGAGAGTAGATGACCTGAAGAAGTACAGTGTCATGACATGTATGGAATGCGGCTGCTGTGCATTCGTATGTCCAGCAAACAGGAAACTCGTTCAGTCTATGAGAATTGGTAAAGCCATTCTTCGTAATGCAGGAAAGTAGGTGTACATAATGGATGGTAAATTAATTGTTTCTTCATCCCCTCATATTTCGAGTCCGGTGAAAACAAAGAATATTATGCTTGATGTTATCATCGCATTAATCCCTTCTTTGATTGCATCAATTTATTTCTTCGGACCGAGAGCTGCTGTTGTTGTTATTGCTTCAGTAGCAACTTGTGTAATCGCTGAGTATATCTGCCGTAAAGTCATGAAGCGCGAGCAGACAATCGGCGATCTCAGTGCAGTCGTAACAGGTATTCTTCTGGCATTCAACCTGCCTTCAAGTGTACCGATCTATGTGCCGATCATCGGTGGTCTGGTAGCCATCGTTATGGTTAAACAGATGTTTGGTGGCCTTGGCCAGAACTTCGTTAATCCGGCTCTGCTGGCACGTATCATTCTGATGAACTCCTTCCCTGTACTGATGACAACATGGTATCCATCAGGCAACTTTGGAGCTGATACAACAGCAATGGCTTCACCGCTTGCTAACATTGCAGCAGGTAATGTAGATGCATTGCCATCTTACTGGGATATGTTCATCGGTAACATTCCTGGATGTTTGGGTGAAACAAGTGCATTAGCACTTCTGCTTGGTGGTATTTATCTGATTGCCAGAAAAGTTATCTCACCGATCATCCCTGTAACTTATATTGGTACAGTATTTGTTCTGTCTGCTATTCTTGGACAGGATCCTGTTGCCCAGATTCTCTGCGGTGGTCTTTTCATCGGTGCAATCTTTATGGCAACTGACTATGTAACAAGCCCTCTGACGAATAAAGGCAAATTCATCTATGCACTTTGCTGTGGTATTATTACTTGCCTTATCCGTGTATTTGCTTCCCTTCCGGAAGGTGTATCTTACTCAATCGTTCTGATGAACATCATTGTTCCTCTGATTGAGAGAGCTACAGTTCCTAAACCGTTTGGTACTGTAAAGGAGGCTAAGTAATGAATTTTAAATCAATTGGTATTCCTACAATCAAATTGTTAGTTATTGCAGCTGTTATTACAATACTTCTGTTCCTGACAAATAATACAACAGAAGCAAAGATTGCTCAGAATCAGGCAGATGCGAATGTGGCTTCCCGTAAGGAAGTTCTTCCGGATGCTGACGATTTTGATGAGAAGACAGTGACTGTTGACGGTGTAGAGTATACATATTATGAAGCTAAGAATGGCGCAGGCTATGTATTCTCAGGTTCCAACAAAGGTTACGGCGGTGCTGTAGTATCCATGGTTGGTATTTCTTCCGATGGTAAAGTTGTCGGTGTTAAAGTGACAGAAGCTTCTGATGAAACACCTGGTCTTGGTGCTAAATGGATAGCTGCTGATGCATCAGGTAACGAGAGACGCGCTCAGTTCGTTGGTGATATCCCTGAAAGTGGTTCTTTCGCTGTTGTTAAAGATGGCGGTACAATTGAGGCTGTTGCAGGTGCAACAATCACATCCCGTGCTGTTACACATGATGTTAATGATGCAATTGCACAGTACAATGCTGTAGTAGGAGGTGCTAACTAATGGCTAAAAAAGAGAAAAGTTATGGCGAGATTTTGACAGCCGGTTTTATTAAAGAAAACCCTGTTCTTCGTCTTGTATTAGGTACCTGTCCTACATTGGCCGTTACAACACAGGCTTTTAACGGTCTTGGTATGGGTGCCGCAGCTACACTGGTACTGATCGGTTCCAATGCTGTTATTTCATTACTTCGTAACGTTATTCCTGATAAGGTTCGTATTCCGGCTTTCATCACAATCATCGCTGGTTTCGTAACAATTATTCAGATGCTTGTCAAGGCGTTTGTACCAGCTCTGGATTCAGCGCTTGGTATTTATCTGCCTCTGATCGTTGTTAACTGTATTATTCTTGGCCGTGCAGAAAGTTTTGCCAGCAAGAATAAAGTCCTTCCATCCATCCTTGATGGTCTTGGAATGGGTATCGGTTTCACAATTGCCCTTGTATTAATGGGTTCCATCCGTGAGATCATTGGTAATGGTTCATGGTTTGGTATGGTTCTCAATGATGGTAGTATGATTCAGCCTATGCTGATTCTCATCCTGCCTCCTGGTGGTTTCTTTGTATTCGGTATGTTGATTGCACTGTTCAATCGTCTTGCTGAAGGTAAAGGCAAAGAGCCTGCAACATTATCATGCTGTAATTGCCCACAGGCTGCCAGCTGTATGAAAGCATCAGAAGGAGGTTGTGAATAATGTCAATTACTGGTTTACTTTCAATTTTCCTTGCAGCCATTCTGACAAACAACTATATCCTGTCTAAATTCCTTGGTATCTGTCCATTCCTGGGCGTTTCCAAGAAACTGGATACAGCAGTCAGCATGAGTGCTGCCGTTATCGTCGTAATGGTTGTTGCTACAGCTGTTACATGGCCAATCCAGACATTACTGTTGGATCCACTTGGCCTTGGTTACTTACAGACAATCGTATTCATCCTGATCATTGCAGCACTTGTTCAGTTCATTGAGACGTTCATGAAGAAGAACATGCCGCCTCTTTATCAGGCTCTGGGTGTATACCTTCCTCTGATCACAACAAACTGTGCAGTACTTGGTGTTACAACCCTGAATATCAGCTCTGGTTATAACTATATCGAATCACTGATCAATTCATTTGGTTCAGGTGTTGGTTTCCTTGTTGCCATGGTACTTTTTGCAGGTGTCAGAGGAAGACTGGAAACAGCGGATATCCCTAAATCATTACAGGGTCTGCCAATCACACTGGTATCCGCATCTATCGTAGCTTGTTCATTCCTTGGCTTCGGCGGCCTTGTAGACGGCATTTTTAAATAGGAGGGATTGGACATGTATGGTATTATTCTTGTAGCGGTTATCGCGATTATTGCAGGTCTGCTTTTGTCATGGGCTTCCATTCAGTTCGCAGTACCTGTTGATGAAAAACAGGCAGCAGTCAGAGAAGTACTTCCTGGTGCTAACTGTGGTGCCTGCGGTTTCTCCGGTTGTGACGGCTATGCAGCAGCTCTTGCTGCAGGAACAGCAGAAATCGGTCTTTGTTCTCCTGGTGGTCCGGATGTTGCAGAAGAATGTGCAACAATCCTGGGCAAAGCAGCAGGTGAAATGGTTAGAAAAGTTGCGCTTGTACAGTGTAACGGTACTTGCTCAAATGCAGGTCAGAAACTCATCTATGATGGTGTTGACACATGTCAGGCAGTGAGCCTGATGTTTGCCGGCGACAGCACATGTGCATATGGCTGCCTTGGCCATGGTGACTGTGCAGCTGTTTGCCCTGAGAAGGCAATCATTGTTCATGACGGTCTGGCTATGATCGATCAGGACAAGTGTGTTGGCTGTGGTATCTGTGTGAAGACATGTCCGAAGCATGTGATCGCACTTGTACCATTCGAGAAGAAACATCATGTACTTTGCGTCAATACAGATAAGGGTGCAGAAGCAATGAAAGTCTGCAAGACAAGCTGTATTGGTTGTATGAAGTGTGTGAAGACTTGTGAGCATGACGCAATCCATGTTACAAACTTCAATGCAGCCATTGATTATGATAAGTGTACAAACTGCGGTGCATGTGCAGAAGTGTGTCCAAAACATGCCATCTGCTAATAGCGGGCTGTATACAGATTGTTGATTTTAAGGCGGATGTCGAAAGGCATCCGCCTTTTAAAATTTAAGAGACGACGTCAAATGAATAGTATAAAATATTGAAATTCCGGGATAATGAAAAAAACGAATCCAACTGTAAGAAAACTGAAAGAAATAACTGGCATTATTTTCAGAAATTTGCAGTAGAATCATTGATATAGAGTAAAATGAATAACTAAAAACAAAAGGGGAAAACGATGGAACAGCAGACAATATTAATTGTAGATGATGACAGAGAAATTGTACGTGTCATCGCCAAAATACTTGAACTGGAAGGATATAGGACATTGAAGGCTTATGATGGTCTCGAGGCCCTGGATATGCTGGTGGGCAATGTTGTACACCTGATTATGATCGATATCATGATGCCGAAGATGAATGGTCTTGCAGCCGTGATGAAAATACGGGAGACCAATAATATTCCTATTATCATTTTATCAGCCAAGACCGAGGAAACAGATAAGGTTTTGGGGCTGTCTATGGGAGCGGATGACTATATCAGCAAGCCATTTAATACCCAGGAGATGATTGCCAGAGTGAAGGCACAGCTGAGACGGTATATGCGTCTTGGAGCCATGAATTCGGAAAGTATGCAGGACAGTATTCGTATTGGTGATCTGTATCTGGATAAACATGCCAAGGAATTAAATGTTAATGGTGAATCCGTGCATCTGACGGCAACAGAATATAAAATTATGGAACTGCTCATGAGTAATCCGGGCAGAGTTTTTCCGGCGGAAGAAATTTATGAGCGTGTTTGGCAGGAACCGGCTTATTCTGTTGAAAATACAGTCATGGTACATATTCGGAGAATTCGTGAAAAGATTGAGATCAATCCGAAACAACCAAAATATTTGAAGGTGGTGTGGGGAATTGGATACAAAATTGAAAAAGATGACAGCAAATATTAAAGGTATAAAAGGATGGTTCGTTCTGACAGTATTAGGGCTTGATGTTCTCCTTGGAATTGGCGGCGGAAATCTCATAAGTACTTTTTACGGGGATGTCATTATCTATATTGCTTTTCTTGTGACGGTTACTGCAGGTATTATGCTGACAATCAGTTTGAGGCCGGACAGTAAAGAATGGCTGTTTTTTGGAATTTTTGATAACTTTAAGACAGATACACTGTTTTGGCTGGAAGTATTTATTGTTACATGCACAATGGCTGCCTTTGCATGGATTGCCAGTTTATATGAGTCATGGAGTTGGGCATATCCGACAATCTCGATACTGGGAAAGCTTTTGTTTTTGGTATTGGTGCTGCCGGAAGCCTTTGTTGCGGTAAGCTGTTATGCTATCTTTATCCGGCGCATGAAGGATCGGGAGAAACGCAGGGGGTTGTGGATCCGATCTGTTTTTCCAAAACATGAAAAAAAACAGAAAGTAAAAAAAGAAAATCCTATCAAAAAGCTATATACTAAATTCAGAGAAAGTGTTGTCTCTTTAAAAGCAGAATACGAACATTCTCTGGACTATGAAAAAAAGCAGCTCATTCGCACAATTTTGATTGTAGGCGGCAATCTTTTTATCATCTGGGCTGTACTTTTTGCCAATAGCGGTATCCTTGTACTTATCCTGCTGATCATCAATATCGTCTATTTTATAAGGCAGAGAGGTTTTTATCGGAATGTAGGTGAAATTATCAGGGAACTGCATCACCTTTCTATGGGAGAGGAAGTGCGCCCGGTCAACATTTCTGAGACATCGCCGCTTTATGAGGCAGGATGCGATCTTGAGAAAGTGAATGAAAGTTTGGATAAGAGTGTCAAGCGGCAGGTTAAGAGTGAACAGATGAAAATTGAGCTGATCACCAATGTATCTCATGACTTAAAGACGCCGTTGACGTCGATTATCGGATATATTGACTTGCTGAAAAAGGAAGATATGTCACCGGAGGCACAGGATTATGTCAATGTTATTTCCCAGAAGTCAGAGCATTTAAAAGAAATGATACAGGATCTTTTTGAAATATCAAAGGCTACAAGCGGCAATGCGGAGCTTGTTCTGGAGAAACTGGATATGGTGAAGCTTTTGCAGCAGACACTGGGAGATATGGAAGACCGTATCAGCAGCAGCGGGCGTATCATTCGAACGGTGCTCCCTGAAGAACCGCTTTATATCAGCGGTGACGGCAAGCGGTTATATCGTGTTTATCAGAATCTGATGGAAAATGCCCTTAAATATTCAATGGAAGGAACTCGCATTTATGTGGAAGGCCGTGTAGAGGAACAGAAAGTTATTACAGAAATAAAAAATATTGCTGCCTACGAGATGGATTTTACTGCAGATAAGATTGTTGAACGATTCCAGAGAGGAGATGTCAACAGGACAACGGAAGGACATGGACTGGGCCTGGCAATTGCCAAAAGTTTTTCAGAGGCCTGTGGCGGACATCTTGATATCATTATTGACGGCGATATGTTTAAAGCGGTTATTTCCTATCCATTATATTGGGAAAATTGACAGCTGTCTGACTTGTTCTTGTAAAAGTGCATGTTTTTTGATATAATTGGTATCAGATTTGAAATGATTACAAGATTACATAGGATAATGCTAAGGCAGGGATAATAGAATGGATACAGGTGAACGCGCATATGAGAAAATCATTAATTATGTAGAACAGCAGGTCATGCAGGGCCGTTACAAGAAGGGCGATAAATTGCCACCTGAAAGAGAACTGGCGGCACTTCTTGGTGCAAGCAGGAATTCTGTGCGGGAAGGGCTTGGCATTCTTGAACGTATGGGAGCAATTTCCAGTCAGCAGGGTGCCGGGAACTTTATTTCTGACAATTTCGAAAAGACACTGATTGAGGTGATGACGCTGATGTTTATCCTTGAGGAGGGAACATTCAGAGAAATCAGTGAATTTCGATATGCATTGGAGACACAGGCACTGGCATTGGCTATGGAACATATCTCCAAAAAGCAACTGGCGGACATTGAGTATTATATGTCCATGCTTGAGAAAACACCGGAAGAAGATATGAAGGCTTATTATGACAAGATGATTCATTATACAATTACAGCTGCATCAGGGAATCGGTTTATTATTGACAATCTTCAGGCACTGACAGCAGTCATGGATGTCTTCATTAAGGATATGCGAGCCAAGATTCTGAGTGACGGAAGCAACAGTGAAGGTTTGATGGCGGCCCACAGGGAAATGGTGGAAGCGCTTAGGGAAAAGAACATGGAGAAGGGAATGCAGGCGTTGAAAGTTCATTTTGAGTATATTTATGAATATATTGACGGATAAAATCGCTTCGTCACCTTAGATGAAGGAATCTTTCAAAAAGCATAGTGAAACCGACATGTTCACAGCAATTGATAAGTAAGAAATGTGTAAATTATATGGAATAGGAATATAAAATCACAAAAAAGAGGACAAAATTAATAAAATTCACTAGACAAATCTGGAATAATATTCTATAATAATAGACGTAAGTGGTAGGGCCAATGGTACAAAATCTTGTGCCCATTTTAAAAAAGTAGGAGGAAGTAAAAATGAGTGAGTATAGTAAAGTGACTCCGGAAATCGTTGAGCAGATCAAAGCTGTTGTTGCTCCTAACAGAGTGTATACAGGCGCAGATATCAACGAAGACTTTTCTCACGACGAGATGTCTATTTATGGTAAGGCAATGCCTGAATTAGTAGTTGATGCAGCTTCTACAGAAGAGATCGCAGCTACAATGAAGATTGCTTATGATAACAACATTCCTGTAACAGCCAGAGGTGCAGGTACAGGCCTTGTAGGTGCCTGTGTTCCAATCGCCGGTGGTATTGTTATTAATACAACTAAGATGAACAAGATTCTTGAATATGACCTGAACAACTTCGTAGTTAAGGTTCAGTGTGGTGTCCTTCTGAACGACCTTGCTGAAGACTGCGTAAGCAAAGGTCTTATGTACCCACCAGATCCAGGTGAAAAGTTTGCTACATTAGGTGGTAACGTTTCTACTAATGCCGGTGGTATGAGAGCATGTAAATACGGCGCTACAAGAGATTATGTTCGCGCTATGGAAGTTGTTTTACCAACAGGTGAAGTTACACGTTTTGGTAGTACAGTATCCAAGACATCTTCAGGTTACTCTCTGCTGAACCTTATGATTGGTTCCGAAGGTACATTAGGTATTATCACAGAACTGACATTAAAGGTTATCCCAGCCCCTAAGGAAGTTATCAGCTTGGTTATTCCTTTCGAAACACTGGCAGATTGTATTGGCACAGTTCCTCAGTTTAAGAAAAACGGTCTGGATCCTCAGGCACTTGAATTCATGGAGAAAGCTATCGTTCAGGCTTCTGAAAGATATATCGGCAAGAGCGTATATCCACAGAAGATTGATGGCGTAGAAGCTGGCGCTTATCTGCTTGTTACATTTGATGGCAAGACAAAGGATGAACTTGATAATATTATTGAAGAAGCTTCTGAAATTGCTCTTGAAGCTGGCGCGATCGATGTTCTTGTTGCTGATACACCAGCAAAGATCAAAGATGCATGGGCTGCAAGAAGCTCATTCCTGGAAGCTATCAAAGCTGAGACAAACTGGAAAGATGGTCTCGAAATGCTCGACGAATGTGATGTTGTTGTTCCTCTGGACAAGATTGCTCCATACGTTGAATATGTATATGGTGTAGGCGAGAAATTCGGTCTTAGAATCGAATCCTTCGGTCATGCAGGCGATGGTAACCTTCATATCTACATCATTGGTGATGATAAGATTTCTGTTGCAGATTTCAAGGCTAAAGCAGATGAATTCTTTGATGATATCTATGCTGAAGCTACAAGAGTAGGCGGTCTTGTATCCGGTGAACATGCAATTGGTTCCGGTAAACTTGATTACCTTGCTAAATCTGTTGGACCAACACAGATGAAGCTCATGGAAGACATCAAGAGAGTCTTTGACCCTAAGATGATTCTTAACCCTGGTAAAGTTTGCTACAAACTGTAATTTGAATATTCGGAGTTATCATTTATAGATTCCAACGGGGATTCATGTGAGAGCGTTAATACTTTTGCATGAATACACCTGTTTAAAGAACAGTTGTAGTAAATCATACATAAATAAATTACTTTTAAATCATTTAGGAGGGATAGTAATGAATTTTCACTTTAATGAAGAAGAACAGGAAATTCTCGACATGTTACACGACTATGCAGTCAAGGAAGTAGCTCCAAGAGCTCATGAAATTGATGAGGAAGAAAAATTCCCTATGGATGCACGTAACGGTCTTGCTGAAATGGGTATGATGGGTATGTATTTCCCAGAAGAGTACGGCGGTGCTGGACTTAGCTATCTTTCTTACATTGCAGTTTGCGAAGAACTGGCTGTTCATTGTGCTACAACATCTGTTGTATTATCCGCTCATGAATCTCTTTGCAGCTGGCCTATTTACAAATACGGTACAGAAGAACAGAAACAGAAATACCTTACAGCTCTTGCTTCAGGTGAGAAGTTAGGTGCTTTCGGTTTAACAGAGCCAGGCGCTGGTACAGATGCTGCTATGCAGAAGACAGTTGCTAAAGATGAAGGTGACCATTGGGTACTTAACGGTTCCAAGGTATTCATCACAAACGCTCAGTATGCTGATATCTTCGTAGTATTTGCTATGGTTTACAGAGATGACTACAAAGAAAGACCATACACAAACAAAGATATCTCCGCATTCATCATCGAAAAAGGTTTCGAAGGCTTCTCAGTTCAGGGTCATGAAATGAAGATGGGTATCCGTGGTTCATCAACATGCTCACTGTACTTCGATAACTGTATCGTTCCTAAGGAAAACCTTCTTGGCGAACAGGGCAAAGGCTTCAAGGTTGCTATGACAACACTTGATGGTGGCCGTATCGGTATCGCTGCTCAGGCTATCGGTATTGCTCAGGGTGCAATCAACGAAACTGTTGCTTATACAAAAGAACGTGTACAGTTTGGCAAACCAATCTGGAAATTCCAGAATACACAGTTCCAGTTAGCTGATATGCAGGCTAAAGTAGATGCAGCTCGTCTGCTTGTTTACCGTGCAGCTCAGGCTAAACAGGATGGCGAACCACACAGCCACTTAGCAGCTATGGCTAAGTTAGTTGCTTCTGAAACAGCTTCAGATGTAGCTCGTCGTTGTGTACAGCTCGTTGGTGGTAATGGTTACTCTCGTGAATATCCATTCGAACGTCATATGCGTGATGCTAAGATCACAGAAATTTATGAAGGTACAAGTGAAGTTCAGCGTATGGTTATCGCTGGCTGGTTAGGTGCTACAAAATAATTTTCAGGCTCGATACCTGTCAATTAAAAAAGATAAATTCTGAGGTTTCCTGTGATTAAGATTCATTTAGGAAAAATATAAGAGTTTTCACATGGCTGGTGTGCAGGCGACTACACACCAGTTGTGCTATAAAGAATGAGGAGTGGATAACAATTATGGAAATATTAGTTTTGATTAAACAGGTTCCAGATGATTCCGTTGAAATTAAGCTTGATCCTGCAACAGGCGCACCAAAACTTGATGGTGTTGAAGCTGTTGTTAATGCATTTGATACATATGCACTGGAAATGGCTAAAAGATATATCGAAGACAATGGCGGTAATGTTACAGTCGCTACAATCGGTGACGACGATGCAACAGCTGCTTTAAGAACATGTCTTGCTGTTGGTGCCGGCAAAGCATTCCTGATTAAGGACGCTTCTTTCGCAGGTTCCGATACAACAGCTAAGGCTTATATCCTTTCAAAGGCAGTAGCTAAGATTGAAGAAATCAATGGCGCTAAATTTGATATTGTATTCTGTGGTAAGGAAGCTACAGATTTCTCTAAAGGTATGGTTGGTGTTCAGCTCGCTTCAGAACTCGGCGTTGGTGTTGCAACAGATGTTATTGCTGTTGATCCTGCTGAAGGCGGCGTTACTGTTAAACAGGAAACAGAAACTGGCTACAATGTAATTGAAATGACTACACCATGTGTTGTAACAATTCAGAAACCTGATTATGATCCTAGATATCCAACAATCAAGACAAAGATGGCTGCAAGAAAAGCTACAATCAACGAAATTACTGCTGCAGATCTCGCAGTAGATGCAGCTAAGATTGGCGAAGCAGGCTCTCTGACAAAGGTCCTTAAATTATATGAGCCACCTAAGAAACAGGCTGGTGTTAAGATTCAGGAAGAAACTGTTGCTGATTCTACAATGCGTGCGCTTGCTATGATTGCAGAAGCAAAAGTACTTTAATTTAAGGAGGAATTACAATGGATTTCGCAGAATATAAAGATGTTCTTGTTGTATTAGAGCTTGATGAAGGCAAGCCGGTTAATGTCAGCCTTGAAAATATTGCTGCTGCTAAATCAGTAGCAAATGGCGGCAAGGTTATCGCTGTTACAGTTTGTGAAAACGCTGCAAAGACAGCAATTGAATATGGTGCAGACAGTGCAATCGTTATTGAAGGCGCTCAGTTTGAAGGTTACAATGCAGATGCAGTTGCAGATGCAGTAGCTCAGATCGCAGCAGAAGTTAAACCTGCTGTTATCTTTACAGGCGCTACAGGCAAAGGTAAGGATTTAGTTCCTAGAATTGCTGCTAAACTGGCTACAGGTTCGGTTTGTGACGCAACAGCTGTTAAATTAGATGAGGCTGGTAATGTTGTATTTACAGTACCTGCATACGGCGGCAACATTCTTACAGATGTTGTTATTGACAGCGTTAGACCTCAGGTTGCTTCTATCCGTGGCGGTTCTGTAGCTAAGCTTGAGCCAGAAGCTGGCAAAGCTGGTGATATCGCTAAGAAAGCAATCACAGTTGCTGATGATCAGATTAAACTTCAGATCAAAGAAACTGTAAAAGAAATCGCTGAATCCGTTAACCTGGAAGAAGCAGAAGTTATCGTTGCAGGTGGCCGTGGTATGGGCAGCAAAGAAAACTTCGACAAATTACAGGAACTGGCAGATATCCTTGGTGGTGTTGTTGGTTGTACAAGACCTGCTATGGAATCTGGTTGGATCAGCCGTGCACATCAGGTTGGTCAGTCAGGTAAGATCGTAGCTCCAAAGGTATACTTTGCGTTTGGTATTTCCGGTGCTACACAGCATGTATCCGGTATGATCGGTTCCGGTTATATTGTTGCTGTCAACAAAGATGAAGATGCTCCAATCTTTGATGTTGCAGATGTAGGTATCGTTGGCGGTGCTATGGATGTTCTCGACATCATGATTGAAGAATTCAAGAAAAACAAATAATCTGTTGATTGATTTTTCTTGGGCTGATACTTTGGTATCAGCCCTTTTTTTACGCGGATAATGAGTCAAAGCCCATGCTTGCATGTGGCCTTGACGAATATCGCGATAACGAGCGAAACTCGCAAAGTGTGTTTTGGCTCGTTATCGCAGATTCTCAGCTGATGGGATAGGTTATACTTTGTTTATAAATATTATAGATTTCTTTCATTGACCTGGGAGCTATTTTGCGGTAGTATAGCAAATAAGCAATGTTTTATATTTGTGATAAGGTGTGCAGGAGAATGATAATGAAAGAAGGTATTTCATGAAAGAACGTATGCAGCGATTCATGGCCGGCCGCTATGGCAATGACCAGCTGAATCAATTTATTTTTATAGTGGCAATTATCAGTATGGTGCTTGAGATCATTACGCGGCAGTCATTGTTTTATACATTGACATTGGTACTGCTGATTCTCGCTTATGTCAGAGTATTTTCCCGGAATATCAATAAGCGATATGAAGAGAATATGAAGTTTTTGCAGAAGAAAGATGCAATTTTGAATAAGTTCCGCAAGCAGAAATATTATGCTGCTCAGCGCAGAAATTTTCATATTTATACGTGTCCTCAGTGCAAGCAGAAGATCCGCATCCCTAAGGGAAAAGGGAAGATCAGTATTACATGTCCGAAGTGCAGAACCTCTTTTATTAAGAAAAGCTGATTTTTGCAAGTTGTTGTTGTATTTTTTTCAAAAAACCAGATGTTTTTGGGTCTGAAAGATGATATAATAAACCTGTCGTATGAATAGAATCGACAGCATTTTTTTGAAATACAAAGACACAGTTTTTTGGAGGGGATTTGGAATATGGTTGAAAGGAAGGTTAAGGTTGCAATTCCCTGCGGTATACATATCAGACCGGCAGGAATTATTTCCCATACAGCGAATGGTTTTAAGGCAGATTCAAGAATTATATTCGGGTACCATGTGATTAATACAGCCAGTATCCTGAATCTTGTTGCCAGCGGTATTCACTGTGGGGATATTGTCAGCGTTGAGTGTGAAGGACCGGATGAACAGGCTGCACTGGATGGCATTACATCGGTTTTGGAAGATTCAACGATTCAACAATAAGAGATATTATCGAATAAAGGAGAAATAATATGTTAGAGAAGATTAAAGCGCTTTTAGCAGAGGAATTAGGTGTCAACGCAGATGAAATCACAGCAGAGACTTCTTTTAAGGAAGATCTCGGTGCTGATTCACTGGATCTTTTTGAACTTGTAACAAATCTTGAAGAAGAATACAACATTGAGATTCCGGCAGAGCAGTTGGAAGAGATGACAACTGTTGGCAAAGTTATTGATTATCTGAAGAGCATTCATATTGAGGCATAATCTCTTGGAAGCCATCATTTAAGAAGATGAAGGAGGCATATTTTCTGTATTGTATATAGAGAATATGTCTCATTTTGTTTTTATTCAGATAATGTGAAAAAAACTGGAATATTTTATCATAAACTCTTCACAGTACTATTCGAAAATGATATAATCCAATATATAAAAGTCAATAAATATATTTATAGATGCATCTGAATTGATGCTTTTTTTGCATATACATTACGAGAGGAATCAAGCAACAATGAATTTGAAACATTTATCATATTTTGTCGATATTTCGAAGCGGGAGAGCTTTACAAAGGCTGCGGATGATATCTATGTTTCACAATCAGCATTGAGCAAATCAGTGAAATCCCTTGAACAGGAACTGAATGTTACGCTGATTGACCGCACAAGCAAGAGCTTTAATCTGACAGAAGAGGGGAAGATTCTTTTTTCTGAGGGAGAGAAGTTACTTCAGTATATCGATGAGAGCCAGAATGAGATCATTGAGAAAATATGCAAGAGCAGACGCCGTCTGAGAATCGGTGTGCCTCCAGTGGCATCGACCGTTTATTTCAGCCATCTGCTGTATCGTTTTATGAAGAAGTATCCGGATATTGATCTGAAGATGTCAGAGGTCGGAGCCAATATTGTACAGACTCAGGTAAATTCAGGAAGTATTGATATCGGTATCGTTGTGCTGCCGATGCTTAATACAGAGAATTACAATGTCATACCGGCGATGACGGCGGACAATGCTTTGATCGTGAATAAGGATCATCCACTGGCATCCAGAGAAGAAGTCAGCTTCAAGGAGCTGGAGCATGAAGATTTCCTGATACTGGACGGGACATATATGCTGCATGACAGTATTATCCGAAACTGTGAGATTGCCGGTTTTTATCCGCATATTACAACGGAGAGTTCCCAGTGGGATTTCCTGGCGGAGATGGTAGCCTACAATCAGGGAATCAGTATTCTGCCGGTTCCGATTATGAAACGTTTCTCTTCCAGTGAGAAGATTAAGATGATCCGCCTGAAAGAGCCGGAATTGCCATGGAACATAGGCATGATATTCAAGAAAGACAAATTGATCACGGAACAGATGAAGGTATTTATTCAGTTTGTTTTAGACAATAAGGATAATGTCAAAGATTATACATAAGAAGGAGTGTTGTGGTGATGCACAGCACTTTTTTGTTTGAAGGCCGCCAGAGGACGGTTCACGTGACACAGACCGGTCATATGCCGGCTGTACTTGTCTTATCCGGCGGCAAAGAATGTATTTGTTCTTCGATTACAGTTTATGCACTTGATGGGATGTTTTATGCATACAAATAACTTGATTATCCTGAAAATAAATGGTAAAGTTGTACATGACATCATAAGATCAAAATGGCGCGGAGTTTTTGACGCCTTTAAGTAAAAGAATATATAGGAGTAGATAAAATGGGACAGGCAGTGGTTGTATTAAAAAAAGGTGAAGGCCGCACGTTGAAGGCCGGCGGTATGTGGGTCTATGACAATGAGATCGCATCGGTAACAGGCAGTTATGAAGATGGTGACATGGTCATCGTCAGGGATTTTGATGGTTTCCCAATGGGACGTGGATTTATCAATCGTCATTCCAAGATCAGGGTTCGTTTGATGACGCGTCATATAGAGCAGGAAATTGACCGTGAATTTTTAAAGGAAAGACTTCAGGCTGCATGGGATTATCGTAAGAAAGTAACAGATGTATCCAGCTGCAGGCTTGTGTTTGGAGAGGCAGATTTTCTGCCGGGCCTGGTAGTTGATAAATTTTCAGATGTACTTGTGGTACAGGTGACAGCCCTGGGTATGGATCGAATGAAGCTTGAGATTGTCGATCTGTTGAAAGAGATTCTGATGGCAGATGGCATTGAGATAAAGGGTGTGTATGAGAGAAGCGACGGTAAGTATCGTGATCAGGAGGGGATGGAGCGCATTAAAGATTTTATTGGTGAACCTTTTGACACAGATGTTCCGATTATGGAGAATGGTGTGCGATATATTGTTGATGTGAAGGATGGTCAGAAGACAGGCTTTTTCCTGGATCAGAAATACAATCGATTGGCAATTCAGAAATTATGCAGAGGGGCGAGAGTACTGGACTGCTTTACACATACAGGCTCCTTCGCATTAAATGCAGGGATTGCAGGTGCAGCGGAGGTTACAGGTGTGGATGCATCGGAGTTGGCGGTGCATCAGGCAGAAGAGAATGCTGCTTTGAATCAGCTGCAGGATACCGTGCATTTTCAGTGTGCAGATGTTTTTAACCTGCTGCCGGAGTTGGAGAAGCAGGGGGAGAAATACGATGTTGTTATTTTGGATCCGCCGGCCTTTACGAAATCAAGAAATTCTGTTAAGCATGCGATGAAAGGATACAGAGAGATTAACATGCGTGGTATGAAGCTGGTCAAAGACGGCGGATTTCTTGCCACATGTTCATGTTCGCATTTTATGACGTATGAGCTGTTTACAGAGATGCTGCATCAGGCGGCAAGAAGTGTACATAAGCGTCTACGTCAGATTGAATATCGCACACAGGCAGCAGATCACCCAATTTTATGGTCTGCAGATGAGTCTTATTATTTGAAATTTTACATTTTCCAGGTAGTGGATGAGAAATAGAGGCCGGACATGAATTATGAGGAAGCAATAAGTTATATAGAAACAGTGAGCTGCAGCGGAATTATGCCAGGGCTGGTGAGAATTCAGGCACTGCTGGAAAAAACGGGACATCCTGAAATGGACTGCAATGTGATTCATGTGGCCGGGACAAATGGAAAGGGGTCTGTATGCACCTATATTGCTTCTATACTAATGCAGGCCGGATATAAGGTCGGACGCTATGTTTCACCGACACTTTTTGATTACAGAGAGCGTATTCAGGTCAACGGAGAATGGATATCCAGGAAGGATACGGCCTACTGGATGAGCCGGGTGCGGGAAGCCGATGAGCGGATGCAGTCAGAGGGGATAGAAGGCGCTTCTGCCTTTGAACTGGAAACGGTGATGGCTTTTTTGTACTTCAAAGCCATGGCATGTGACTTTGTTGTACTTGAGACAGGAATGGGCGGAAGATTGGATGCGACCAATGTAGTGACAAAGCCGGTATTATCAGTTATTACATCCATTGGCATGGATCATATGCATTTTCTTGGAAATACGATTGAAGCGATCGCAGTTGAGAAGGGCGGTATTATTAAAGAGAAAAGACCGGTGGTGATTGGGGCCGGCAGGCAGAAGGCTGTTGACACCCTGATACGGATCAGCTTGGAAAGACAAAGTGAATATGCGGTAGTCGGGGCTGAAGATGTCCACATGACGTATGCGGATCTCTTCGGAGGCCAGCAGTTCGACTTTGGATCTTATAAAGAGCTTCAGACCCGGATGGTCGGCAGGTGTCAGCCGTGGAATGCAGCGATTGCTGTAAAGGCGGTTGAGATGTTGGGCAAGATGACAGCAACGGATTGTCCGGTACAGTTGGATGTCCTTCCAAAAGATGTGTTGAGTGAGCAGGTGGTCAGGAAAGGCATCGTATCTGCTTACTGGCAGGGACGGTTTGAGGTAATGGAGAAAAATCCGTCACTGATAATTGATGGGGCCCATAATCCGGATGGTGTACAGAGCCTTGTGGATTCTATGAAAGCATATTTGTCAGATAAGCCTGTTATTCTTGTTATGGGTGTTTTTGCAGACAAAGATTACAGACAGATGCTTGAGATGGTTTCAGATTGTTCTGATACATTGATTGCTTTTAAACCGGATAATCCAAGAGGACTTGCTGCCGAACAGCTTAAAGAGACAGCGGAGCCGTTTTTCAAGCGAACCTTAGCAGCGAAGAGCCAGGCGGAGGCCCTTGCAATTGCCAGGAAGATCGGAGAAGGTAATCATGCGATTGTATGTTTTGGTTCGTTATCGACAATGGCGGGGTGGTACCAATTAACAGGAAGGAAATCTTCAGATGAAGAATATAGACAGAATTATTAATCATCCGCTTTTTATCATGTCCATGAAGAAGATTCATGACTATGAAATTGACCGGGTATTTTGCTGCCATGGAATTGAACACAGTCTTGATGTGGCCAGAGTGGCATATATTACAAATCTGGAGCAGAATCTTGGCTTTCAGAAGGAAATGATCTATGCTGCTGCGCTGCTGCATGATATCGGAAGATGGCGACAGTATGAGAAGAATATACCTCATGAGGAGGCCGGTGCGGCCCTTGCAGCAGATATCCTGGAAGACACCGCTTTCAGTAAGGAAGCGATAGGGCAGATCTTGGCGGCTATCGGCAGTCATAGAGAGAAAATGGAAATGGAAACAGACAGATTTGCATATTTACTTTATGAGTCTGATAAAAAATCCAGAACATGTTGGCTTTGTGAGGCACAGGACACGTGTTACTGGCCGGAGACACAGAAAAACAGGACAGTCAGCAACTGACAGGAGGCAGAAAATGCAGATAGGCAATAAAATATTTGATACAGAGCATCATACGGCTGTGATGGCCATTTTAAATGTAACACCGGATTCTTTTTCGGATGGCGGCAGCTACAAAAATATGGATGATATCAGACGTCGTGTCAGCCAGATGATCGAGGAAGGCGCGGAAATTATCGATATTGGCGGAGAATCCACAAGACAGGGACATATTCAGATTTCTGACGAAGAAGAGATCTGCAGAGTTGCACCGGTTGTGGCATGTCTCAAGAAAGAATTTGATATTCCGCTTTCGGTGGATACTTACAAATCGGCAGTGGCAGAAGCAGCTATTCAGGCCGGATGTGATCTGATCAATGATATATGGGGACTTCAATATGATGAAAAGATGGCGGGGCTTATCGCGGATGCAGGCGTTTCCTGCTGTCTGATGCATAACAGGGAAAAGGTCGACTACAGAGATTTCCTGCCGGATTGCATGGCAGATATGAGAAAGATTATCGAGACAGCCAAAGTGGCAGGGATAGCAGAGGACAAAATGATTCTGGATCCTGGTGTTGGATTTGGTAAAACGCTGGAACAGAATCTGATGGTTATGAAACATTTGAATGATTTTAATCAGTTTGGCTATCCGGTACTTCTTGGTACTTCAAGGAAGTCTATGATTGGCCTGACCCTTGATTTGCCGGTGGATCAGAGAGTGGAGGGAACAATTACAACTTCCGTGTGGGCTGTGCAGGCACACTATGGCTTCGTGCGTGTGCATGATGTAGCGGCTAATTATCGTGCTGTACGGATGGCCGAAGCAATTATGAATGCACAATAGAGATACGGAATAAGCAGATGTTTTTCAAAGGTTGAAAGGGGCCCTGCATTTTGGATAAGATATGTATACGTAGATTGGAAGTATATGCCCATCATGGTGTTTATGAAGAAGAGAAACGACTGGGACAGAAGTTCTATATTACAGTAGAGATGGAACTGGATACAAGAGCAGCAGGTATCAGCGATGATCTTCAGGCATCCGTCAATTACGGGGAAGTTTGCCTGGGAATTGTGGAATGGACGAAGAGCCACAGAAGAAAGCTGATTGAAGCGGCAGCAGAGGATATTGCACATTACCTGCTTGTTCAGTATCCGATGGTCAGAAAGGTGACGGTTGAACTTGAGAAGCCGGGAGCACCGGTTCCCTATGCATTTGATACGGTTCTGGTACATATTGAGAGAAGCAGACATCAGGCTTTCCTTGGTATCGGCAGCAATCTGGGGGATCGTCAGATGAACCTTGCGGCAGCAATCCGGCTTCTGGAGGCAGTGCCGGACATACAGGTGACAAAGCGTTCGCCACTTTATGAGACAGCACCTTACGGATATACGGATCAGCCGCCGTTTCTGAATGGCTGTATTGGCATAGAGACGCTGTATACACCGGAAGAGTTATTGAGGGTGCTGCATGAAATAGAGCATAAGCTGGGCAGAAAACGTGAAATTCACTGGGGACCAAGACCCCTTGATCTGGACATACTTTTTTATGATGATCTGATACTGGATACCCCGGATCTGCATATTCCACATGCAGATATGGCTAACAGAGAATTTGTTCTGCAGCCGTTATCGGATATTGCCGGAGATTTCAGACATCCGGTTATAAATGAGACAGTGGATGCACTGCTTGCGGCATTAAAAAAGCAAAGCAAATAATTACAGTTGAATGAGACAGGGGATGAACAGATGGATTTAGGCGTACTAAGAGATCAGATCGATGATATTGACAAACAGATCATCCGTCTTTTTGAAGAAAGAATGGATGTAGCAGAACAGGTGGCACGTTATAAGATTGGCTGTGGAAAGCCGGTGTATGATCCGGTGAGGGAACGCAGCAAGATTGAAAGAGCCAAAGATATGGCAACAAGCAGTTTCAACGCCCGGGGTGTGGAAACATTATTTAATCAGTTGATGGCCATCAGCCGTGTGCGTCAGTATGAGCTGGTGGCTGAGGCCCATCAGGACAATTTCGGCTTTGAGGAATGCAACGGTGACCATGCAGGGGCAAAGGTTGCCTTCCAGGGGGTAGAGGGCGCTTACGGTCATCAGGCGACACTTGGGTATTTTGGCAAGGATGTGGACTGCTATCATGTGAAGACATTTGAGGATGTTATGAAGGAAGTGCATGAGGGGCGTGCTGATTATGGTGTGCTGCCTGTGGAAAATTCGTCAACGGGTATTATTACAGATGTCTATGATCTGATGCATCTGTATGATAACTATATTGTAGGTGAGTATGTTGTGAAGGTTGAACATGCACTGCTAGGCCTTCCGGGAACGGAAATTGACCAGATCAAGACGGTTTATTCTCACCCGCAGGGGCTGCTTCAGTGTAGCAGATTTCTTGATGAAAAACCGGAATGGGAACAGGTAAGTCTGCAGAATACAGCAGTCAGTGCAAAAAAAGTCCTCGTTGAGCAGGACAGAACCCAGGCGGCCATCGCATCACCGGCAGCGGCAGCCATTTATACATTATCTGTATTAAAAGAAAAGATCAGTGATAATGACAATAATTCCACACGTTTTATCATTATTCGTCACAAGAAAGAATATGTCAAAGGTGCGGACGGTATCAGTATTTCTTTTGAACTGGCGAATGCCCATGAGACCGGAAGTCTGTATCATGCCCTTGGATTTATTATTTATAATAGTCTGAATATGACAAAAATTGAATCAAGACCAATCCAGGGGGACAAATGGCGTTATCGTTTCTTTATTGATTTTGACGGCAATATTGGTGAGGCCCCTGTTCAGGATGCATTAAGAGGAATGGCACAGGAGACCATTAATTTCAAGATACTTGGCAATTATATTCAGGTTGAATAAGGGGGATTGGCATGACGTACAAAACCTTTGCCGCTATTAATGTGGGGTCCGGAGAAGTTAGTATGAAGATCTATGAGATCTCCCCCAAAACAGGAATTCGGGAAATTGACTATGTTCGTTATTATATCGAACTTGGAAGTGATACTTATACAAAAGGTTATATTGAATACGATCTTGTCAGGGAATTGTGTGATGTCCTGGAGGGCTTTTCCACCAAAATGGAAGAGTACAGGGTTGACAGTTATCTGGCCCTCGGCAGCAGTGCACTGATTGAGGCCAGCAATTGTGAATTGATCGTGGATCAGATCCGTGTGCGTACAGGTTTGAAAGTAGAGACTATTGACAATGCGCAGCAGCGTTTTCTGCTGTTGAAATCTGTGGCCCGCGGGATGAGAAATTTTGAACAGCTGATTGATGATGGTGCAGCGATTGTCGATATGGGCTCGGGAAGTCTGCAGATTACGATTTATGATGAGGGCAGACTGATCTATACGCAGAACCTGAAGCTTGGATCGCTTCGAATCAGAGAGATTCTGGCAGACCTGGAGGGACAGACGGATAATTTTGTCAACGTCATGGAAGATTATATCGGCAATTATATCGATACATTTTCAAGACTGTTTATGCATGAGCGCAAAGTGCGCCATATTATTGCAGTTGGAGAAGAGATGGAATCCATTGTCAAGATCATCGGCAGTGACGGCAGGAAAAACCATATGGAACGGCATGCTTTTGATGCGGTATGCGGAAGTGTGCTGGCAGCAGGTGAAGAAGAGTTGTCAGCAAAGTACAGTATTCCTTATGAGCTTGCAACCGTCCTGAAACCGGCAATCATTGTTTACAAAAAGATTATTGAGATCTCAGGTGCAGAGAAGATATGGGCGGCAGGCTGTGATCTGTGTGACGGTATGATCGTGGATTATGCGGAAAGGCAGGAACAGATTGAACCGGCGCATTATTTTGCTGAAGATATTATTTCTTATGCAAGGACAGTGGCAGCCCGATATGAGAGCAACAAAGAGCATACGGAGAATGTCGAAAAAACAGCCCTGGCAATATTTGACGGCATCAAAAAGAGAGCAGGACTGGATCAGCGCGATGGCATTCTTCTGCAGATGGCCTGTATTCTTCATGACTGCGGCAAGTATGTCAATATGCTTGGTGGTACAGATTACAGCTGCGCTATTGTTCGTGCGACAGAATTTGTCGGATTGTCGGAACAGGAGAAGAGTATTATTGCTGATACGATCAAATACAATGCATGGCATTATGTGCCGAAGCTGTCTGAATTGAAAGCACCGCTCAACAGAAAAAATTATATTCGCATGCTGAAGCTGGCTGCCATTCTGAGACTGGCAAATGGTATGGACAGAAGTCACAGACAGAAGATCCGAAAAGTCACAACAACTTTCAAAGAAAAGGAACTGATCATCCGTGCAGATACGATTTATGATATTACCCTTGAACAAAGTACAATAGAGAATAAGAGTCATTTCTTCGAAGAAATTTATGGATTTAAGCCTGTGTTGAGAATGAAGAGGAGGTAAGGTCATGAGCAATCAATTTGAACAGCCGGAGAATTATAGGAATCGTGAACTCAGCTGGTTGGAGTTTGATTACAGAGTGCTGAGTGAAGCCAGAGACAAAAGCCTGCCGCTTTTTGAAAGATTGAAGTTTTTAAGTATTACAGCTTCCAATCTGGATGAGTTTTTTATGATCCGTGTGGCTTCATTGAAGGACATGGTTCACGCGGGGTATACAAAACCGGACATAGCCGGCATGAAGCCCCAGGAGCAGCTGAAGCACATCAGCAAAAAGACACATGAGCTGGTGGGGGTTCAGTACAGCACATATAACCGTTCTTTTTTGCCGGCACTCAGACAGAACCATATGGTGATTATTGACCAGTTTGAGGATCTGAGTCCGAAACAGGCAGAATTTGTTGACGAATATTTTATGCGTGATGTGTATCCGGTGCTTACTCCGATGGCTGTTGATTCGTCGAGACCTTTTCCGCTGATCCGCAATAAAACACTGAATATCGGTGCACTGATCAGGGATGAACAGCAGAAAGGGGAATATGATTTTGCTACGGTCCAGGTGCCGAATGTTCTGCCAAGGATTGTTATGATCCCATCTGAAAATGATGAAGATACAACGGTTATTCTTCTTGAACAGATTATAGAGAAAAATATCCAGAAATTGTTTCTAAATTATGAAGTGATCTGTGCGCATCCATACAGAATTATGCGTAATGCGGATTTGTCTATTGATGAAGAAGACGCGGCGGATCTTCTGAAAGAAATTCAGAGGCAGCTGAAGATGCGTCAATGGGGCGAAGTTATCCGTCTGGAAGCAGAAGAAAATATGGACAGGCGGTTATTAAAAATCCTCAAAAAGGAATTAGATGTGGCAGAAGAAGCGATTTATCGTATCGGAGGGCCGCTGGATCTGACATTTTTGATGAAAGTCAGCGGTTTTGAAGGGTTTGATCACCTTAGATACAGCAAATATATACCACAGCCTGTGAAAGGGATGAATACGGAAGAGGACATATTTACCCAGATCCGCAGGAAGGATATTCTCCTGCACCATCCGTATCAGACATTTACGCCGGTTATTGAGTTCGTCCGCCAGGCAGCTAAGGATCCGGATGTTCTGGCTATCAAACAGACGCTTTACCGCGTCAGCGGCAATTCACCGATCATTGCATCGCTGGCAGCAGCAGCGGAGAACGGCAAGCAGGTAACGGTCCTTGTGGAGCTGAAAGCCCGTTTTGATGAGGAGAATAATATCCTGTGGGCAAAGATGCTGGAGAAGGCCGGATGCCATGTTATTTACGGTCTGAGGGGCCTGAAGACTCATAGTAAGATCACCCTGGTCGTCCGGAGAGATGAGGATGGTATCAGACGATATGTGCATCTCGGTACCGGCAATTATAATGACCAGACAGCGAAGCTGTATACAGACATGGGATTGCTTACTTGTTCTAAACCAATCGGAGAGGATGCGACAGCGGTCTTTAATATGCTGTCCGGCTATTCAGAGCCTCCGTATTGGAATAAACTGGTCGTTGCACCTATCTGGCTGAGAGATCGGTTCCTGAAGCTGATAGACAGGGAAACTGAACACGCAAGGCAGGGCAAACCAGCAAGGATTATTGCGAAAATGAATTCATTGTGTGATAAGAAGATTATTGCGGCTCTTTATGAGGCCTCCTGCGCAGGCGTTGAAATCCAATTGATCATCAGGGGGATCTGCTGCCTGAAGGCCGGAATTCCGGGACTCAGTGAAAATATCCATGTGCGTTCCATTGTGGGGAATTTTCTGGAGCACAGCAGAATCTTTTATTGTTATAATGATGGCTGGGAAGATATTTACATGGGAAGTGCCGACTGGATGCCTAGAAACCTTGATAAGCGGGTAGAAATCATGTTCCCGGTGGAAGACGAGGAGTGCAAAAAGGCTGTGAAGCATATTCTCAGCGTCCAGCTGGCAGACAATGTCAAGGCACATATTCTCCAGTTGGACGGCAGCTACAGCAAAATTGACAAGCGCGGCAAAGTACTTGTTAATTCTCAGGAGTATTTCTGCAAGGAGGCTGTTGGGGAAGCAAAGGGCATGGAAGAGGAAAGTGTTCAAATTCGAAGAGTATTTGAACCGTTGCTGCATGTAGATGAATAGATCGCAGTGAGAAAAATCGGCAGGCATAAAACAGCTGGATGACGGACATAAAAAAGAGGCCGGTAAATGGAGTGGATAACATTTGCCGACCCTTTATGGCGTAGTTTTATTCTTCGATGGAGAGCATTCGGTCAATCATTATGCCGTATTTCTCATAGAATCTGAAGACATCTTCTGATCCGTAAACATTGCAGAGCGAAGAAGACTGAAGTTCAGAGAAATACTGACTGATGCCGCCAATCAAAGTTTCGTTCTGCATGGTGTAGAAACTTGGTCCCAGATGTGTACGTGCGTCATAGTGTTCCATATTCTTCAGGAAAAGCTTGCGCTTGTTGTTATAAACAGACATCTGGAAAAGATGTTCTGAGTTGGGGATGCATTCATCATCAATAATGAAAAAGCGTATATTCGGATTTTTCTGTACCAGATCAAGCACATGCTGGATATGCTTCTTTCGTTCCTCAACAGACATGTGATAAACGACATCTGCAAAATAAATCGTCCCATCGGTAATATAGCGTATGAGGTTGGTTTTCAGGAGGTAGAAATCAATTGCTCCTTTTTCAAAAATCTCTTCCCATGTGATGCCGAGATGTGCAACGAGCTGAGCCATGCTTTCATCAAAACCCTGATCGCGGGCAGCCTGGATCAATCTTGGATTGATCTCCGGCGGAAGAAGAAATTCAAAACCCTTTGCCACCATAATCTGAAAAGCGTTGTGTGCATAAAATTCTGTCCGGTAGCCGTTATAAAAAAGTTCTTCGGAATCGGAGGAATGGATCATCAGCCGGCTCAAAGTGAATTCTGAATTCACTTTCTGGTAAAGACTATTGACCTGCGCAGTATCTGTAATGATATGTGCGATGCTGATACGGTAGTCCTTGTCAAGAGCGCACTGCACAGCAATGCAGTTCTTGACAATAAACAGATTCATATAGTCCATGCATGTGTTCTCATAGAAATCAAAACTGATATCGTTATAATGATTCAGGAAATAGTACAACTGAGGAATATAGCTGTTGTTCTTGCAATGGCCTCCGAGATTGATTCCCATCTTGATATGAACGGGATTGGTATAATAGGCCTGACGGCCGGTCTCATAGGAAAGATCTGTAAGGAATCCGCATATATCCATTGTGCAGAGTATCTGACATGGTTCGTTCAGCTGATGCAGCAGCTGAGGCAGTTCAGTCACAAAAAAGTTCTTAATATCAAGTTGCCAGAGAAGCATGCGTTGGGATGAGAGTCCGGCAAGTTGTGCGTTTTCAGATGTATTATCGTAGGAGCGTTTATACGCATCCTTCAGAAGCCGAAAGATGGTCGATGAGAGCGATGATTCATCATATGGTCCGGAAGCATTGAATTCCGCAGCGAAAAGAGTAGCCTCTTCCTGGATAATAATTTCCCGTGCAAAAACGTCTGCAAGACATTTGTTGACATTAGGGGCGGCTTTGGCAGCAGGCAGTTTGCCTTTGTTGCACCATTTGCTGATATAAGATGTGTCATAACCTACGATCTCGGCAAGATTTGTTAACTTAATATTAGTAAAGCGAATCAGCTTTTTTAACAAAGTGCCATAGGCGTTCATTGTGCATACCTCCCTCTTGGTTATTCTAATATCTAGTATAACACCTAAAAATTGAATTTTCAATCAAAATTGAATAATATTGATTCATCTTTGACTGGGATGAAGAAAAAAGACGAAAGCAATGTCTGCTTGATTTCATTCCTATATGTCGAAAAATTAGTTAAAATATAGACATCTGATAAAGGTAATTGTCAGAGCTTGATGTGCGGTATATTTGAACGGAGAACCGTACAGTTGATGATTCTGATTCTACCAAATACGGATCATCACATGGACTGAATATTTTTGAAATAACATATGAGAAGTCTCCTCCTTAACCCTACCACAACATTAGAAGAAGATTTGAATAGTAAGTTTCTGATTTATTCACAAAAAAACCTTCCATATTATTGCTTTATGGGCGCAATAATATGGAAGGTTTTTTGTTATACAGCAATTACCGCCTGTATGTAAATAAATTTTTTATAAAATGTCAAAAAAAATTATGAAATATCATAAAGAAAATAGACATTGCGTTGACTTTTGAAAATCATTCGCTATAATTAAACAATAAATCTAATTTACATCATGAATGACTGGAAGGAGGACACGTTTGTGGATAATATGAATCACTTATTATTTGATTTTTTAGATAAGCATGCGGATATGTATGAGGGAAAAGATGCGATTAATCCGGAATTGTATGATCTATATAAGGTAAAGCGTGGTTTGAGAGACAAGAATGGCAATGGTGTTGTAGCGGGACTGACAACGATTTCGACCATTGAGGCTTTTGATATCAGTGGAGATCAGAAAGTTCCCTGCGATGGGCGCTTGTACTACAGAGGATACGATGTGAGGGAACTGGTTTCGGGAACGGTAAGAGAGAAACGTTTCGGCTTTGAGGAAGCTGCGTATCTGCTGATGTTTGGCTGTCTTCCGGACAGGAGAGAACTGAAACAGTTTTGTGATGTGCTGGGGAGTATGAGAACACTTCCAACGAATTTTGTGCGTGATGTTATTATGAAGGCACCAAGCCGTGATATCATGAATTCTCTGATGAAGAGTATTCTGACCCTGGCATCTTATGACAGTCGTGTCAACGACCTGAGTGAAGTGAATGTACTCAGACAGTGTATGATGCTTATCAGTGAAGTACCGATGATGGCTGTTTACGGTTATCATGCCTATAATCATTACGAATGCGAAGAGAGTATGTATATTCATCGGCCGTCTCCGGAGCTGTCAACTGCTGAGAATATTCTCATGATGCTCAGGCCGGATAAGAAGTATACAGAACTGGAGGCGCGTGTACTGGATGTGGCTTTGATGCTGCACATGGAACATGGTGGCGGTAATAATTCCACATTCACAACGCATGTTGTTACTTCATCCGGGTCTGATACATACTCGGTTATGGCGGCAGCCCTGGCTTCCCTGAAGGGACCGAAACACGGTGGGGCCAACATCAAGGTTATGGAGATGATGGATGACTTGAGAGCCAATGTCAGCGACACGAAGGATGAGGAGAAGATCAGAAAATATCTTGACCAACTGGTAGACAAACAGGCTTTTGACAAGAAAGGACTGATCTACGGCATGGGTCATGCCGTTTATTCACTGTCTGATCCGAGAGCCGTTGTATTCAAAAGTTTTGTTGAAAGCCTTGCGAAGGAAAAGGGCAGAATGGATGATTACCATCTGTATACCACAATAGAACGTCTGGCTCCGGAGGTTATTGCTGAGAAGAGAAAAATTTATAAAGGTGTCAGTGCCAATGTGGATTTTTACAGCGGATTTGTGTACAGCATGCTTGGTATTCCGGTGGAATTATTCACACCAATTTTTGCAATGGCAAGAGTTGTGGGCTGGAGCGCCCATCGTATGGAAGAGCTGGTGAATGCGGATAAGATTATTCGTCCGGCTTACAAGAGTGTTGCAGAAAAACGTATTTATCAGCCAATCGATAAAAGACAGGAGCGAGAGCTGGCCGGGGGAAATTATCGTAAGATCGAAGAAAAATAATACAAAACAGGATTGTACTCAATTTAGTACAATTTCAAAAAATGCATAACAGAATCACAAAAATATAATAACAAAAATACATTTTAATAAGTAGAAACACGATACATGTATGTTAAAAAATATCATACCCATTTTCAATGAGTATGATATTTTTTTAGTTGCATGCAAAATTTCTATTATATATCTTTGCCATATCTTAAAAATATACCAAAAATGTTAAATAAATAACAAATAAATAAATCGAAAATAAATTACAACCAAATGTTTTGTGGGATTTAATACTTATAGACAATAAAAAATAGAATATGTTATAATTATTGCATAAAAAGTATGAGAAGAGGTTGCGTATGTTTGTGTTATTCTTTTTGTTCTGGGTGATGCTCAACGGGCGGATAACAGTTGAGATTACTCTGTTCGGGTTGGTTATTTCAGCGGCTATGTATGTATTCGTATGCAAATTCACAGAATTCAGTTTCAGAAAGGATATGTGGATTGTAAGGAAACTGCCGTGGATCATTGGATATTGTTTCATTTTGATTAATGAGATTATTAAAGCCAACCTGACAATGATTCACTATCTGCTTTCACCGCAGATTCTTCCGGAGCCGGCCCTGGTGCGTTTTCATACGGATTTAAAGACCCGTACAGCACAGGTCCTTCTGGCAAATTCGATTACCCTGACACCCGGCACGATCACTGTAGAGATGAAGGATGGCGAATACCTGATTCATTGTTATGACAAGACAATGGGAGAGGGTCTTGATTCATCTGTTTTTGTCTCTATGTTAAAGAAACTGGAGGAATGAAATGGACGCTGCATTTAAATCATTTTTTCTTGTATGTATTATTGTCCTGGCAGTCCTGACATTTTTCTGTCTGGTCAGAACCATCAAAGGACCACGTCTTGTTGACCGCATTGTCGGAACGAATATGATCGGAACGATGACAATTGCCATTATTGCACTTCTTGCAGCTTATCTGAATGAGAGCAGTATTCTGGATATTTGTCTGATCTATGCAATTATGAGTTTTGTGGCTGTCATTGTACTGACAAAGATTTATATTGGTATTTATAATGAGAAAAAGAGTAGACAGAGCAGAATAGAGGAGGAGAGTCAGGATGAATATTAGTCTGATTCGTTTTATCATCGCGGCTGTGTTGATCATGATCGGGATATTGATCATGGTGATACAGACTTTTGGTGTATTTAAGCTGAACTATGCATTGAATCGTATGCATGCTGCAGCAATGGGAGATTCACTGGGAATCATGATGATCGTTCTGGGCATGATGGTGATATACGGTATTTCCTTTGCTTCTTTGAAGCTTTTGACTGTACTTGTTGTTTTCTGGTTTGCATCACCGGTATGCAGCCATTTACTGGCCAAGCTTGAAGTCAGCACGAATGAACAGATTGAGGATGAATGTGAGGTGCCGAAAGAATGACTGGTTTGAGAATATTATTGCTTGTGCTGCTGATCATCTGTACTATCGCAGTGAGCTTTTCAAAAAATCTGCTGGTTTCTGTTGTTATTTATATGGCATTTAGTTTGGTTATGTCGATTATATGGCTTATTCTGGAGTCTCCTGACCTGGCGATTACAGAAGCCGCTGTAGGCGCCGGCGTTACAAGTATCCTTTTCTTTGTAACTCTTAAGAAGATACGTTCTATACGAACGACGGCAGAGGAGGACATTGATGAGTAAGAAGAATCCGAATTATCGTAATAGTTTCGCCGATAAGTTTACCCGTTGGGTAAAGGGTGATTATGATCCAATTGCGGGTCAGATGGAGATGAATGCACCGGATAAGGAAGTCTTTGGTGATGAGAGAATCCGTTACGTGCATTTACATATTGTCAAATCCAACAACTACAGTGAGCGTATGTTTGAGGAAGGGCTTGCCAAGAATGTCAGAAGGTTTACAGGCCTTTATAAGGTTTTTGGTGCAATTGTGGCAATCTTTATTGCCTGTCTGCTTCTTTGGACGGTAAGTTACCTGCCGAAGTTTGGTGATCCGAACGCTCCGGAGAATAACGAAGTCGCAACCCGTTATATAGAGCAAGGATTAAGTGAAACCGGCGCTGTCAACATTGTAACCGGTATGATTCTTGATTACAGAGCGTTCGATACATTCGGTGAGTCCTGTGTATTGTTTGTTGCTTCATGTTGTGTATTGATTCTTTTAAGAGTGGACAAGGATGAGGATCCTGAGTCAAGAGCTATTGAAGATATGAATGACAGACATTACGAGCCGAGAAATGATACGATTCTGCAGAAAGTGGCTAATTTCCTGGTACCACTGATGATTGTCTTTGGTATCTATGTGGTACTTAACGGTCATATTTCACCGGGTGGCGGTTTCTCAGGCGGTGCGATCATCGGTTCAGGATTAATTCTGTATCTGACAGCCTATGGATTTGAGAAAACACAGCGTTTTATGAATGAGAAGGTTGTTAAGGCGCTGACCGTGGGCGCACTGACATTTTATTGTTTTGCAAAAAGTTATTCATTTTATACAGGTGCGAATCACCTGCACAGCATTATTACACCGGGAACGCCGGGCAATATTCTCAGTGCTGGCCTGATTGTATACCTTAACATCTGCGTCGGCATTGTTGTTGCATGCACGATGTATTCATTTTATACACTGTTCAGAAAGGGAGGAATTTGATATGGGCTCATTTGCGACCAATTATGAAGAAATCGCAGCGGTTCTTCTTTTTGTTATTGGCATGAGTAATCTTGTTTTCCAACCGAATCTGCTCAAGAAAATTATCGGACTCGATATCATGGATTCTGCTGTTTACCTTTTCCTTGCAGCCAAAGGCTATATTGAAGGACGAACAGCGCCAATCGTTGTTGATGGTATTCTGGATGCCAGTCATTATATCAACCCTGTTCCGGCAGGTCTGGTACTTACAGGAATTGTTGTATCTGTCAGTGTCAGTGCGTTGATGATGGCGTTGACTGTCTGTCTTTACAGAGAATACCATACCCTTAACATCGATGAGATTATGATGAAGCTCAGAAAGGAGGAAGACTAAATGGCTTTTGTCCAGAATTTTCCGTTTTTCTGCATTATTTTGTCGATGTTTTCAGCTATCATTTCATTTGTAATGAATGGCAGGGTCGCAAAGTATATTCATGTGGCGATGGTCACTGCAGTATTGATCCTTTCACTGGCAACGCTTTCCTTTGTGGTTGGAACCGGTGAAAGCTACACCTTTATGATGGGTCATTTTCCAGCACCATGGGGCAATGAGATCCGTATTGGTGAACTGGAAGCACTGATGGCAGTATTTTTCAGCCTGATCATGATGCTGTCCGTTTTCGGCGGCATGGCTCATATTGACAGAGAAGTACAGGATTCCAAGAAGAACCTTTTCTACATTCTTCTGGATCTTTTGATGGCTTCACTTCTTGCGTTGATCTATACTAATGACCTTTTCACGGCATATGTTTTTATCGAAATTAATACAATTGCTGCCTGCGGTCTGATTATGATCAAGAAGCAGGGAAGAACCTATGTGTCTGCCCTCAGATATATGATTATGAGTCTTGTGGGTTCGGGCCTTTTCCTGATCGGTCTGACACTTCTTTACAGTATTACCGGACATCTGCTTATGTCCCCGGCTAAGGAAGTACTGGAACAGATCGTTGCCGTACACAGCTATCAAGTGCCGCTGATGGTTATTATTATTCTTGTAACGGTTGGTCTTGGTATTAAGAGTGGTCTTTATCCGTTTCATACATGGATTCCGGATGCCTATGGCTATACAACACCGTCTGCCAGTGCGGTTTTATCTTCACTGGTATCTAAAGGATATATTTTCCTTCTGATCAAGATTTTCTACAGAGTACTTGATTTTGATTCGGTCATCAGCAGCCATATGGTCAACATTCTGTTTGTTTTTGGTGTGGTCGGAATGATTATGGGTTCTGTGGCAGCAATCAAGGAGAAAAATATCCGAAGAATGACGGCGTATTCCTCAGTAGCTCAGATTGGCTATATTTATATGGGTATTGGTCTTGGAACGACAGCCGGTGTTGTGGCTGCACTGTTTCATATCATTTCCCATGGCGCCATGAAGTCTCTGCTGTTTATCAGTATTTCAGGATTGACGGAAGTGTCGGATGGACGCTCAGATTATCTTTCGTTGAGAGGCGCGGGACTGCGCAATAAGGTTGCAGGTGCAGCTTTTACAGTGGGTTCACTTTCTATGATCGGTATGCCGCTGCTGACAGGTTTCATATCAAAATATTTATTTGCCGCTGCTGCAACAACAGCCGGTAGTAAAATGATCACAGCATGGGTTGTGCTGGCAATCAGTACCGTGCTGAACACCATGTATTTTATGCGTACGGTATTGACACTTTACAGACCTGTACCGGAGGAAACACATAAAGCATATACGGTTGAGAAGTCCAGGATTGAGACAGCAGCGATTATTGGAATGATTCTTTTGAATATCGGGCTGGGTGTTGCATCACAGCCTGTGATTAAGGTAATAGAAGCCGGCCTTGCAATGTTTGGCTGATAAGGAGGAAAAAATGGATATTAATAATTATTTTTTACTTTTTCCGGTGCTTCTGCCGATCATTGCAGGCGTACTGCTGATGTTTATCAAGTTCGGGAAACGGGAGCATATGCAGTTGTATATACTTCTGATACTTGTTATTGACCTGGCAAGCATTGGATGGATCGCACTGCAGCCAGAAGATACATTGACCTTAAGTCAGTTCTTCATTGCGGAAGGACTGCATGTATTTTTCCATGTGGATATGCTTTCAAAGATTTTTTCAGTGCTTATCGCATTTGTATGGCTGATGGTAGGCATTGCGTCTTTTGAGTATATGGCGCATGAGAAGAATGAACAGCGTTTTTATTGTTTTTACCTGGTTGTAGGCGGTGTCCTGTCGGCGCTTGCTTTTTCGGGTAATCTGCTGACAATGTATGTTTTTTATGAAATGATGACTTTGACATCTATGCCGCTTGTTATGCACAACCTGAGCCATGAAGCAATTATGGCAGGGTTGAAATATCTCTTTTATTCAGTAGCAGGTGCTTTTATGGTGCTTTTTGGATTTTTCCTGTTCAATGCAGAGGGAAGAGTACTGTATTTTGCACCGGGCGGTATTATTAATGAACCGAATCCGTCTGGTATCATGTTGTTTGCTGTTTTTCTGATGATTATCGGATTCGGCACAAAAGCAGGTATGTTCCCGATGCATGGATGGCTGCCGACAGCCCATCCGGTGGCTCCGGCTCCGGCCAGTGCCGTATTATCCGGTGTCATTACAAAAGCAGGTGTTCTTGGTATCATCCGATCGGTTTATTATGTGGCAGGGCCGGATATGATTAAAGGTACATGGGTGCAGTATACCTGGATTATTTTGTCTATCCTGACTATCTTTATGGGGTCCATGATGGCTTATAAGGAGAAGGTGCTGAAGAAACGTCTGGCTTACTCAACAGTCAGTCAGGTATCTTATATTCTGTTTGGCTTGTCGGTGATGCAGCCGATCGCTTTTGTGGGTGCGTTGATGCATGTGATTTTCCATTCGCTGGTCAAAAATACGCTTTTTGTATCCGCAGGTGCGATTATCTGTAAGACAGGAAAGACAAAGGTGCGTCAGCTTGTAGGAATCGGCAAGGAGATGCCGGTGACCATGTGGTGCTTTACACTTGTGTCTCTGACATTGATCGGTATTCCGCCGACAAGTGCATTTGTCAGTAAGTGGTATCTGATTTTCGGTGCATTGGATTCGGGTATTCCGGGACTTTCATGGGTTGGTCCGGTTGTCCTGCTGATCAGTGCATTATTGACAGCCGGTTATCTGCTGACGATTTCTATCAAAGCATTTTTCCCGGGAGAAGATTATGATTATACGAAACTTGTAAACCATGAACCGACATGGCGGATGCTGCTGCCGATGGTTGTGATGACAGCGTTGGCAGTTATTCTTGGCATCTGGCCGGCGGGTCTGATGAAAATATTTGCAGATATTGCTGCATCAGTACTTTAAGGGAGGAGAAGAAGTATGCCATCTTATTTTATACTAGTACCGATTCTGCTGCCTGTGATCGTGGGTATTCTGCTGCTGATCTTTCCAATTGAGGATGCAAAGAAACGAAATATTTGTATTGAAATTGTGGTTGTTCTCAATACCATCCTTGTTCTGTGGCTTCTGACACACCGTCCGACAGAAAGCTTTTATATGTTCTCGCTGGGGGCACGTCTGCCGCTGACACTGAATATTGATGGTTTGTCCATGTTCTTCGGCGGTCTGGTGGCCTGTCTGTGGCCCTTGGCTTCATTATATGCCTTTGAATATATGAAGCATGAGGAACGTGTCAATACATTTATGGCTTTTTATACGATTACATATGGTGTGACACTTGGCGTTGCTTTTGCAGGCAATATCATTACCATGTATCTCTTTTATGAATGCCTGACAATGGTGACATTGCCGTTGGTGATCCACACGATGACCCGAGAGGCCAGAAAGGCAACAAGACAATATCTGTATTACATGATTGGCGGTACGGCTTTTGCTTTTATAGCCATTGTGTTCTATTCATTATTTTGCAATGATATTGCTTTTGTTCTTGGCGGCAATCTGAATCTTGCGGCCATCAGCAATCATATGGATATTGCGCTGTTGGTCTATGTCTTTGGCTTTTTCGGATTTGGTGTCAAAGCAGCGATTTTTCCGTTCCATGGATGGCTGCCTGCAGCCTCTGTGGCACCAACACCTGTAACAGCGCTGCTGCATGCAGTTGCGGTTGTTAAGTCCGGTGCCTTTGCCATTATGCGTCTGACTTATTATTGCTTTGGTACAGAGACACTTCATGGCACCTGGGCCCAGGTTGTTGTTTTGATCGCAGCGCTGATCACGATCACTTATGGTTCTACACTGGGTGTCAGAGAAACACATTTCAAGCGAAGACTGGCTTATTCGACAATCAGTAACCTTTCCTATATTCTTCTGGCAGTAGCGACTATGTCACCATTAGGCCTGATCGCCGGTCTTAGTCATATGGCTGTTCATGCCATTATGAAGATCAGTGCTTTCTTCTGTGCCGGTGCAGTTATGCATCAGACTGAGAAGAATTATATCTATGAGCTGGATGGTCTGGGCTTTGAGATGCCGGTGACGTTTATGGCGTTGTTTATCTCTGGTCTGTCGCTGATGGGCATGCCGCTTTTTGCGGGGTTTGTAAGTAAATGGAACATCGTTCATGCATTGCTTGAGCATGAATCGATGATTGGTTATATCAGTGTACTTGTTTTGCTTTATTCGGGTCTGATGACGGGTATTTATATGCTGACGATTATCGTCCGTGCATGGTTCCCACATGTCGGTTATCATAAGGATCTGGTAGAAGAGTTCAGGGATCCGAACTGGCTGATGAAGGGACCGCTGGTTATCTTTTCCGTTTTAACAGTCGTGATTGGCTTTTATGCACAGCCGCTGCTTGATTTTATTCAGAAAATTGCTGTTGGCATTTATTAACAGGAGGGACATAGAATGATTGGTAATCCGATTTTATTGTTATTGGTTGTTGGTCCCATGGCAGCAGCAGTCATTGGATATCTGATTGGACGGGTGAATAAGTCTGCCAGAGATTATTTCGCAGATGCAGTAACAATCCTCACTTTTCTGGCAATGGCCTTTTTCTTCCTGACATATAAAGAAGGCCAGGAAGTATCCCTTGTGGTCCCTGAGGTGTGCGGGATGGGACTTTCGTTCAAACTGGATGGCTTCAGGATTATTTTTGCCTCTGTGACGGCATTTATGTGGATGATGACCACAATTTTTTCAAAAGAATATCTTGCACATGCAAGAAACAGAAACAGATACTATTTCTTCCTGCTGGTAACATTCGGCGCGACCATGGGTGTTTTCCTGTCGGATGATCTGTTTACAACCTTTGTTTTCTTTGAGATTATGTCCCTTGCTTCATATGTCTGTGTCATTCACGATGAGAAGAAAGAGACAATGTATGCAGGTGCTGTGTATCTTGCCGTTGCTGTCATTGGCGGTATGGTAACACTGATGGGTCTGCTGATGCTGTATCATGCGGCGGGAACACTGCAGTTAGATGCGCTGCTTTCGGTCTGTGAAGAGATTTTCCCGGAAAATGCCAGATGGCTCTATATTGCAGGCGGCTGTATCCTCTTTGGATTTGGCGCCAAAGCGGGTATGTATCCGCTTCATATATGGCTGCCGATGGCTCATCCTGTAGCACCGGCTCCGGCCAGTGCGCTGTTATCGGGTATTATCACAAAGACAGGTATTTTCGGTGTGATTGTTATTTCCTCACGTATCTTTTTGCACAACGGATACTGGGGAATGGTCATTCTGCTGTTTGGTGTGATCACGATGATGCTGGGCGGTATTCTTGCAGTCTTTTCACTGGATCTTAAGCGGACCTTGGCCTGCTCATCCATGTCACAGCTTGGTTTTATTTTTGTAGGTATCGGTATGCAGGGACTTCTGGGTGAAGAGAATGCACTGGCAGTCCGTGGTACAATGCTGCATATGTTTAACCATTCCAATTTAAAGCTTGTGCTGTTTATGGCAGCCGGCGTGGTTGTTATGAATCTGCACAAATTGAATCTTAACGATATCAGGGGATTTGGACGTAAGAAACCATTGCTGCTCTATACATTCCTGATGGGTTCTCTTGGTATTGGCGGTATTCCGCTTTTCAATGGTTATGTCAGCAAGACATTGATCCATGAGAGCATTGTGGAGTATATCGAGCTTCTGAAGGAAGGACATGGCGCAGCTACATTTGCCTTTGCATCCGGTGCAGGCACAGCGGCATTGTTTAAAGTGATCGAATGGCTCTTTATTATTACGGGTGCCATGACGGTTGCTTACATGACAAAGCTGTTTATTGTTCTTTTTGTAGAGAAGAACAGTGATCCGGAGATTCAGAAGAAGTATGAAGCAAAGACGAATTACTGCAATAAAGTGACAGCTGCTGTTCTTGCGATCACAGCAACCATTCTGCCAATTCTCGGTGTGCTGCCGACAATGACACTTGATAAGCTGGCTGATATGGGTCAGGGATTTATGTTTGGTGTTTCACCGCATCATGCCGTTCATTATTTCTCACTGGTGAATTTGAAGGGCGGTCTTTATTCTATTGTTATTGGTGCACTGATTTATGTTGTGATCATCCGAGGATGGATGATGGTGAAGATGAAGACCGGTACAGTTGTTTATGTGAATCGTTGGCCGGAACGTCTGGATTTGCTGGAACTGGTATATTATCCGATCGTGATGATTATTTTGCCGAATGTGGCAGCATTCATCTGCAGATGTATGGATTTCATGATGGATGGTCTCATCCTGCTGGCAAGAAAGACGACGCATCGTCAGCTTCATGGAGGCAAGAATCCGCCGAAAGGATACAGAGTGTCCTTCTGGCTGGGTGGCATATTCAATACAGTGACTTTGTGGCTGAATAAGACAATTTATAAGAAACATCCGTTAAAGAGAGATTATGTGCTTCGGTTTGCGGAAAAAGAAAGAGTTTTCAAAGATGCCAACAAGATTATTGTTGCAAGTGTATCCTTCAGTTTGCTCATGTTCGGTATTGGCATCATCATTACAGTTTTATATTTGTTCATGGTAAGATAAGGATGCCGGAACACAGAAATACAGTCTTTCGAGGCTGTATTTTTGTATAAAAATCTAAGCACATATGTAAATACTGCTATCAGCAGAGTGTAAATTGCAGGTAAATTTTTGGCGAACAAAAACAAAACATGTGTTTGAAACACTAAATACTTCTTTCTTTTTACTGTCAAATGCGGTATAATGAAAAGCAGTAAAAAACGGAGGAAAGCGGATATGCCAGAGAAGGATAATACCGGAATGGGAGAACGGATCCAGTCAATGGTTGAGGATGCGGTGGCTTCCATGGATTTTGAGCAGCTGAACAGGAACATCACAGGCTCCATACAGTCGGTCTTTGAAGAATTGAATATACAGATGCCACAGGGAACAGAACAGAAAGGCAGCAGGGCTTCGAATGTGAGGTATCATTATGGCACGGAGAAGGCGGGAAAACGGGCAGTGGCCAGATATGTCAAGAATCCGCCGGGAACGGTGACTGGGCCTGTCTGTACTGCTCTGGGAAGTGTGTTTACAGGAATATTTGGGCTTGCCGCCCTTGTGATGTTTGCTGTTCAGAGTGCTGTTCCAAGTGCAGGACTTGCTATGGCAGGGCATATCACTTTGTCCGTTACTATTCCTCTGACGATTGTGTCGGCGGTTGTGATGGCGAAGGGTATCTCTCTTGTCGGAAGGGTTCGACGGTTCCGAAGATATACGAAGCTGATCGGTGAGAGAACCTATTGTCAGGTGAAGGAACTGGCGTCGGCCGTTGGGAAGAATGAGAAGTTTGTTGTCAGGGATATTCAGAAGCTGATTGAGAATCGGGCTTTTATGAATGGACATCTGGATGCGCAGAACACCTGTCTGATGCTGGATGATGCCACTTACAAGCAGTATCTTGAGACTCAGGAGGCTTACAGGCAGAGGTCGCTGGAAGAGCAGGAGAGAAAGCAGGCGGACAGAAGTATTTTTGCATCGGATGGTATAGAGAATCCTGAACTTGTCCGGGCCATGGAGGAGGGCAGCCGTTATATCGAAGCAATCCGCAGAGCCAACGATGCCATACCGGGAGAGGAGATATCTGAGAAGCTATACAGACTGGAGGCACTGATTAAGAAGATTTTTGAAGTGCTGAAACAGAAGCCGGAACAATTGCCGAAGCTTCGCAAGTTTATGCAGTATTATATGCCGACAACGCTGAAGCTTGTGCAGACCTATCAGGAACTGGATGCACAGCCCACAGAGGGGGAGAATATCCGTCAGTCGAAGGCAGAAATAGAGAAGACACTGGACACTATTAATCTGGCCTATGAGAAATTGCTGGACAGCTTTTTCGAGGATGCAGCCATGGACATCCGATCGGACATTACCGTTCTTGAGACGATGCTGGCACAGGAAGGATTGACCAGAAATCACTTTGAGAATCAATCAGGGGGAGAATAGCCATGAGTGAGATTAAATTGGAAGAGACACCGACATTGACATTTGAGCCTTTTAAGGAGGAATCGCAGCTGCCGGTTGAGGAGCCGCAGAAGCAGATGGCGGAAGCAGCGCCGGCTTTGGATGATAGTATGCTGAGCGATGAAGAAAAGCAGATGGTGAAGAATTTTGCAGCGCAGATTGATATTGCCAATTCAGCCCAGGTGCTGCAGTATGGTGCCGGTGCACAGCAGAAAGTAGCCAGTTTTTCAGAAAAGGCACTGGAGAATGTGAGGACGAAAGACCTTGGTGAAGTGGGTGATATGATCACAGGCGTTGTCACTGAATTGAAGAATTTTGATGCGGGTGAAGAAGAGAAAGGCCTTTTTGGATTCTTCAAGAAGAATGTGGACAAACTGACAACGATGAAGACAAAATACCAGAAGGCTGAGACAAATGTGAATCATATTGTGGAGGCCCTTGAGCAGCATCAGGTGACATTGATGAAAGATGTTGCAACGTTGGATCAGCTGTATGAGCTGAATAAGACATATTACAAGGAACTGACAATGTACATCCTTGCCGGTAAGCAGAAGCTGAATCAGGTCGAGAATGTGGATATTCCTGCACTGGCGGCGAAGGCACAGGCTTCAGGACTTCCTGAGGATGCACAGGCAGTCAGTGATCTGACGGCGTTAGCGAACCGCTTTGAGAAGAAGCTGCATGATCTCGAATTGACAAGAACAATTGCCATGCAGATGGCGCCTCAGATCCGGCTTGTACAGAACAATGATACAATGATGTCTGATAAGATACAGTCGACCATTGTCAATACGATTCCGTTGTGGAAGAGTCAGATGGTGATTGCACTGGGGGTTGCACATTCTGAGCAGGCGGCTAAGGTTCAGCGGGAAGTGTCTGATTTCACTAATGAGATGCTGAAAAAGAACGCGGAGCGATTGAAGACAGTATCTGTGAATGTTGCAAAGGAATCCGAAAGAGGTATTGTTGACATAGAAACGTTACAGACGACAAATGAACAGCTGATCAGTACATTGGATGAAGTGCTTCAGATTCAGAAAGACGGCAGAGCAAAACGCCAGGCAGCTGAGGTTGAACTTCAGAAGATTGAGGGCGATTTAAAGGCGAAGCTGCTTTCCATGAGAAGTTCCGTGCAGGGATAGCAGATAGTGCGTTTCAGGCTTTCAGGTGATCGGCACAGTGTATAACAGGGCAGTTTTGGACATCAGAGCTGTCCTGTTCTGATAAAACCAGACAGACGTTATATGAGGCGAAGGGGGCTGTTATGACAGAAGAAGTATACAAAGAAGCGGCACAGAATGTGACAGCCTGGTACAGGCAGTATGGTCGTGATCTGCCATGGCGTCGGACAGGCAATCCATATCATATATGGATCAGTGAGATCATGCTGCAGCAGACGCAGGTGGATACGGTCAAGCCGTATTACGAACGTTTTATTGAAGCGTTGCCGACGGTGGAAGACCTGGCCGGGGCAGATGAGCAGCGTGTTTTCAAATTGTGGGAAGGGTTAGGCTATTACAGGCGGGCATCACATTTGAAGGAAGCTGCATCCATGATTGTGAATGAATATCATGGCCGTTTTCCTGAGACATATGAGGAACTGCTGAAGCTAAAGGGCGTCGGTATGTATACAGCAAGCGCCATTGCCAGTATTGCTTTTGGCATTCCGAAGGGCGTTGTGGACGGCAATACACTGAGAATTGTTGCCAGATTGTTTAACCGGGAGGACAACATAGCGCTTCAGAAGACGAAGAATGCTTTTGGGGAGATTATGGATGCCATGATCCGTTATGCGGAGCCCTCTGACTTTAATCAGGGGATGATGGATCTTGGTGCAATGATCTGTACCCCATCAAAGCCATCCTGTGATGAATGTCCGGTGGCTTCATTATGTCAGTCAAGAGAATGTCAGACAGTTCTGCGGCTTCCGGTCAACAATAAGGTTGTGAATAAAAGTATTCTGGAGTATATGACAGTTGTCATCAGAGATGGAGACCGGTATTTCATGGTACAGAATGAGCAGGGACTGCTGCAGCATTTGTATGGTTTTGCCCAGTATGGCTGTGATATGCCGTCAGAATTTGAGAAGGCCTTTTATGATGATTATGGCGTGAAGATACGGCTGACACAGTATATCAGTGATATTAAGCATGTCTTTACACACAGAGAATGGCGGATGCATGTATACGGCGGTGAAGTTGTCGGTCCGGCCACCAGGCCTATGAGAGATTTTTACAAGCTTGAAGAAATTGAGCAGCTGCCGGTTTCAACGGCACATTTAAAAGTATTAAAAGCTTATTTGAAGGTACTGCAGTGATTGATTTTCTGAAGGAGGGCTGCAATGAATATTCGTGAAGAGAGAGAAGCATGGGAAAGGGCGTATCTGAGTCCTTATGCATCCAGAAGCAGCGAAACACGCGGAAGAGACCGGGAAGAACAAAAGTGTGATATACGGCCTGAATATCAGAGGGACAGAGACAGAATCCTTCATTCCAAGGCTTTCAGACGAATGAAGCATAAGACACAGGTTTTTCTTGCCCCAAGGGGTGACCATTACAGAACAAGGCTTACGCATACATTGGAGGTATCCCAGACTGCAAGAACGATAGCAAGGGCATTAAGACTCAATGAAGATTTGACGGAAGCCATTGCACTGGGGCACGATCTGGGTCATGCACCTTTTGGTCATGCCGGTGAAGCGGTTCTGAATGAGATATGTCCGGAGGGATTTAAGCATTACATACAAAGTGTCCGCGTTGTAGAAGTTCTGGAGAAGAACGGACAGGGACTGAACCTGACGAAAGAAGTCAGAGATGGGATGATGAATCATTCTACATCCAGAATGCCTAAAACGCTGGAGGGCAAGATTGTGAGACTGTCTGACAAGATTGCTTATATCAACCATGATATTGATGATGCAATCAGAGGAAGAATTATCACAGAGGAAGAGCTGCCGGACAGGTATACGGATGTTCTGGGACATGATTCGAAGGAAAGACTGAATACATTGATCCACGATGTGATCGACAACAGTATGGATCAGCCGGATATTTTGATGTCATCGCATGTGGAAGAGGCGATGCTTGGCATGCGCCGATATATGTTCGACCATGTGTACACGAATCCGAAAGCTAAGAATCAGGAGACAAAAGCTCAGAATCTGCTGAGAGAATTATATGAATATTATATGAAATATACAGAACAGATGCCGGAGGAATACAGGCGATTGATTACAGACGGGCGATGCTCCAGGGAACGGGCTGTGTGTGATTATCTGTCGGGAATGACGGATCAGTATACAATTGAAACGTATGAGGAACTTTATATTCCGAAGGCATGGAAGATATACTAGAAGGATGTGACAGGTATGTATTATCCTGATGAAGTGATAGAAGAAGTCAGAAGCAGCAATAATATTGTGGATATTATCGGCGGTTATGTCAGACTTCAGAAAAAGGGCAGTTCCTATTTTGGCTTATGTCCGTTTCATAATGAGAAGTCACCGTCTTTTTCCGTCAGCCCGAATAAACAGATGTATTACTGTTTCGGATGCGGAGCGGGCGGCAACGTGTTTACTTTTATTATGGAATATGAGAATCAGACATTTCCGGAGGCTGTAAAAATACTGGCAGACCGGGCCGGAATTGCGCTTCCGGAGGCAGAGCTGACGGAAGAACAGAAAAGAGAAAGAAATAAACGTCAGCTGCTGCTAGAAATCAATAAGACAGCTGCCAATTATTTTTATTATCTACTGAATGGGGATCAGGGACAGCAGGCGAGAGAATATCTTGAGAACAGGAGAATGTCAAAGGAGACACAGATTCATTTTGGATTGGGGTATGCCAGCAAGTACAGCAATGATCTCTATCTGTACCTGAAGAAAAAGGGCTATCAGGATCAGATTTTAAAGGAGACAGGGCTTCTTACTTATGATGAGAAAAGAGGTGCCCATGATAAATTCTGGAATCGTGTGATGTTTCCAATCATGGATGTGAATAATCGGGTCATTGGTTTCGGCGGCCGTGTTATGGGAGACGGAACACCAAAGTATCTGAATTCACCGGAAACGATGCTCTTTGACAAAAGCAGGAATCTTTATGGACTTAATTATGCCAGAACATCAAGAAAACCTTATATGATCATCTGTGAGGGATATATGGATGTCATTGCCATGCATCAGGCGGGTTTTACCAATGCCGTGGCATCCTTGGGAACGGCATTTACAACACAGCACAGCGTACTGCTCAAGCGATATACACAAGAGGTGCGTCTGGCCTATGACAGTGATGGTGCAGGGCAGAAAGCGGCACTCAGAGCCATTCCTATTCTGAAGTCTGCCGGTATCAATGTTCGGGTGATCCACATGGATCCTTACAAAGACCCGGATGAATTCATCAAGAATCTTGGTACGGAAGCTTTTCAGGAGAGAATCGATGCGGCCGAGAGCAGTTTTATGTTTGAAATTTCTGTATTGGAGAAAAATTATAAACAATCAGATCCTGAAGGAAGAGCTTCCTTTATGAAGGCGATGGCCAGACGACTGCTTGAATTTCCACAGGAACTGGAGAGAAATATTTATATTGATGCGATTGCCGGCCGTTATGGTATTGCTTCAGAAGAATTAAAACGCATGGTGAACAGTTTTGGTGCTTCCATGAGCAGGGAGCAGGTGGAGGCGGCCATTTATCAGCAGCAGGAACGGGAAGAAATGCCGGCAAAAAAGCGGGTTGAGAAGGAAGATAGTGTGCTGACAGCGCAGAAGTTTTTCCTGACATGGCTGATTGAAGAACCGTCGATTTATGATAAGACAAAGGACTATATCAATGAGGATGATTTTGTGGAACCATTATATCATCATGTGGCTGCACTTGTTTTTGAAGAACTGAGGGCAACGGGACAGGTGATGCCGGCCAGAATTCTGAATCAATTTGAGGATGTAGAGGAACAGAAGACAGCAGCGTCACTGTTTAATACAAGGCTTAAAACTGATGATGACCCTGCAGTCAGAGAGAAGGCGCTGAATGAAACCGTGAAGCGCATCAAGAAGAACAGTCTGGAATTGAAGAGCAGAAGTGTCAGAGAAATTGCGGATCTTCAGAAAATCATCAAAGAGAAAGCACAGCTTCAGAAACTGTATATTTCTCTTTAAAAATGGAAAACTACTAACAACTTGCCCGGAGGAAAACAAATGGACGAAAATATGGCGCTTTTTATGGATAAACTAAAAGAACTGGTTCCTTTTGCAAAAGAAAGGGAGCAGGAGCTGACATCGGATATGATCAGTGATTTCTTTGGTCATATGCCGCTGACAGAAGAGCAAATGGAGAAGATTTATGATTATCTTGAATCAAACGGCATTTTTGTAGATCGAAGCAACGATGAACCGGATCGCAGAATGCTTGATGAGGCGGAAGAGGAGATTGATCCGAATGATATTTCAGTACCGGAGGGAATCAGAACGGATGATCCGGTCCGGATGTATCTCAAAGAGATTGGGAATATTCCACTTTTGACGCCGGAAGAGGAAGTTGAACTTGCCAAGGAGATGAAAGAAGGCAGCAAGCAGGCAGCTAAGAAGATGGCAGAAGCTAATCTTCGCCTTGTCGTCAGCATTGCGAAGCGGTATGTAGGGCGCGGTATGCAGTTCCTGGATCTGATTCAGGAAGGCAATGTGGGCCTGATCAAAGCGATTGAGAAATATGATTATACTAAAGGCTATAAATTCAGCACATATGCAACTTGGTGGATTCGTCAGGCAATCACCCGGTCCATTGCAGATCAGGCAAGGACGATCCGTATTCCGGTGCATATGGTGGAGACAATGAACAAGCTCACAAAGGTCCAGCGTTCATTGACACAGGAACTAGGCAGAGAGCCGTCTGTGGAAGAAATTGCCGAGAATGTGCATATGGATGTAAACAGAGTACGAGAGATTTTGAAGCTGGTTCAGGAGACGGTTTCTCTGGAGACACCGGTCGGAAGCGAAGAGGAGAGCCATCTGGCTGATTTTATCGAAGATGATCATACGCCGCTGCCTTCGGATGAAGCCGCATTTGGACAGCTTAAGGACGATATCAGAAGTGTCCTTGACAAGTTAAATGAGCGTGAACAGAAAGTGCTGAGAATGCGTTTTGGTCTGGACGATGGCAAGGAACATACATTAGAAGAGGTTGGCCAGGAACTGCATGTTACCCGTGAACGTATCCGGCAGATAGAGGCGAAGGCCCTTCGCAAGCTGCGTCAGTCTGGTAAGTCTGCAGGCCTTGAGGGCTATTTGAATCAGTAGGCGGGGTGAACAGATGCAGTTATCAATACGAATGCAGGCCGTGGCTGATATGGTGACGCCTGGAGGAAGAATAGCGGATATTGGTACAGATCATGGCTATGTGCCAATCTATCTTGTTGAACAGAATAAAACAGATCATGCGATTGCAATGGATGTGCGAAAGGGGCCATTGGCCAGGGCTGGTGAGAATATTGTCAGATTCGGGTGCAGCGACAGAATAGAAACACGTTTGTCGGACGGATTAGCTATGCTGAAACCGGGAGAGGCTGATACAGTGATTATTGCAGGAATGGGCGGATTGTTGACGATCCGTATCCTGGAAGCGGGGCTTAAGGTACTTCAGAGTGTCAGCGAATGTATCCTGCAGCCGCAGTCCGATCTGGACAAAGTCCGGCAGTTTCTGCATCAGCATGGTTTTCAGATCGTACAGGAAAAGATGCTGATCGATGAAGGCAAATATTACGTTGTGATGCGGGTGCTTCATGGTGAAGAGAGGATTTATACAGAGGCAGAAGATATCTATGGCAGATTTCTGATCAATGAAAAGCATCCGGTATTGAAGGAATACCTTGAGAAACAAAAAGCTGTCAAAGAGAAACTGCTGCTGGCGCTTAAGGACAAGACATCTGAGAAGAGTCATGAACGGCAGCAGGAACTTTTGCATGAGCTTCAGATCATAAATGAGACGATAACAAGGATGGTGGATGAAAATGCAGAGCAGAGACCTGATTAAGAAACTGGAAAAACTGGCACCGCCGGAATATGCGGAGAGTTGGGATAATCCCGGACTTCTTGTGGGGAGTGCCGACAGAGAAGTCCATAAAGTATACATAGCGCTGGATGCTGATGGCGGAGCAGTTGAAAAAGCTGTACAGTGCGGCTGTGATATGATTCTGACACATCATCCGCTTCTGTTTTCAGCCATTAAATCTATCAGAGATGAAGATTTTATTGGTCACCGACTGATGATGATGATTGAAAACAAGATCAATTATTTCGCTATGCATACCAATTTTGATGTGGCAGTGATGGCAGATATTGCTGCAGACAGGCTAGGGTTGAAGAACCGAATGCCGCTGGCGATGGTCCGGGAGACGGAAAGCGGGTTAAAGGGCATTGGGTCTTCGGGAACACTTGATGATGAGCTGACGCTGGCAGAACTGGCGGCGCTGGTCAGAAAAGCCTTTGATTTGCCGCAGGTAAGATGTTATGGAGATCCGGAGACGACAGTCAGAAAGATTTCCATGTGCCCGGGATCCGGAAAGGGGATGGATGCCGATGTCCTGAAGGCGGGCAGTCAGGTGTTTATTACAGGAGATGTGGATCATCATTACGGTATTGACTGTGTCGAGAAAGATATTTGTGTGATTGATGCAGGGCATCATGGACTTGAACATATTTTTGTGCCGTATATGGAACAATGGCTGAAAGAAAATTGTCCGGAGATTCAGACAGTCACAGACGACAATCAGTCACCGTTTTTTGTCATATAGAGAGTGTGTTTGGTATATATGGGGGATGTGAGTATGTCAAAGATTCATTTAAAAACAGGCAAGGGCTGCTTTACATATGAGGCCGGAACAACGCTGGAGGCTATTAGCAGGGATTTTCAGGAAGATTATCCGCATGATATTATCCTTGCCCGTGTGGACGGTAAGCTGGCAGAGCTGAACAGCTGCATGGACAGAGATGCAGAGATTGAATTTATCACAACAGGAGAAGCTGTCGGCAATGAAGTTTACCGGAGAACAGCCAGCATGATGATGCTGAAGGCATTCCAGGATGTAGTGGGCAGAGATAATTTTGAACGTCTGACTGTACAGTATTCACTTGACAGAGGGTATTATTGTGAACTGGTGTCAGATACAGCGGTGACAGAGAGGCTGTTGGACAAGGTGAAGACGCGTATGATGGAGATTCAGCAGGCAAAGATGCCGATCATCAAGAAATCTTTGCCGAAGCGGGAAGCAATTGAAATGTTCAGAGAACATAAAATGTACGACAAAGTGAATCTTTTTCACTATCGCCGCAGTTCCAGGGTCAATATTTATATGTTGGATGATACTATTGATTATTTTTATGGATATATGGCATCCAATACAGCTTATATTCGCTATTTTGATCTGTATCTGTATGATGATGGATTTGTTCTGCAGATGCCGGAACCTTCAGCACCGGAAAAAGTGGATGCCTTTGAACCGCCTGAGAAATTATTCAATGTTTTGAAGCAGTCAACCCGGTGGGGAGAACTTTTGGGTGTGCGTACGGTAGCAGATATTAATAATGCACTGGCAGACGGCAGCTTTCCTGAACTTATGCTTGTTCAGGAGGCATTGCAGGAGAAGAAAATCGCAGAGATTGCAGAGAATATAATTGAGAGCGGCAAGCGGATCATTCTGATCGCCGGACCGTCGTCGTCGGGAAAGACAACATTTTCACACCGATTATCTATTCAGCTTCGGGCCCATGGCCTGAGACCGCATCCGATTCCTGTTGACAATTATTTCGTCAACAGAGAGGATACACCTCTTGATGCGTACGGCAAGCCGAATTTTGAATGTCTTGAAGCATTAGACATCAAAGAACTGAACAAGGATCTGCAGGGACTTCTGGCAGGAGAAGAAGTGGAACTTCCGATTTTCAACTTCGTATCCGGCAAACGGGAGATGAGCGGCGAGAAACTCCAGATTGGAGATAGGGATGTACTTGTGATAGAAGGTATTCATTCATTGAATGATGCCATGACCTATTCTATTGACAAGGAGAATAAATTCAAGATTTATATCAGTGCCCTGACCCAGTTGAACATTGATGAACATAATCGGATACCGACAACCGATGCAAGGCTTTTGCGGCGTATTGTTCGTGATGCGGCCAAACGCGGTACAAATGCGGCAAAGACGATTTCTATGTGGCAATCTGTCCGCCGGGGGGAAGATGAGAATATATTCCCTTATCAGGAGAACTGTGATGTCATGTTCAATTCCGTCCTGATCTATGAACTGGCTATTTTGAAACAGTATGCGGAACCGCTGCTTTTTTCCGTCAGGGAAGATCAGCCGGAGTACGAGACGGCCAAATACCTTATCAAGTTTCTGGGATATTTTCTTGGGTCGAGCAGTGAAAATGTTCCACAGAATTCCATACTTCGAGAGTTTATCGGCGGCAGCTGCTTTAATGTCGGATAATAAAACAGTTTACATTTGAAAATGAATGTGATATGATAGGGAACGTAAGTCTGTCGGATAATCGCGGCTGCAAGCGTCGAAAGACCGCAGGTGAGGAAAGTCCGAGCTTCTCAGGGCAGAGTGCCGGATAACGTCCGGTGGAGGCGACTCCAAGGCCAGTGCAACAGAAATAAACCGCCTGCTTCGTCAGGTAAGGGTGGAAAGGCGAGGTAAGAGCTCACCGCTCCTCTGGTAACAGAGGAGGCTCTGTAAACCCCACTCGGAAGCAAGACCGCATATAAGACGATACGTCGGCCCGGCGTGTTTTAGGGTAGGTCGCTCGATCCTGCTGGCAACAGCAGGGCTAGATAGATGATTATCGTTTCCGGTTTTCCGGATTCACATAACTCGGCTTACAGACAGGCTTACATCATAAGGATTCATAGAGGGAGCTGTCGCTTTTACTAACAGAGATTAGTGAAGCGTCGGCCCCCTTTTCTTTTCAGAGTATGTTAAGGTTTTTGTAAGGACTTAACGGCTGCGGCTGTGTTAGAATAAAAACAGCAAAAAAAGAGGAGAGAGACAATGGCTGAACAAATTGAAATACTGGTAGTAGATGACGATAAGGAAATTGCGAATCTTGTAGAGATCTATCTGTCAAGTACAGGCTATAAGATCCATAAAGCGTACAATGCAGTGGATGGTTTGGCGTTGCTGCAGAAATATGATATTAAACTGGCGATCATTGATGTCATGATGCCTCAGATTGACGGCATTGAGATGTGCCGTAGAATTCGTACATGCCGGAATATTCCGATTATTATATTAAGTGCCAAATCGGCAGATGTGGACAAGATTCTCGGCTTAAGTGTCGGAGCGGACGACTATATGATCAAACCTTTTAATCCGATGGAATTACTGGCCAGAGTGAAGTCTCAGCTGAGACGTTATCTGGAGCTGAATCCGGGAGTGGTGCCGGACAGCAATATGATCGAAGTGCAGGATGTGGTCATTGATACGAAGAAGCATCGGGTAACGGTGGATGGCCGGGATGTTGTACTGACTCCGATTGAATTTAATATTCTTCAATTGTTGGCAAGTCATCCGGGACGTGTTTTCAGTACAGATGAGATTTATGAAAATGTCTGGAATGAGAAGCTGTATGAAGCGAATAATACGGTGATGGTGCATATGCGTCGGCTGAGGGAGAAGGTTGAGAAGAATCCGAGATCACCGCAGTTGATCAAGACAGTCTGGGGAGTGGGATACAAGATTGAAGGTTAAATTAACAGAAAGTTTTAGAATTCGCATTATGCTTTATACATGTATCAGTCTGCTGGCGGCCGTTTTGGTGGATATGGCAGTGCTGTTGTTTTGTATTCGTTCGCGCATACTGGTCAGTGATTATGGATTGAATGAAAGAATGAATCTTCATGCATACAGCAGCAATTATATGATCAACAACCAGATTCACGCATCAACAAAGAGTATGCTCGGTGAATCGGATATTTTTTACAGAATATTTGGTGTGGGTATCAAGGTGCAGCTGATCATTGTGCTGATCATACTGGCACTGGTTATTTTTTTGATGGTATTTTTCCTTCTGACGCATCGTGTGATGGCGTACATGATGAATATTCTACAGGGAGCCTGCAAAATGGCGGATGGAGATTTTTCTCATAGAATTGATGTGCGTTATCATGATGAATTTTCATGCATCGCAGACAGCATCAACCGGATGGCGGATACTGTTGAGACGATGAAGCAGAAAGAACAGGAAGCGGAGGAGACAAAGAATGAGCTGATCACGAATGTGGCCCATGATCTCCGAACGCCGCTGACATCTATTATCGGTTATATCGACATTGTCAACAATATGCCGGATCTTTCGGAGAAACAGCGCTCAGAATACCTGAAGATTACATGGGAGAAGGCTCGAAAGCTTGAGAAACTGATCAATGAACTGTTCAGCTTCACAAAAATCAGTTATGGCGGTATGCCAATGCATATGGAGAAGATTGATGTCATCAAAATGCTTGAACAGGAAGCGGACGAACTTTATCCCACATTCAAAGAGAACGAGCTGGAATGTCTGCTGGAAACTGATGCCGACAGTTGCATGATCATGGCAGACGGGGAACAGCTTGTGCGCGTATTTGATAATTTGTTGGGCAATGCCATCAAATACGGCCGATATGGCAAGATAATCCGAATTCGTACATTAACAGAGAATACACAGATCCAAATTCAGATTGTTAATTACGGCAGTGTAATCCCAGCTGAGAATCTGCCATTTCTCTTTGAGAAGTTTTACAAAGTAGATACTTCCCGACAGCCTTCCAGTGAAGGCACAGGGCTGGGGCTTGCCATAGCAAAAAGTATTGTAGAGAGTCATGGAGGCAGTATTTCTGCAAGAAGTTCTTTTGAGGGAACAGTATTTGAGGTTGTACTCCCGACGGCAGGGGCATATCAGAATGGGGTGGTGGCATGACAGGTGTACGCAGCAGAATAGGTTTAGTTGTTGTTTTGCTTCTGATATTGATTCCGGCCGTTTATGTTCTGGCAGACGAGGCATATATAGATAGTAATCGATTCACAGTGAATGCAGCGGAGATTGACGGGGATATTCAGTTTGCGGATGTGACCGGATGCAGTGTTCGGATGCAGGTGACGAATCATGGTGATGACTTCGAGGGAACATTAAAGATTCTTCGTTATGAAAGTACTGACGGCAGTTATGTGTCTGCTGTGGGAAGAACCGTGCATATCAAGAGCGGGGAAACCCAGGATATTTATCTCAAGCTTTCCAATATTGCTTATGACGGGACACCGTATTATGTCCCTTTGCGTGTAGATTTCCTGGATAAGGATGGACAATTGCTGTGTCAAAAGATTACGGATTTTCAGGTATCACCGGACATCACAACGAAAGTGGCAGCAGGTGTTTATACGGATGATGCACAGAAACGGGCTGTCATTGATCAATCCAGATTTAAGTATGAAACAATCAACATTTCCGGTGATATTACCATGAAGTCCAGACAGATGACAGACGAAGAACTGGCGAATATCAAGCAGCTGAATATCAATCTTCTGATTTTGGATAAAGCCGTGCCAGAAAGCACCTGGGAGAATGTTTCCGAATGGATTATGTGCGGCGGACATGCAATGATGGAAAAAGCGTGCTGTCAGAATATGATCCATAAGATGCCGGATGACAACGGTCTGGTGGATTGGGGAAAGGGTCGGATTCTTGTTTATGATGCATCTGAGTGGAATGGTATCATGTTTCTTAAATCTGTCAGAAATTTGTTTGGAACGGATGGCATCCATGCATTGATCGCGGGAGACTATAGCGGATATTACTGGAATGTCCAAACCATCCTTAATTATGATATTGCCAGTAAATTACCTCCGGTGACGATTTATTTCGTTATTTTGCTGATTTATATTTTATGTATAGGACCGGCGGTCTATATGATCCTGAAAAAAAGAGATAAGCGGGAATATATGTGGCTGTGGATTCCGTGTCTGGCGGTATTATTTTCGGTGATTGCATATAAAGCGGGCAGCAGTGTCCGTTATGCAGAACCGTTTATACGATATTATTCTGTTGTTGATATAACGGAGGAGGCAAACATTGAGCAGACAAAGCTTGTTCTGATCAGTCCGAATAAAGGACGATCTGTGTTTAGTATCGATAGCCAATATAATCTGGAGCTTCTGAATGATATGTATTTGCTGTATGATGATCAGAATGACAGGTTGAAGACGCTGAAAGAAAAATTTGGAGATGCAGAATATGACATGGCCATGTCTGTTTCAGATACAAGGACGGATGTTATGGTAAACAGTGCGGCAACCTTTGATGAAGAACATTTTTCTAATGAGCGGATTTTGAAGTCTGAGGGTGGAATAGATGTGGATGCGGCTTATTATCGAGGTGAATTGACGGGAACGGTGACGAATACAACACCATGGAATCTACATGATGCGTTTATTATTCATAAGGGGCTGCTGTTCCAGCTCGGTGATCTTGATGCCGGTCAGACAATCACCTTGGATCATCTGAAAGAAGCCCAGTTGGTAAAGAGCCGGAATGATGTCTTAGATACCTGGGAGATGAAGAATGAAGGCAATACAGCTGCAGTTTCGGCTGTGATGAGCGATTTGATCGGCAATATTACATCTGCATCAAGTATGACACTTGCGGATGATATTGTGGGCGGTTTTTCTATGGATTATGATATCGGTGTGCAGATCAGTGAAGATATCGCGTCCGTAGACGGCATAACACTGATCAAAGAGAAGACGGCGATAGCCGACAGCGGCAGCGGATGGGCAACACAAGCATTGATCGGACCGGAAGAACCGGAGAGTGAAGAGGAGCTTTATGCTTATGATACGGACAGTTATATGATTTATGGAACAGATATGCTGAATGTGTCTTATGTGGTTGAAAGGCTGTCTGGTGAACTGTATTTGAAGTGGCTGAATCCGGATGCAGGTATGAGCGTTTCGTTTTATAATCTTTCGACCGGGGTATATGATACAGTGTTTCGGGACAGTGACGAAATGGCAGAAGATGATCTGAAGAATTATATTGCAAAGGACGGTAAGATCAAAGCGCATGTTCAGGCAGCAGATGCCAATGAAGATCATTATATGCCTGTATTTACCGTGTCAGGAGGCGAAGAGAATGATTGAGATCCGACATCTGTATAAAGCTTTTGACAATCATATGGTTCTCAGAAACCTGAATATGAAGATTAATGAGGGTGCGGTGTATGGGTTTGTGGGACCGAACGGAGCCGGCAAGACAACAACCATGCGTATTATTGCCGGTTTGCTGAAGGCTGACAGCGGACAGATTCTGATCGATGGTGAAGATATCGATGCCAGACATAAAGAGCTGATCGGCTATATGCCGGATTTCTTTGGTGTCTATGACAGGCTGAGAGTAAAAGAATATATGGCCTTTTTTGCTTCTATTTATGGTCTTGATAAGGAAGAAACAGAGAAAAAGATCAGGCAGCTTCTGGAGCTTGTAAGGCTGACAGAGAAGAAAGAGGCATATGTAGACAGCCTTTCAAGAGGCATGAAGCAGCGCCTTTGTCTGGCAAGATGTATGATTCATGACCCGAAACTACTGATTCTTGATGAACCGGCGTCAGGTCTTGATCCAAGAGCCCGTTATGAATTCAAGGAAATTATCAGACAATTGAGAAAAGAAGGCAGAACTATCATGATCAGTTCGCATATTCTTTCCGATCTTTCAGAAATGTGTACGAACATTTGTATTATTGATGAAGGAAGATGCGTGATGGAAGGCAGCGTGGATGAGATTGAGTATCACATGATCACGGCTTCTCCGCTTGTTATCCGTACGGCAGGAAGACAGGAAGATGCGATCCGTCTGATCAGACAGAATGAAATGGTGGAGACGCTTTCTTATAATGAAAATGAGATTCAGGCAGTCTTTAAGGGTGAACGGGAAGATGAGGTTATGCTGCTTCATGAACTGATGGCAGCAGATATTCCGGTTTATTCCTTCGGCAGAGACAGAAGCAGTCTTGAGACGTTATTTATGCAGATTACGGACCGGGAGGTGAAAGAACATGCGCATGAATCCGGTCTATAAAAATGAACTGAAGATGTCGGCCAGATCAATGCAGCTTCCGGTGCTGGCTGTGATTTTTAACAGTATTCTGTCGGTTGTTGCTTTGATTGCTTTATATGGCATTCGACAGAACTATATCAACAGCGGCGGAAATCCGTATCATTCGATGATGATACTTTATGTTGTTGTCCTGACTATAGAAGTGGTTTTACTCTGTCTTTTTGTACCATCGGCAGCCGGCGGCAGCATTGCCGGTGAGCGGGAACGTCAGACACTGGACATTCTGCTGTCATCAAGGATGACGGTAAGGGAGATTGTTACGGGCAAACTGCTGTCTTGTATCAGTATGGCAGTGCTGCTTGTTGTGACAAGCATTCCAATTTTGGCGGTGACATCTATGTATGGCGGCATGCAGCTGGGATCACTTTATCAGTCAGCAGCCTATGTGGGATTTTTTATTCTGTTTGCCGGAAGTATCGGTGTTTTTTGCTCCTGCCGTTTCAAAAAGACAACTTATGCTTCTATATCGGCTTATGGTGTGCTGATTGTTTTGACAATAGGAACCGGTTTGCTGGTTCTTCTACTTAATATGGTTTTTGGCGACGGATTTGGGCAGTTTTCGGTGACAGCCTCTATGTCGGATATTTCCTGTGCATACAGCAGTGAGGTAGATAGGGGCACGGGTGTGTCTGCAGTGCATGCAGTTGCCGGAATTATCTACCTCTGGCTGTTGAATCCGGCCATTACCTATGGTATGCTTATTTCTCATCAGATAGGAGAAATCGGCATAGTGGAGGAATTATTGCATCGAATGGGAGCGGCACAGGTGGTAGTTGAACACTGGCTTGCTGTCAGCGTATTTGTTCAGGCTGTTTTCATCATCATTATGATAGCTTTGTCGGCAAAATACCTGGATCCGCAGAATGAACGCTTTAAAGCGGGCAATAAAATATTAAAAAAGCATAAATCTCAATAAAATCAGTTGCATTACCTTTACGAATCGTGTATAACAGATGAAAGGTATCTTTGGATATTCATTTGAGATAAAAGGAGTTTGGTAAAGTGACACAGGAAAGCTGGTTTCAGAGATTATGGCGTCTGATTACGCCGGAGCTGATATATCTTGCGATATGTTATATAGTTGATCTTGCGGCAGCTGCTTATTTGAACTTTTCAATGGGCGGAGAGTATTCATCAGGGGATTTTGAGAAATTTACGGTAGTTTTGTCTGATAAACTGATTCAGTATGCGGTATTGCTGCAGACTGTGGCAGCGTTTTTCAGTATATTGATCCTGCTTCGGATGTATTTTAAAGACTACAGAAAAAGACGCTTTGTCTTTGAAAGGAAGGGCACTGCATGGCCATGGTGGGGACTTTTGATTCCGATTGGCGTACTCGTTTCTCTGGCAGGCAATCTTCTGATCAATTTGACGAATCTGACAGAGGTATCTGAGAATTTTGAACAGTCCCAGAAGCTGCTGTTTTCAGGTCCTTTTGTGATACAGATTATTGGCATCGGCATGATCATTCCTATATGTGAGGAACTCATTTACCGCGGTCTGATCTTTATGCGGATGCGTCAGTATTGCAATGTAAATCTGGCCATTGGCTTGTCGGCGCTTCTGTTTGCTGCCTTTCACGGCAATGTCGTTCAGGGAATTTATGGCTTTGCAACCGGTGTCTTATTTGCATATGTGTATGAGAAATATGGTTCATTAAAGGCACCAGTGCTGGTTCATGTCTCAGCCAATCTCATGTCGCTGGGACTCTCGTATGTGAACCCTTCCTTTGCGGACAAAGGGAGAGTGTTTATAGCAGGAATTGCAGCAGCAGCGGTATGTCTCTTACTGTTATGGGCAGTGGACGGACATGTTGCAACCAGGAGAATCTATCTGAATAATACAGATGCAGCTGCCGGAGAGCAGGAAGATTAAGCAGGCGTATTGAAAACGGGAAATTTCAACAGGAATTTCCCGTTTTTTTGATGTATAAGTGCCTTTTGTCCATCTATCAGGGGCGTGATTCGTCAATGAATGATGATTGCCGTATATTTTTGAGTGTGCTATACTTTTAATGTCAGGGAAGGACTGAACATTTGAAAATGGCATTGACTTTTCAGACAAGATAGTGTAATATAAACATTAGTTCGAAGAACGGATGTTCACGAAACGCATGAAAGATGTGCGGGCATATATAATGAATCAGAGTCATTAAGGCCGGTTGGCTGTCAGAGAATAAAGGAGATTTTGGGATGGATAACAGTGAAAAGTTGAAAGCTTTGGATGCAGCAATTTCAAAGATTGAGAAGGATTTTGGCAAGGGTGCGATCATGAAGCTCGGGGACAAGAGCAAGAACATGGATGTGGAGACGGTTCCCACCGGTTCTTTGAGTCTGGATCTTGCGCTGGGGCTTGGTGGCCTTCCGAAGGGACGTGTTGTAGAGATCTACGGACCGGAATCTTCCGGTAAGACCACAGTGACATTACATATGGTTGCAGAAGTGCAGAAACGAGGCGGTATTGCAGGATTTATCGATGCTGAACATGCCCTGGATCCCTCTTATGCCCGCAGGATTGGTGTAGATATTGACAATCTTTATATTTCACAGCCGGATAATGGCGAGCAGGCACTGGAGATCACTGAGATGATGGTTCGTTCCGGTGCTGTGGATATTATCGTTGTGGACTCTGTTGCGGCACTGGTTCCGAAGGCGGAGATTGATGGCGATATGGGCGATTCTCATGTGGGTCTCCAGGCAAGATTGATGTCCCAGGCTCTCAGAAAGCTGACAGCGATCATCAGTAAGTCAAATTGTATTGTTATTTTTATTAATCAGCTGCGTGAGAAGGTCGGCGTTATGTTTGGCAGTCCTGAGACGACAACCGGCGGCCGTGCACTGAAGTTCTATTCATCGATCCGAATGGATATCCGTCGTATTGAAGCGATTAAGCAGGGCGGAGAGATCGTCGGTAACCGTACACGTGTGAAGGTTGTGAAGAATAAAGTGGCACCGCCGTTTAAGGAAGCGGAATTTGATATTATGTTTGGTAAGGGCATATCAAGAGAAGGGGATATTCTTGATCTGGCAGCCAATACAGGGATTGTCAACAAGAGCGGCGCGTGGTATTCTTATAATGATGCCAAGATTGGCCAGGGTCGTGAGAATACGAAGAACTATTTCCGTGAGAATCCGGAGATTATGGAAGAAATCGAACATAAGGTTCGTGCACACTTTGGTCTGGAGGCAGAAGGAAACGATGAAAATGCAGGCGGTCAGAGATCAGACAGTGTGAAAAAGGGTTCTGATATGACTGCTTCTGAGACAGTGACGGAGAATGAATAAGAATAATGACAGTTACAGCGATTGAGTCTGTGACACGACATAAGATGCGGGTTTCCTTGGATGGGGAACCTGCATTTGTGTTCACGGACAAGGAGATAAGAGAGTGGAATCTGGAAGAAGAAATGGTGCTGGATGATTCGGAAGAACAGGCTCTTTTACAGTATGTCAGCCGTGAAGCGGCACGCACAGCGATGAATCTTCTTGTGAAGCGGGATTATGCTGAGGCAGAGCTTTATCGAAAGTTGAGAGATAAGGGATACAGTGAGTTTTTTGCAGGGAAAGGCATTGAGTATGTATCGGCCTATCATTATCTTGATGATGCACGTTATGCAAGACAGATGATCGGGAGTCGGAAGGACACGACGAGCCGGAAGATGATGGTGAGTAGGATGCGGCAGAAAGGACTTTCAGATGAAGTAATCCAGGAGGCAATGGAAGAGGCAGATTGGACAGATGAAATGGGGCTTACAAGAGAGCTCCGAAGACGTTTTTCTTCAGCAGAGCAGATAGAATCGCTGACAGATAAGGACAGACAGAAGCTGATCCAGTCACTGATGCGCAAGGGATATGGGTACAGTGACATTCAACATGTGATCCGGCATTTAGATGAATTGGAGGAAGGTACAATATGGAATTGAGTATTCTTTTGGCAGAGCAGATTTTTTCGCTTCTGTTAATGGTATTGACAGGCTATGTGGTACGCAAGCTGAATGTTGTGCCGAAAAGCGGCAGAAAGGTTTTGGCTTCCATTGTTCTCTATGTGTCAGCGCCGTGTATCGTATTTGATTCTTTTCAGATTGAATATTCTTCAGAGAAACTTTTTGGCCTTGTGGTTGGATTTGCAGCAGCTTGCATTGCACTGGCGGTTTTTATATGGGCAGCTTCTGTGTGCAAGAAGATTTTTCATTTGTCAGCTTCAGAACAGACATCGGTTACTTATGCGAATACAGGCAATATGATCATTCCGTTGGTGAATAATATACTCGGTTCGGAATATGTGCTGTATACGAGCCCTTACAATTGTACCCAGACAGCTCTTCTCTGGATCCATGCCTATAATCTGATCACCGGGAATAAGAATGTTCAATTGAAGAAGATTTTGCTGAATCCCAATATCATAGCAATGGTAGCAGGCCTGATCTTCTTTTTACTGGGTATCCAGCTTCCGGGACCGCTGCACCATACAGTGACTCAGCTGGGCAGCCTGATCGGACCTTTAAGCATGCTGAATGTAGGGTTTATTATGGCTGAAGAGAACCTGCTGGATGTATTTAAAGGCAGGAAGATATGGCTGGTGACGATTCTGCGTCTGATCATTCTGCCGATGATCATGATCTTTTGCGTGCGCCTGACGGGGATAACATTCAGATTTCCCCAGACGAAAAGTGTATTGCTGATCTCACTGTTGGCAGCAGCAGCACCGACAGCTTCATCTATTGCACAGTTTGCAGAGATTGCGGACAATGATGCTGTTCCGGCAGGAAAGATCAATATACTGTCAACTTTGTGCTGTATCATTACAATGCCGGTGGTGATCATGATTTATCAAGTGCTGTGTTAATGTTTTAACCAAAGATAAATAGTCACAAAATTTTGACAATTCAAGGGGTTTTATGCATAGGATACTTGACATAAGTTCAAAAAAAGTATAAAATTTAAGTGTTGTATTCTAATACAATGAAATTAAATAAGGAGGTGCTCCTGTGCCAGTAATAGCTATTATTGTGCTTGTTCTTGGCATTCTCCTCATTTTAGCTGGACTTTATCTGATCAAAAGCAATAAAGATAAAGCTGAGAAGATTGGCAATGCAGAAGAAAAGGCCCGTAACATTATTGATGAGGCTTTGAAAGCTGCAGAGACCAAGAAAAGAGAAGGTTTGTTGGAACTTAAGGAAGAAACTTTAAGAAACAAGAACGAACTGGAGAGAGAGAGTAAGGAACGTCGCTCTGAACTGCAGAAGTTTGAGAAGCGTGTTCTTGCTAAGGAAGAAGCACTTGACAGAAAGGCAGATTCACTTGAGAAGAGGGAGAGTCAGCTGACTTCAAGAGAAGACAGGCTGAACAAACGTCAGGCTGAAGTGGATGCTCTGAGCGAAAAGAGAGTACAGGAACTTGAACGAATCTCAGGTTTGACCTCCGAACAGGCAAAAGATTATCTTCTGAAGACTGTGGAAGATGAAGTGAAACATGAAACAGCAATGTTAGTGAAGGAACTTGAAACCAGGGCAAAGGAAGAGGCAGGAAAGAAAGCCAAAGAGTACGTGGTTACCGCAATCCAGAAATGTGCAGCTGACCATGTTGCTGAGACAACGATTTCCGTTGTTCCGCTTCCGAATGACGAGATGAAGGGACGTATTATCGGTCGTGAAGGCCGTAATATCCGTACACTGGAGACGATGACAGGTGTTGATCTGATTATTGATGATACACCGGAAGCCGTTATTCTTTCCAGTTTTGACCCGATTCGTCGTGAAGTTGCCCGAATTGCCCTTGAGAAATTAATTGTCGATGGACGTATCCATCCGGCCAGAATCGAAGAAATGGTAGAGAAGGCGCAGAAGGAAGTCGAGACAATGATTCGCGAGGAAGGTGAAGCAGCAACACTGGAAGTTGGTGTACATGGCATTCATCCGGAACTTGTACGTCTCCTGGGTAAGATGAAGTTCAGAACAAGCTATGGTCAGAATGCGCTGAAGCATTCTATCGAAGTAGCTCAGTTATCAGGTTTACTGGCAGCTGAGATCGGCGTTGATGTTCGTATGGCGAAACGTGCGGGATTATTGCATGATATTGGCAAGTCTGTTGATCATGAGATGGAAGGATCTCATATCCAGATTGGCGTTGATTTATGTAAGAAGTACAAAGAGTCACCGATTGTTATTAATGCTGTTGAATCACATCATGGTGATGTTGAACCGACATCGTTGATCGCATGTATTGTACAGGCTGCAGATACTATTTCTGCTGCAAGACCTGGTGCAAGACGTGAAACACTTGAAACCTACACAAACAGATTGAATCAATTAGAAGATATTACCAACAGCTTTAAGGGTGTTGAGAAATCTTTTGCAATTCAGGCAGGTAGAGAGATTCGTGTAATGGTAGTTCCAGAGCAGGTAAGTGATGCAGATATGATCTTACTTGCAAGAGATATTGCGAAGCAGATTGAAGCGGAGCTTGAATATCCGGGCCAGATTAAAGTAAATGTAATCAGAGAGTCAAGAGTAATGGAATATGCGAAATAACTTGCATTGAGTGAGTGTATATCCGACAAACGATTTGTTTATAAACTTTGATAGGGAATAATAGAGGCAGAATAGATCAGTGATCAGGATTCTGCCTCTTTTTATGTGATAATCTTATGTATACTTGGGAAAATGTTAGTACTTTGCAGAAAAAGTGAAATGTGATATAGTGGTAGTATATGTTGAAAAGAAGAAAGGGTGTAAATATAATGAGTGAAACATGTAATGAATCAAGCTGCAGTTCATGTTCCGTAGAGGGATGTTCATCAAGAAAAGCAGCAGATATGAAGGAACCAGCCAATCAGTACAGTCATATTAAGCATGTGATCGGTGTTGTTAGCGGTAAAGGTGGTGTCGGCAAGTCACTGGTTACATCAGAACTGGCAGTGAAACTGCACAGACAGGGATATAAAGTCGGTGTTTTGGATGCGGATATTACAGGACCATCTATCCCTAAGGTATTTGGTATTCATGAGAAGGCTGTGGGTAATGATAAAGGTGTATTTCCTGCACAGACACCGGAAGGCATCAAGATTATTTCTGTCAATCTGATGTTGGACAATGAAGAAGATCCTGTTATTTGGAGAGGCCCTGTTATTGCAGGCGTGGTGAAACAGTTCTGGAATGAAGTTATCTGGGGAGATCTGGATTATCTTCTTGTTGATATGCCGCCAGGCACCGGGGATGTTCCTCTGACAGTTTTCCAGTCTCTGCCGGTGGATGGCGTTATCATTGTTACGTCTCCTCAGGAACTGGTAGAAATGATTGTCAAGAAAGCTTATAATATGGCGAAGATGATGAATGTACCGGTACTTGGTCTTGTTCAGAATATGAGTTACTTGCTTTGCCCAGATTGCGGCAGAATGATTTATATTTATGGTGAAGGCAAGGGAGAACAGACAGCTAAGGAACTTTCTATTCCATCCTATGCAAGTCTTCCAATCGATCCGTCCATTGCAGCTTTATGTGATGCCGGCAAGATTGAGGAATTCGATCATCCTTATCTGGATGCAATGGTGAAATACCTGTCATCTTTAAACTAATTCACACTAAAGGGAGAGAACATGTTTACTATCAGAGAATATGCCATGCCTGAGACACTGGACGAGGCCTATACAATACTGAAATCCAGAAAAGGCAATCAGATCCTTGGCGGATGTGCATGGTTACGATTAGGGAAAAAAAGAATTAATATCGCAGTTGATCTGACAAAATGTGGTCTTGATTACATTAGAGAAGATGACGAACAGATAGAGATCGGGGCCATGACTTCTTATCGCAGTGTGGAAACCTGTGATATTCTGAAGAAATATTTTAACGGTGTGATCGCCGACTCAGTTTCTTCTATTATCGGTACACAGTTTAGAAATACGGTGACAGTGGGCGGTTCTGTCTACGGCCGTTTTGGTTTTTCGGATTTTCTGACACCGCTTTTGGCGTTGGATACATCTGTCGTACTCTACAAGAGAGGAAGCATTTCGCTGGAGACATTTATGACGATGCCTTATGAAAAGGAGATCATTGAGAAGATCGTGATCAAGAAAGACGGACGGAAGTCCTCTTATCAGATGTTTCGCAATTCCAGAGGGGATTTTCCTATTCTGAATCTTGCAGCCAGCAGGACAGAAGCAGGACAGTGGATTGTGACTGTGGGAGCCAGAGGACCGAAAGCCATCAGGGCGGAGAAGACAGCGGCTTTTCTGAGTGACAAATTGTCACAGAATGCATTGAAAGCGGAAGATGTTGAAGCTGTTATTCAAGAAGCAGGAGAAATCCTCGTCAGTGAAGTGACGTTTACAAGTAATATGCGGGCAAGCGCAGAGTACAGACGTATTCTTGGCAAAGTGCTCTTAGGTAAGGCAGTCAGGGAGGTGATGGCATGCTAGTTCATATTTTTATCAATGGAGAAAAGAGAAAAGTGCATTGCCAGCCTGATGCCATGCTTTTGGAAGTACTCAGAGATGCTGGCTGCAAGAGTGTCAAATGCGGCTGTGATACGACCAACTGCGGTCTTTGTACCGTATGGCTGGACGGCAAACCGGTGCTGTCCTGTTCTGTTCCGGCAGCCAGAGTGAATGAACGACATGTGACGACACTGGAAGGTATTCAGGATGAAGCGGAAGCTTTCGGTAAGTATTTGGTGGGCGAAGGCGCAGAGCAGTGCGGTTTCTGCAGTCCGGGACTCATTATGAATGTCGTTGCCATGAAGAAAGAACTGGATCATCCGACAGATGATGAGATTCGTCACTATTTGGAGGGCAATCTCTGCAGATGTACCGGATATATGGGACAGATGCGTGCCATCAGACAGTATGTGGATGAGGAGGTAGAAGCATGAGATATGTCAGCCAGCCTGTAAAGAAACTGGATGGTATGCCGATCATCAAAGGCAAGCCTCTTTATACCAATGACCTGGCTCCGAATGAGTGTCTGATAGTTCTGGCCCTCAGGAGCCCTTATGCTTACGCAAGGATCAAATCCATCGATACAAGCAAAGCAATGCTGGTTAAGGGTGTTGAATGTGTTCTGACGTACAAGGATGTCCCACATGTGAGATTTACCAATGCCGGACAGACTTATCCGGAATGCTCGGCTTATGACCGCCTGATCCTGGATGAATATGTCCGTTATGTGGGTGACGAAGTGGCATTAGTGGCTGCCAACAATGAGAAAGCAGCCCAACAGGCACTGAAGATGATCAAGGTTGAATATGAAGTCCTTGAGCCGGTCCTGGATTATAAAAAAGCTGTGGATAATCCAACGATTGTGCATAATTATGATGATTATTTCATGCATATTCCAAGCTTCAATGCGGACAATAAGCGTAATATTGTTGTTGACGGCGTGGAAGAGCACGGGGATGTGGAGAAGGAATTTGCTGAGAGCGAAGTCATCGCGGAGGGCGAATATGAAGTTCAGGCTCAGGAACAGTGTATGATGGAGTCTTTCAGAACTTATACTTATCTGGATCATATGAATCGTCTTGTTGTGGTATCTTCAACGCAGGTGCCTTTCCATGTCAGAAGATCCCTTGCCAGAGCACTTCAGATTCCACAGTCCAGAATCCGTGTTGTGAAGCCGCGAATCGGCGGTGGTTTTGGAGCCAAACAGACCATTGTTTCCGAATATTACCCGGCGATTGTGACTTTGAAGACCGGCAAGGCAGCGAAGATGATCTATTCCAGAAAAGAGACATTTTCCTGTTCTAACAGCCGTCATCAGATGTGCATCAAAGTCCGTGTCGGCGCAGATAAAGAGGGCAATATCCATGTGATTGAGTTGGATACATTGTCTAACCAGGGTGCTTACGGCGAACATGGTACAACGACCATTGGTCTGTCCGGTCATAAAGCAATCCCTCTGTACAATCAGGCGAGAGCCCATCGATTCAAATACCGCGGTGTTTACACGAACATGATGCCTGCGGCTGCATTCAGGGGCTATGGTGCGACACAGGGGCAGTTTGCACTGGAATCCACTGTGAATAAACTGGCACATATGCTGAATATGGATCCATTGCTGCTTCGAGAGAAGAATATGCTGCGTATGGGCGAAATCATGCCGGCTTATTACAATGAACCCCTTAACAGCAGTGCATTGGATCGTTGTATCCAGCGTGGTCGGGACATGATTGGATGGGACGAGAAATATCCATGCAAAGAGATTAGTCCGACAAAAGTCAGAGCTGTCGGTATGTCTATTTCCATGCAGGGTTCGGGTATTTCAAATGTAGATACAGCCGGTGCTGAGATCAAGCTCAATGATGATGGCTTCTATACACTGAAGATTGGTGCAACGGATATGGGAACCGGATGTGATACATCTATGACCCAGATTGCGGCTGAAACGCTGCTGGCTGACATTGATCAGTTTATTGTTGCAGGTGTAGATACAGATATTTCACCTTTTGACCCAGGGTCTTATGCTTCCAGCACAACCTATGTGACAGGTATGGCTGTTTATAATGCAGCCTGTGACCTGAAGAACAAGATTATCACTGCCGGAGCGAAGATGATGTATCCGGAACGTTTTCTTGATGAGACAGACAAGGTGAATCCGAAAAAATTTTACTTTGACGGCAGCAGAGTGATGGAAGTGTCAACGGGCAAGACAATAGCCCTTCATGATATAGCCGTGCATTGTGCCGGCACAAGCGATGGTAATTATTTAAACGGCACAGGTTTTTATTCAAGTCCAGTGTCACCGCCGCCTTTGATGGCTGGTTTTGTTGAGATTGAACTGGACAAAGAAACAGGTAAGTTTGACATTGTAGATTATGTGGGTGTTGTTGACTGCGGTACGATCATCAACAGCAATATTGTCCGCGGACAGACAGAGGGCGGTATCTGTCAGGGTATCGGTCTGGCCATGTATGAGGACGTTCAGTATGATGCCAAAGGTCGTATGATGACAGATTCCTTTATGCAGTATAAGATCCCGAATCGTGTGGATGTGAAGAAGATCCGTGTTGAATTTGAATCCAGTTATGAACCAACAGGACCTTACGGAGCAAAGTCCATCGGTGAAATTGTTATCAATACACCGGGACCGGCCATTGCAGAAGCTGTTTATAATGCCTGTGGTGTACGTGTCACATCATTGCCGATCACACCTGAAAAGGTCAAGATGGGTATGATGAAGAACGAACTGGAGAAACGGAAATAATGAAAGAGTATCGGATTCATGTTGAAGAATTGCTGGATCCGCTGTATAGGCATGGCTGCAGGGTGTTTTCAGTCGTCGGTTCCGGCGGCAAAACAACATTGATCCGTCAAGCGGCCATGCATTATGCCAGATTATATCAAGTGGGAGTTGCTGCTTCAACAAAAATGTGTCTTCCGGATGGACAGTGGGAATATAAAGGCTGTCCTCCGGCTGTTGTGTCGTCTGACGGGCAGGGAGATGCGAAGAGGCAGGCGGCTCCTGTTTGTTTTTATACGGAACATATTCTGCCGTCAGGCAAAATCTGGGATCTGGGCGAGCAGATGTTAGGGCAGGCACTGGAAGAAAGTGATCTGCTTTTGATAGAAGCAGACGGATCCAACCGAAAGCCCTTAAAGGGCTGGAGAGAAGATGAACCGGTCATTCTTCCGGCAACAGAAGCCACCATTGGTATTTTGCCGATGCATTGTCTGGGAGAGATCCTTGATGTGACAAAGGTGCATCGCATGGAGAAATTTACTGCAATAACAGGGTTAGAACCCGGTGATGTGATGACAGAGAAAGCCTACTTGCAGCTGATTACAGCAGAAAATGGTCTTTTTGGGCATAGTTTTGGCAGCAGATGGCTGGTACTTAATCGAGTAAATGATCCGCAGCTTTATCAGTCTGCAAAGAAGATTGCCGAAGCTGCTGTGACATCAGGTGTCATAGACGGATGGATTGCGGGGTGTCTGGAGAATGAATAATCCGACAGCGGGGATAACGGCTGTAATATTGGCATCCGGTTTTTCAAAAAGAATGGGGTGCAATAAGTTATTGCTGCCTGTGGAAGGCAAAGCGATGATCGCACATGTTTTTGATGCGGTCAGACAGGCGGGATTTGAGCAGACGGTTGTTGTGACGGGATTTGACAGCATTGCACAGCTGGCAGTTGGAAATGGCTTTCAGGCGGTGGATAATGACAGCCCTGAGATAGGACAAAGCCATTCGGTTGTGTTGGGGGTACAGAAAACGTCACAATCGGCAGGATGGATGTTTTTTAATGGCGATATGCCCTGGCTGAAATCGGATACCATTGGAAAATTGCTGGAATATGCGGATGCAGCACATATTGTGGTGCCAAGGTATGGCAGCCGTCCGGGGCAGCCGGTTTATTTCCCGGCTGCTTTTAAAGCAGAATTACTGGCTTTGACAGGAGACCATGGCGGACGGACCATCATACGCAATCATCCGGATCGAGTCTGCTATGTGCCCATTGACAATATCAGACAGGGCGTGGATGTTGATACGCCTGAGGGTTATGAGAAGGTAAAAGGGGGAGATTGGGTTGAATAAGACGATTATTATCAGAGGCGGTGGAGACCTGGCAACAGGAACCATCAGCTGTCTGCATCAGTGCGGGTATCAGGTACTGGTTCTTGAAATCGCAAAACCGACGGCTATTCGGAGAAGTGTTGCTTTTTCTGAGGCTATGTATGATGGGGAGACAGAGGTTGAGGGGATCAAAGCCAGAAAAATTACGCAGTTTTCAGAGGCAGAGGCCTGTTGGCAGGATGGGGTTATCCCGATTATCTGTGATGAAAAAGCAGAAGCAGTCAAAGCAGTACCACATTTTGCTTTTGTGGATGCGGCTATTGCTAAGAGGAATCTCGGAACCACCATCGATATGGCGGATTATGTCATTGGACTGGGGCCGGGATTTACTGCCGGCGTGGATGTGGATGTGGTCATTGAGACAAAGAGAGGACATCGTCTCGGACGTATTATCCGGGAGGGGCAGGCCATTGCCAATACAGGTATCCCGGGTATTATCGGCGGTTATGGCAAAGAGCGTGTCATTCATTCCGAGAATGCAGGTGTTTTCCATGGTATTGCCCATATCGGAGATCTGGTGAAAAAGGGCGATCTCATCGCGAAGGTTGATGATGCACCGGTGTATGCGACACTGGATGGTGTACTCAGAGGTATTCTAAGAGATGGCTTACCGGTACCGGAGCATTTTAAGATTGCGGATATTGATCCACGTTTATCAGAAAGAGAGAATTGCTTTACTATTTCAGATAAAGCAAGCGCCATTGCAGGCGGTGTTCTGCGGGCCGTTTGTATCTATGAAAACGGGCTTCGCAGCGGAGAAGGGAGAAAATAATTATGAAATGCATACCTGTTCAAGAGGCAGTGGGGTCTATTTTGTGTCATGATATTACCCAGATTCTGCCTGGAGAATTTAAGGGACGTCGTTTTAAGAAGGGACATATTATTCAGGAAGAGGATATTCCGGTGCTTTTGTCCCTTGGTAAGGATAATATTTATGTCTGGGAAAATCTGCCGGGGATGGTCCATGAAAATGATGCGGCTACTTTTTTGAAAGATATTACCATGGGAGACGGTCTGACTTTTGGAGAAATCAAGGAAGGCAAGATTACTTTTACAGCAGCCCATGACGGCCTTCTGAAGGTGGATGCAGACAGGTTATTCCAGCTTAATATGCTGGGAGAGATTTCATTTGCCAGTCTTCACAATAATCTGCCAGTGAAAAAGGGTGAAGCTGTTGCCGGAACCCGTGTCATTCCGCTGGTCATTGATCAGAAGAAACTGGATGAGGCCAAAAAACTTCTGGATGGCCATAAGATTATTGAAGTGAAGCCAATGAAGTCTTTTAATATCGGTATTGTGACAACGGGCAGTGAAGTTTATTATCATCGTATTAAAGATAAATTCGGCCCAATCCTCAGAGGCAAAATGGAAGGCTATCATTGTACGGTTGCCGGTCAGACCTTTGTGCCGGATAATAAAGAGATGATTGAACAGGCCATCAAAGAATGGTTGGATAAGGGTGCTGATATGGTCTTCTGTACAGGCGGTATGTCTGTGGATCCTGATGATCTGACACCATCGGCCATTCGAGATACGGGATGTGAAATCATTACTTATGGTACGCCGGTGCTTCCGGGAGCCATGTTCCTTTTGTCCTATTATACAGATGGCAGGCCGGTACTGGGACTTCCAGGATGCGTTATGCATTCTAAAGTAACTGTATTTGATCTGATCTTTCCGAGAATCCTGGCGGGAGAGAAGATCACAATGACAGATATTGCGGCCTTTGGACATGGCGGTCTGTGCAGCAACTGTGCGGAATGTCATTATCCGAACTGCCATTTTGGCAAATAGGAGGCGAAACGTCCGGGACTTTTGAAGAACATAAAAACAGCCATTCAAAGCATGCACGCTCGCGCTGCCCAACATTGGCAGCGGTACATAAGGCGTCAAAATACGACGCCTAAGTACCGGCCATGTTGTAAGCACATGCTTTTGAATGGCTGTTTTTATGTTCTATCAGAAGAATTATTGACGTTTTGCAGTGAGATTAGCAGGAAAATGGCATGATCGGATGATGACATTTCGCAATAAATAATTTGCGAAGGAATCTTGAATTCTGATAAAGTAACGCCTGAACAAAGACGATTAAGTTCAATGTTCAGGCGTTTGTACACTATAAGTAAATATAAAACTTTCAGAGAATGTTATAAGTCGGCTTCTGTGAATTCGATGAGTCCGCGTCCGAGTTTGGATACTCTGGCGAGGGAGCGCACTTCGTAGCCGTTGTCTTCAAGACGCTTACGACCGCGCTGGAAAGCCTTCTCGATGAGGATAGCAATTCCTGCGATGCGGGCACCGCCCATTTCAACAAGGCGTGTTGCACCGGTTGCAGCTTCGCCATTAGCCAGAAAGTCATCGATAACAAGAACAACATCATCCGGCTGAATATAATTCTGAGATAATGTCAGTTCATAGCTGGTTCCCTTTGTGAAGGAAGTGATGTTGGTCTGGAATACATCGCCTGTCAGTATCTTGGATGTCTGCTTCTTCAGGATTACCATTGGTACACCAAGTTCCATGGCTGTGTAAACAGCCGGTGCAATACCGGAACTCTCAATCGTAAATACTTTGGTAACGCCTTTATCCTTGTAATAAGAAGCAAGTGTCTTACCAATTTCACTCATCAAAACAGGATCAACCTGATGATTGATGAAGCCATCTACTTTAAGAACGGTTTCGCTGAGAGCCTTACCCTCGGATCGTATCTTTTCCTCTAATAGTTTCATTATTTTATACCTCACAACTCTTTTATGACATTATAGCACATAAAATTCGTCAATTAAAGTCAATTTGTCACTAAAAAAAGATATTTTACTCTGAAAATATTATAACATAGTCAGAATATATAAATCTATAGGGCATTCAAAGTATTGCTGGTTTTGAATCAGAGGTGACATTGACAATTCCATGTGAAAAAATCACACATTTATCATAAATCTTTGGTATACTGTAAATACAATATGAAAATGGAGAAGAATACCCAAGCGGAATGTGAGGTAGAGTATATATGGAAAGTTTGAAGATTTTAGTGGTAGATGATGAGAGCAGAATGAGGAAGCTTGTGAGGGACTTTTTGACGAAGAAAGGATTTACTGTTATTGAGGCCGGAGACGGCGAGGAAGCAGTGGACAAGTTCTTTGAAGTGAAGGATATTGCACTGATCATTCTGGATGTGATGATGCCGAAGATGGATGGCTGGCAGGTATGCCGTGAGATCAGACAGTACTCCAAGGTCCCGATTATTATGCTGACGGCTAAGAGTGATGAGAAGGATGAGCTGCAGGGCTTTGATCTCGGTGTGGATGAGTATATTACGAAACCCTTCAGTCCGAAGATCCTTGTGGCGAGAGTCGAGGCCATCCTTCGGAGAAGCAATGTGCTGGCGGCAGATGATACCATGGAAGCCGGCGGTATTGAACTGAATAAGGCTGCCCATGAAGTACTGATTGATGGCAAGTCTGTAGAACTCAGCTATAAGGAATTTGAACTGTTGGCTTATTTCATGTCCAATCAGGGGGTGGCCTTGTCCAGAGAGCGTATTCTGAACAATGTATGGAATTATGATTATTTTGGTGATGCCAGAACCATTGATACCCATGTGAAGAAGCTCAGAAGCAAGCTGGGAGCTAAGGGCGAGTATATTAAAACCATCTGGGGTATGGGCTATAAATTCGAAGTCAATCAGTAAGAGGCGGTAGTATGTTTCGAAAAAAATCATTAAAGGTTAAATTGTCGTTGATCCTCATCGGAATGGTGTTGCTGATATCTGTTTCGTCTGTGCTGCTCAGCAATATTTTTCTGAAGAGGTTTTATCTGGCCAAGAAGAATCAGACGCTGATTTCTACGTTTGAGAAGATTGACGATATGTATGCGGTGGAGCTGCAGGGGAAGACGACAGAATCCGGGGAAAGCGGCAGTACAGATGAAGGTTTGGAAAGCTATGTTATACCAGACAGCGGTATTTCCGATGAGCTTTATCTGCAGCTGGATAAACTGAGCCAGACAAGAAATCTGTCGGTTATTATTTATAGGGATATGAGTAGCCCGATTTTTGATTATATGCTCAAGAGCAATACGAAACTGCTTTTATATTCATCTCTGGGTATGAATCAGAACAGCAAGGTTGAGAGCAGTAATATTTACAGCGATTATATCAATGCGGACAAGTCCGGTGATGCAGCCTCGGTTAAGACGGATAGCTATGAGATTGAGAAAGTCAATGTCAAGCGTCTGGGTGCATCGTATATCTATCTTGCCGGTACATTTAAGAATGGAGATCATATTTTGATCCGTGCCTCTTTCTCAAGCATTACAGAAAGTGCAGCACTGTCGAATCAGTTTTTCCTATATATTTCCCTGGTTGCCGCGCTTATCGGGTTTGTGGTGATGTATTTTGTCAGCAATCGCTTTCTGGGGCCAATCACTGTGCTGACGAATATTGCAAAGCGAATGTCTGAACTGGATTTCACGGCCAAATACGAAGTGAAGACAGAGGATGAAGTCGGTGTTCTCGGAAATAGCATGAATATGTTGTCTGAGACGCTGGAACAGGCGCTGGCAGAATTGAAAGAGGCCAATACGGAGCTGAAGAAGGATCTTGAGAAGAAGGAACAGATCGATGCTATGCGTAAAGAGTTCCTGTCCAATGTATCCCATGAGTTGAAGACGCCGATCGCTTTGATCCAGGGATATGCAGAGGGCCTGATGGACAACATCAATGACGATGAGGAGAGCAGAGAGTTTTACTGTGAAGTCATTGTGGATGAAGCCCGCAAGATGAATCAGATGGTGAAAAAGATCATGGATCTGAATCAGCTGGAGTTTGGCTACAATACAGTGACTATGGAACATTTTGATATCATTGCCATGATTCGCGCAGTGATCGCCAAGTCAGATATTTTATTGAAGCAAAAAGAGATCAATCTTGCCTTTGAGGAGGATGCACCAATCTACGTATGGAGTGATGCGTATATGTCAGAAGAGGTATTTACGAATTATCTGACCAATGCCATCAACCATGCAGATGGGGAGAAACGCATTGATATTCAGCTTGAGAAGAAGGAAAAGACGGTTAAGATTACGGTTCACAATACCGGTGAGCAGATACCGGAGGAAGATCTGTCAAAACTCTGGGATAAATTCTACAAGGTGGATAAAGCGAGAACAAGGGAGTACGGCGGCAGCGGTGTCGGCCTTTCCATTGTCAAGGCATCCATGGAGCAGCTGGGACAGCCATACGGCGTTTACAACTGTGAGGACGGCGTTTCCTTCTGGTTTGAACTGGATTGCCAGGATGCGGCGGAGATGATCCAGGAACAGGCATAAGGGAGTTTTGGCGGAATGATGGATGTCAGAATCTTTATAAAGATCATAGAATTCTGATAATGATAAAGAGGCTTTTGCATCAATTGATCCAGAAGCCTCTTTGCTGTTTGTATGTAGAAATCGATTCGCAATAACGTGTTGGGTTATGCTGCCATTATTCATACAATTTGATATGACCTGAAAAGTCGCCGTTAATAGTATAGTAGCAGGCGTCATCTTCAGGTTTTGCATAAATATTTAAATCCTTGATGTCTTTGATCTTGTTGCCTTCTGCAACCCAGATCTCTTTGATCTTGGCGATCAAAGCCTTTTCTTCAACCTGTCTGCCATAAGATTCTACGTAAAATGCCGTTTTCATATAAATAGCCTCCTTACTTTACCTTATGAATAAAAACATACATATTTATCATATTACAAAACGTCTTAAAAAGCAAATGTAAATATAACATAAATTTCCCTTGGATTTGAAGAAATACAGACAAATATAACTAAATTGCAGATAATTTGATAAAATATCTGGCACAGATGGTGATGATGTGGTAAAATCGAAGAAACATTAACTGTTGCGTGCTAACGTAAGAAAGTATAGTAGCCTGAAAAAGGGTTTTGTTTGCTATACCTTTGGAAGCGAGTTTTGAAATAAATGGAGGATAACCTATGATAGCGATCATTGACTATGATGCGGGCAATATGAAGAGTGTGGAGAAGGCTTTTCAGTATTTAAATGAAGATGCAGTCATTACAAGAGACAGGAAAGCGATTTTGGAGGCTGACCGGGTGGTACTTCCGGGCGTAGGTGCCTTCGGTGATGCTATGGAGCGGCTTCACAGCTATGACCTTGTGGAGACCATTCAGGATGCTGTGAAGTCAGGAAAGCCGTTTCTCGGTATCTGTCTCGGATTACAGCTGTTGTTTGACAGCAGTGAAGAGACGCCGGGGGTAAAGGGCCTGGGTCTGCTTCCGGGGGAAATCCTTCGTATACCGGCGGCAGAAGGGCTGAAGATTCCGCATATGGGCTGGAATTCTATTGATATTAAGGAAGGCAGCAGGCTTTTTGAAGGAATAGACCGTCAGTCGTATATGTATTTTGTACATTCTTATTATCTGAAAGCAAGGAATCCTGAAGATGTGGCGGCAACAACCTGGTACAGTACGGATATCCATGCTGCGGTGGAACATGATAATATTTTTGCCTGTCAGTTCCATCCGGAGAAGAGCAGTGAACTGGGTCTTAGAATTTTGAAGAATTTTGCTGATTTACGGCTGTAGGACGGAGGAAAGATATGTTTACAAAGAGAATTATTCCATGTCTGGATGTCAATAACGGACGTGTTGTCAAAGGTGTGAATTTTGTGAATCTGAAGGATGCCGGTGATCCGGTGGAGATTGCGGCAGCTTATGATCAGGCCGGTGCGGATGAAGTTGTCTTTCTGGATATCACAGCTTCCAGTGATGGAAGAAATACAGTGGTGGATCTTGTGCGCAGAGTGGCAGAAAAGGTGTTTATTCCTTTTACTGTCGGCGGCGGTATCCGTACAGTAGATGATTTCCGCGCAGTTTTGCGGGAAGGTGCAGATAAGGTTTCTGTTAATTCAGCGGCCATTGACCGTCCGGAGCTGATCCATGAGGCGGCAGAGAAGTTCGGCAGCCAGTGTGTGGTAGTGGCCATTGATGCCAAGAAAAGAGTAAACGGCGAAGGCTGGACAATTTATAAACATGGCGGTAGAATAGATACAGGTATTGATGCTGTTGAATGGGCGAAGAGAGTCTGTGATCTCGGTGCAGGTGAAATCCTTCTCACCAGTATGGACTGCGATGGCACAAAGGCCGGATATGATATTGAACTGACAAGGGCTGTAGCAGAAGCGGTTTCAGTTCCTGTCATTGCTTCTGGTGGTGCAGGTACAATGGCGCATTTTTATGATGCGTTGACGGAGGGAAAGGCGGATGCTGCACTGGCGGCTTCACTGTTTCATTACAAAGAGCTTGAGATCCGGGATTTGAAAGAATATCTTGCCTCCCGTTCAGTCAGTGTCCGATTATAAATCGTTATTATTTTATGAATGGGGGAACTTTGCATGGGAGCAATCGCCAATGACTGGCTGGAACCGTTGAAACCGGAATTTGCCAAGCCTTATTATGCGCAATTATATAAGAAAGTGAAAGAGGAATACACGACACATCAGATTTTCCCGCCCTCGGATATGATTTTTCATGCTTTTGAGGTGACACCTTTAGAGGATGTCAAGGTGGTTATTCTGGGGCAGGATCCTTATCATGGGGATGGACAGGCACATGGACTGTGTTTTTCCGTTCAGCCTCAGGTGGCGATCCCGCCGTCACTGGAAAACATCTACAAGGAACTGCAGGATGATCTCGGATGCTATATTCCAAATAACGGCTATCTTGAGAAATGGGCGAAACAGGGTGTGCTGCTCTTGAATACAGTTTTGACCGTTCGTGCTCATCAGGCGAATTCCCATAGAGGAATCGGCTGGGAACAGTTCACAGATGCAGCTATTAAGATATTGAATCAGCAGGACAGACCGATCGTGTTTATTCTCTGGGGGCGTCCGGCACAGCAGAAGAAAGCCATGCTGAACAATCCGCATCATCTGATACTGGAAGCACCGCATCCAAGCCCTCTTTCGGCTTACAGAGGATTTTTCGGCAGCAAACCATTCAGTCAGACAAACAGGTTTCTGGAGGAGCATGGTGTAGCACCTATTGATTGGCAAATTGAAAATATATAACTGTTCAGAGCCAAGCACAATTTCATATAACTGACATAAAATGTTTGCATTTTTAAGGCAGTTTATGAAATTGTATTTGGCGGATACGCCATACTGACAAAATGCGAAGCATTTTGGAAGTTGGCTTTGAACAGTTGTTTTATAGAAAAACAGCAGTTGTTTTTTGACAATTCACGTTATACAATTCATTCGCTAAATGTTTATTGGATGAATTGTATAATGTTGTAAATGTGAATTGATTCAAGAGACAGGCTGTTTTTCTTTTATATAAAAATAGTTGTCGAATTATGAAACTGTATAATAGTATGTGTAAGAAGTCGTCGATTTCAGTATGGCAATGAGCTATAAAAGAACAACAGCGCTTTCCTGTGGTGCAAGTATAATATCCTGACCAATTTCTGTGCGGTTCATGTTAGATAAAAGGAGCTTCTTTGGTTCGGCTGACAGATGAAGCGCTTCTTTCTTTTCACCGAAGTTTCCAAGAACAAGAATACGTTTGTCGTCTTTTTCGCGGCAGTAAGCCATCAGCATCTCTTTTTCCAGAAATACAGGAATAGTTTTTCCGTAGGTAAAAATATCTTTGTATGTATCGGATTTACGCAGTGCAATCAGTTTTTTATAGTAGTTTAAAACAGAGTCGGTGTCTTTCTCCTGGGCTGCCACATTGACATCCGGGTAGTTGTCATTTAAGCGGAGCCATGGTATTCCTGTTGTAAACCCTGCATTGGAAGAAGTGTTCCACTGCATTGGGGTTCTGGCGTTATCACGGCTGAGTCTGCCGATTTTATCTAAGGCATCTTTTTCTGATAAACCGGCTTTTAGAGCCAGATGATATTGATCAACGGTATTGAGATCATCAAATTCATCAACACTTTGCCAATTTGTGTTGGTCATGCCGATTTCCTGTCCCTGGAAAATAAATGGCAGACCGCGAAGCAGCAGACTCATAGTGCCGAGCATTTTGGTGCCGCAGGAATTACGGGCATAAACCGGAAGATATCGAGAAACACCCCGGGGCTCGTCATGATTCTCGATAATATTGGATTCGAAACCACAGCCATAAGCTTGATCCTGGGCATGAAAAATAGCTTTTTTCCATGCAGGGAAAGCAACGTCAGGAGCATCATACCAACCGTGTTCACCGGCGGAGAGAAGTTCCGTACTGAAGTCGAAAATAGTTGAAAAATAACCATTTTCTCCGATAAAATCAGACAGATCATCATCAGTAATATTAAAAACTTCACCCACAGTAAAAGCACCATGCTTATCAAAGGTTTCACGTTTTAATTCGCCGAGCATTTCAGAGACCCCGTCTTTTGTACCAAGGGTTTTGGTACAGAAAGCAAGACCGTCCAGGCCGTCCGGCTCAAGCATTGGAAAATCAAGATTCTTTTTGATATTGATAATAGCATCAATTCGAAAGCCGGCCAGTCCTTTGTCCAGCCACCAGTTGACCATTTTGTAAATCTCCTGTCGAACCTTTGGATTCTCCCAGTTGAGGTCAGGCTGTTCTTTGGCAAACATATGAAGGTAATATTTGTTAGTGCCCGGAATCGGTTCCCAGATATTGCCGCCGAAATAAGAGCGGGCATTGTTGATGGGCTGTCCGTCTTTGCTCTCACGGATATAAAAATAATCGCCGTATTCACCCTCCGGGTCAGTCATGGCTTTTTTAAACCATTCGTGTTCACTGGAACAGTGATTGACAACCAGATCCATCAGCACATACATATTTCTTTTCTTCGTTTCTGCGATCAGTTCATCAAATTCCTCCATAGTACCGAATTGCTCACCAATGGCATAATAATCAGAAATATCATATCCCTGATCAACAAGGGGAGAGCGGTAGATAGGGGAAAGCCACAAAATATCTATACCAAGTTCTTTCAGATAATCCAGTTTCGAAATAATGCCACGCAGATCGCCAATGCCATCACCGTTGCTGTCCATAAAGCTCTTCGGATAAATCTGATAAGCCACCTTGTCGTGCCACCATTGCTTCTTCATATCAAAACCTCCTAAAGGAAAATAAAATCAAAATTGCGTAAATATTCTATCATGAAATCCGTTACATTGGAAGAAAACTTGATCAAACAAATATATTGCTGTAAATGGAAAAATCCCAAGCCTTCAAATTGATACTCAGAGTGGAATAAAATTGCCATAAAAATATCGTGATAGGAGTGAACTATTATGAATATAGAAAAAATACAACACGTCAAAATAATTACGAGATGTATAACTTTCTGAAAACGTTTGGCGATGAGCCTGTTTGCAGATAGTTATACAATCTGTAATGACTGGACGTGTTGTATTTTATCTTTTATGCGTCAAGTTTCTTATGTAAGTTTTTGTTGGCTGTTGCCAGCATCAGTTTGATTCGGTTGACCTGGTTGACTTCACTGGCACCCGGGTCATAATCAATGGCTACGATATTGGCTTCAGGATGCTGATGGCGCAGTTCCTTGATAACACCTTTGCCAACGATATGGTTTGGCAGGCAGCCGAATGGCTGTGTACAAACGATGTTCGGTGCACCGTTGTGGATCAGTTCCATCATTTCACCTGTCAGGAACCATCCTTCACCGGTCTGATTGCCGATGGAAACAATTGGTTCTGCGTATTTCGCCAGATCACGAATGTTGGCAGGCGGGTCAAAGCGTTTGCTGGCTTTTAATTCATCGCTGGCGGTCTTGCGGATGGCTTCAAGGAAAGCGATACCGGCATTGCCGAGAATCTGTCCCTTCTTGGATTTGCCAAGCTTCTCATACTTAAAATTCGAGTTGTAGAATGAGTAGAGAAGGAAGTCCAGAAGATCAGGCATGACAGCTTCAGCACCCTCGGATTCGAGAAGATCCACAAGATAGTTGTTGGCAGACGGTGAGAACTTAACAAGGATCTCGCCTACAATACCGACTCTTGGCTTCTTGATGGTTTCATCCAGCGGAAGATTATCAAAGTCATGGATAATACCTTTGACGTTCTGTTTGAAACTGTTTTTGCCTTTGCCGATCATGGAATCCAGACAGATATTCTTCCATTTCTCATGGAGCGCATTGGCAGAACCTGGAACCTTTTCATAAGGACGTGTCGCATAAAGTACGCGCATGAAAAGATCACCGTAGACAATCGCCTGGAGGGCATTCTTTAACATTGGCAGTGTGTATTTGAATCCAGGATTCTTCTCGATACCCTGCGCACTGATGGAGACAACCGGAATCTGTGACATACCGGCATTGCCAAGGGCACGGCGGATAAATCCAACATAGTTGGTTGCACGGCAGCCGCCGCCGGTCTGGGTCATGGCGATAGCTACATGATTTAAGTCATATTTGCCGGAGAGCAGTGCCTTCATAATCTGGCCGACAACGCAGATGGATGGGTAGCAGGCATCATTGTTGACGTATTTCAAACCGGTATTGATGGCTTCTTTATCGCAGTCAGGCAGCAGTTCGCAGTTCAGACCTTCATGGCGAAGAGCCGGGATCAGCAGATCGAAATGAATCGGTGACATATTCGGAACAAGAATGGTGTAGTTGTCTGCACGCATTTCTTTTGTGAACAGCTGACGATGATGGGCACTGCTTTCAATATGACCGTGGATACCATGCTGCTCACGCAGACGGATAGCTGCAATCAGAGAACGGATACGGATACGGGCAGCACCGAGGTTGCTGACTTCATCAATCTTCAGACATGTATACAGGCGTCCGGAACCGTTTAAGATATCCTTCACCTGATCTGTTGTAACTGCATCCAGACCGCAGCCGAAGGAGTTCAGCTGAATCAGTTCCAGATCTTCGTGTTCTTTGACATATTCAGCGGCACAATAGAGTCTGGAATGATACATCCACTGATCGGAAACGATGAGCGGACGGTCCGGTTTGGCCAGATGGGAGATGGAATCCTCTGTCAGCACTGCAAAGCCATAAGAAGTGATCAGCTCAGGAATACCATGGTTGATCTCTTTATCAATATGGTAAGGACGTCCGGCAAGGACAATACCTTTCATATGGTGCTGCTTCATGTAAGCCAGGGTCATCTCACCGTGGCGCTGAACAGAAGTGTGGACAAGTTCAAGCTCTTTCCAGGACTTCTGGACGGCTTCTTTGATCTCACGAGGGTCAATACTGAAGCGTGCAGCAAACTCTTCAACAAGACGTTCTTCCAGATGACGTTCACTTTCAAAAGTCATGAAAGGATTCATAAACAGAATGGAAGGATCAGCCAGTTCTTCAACGTTATTCTTGATATTCTCAGCATAAGAAGTAACAATCGGGCAGTTGTAGTTGTTGGTGGCACCTTCTGTTTCCTTGCGCTCATAAGGAATACATGGATAGAAGATGAATTTCACATCATGCTGCAGCAGCCACATAATATGACCATGAACAAGCTTGGCCGGATAGCAGGCGGATTCACTCGGAATGGATTCAATACCAAGATTGTAGATTTCATGGGTAGATTCCGGTGAAAGCACAACAGAAAATCCGAGCTCAGTAAAGAAAGTATGCCAGAACGGATAGTTCTCATACATATTCAGAACTCTCGGAATACCGACGATGCCTCGTGGGGCAGTGGCCTTGTCTAATGGTTTGTAGTTAAAAATACGATTGTATTTGTATTCAAAAAGGTTCGGTACGTCGCTGTTGGTCTTGGCACGACCGAGGCCGACTTCACATCTGTTGCCGGAGATATAGCGTCTGTTGCCGGTGAATTTGTTCACTGTCAGACGGCAATGATTGGTGCATCCGCCGCAGCGAGTCATACTCGTTGTGTATTTCAGGTTGATGATGTCATCAAGAGAGAGCATTGTTGTTGCTTCGCCTGTATAACGGTCACGGGCAATCAGGGCAGCACCAAAAGCACCCATGATGCCGGCGATGTTCGGACGAACAGCCTTGCAGCCGGAAATCAGTTCAAAGCTTCTCAGTACGGCATCATTGTAGAAGGTACCGCCCTGTACAACAACTTTCTTACCCAGATCCTTCGGGTCTGTCAGTTTGATAACCTTCAGCAGCGCATTTTTGATAACGGAATAGGCCAGTCCGGCGGAGATATCGCCGACTTCGGCCCCTTCCTTCTGAGCCTGTTTGACATTGGAATTCATGAAAACAGTACATCTGGAACCAAGGTCAATCGGATGTTTGGCAAAAATGGCAATCTTTGCAAAGTCTTCCACAGAATAATTCAGAGAATGGGCAAATGTTTCGATGAAAGAGCCGCATCCTGAGGAACATGCTTCGTTCAGAAGCACATTATCAACGGTTTTATTGCGAATCTTGATACACTTCATATCCTGTCCGCCGATGTCGAGGATACAATCCACGTCCGGTTCAAAGAAAGCGGCAGCATAGTAATGAGCCACTGTCTCAACTTCGCCTTCATCCAGCATAAATGCAGACTTCATCAGTGCTTCGCCGTAACCTGTTGAGCATGAACGAACGATTTCGGCATCTGCAGGGAGAATATTCTTAATCTCCTGGATGGAACGGATTGCTGTCTTTAATGGGCTGCCGTTGTTGTTGCTGTAGAAGGAATAGAGCAGGGTGCCGTCTTCGCCGACAACAGCAACCTTTGTTGTTGTGGAACCGGCATCGATGCCAAGGAAACATTTGCCGTGGTAATCAGCAAGATTGCCTTCTGTTACAGTATGTACGGAATGCCATTTCTTAAAGGCATCGTATTCTTCCTGATTCTTAAAGAGCGGATCCATACGGGCGGTTTCTGCCTGAATCTTGATATCGGAAGAGAGCAGACGAATCAGCTCGTCAATGGAAGTGGTCACATCAGCCTTGTAGTTCATAGCGGCACCCATAGCTGCAAACAAATGGGAATTGGCCGGTGCAATGACTTCTTCGTCTGTCAGGTGAAGCGTGCGGATAAAAGCTGCCTTCAGCTCTGAAAGGAAGTGGAGCGGACCGCCAAGAAATGCCACATGACCGCGGATCGGTTTACCGCAGGCCAGACCGCTGATGGTCTGATTGACAACGGCCTGGAAAATGGAAGCAGATAAGTCTTCCTTGGAAGCGCCGTCATTGATCAGAGGCTGGATATCTGTCTTGGCAAAAACGCCGCACCTGGCGGCAATCTGATAAATCGCTTTGTAATTCTTCGCATATTCATTTAATCCAGGGGCATCTGTCTCAAGAAGACTGGCCATCTGGTCGATAAAAGAACCTGTACCGCCGGCACAGATACCGTTCATACGCTGTTCCACATTGCCGTTTTCAAAATAAATGATCTTTGCATCTTCACCGCCAAGCTCAATGGCAACATCTGTCTTCGGCGCAAAATAGCCAAGGGCACTGGAAACGGAGATAACTTCCTGAACAAAAGGAACATGAATATATTTGGAGATGGACATACCGCCGGAACCGGTGATCATCGGATGAAGATCGCGGTCTCCAAGTTCCGCACGGGCTTTTGTCATCAGATCGAGCAGTGTCTCTCTGATATTGGCAAAATGTCTTTCGTAATCGGAAAAAAGGACGTTGTTGTCTGAATCCAAAATGGCTACCTTGACGGTAGTGGAGCCGACATCAATACCTAAAAATAAAGTTGCATCCATAAATAAAAGCTGATTCCGAAAGGGGAATCACTACCCTCCTTATGTAAATATATGAATAGACAAAATAGTCTATATAAAATAGGAAACTACGAATTGCGTGATAGCAAGTCCATCTTATTATACGACATGATGTTGTAAAAAACAACCGTCAACTTTTTTGAAAACCATTAAAAAAAGGTAAACATTTCTATAAAAAAGAAGAAAATTCTCTTTGCACATTTTAAAAATGAGCCGCATAGATTATAATAAAAAGGCAGGAATTAATGACCATGAATTATTATGTCAGCGGTGAGAATGTTAATGGACGCCCCTGCAGAGGCGTTGTTCATGTGGTTAAAAAGGGAGATACCCTATACAAAATAAGTCGTGTTTATGATGTGAAAGTTGCGGATCTGATCTGGATGAATCCGGGGGTGCGTATCTATAATCTTCAGGTGGGTGACAAAATCTGTGTCCCGGTGAGCAGTTGGGAGATGCCGGATGCAGATGATGGCAATGCTGAGACATTGCCGTATATTGTCCGGGCAGGAGAGACACTGGATGCAATCCTTCAGACCTTCAGATTGACTTATGAAGAACTTCAGAAGCTCAATGAGGACATTTCTCCGGCCTATGCCGAAGGAACAGTATTGAATATTCCTTCGAATCGGATTCTTCGTCGGAGACAGGAAGCACAGTAGTAGTGGCAGCAGCGGATGCATATTGTCCATCCGCTGCTGTGCAGTTGTATATTTTACGCTGTATTGATTGACAAAAATTCATGGAAAATCTATAATTACAGCATAGCTTATAAGAATAAACGTAAAGGAGAGAATCTATTGGAGAAATTTTTAAATAAAATGGAGAGAAAATTCGGCCGCTATGCGATTTCCGGTCTGATGAAATACATCTGCGTTTTATACATTATCGGTTTATTTATCAACATTGCATCACCACAGGTTTACTATTATTATCTGAGCTTGAATCCCTATCGGATCCTGCACGGTGAAGTATGGCGACTTGTGACATTTCTGATCCAGTCACCGAATTCGAATGTGATCTTTTTTATTTTTACTTTGTATCTTTATTATATGCTTGGACAGACACTGGAGCGCGTTTGGGGGGCGTTTAGATTTAACCTGTATTATTTTGCAGGTGTTTTATTTACCATTATCGGTTCTTTTGCCGCCTATTTCATGACTGGACAGGTTTATCTCATGGATACCTATTATATTAATATGTCTCTGTTCCTGGCCTTTGCGTTTGTTTTTCCAGATATGGAGATGCTTTTGATGTTTTTGATCCCGATCAAGATCAAGTGGTTGGCTTATCTGGATATTGCATTGTTTGTGTATGAGATGGTCGTCGGCAACATCGGGACGAAGATTTCTATTGCCATGGCACTTCTCAATTTTGTAATCTTTTTCTTTGGCTTTATGAGAAAGAGAGTTTCACCGGCCCAGATGCATAGACGGGCGGCTTACAAGAAGGCGGTGAAGAAGATGCCGAGCAGACATCGCTGCGCGGTATGCGGAAGAACGGAGGAGACGAATCCGGAGCTGGAATTCCGCTTCTGTTCCAAGTGCAACGGCAACTATGAATATTGTCAGGACCACCTTTTTACCCATACCCATGTTCAGTAGAGGGGGATGCCCTTCAGCTATAAAAGATAAGCGGTTGTGTTTAATTATGATAAAAGTGGAAAGACTATCAATGATTAGCAGGAGTTAATGATGCGCTGGTATAACAAAATGTATTTGGGAAAATCCATTCAGGGAAAGAAAATGTATTATCAGTATGCGATCCAGCATACAAAACGGCTGACAGGTACCTATTGTCTGATGCCGGCTGCCTGTAAGGATGATCTGATAGATATATGTGGCAGCGACCTGCTTCGTGTATCGAAGCAGTATCCGAAGGATCAGCTGGTTATCGGACTTGCCGGCAGTTACAGGGAGGCATGTCTGCTGGCGGGAGAGATTGTGCTTGATGTTCTGAAGAAGACAGGAAGCACAGATATCAGGGCATATTTAAGAGATTCCGGAGAGAATATCTGATCGAGTTCGACTGGAAGAAACAACTGAAGCGGTCGATTGGATAATAAAGTGAATAAAGAATCTCAGTATGAAAAAGGGGTGTAGAAGTGCTGTTATTACATATACTGCTTTTCCTTCTGAAACTGATCGGCATTGTACTGCTTGTCATTCTTGGTCTGATTGTGCTGATATTGACCATCATCCTTTTGACACCGATTCGATATCGAATCGGTGCTTCGAAGTATCAGACAATACAGGCGGAAGGAAAGGTTACGTGGCTCTTTCGTCTGATTGAGATGATCTTTAAGCTGGATACAGGTGCTGAAGAAGGAAAGCGTCTTCATCTGAGTTTCAGGATTGCGTGGCTGAAGCTGTATGACAATCAGAAACCAAAGGAAAAACGTATAAAACAGAAAAAAACAAGAAAAACTAAATCAAAGCCGGAATCTAAGCAGTCGGAAAAGGTAATTCAGGCAGCAAAGCCTGAACAGCCGGAGGCAAAGGTACAGCCAATAAAAACTGAACAGGCGGCTGAAATGAAGCATGAAGAGAAGCTGATTGAAGGACCGAAGGAATCTGCGGTGGAGAAAATCCTTCGTCTGACTAAAAGCGCAGCCAATAAGATCCTGTCGTTGATCCGGGGCGTTTTCTCTCTGATCTGCAGCATTTTGGGCATTCCGTCAAAAATCATGGATGGACTTGAAAAGCTTGAGAATTTCTTTACAAAACTCCGTGAGAAGAAAGAAGCGTTTCTTGCATTTTATAATGAGACACATAACCATCAATGGTTTACTGCTTTCTGGCATCGGCTGAAGAAACTACTACTTAGAATATTACCGAGGGCAGACAGATTGTATCTGCATTTTGGCTTTGAAGATCCGGCGACAACCGGTCAGGTTCTTGGCGGTTTAAGTATTCTTTATCCGATCTGCGGCGAGAAGATGGAGTTGTGCCCGGAGTTTAATGAAGAAATACTGGAAGGTGAAGTAAAATGTCATGGTCGGATCCGGCCGGTCAGTTTAGTTATATTTGCGGTTAAAAGCTTTTTAAACAAACAATTTTTTTCAATGGTGAAGCAATTTAAAGTCCTGTTAAAGGGCGAATAAGAGGATGGAGGAATTGGATATGTCAGATCACACATTTAACGAAACAGTTGAATCTCTCTTTAAAGGAATGGACAATTTTTTGACAACAAAAACTGTTGTTGGTGAGGCCATTCATGTCAACGATACATTGATTCTGCCTCTGGTGGATGTTTCATTCGGCGTCGGTGCAGGTGCATGGAGCCAGGAACATAAAAACAGTGCAGGCGGCGGTATGGGCGGCAAGATGACGCCAAGTGCGGTGCTTGTCATCAAAGACGGTTCTGTTCGTATGGTACCGGTCAACAACAATGATCCTGTCAGCAAGATTATTGATATGGCACCGGATGTGATTCATCGTTTTATGAACAAGTCAGAAGATGATGTAGCTGTGGAATCAGCGGTTGAACACATTTCAGAAGAAGAGTAACGAGTAAGGCCGACAGAGCGTGCTTTATCTTGTTTGACAGAAGAACAGAATCGGTTAAAAAGCATAGAATAAAACAGGAGTATTCTGTAATGGGGAGTGCCATGAAAAAGATGTGTGGTTTTGTCCTGTTCTGGATAGCTGCAGGCATGACCATTATGATGTTTGTCAATTCCTGTGTATTAGGCATCTGCCTGATTATATTTTGTCTTATTTTGGCTTATAATCTGTTCTGTTCAAAATAAAAACGGAAGGCGACAAGAAAAATGAGTCAGTTAATGCAATTACAGATTGAAAATGAAAGGACTTTTTTAACATATAAATATAAAAAAGTGCAGGATATTGATGATGTGATCCTGCAGCTGCTGAATGAGGCTGATATTGAGGGCTTTGCGGAAAGCCATATGAATAAAGCAAAATCTACCGTGAATTATGATGTGACCGGATACAGGAAATGGTCAGAATTCTCATCGGACGAATTGACGCCGGAGGTGATGGCCTCTGCAATGGAGAATCTTTATCATCTTCTTGCTTATCTGGAGGATTCGTTTATTGATATTGAATATGTACTGCTGGATAAGGAATACATTTATGTCAATCCGGGCAATGGCAAATTAGTGATTCTGGTTGTGCCGTGTCAGGCAGTTGTAGATGAAGAATACACATTGACGGATTGCGTCAGACAGATGTTTGAACAGTTTACATATGGTGAAGGAGCGTGTGCAAAGCAGTTGAAATCCTGTCTTCAGCAGGAAATACATGCATTGGAAACACTGAAAGAGCTGGCTGATCTTCTGCGTGCATATGATGCTGAACCGGAAGAACCTGGAGAAACTGTTTCTGATGAACCGGCAGTGCCGGAGGAGACCGTTATTCTGGAGGCAATTGAGGAGGAAGCGGATCAGATTAAAACAGAAAGTGCCAATATTGCGGCAGATGCAGAGTACATGCGCAGCCAGCTTTGGGAAGATATGCGCCATGAACTGGAGAAAGAACTGCGGGAGCAGATCCGTGAAGAAACACGCAGGGAGTTGGAAACAGAATTAAGAGAAAGTATCCGGGCAGAACTTGAAGAAGAACAGGCACAGGCAGAAACATCGGATGAGAAGATGCCGTATCTGATTAGAAAGAAGACAGGCGAGATCATTAGTCTGAATAAACAGACATTTATTATCGGCAAGCTGGATACCTGCTGTGATTACGTGATCAGGGGCAATCGGGCCATCAGCCGTCTGCATGCAGTGATCAAGTACAAAGAGGATACAGATGTTTATTTTATCGTGGACTGCAATTCGACTAATCATATTTATTTGAATGGACGGCAGATTGAGGCGGAGCAGCCGGAAACACTTGAAGATGGCATGCATATTCATCTGGCGCTGGAAGAGTTTGTTTTTCAACTGAAATAGTGAATCGGAGCTGCGAAACGTCATGTTTGTGGCAGAATCTAAAAATGACCATTTCAAACGGACGCGTGTTTGTATTGGTCATTTTTAGATTATCTGACTATAAAGATGAAAAAAAGCCCTGTTTCGTAAGAAACAGGGCTTTAAGTTTGCATATTAAGCTCTTTCAACTAATCCTGAACGTAAGCAGGAAGTACAAACGTACATCTTAGATGGTGTACCGTTCACGTTCACTTTCACTTTCTTAATGTTGGATTTCCACATTTTATTTGATCTTCTATGTGAATGAGACACCTGAATACCAAAGTGAGCTCCTTTTTCACAGATTGCACATTTTGCCATTGTAAAACACCTCCTCGTGCCAAATTAAACCTTAAATGAGGCGCACAAAAACGCCTTACAGGCTTACAACAAATCAATAATAACAGATTCGACCGATAATTGCAAGTATAGATTTTATAAAATATAAAAAAATTATTTTCTTTTCGGGAAAAAGCGGTTATAATAGGTGAGTAGAACATAGAAATAATATTGGAGGTACCATATGAAGGGACGTATTATTACAGATATAGGTCAGGTTTCCGTTGATACAGATGTTATTGCAAAGTATGCAGGTATGGCAGCTGTTGAGTGCTTTGGTGTTGTCGGTATGGCAATGATCAGTGTGAAGGACGGACTGGTTAAGCTTCTCAAACGTGAGAGCATGACAAAGGGTGTCGGTGTTACGGTCAATGAAGATAATCAGATTACGATTGATTTCCATATTATTACAGTATACGGCATAAATATCGCAACGATTGCAGATAATTTAATGAATAATGTAAAATATAAAGTGGAAGCGTTCACAGGTATGAAGGTTGAGAAGATCAACATTTATGTTGAAGGCGTACGAGTGATTGACTAGTATAACAATTAAGGAGGACCCTGTTGTGGGAGTAAAGACGATTGACGCGAATATGTTGAAGAACATGTTCCTTGCAGGTGCGAAACGCATAGAATCAAAGAAAGAATGGATTAATGAACTGAATGTTTTCCCTGTTCCCGATGGAGATACAGGTACGAATATGACGATGACGATCATGTCAGCTGCCCGTGAAGTAAGTGCGCTGACAGATCCTGATATGGAGAGCCTGTCCAAGGCAATTTCCCAGGGAGCGTTAAGAGGCGCCAGAGGCAATTCCGGTGTTATTCTGTCCCAGTTATTCCGTGGTTTTACACGCCCGATCAAAGACGAGAAAGTTATCGACAGTGTGATCGCAGCAGAAGCATTTAAGAAGGCCAGTGAGACTGCTTATAAGGCTGTTATGAAGCCGAAGGAAGGTACAATTCTTACAGTTGCAAGAGGCATGGCAGAGAAAGCAGCGGATATTTTTGATGCAACAGATGATTTGGAAGAAGGTTTTCGTCAGATCATAGAGTATGGTGATTACATGCTGAGTCTGACACCGGAGATGTTGCCGGTATTGAAGCAGGCAGGTGTTGTGGATTCCGGTGGTCAGGGTCTGATGACGGTACTGAAGGGTGCATATGACTGTCTGACAGGTGTTGAGACAGCGGATGATTTTGCAGCAGAGGTAAAACCTTCTGCACCAGCAGGCAATGCGGGCAAGATGGGACTGGATGAGATTGAAACAGCCAATATCCGTTTTGGTTATTGCACGGAATTTATCGTGATGCTTGAGAAGCCTTTCGATGAGAAGGACGAAGACGAATTTAAGGCATTTTTGGCATCCATTGGTGACTCCATTGTATGTGTAGCGGACAGTGATATTGTGAAGGTACACGTACATACCAATGACCCGGGACTTGCCATTCAGAAGGGCTTAAGCTATGGCTCCCTGACAAGCATGAAGATTGATAACATGCGTGAAGAACATCATGAACGCCTGTTCAAGGATGCACAGAAGCTGGCATCTGCCCAAGCTCAGGCGGATATGCAGGTGAAGGCAGAGAAGAAGGAAGAACCGGCCAAGGAGGCGGGATTTGTAGCCGTTTCCATGGGTGATGGTATGAAGAAGATTTTCCAGGAGCTTGGTGTGGATGAAATTATCGAAGGCGGACAGACCATGAATCCGAGTACAGCGGATATTCTGGATGCTGTTGAGCGTGTGAATGCGAAGACTGTTTTTGTGCTCCCTAATAATAAAAACATTATTCTTGCAGCACAGCAGGCAAAAGATCTGGTTGAAGGCAAGACAGTTGTTGTGATCCCTTCCAAAACAGTTCCTCAGGGTATTACAGCTGTGATTAATTACATCAACGGCAGTTCAGCAGAAGAAAATGAAGCGGCAATGAATGAAGAGATGCAGCGTGTCAAGAGCGGTCAGATTACTTATGCAGTCAGAGATACGGTTATTGATGACAAGACCATCAAAGAAGGCAACATTATGGGCCTTGGTGATGATGGCCTTCTGGCAGTAGGTGAAGATATTGCAGAGACAACGATGGCAACAATTGCAGCGCTGGTCGATGAAGACAGTGAGATTATCAGTATTTATTATGGTGAAGATGTGTCTGAGGAAGAGGCAGAAGAACTGACAGAGAAGCTTGAGGAGGCTTATCCGGATTGCGAAGTCGAACTGAATCAGGGTGGACAGCCAATTTATTATTACGTTGTTTCTGTTGAATAAAAGCGATGCTTCATTAGATTATAATTCACGATGAAACAGCCTGAGTGACTGCTGCAGCGAGAACTGCAGCAGTCATTTGTGCTATATGGATATGAAGATGGTGAGGATTGCGAGAGTGCAAAGCACGTAGCAATCTGGTATCAAAGGGGTCAAAATACCTTTTGACCCCAACATCATATGAATGAGAACGGAGAGGATGAGAACAGATGAATCCCGGGGACAGAATTTCAACAATCAAAGGGATCGGTGCAAAAACAGAAAGTCATCTGGCACGCATCGGCATTTACACAGTGGGGGATATGGCAGAGCATTACCCAAGAGAATATCATGCCTATGACACACCGGTTTCTATAGAGAATACAGAATATGACAATCGCAGACAGAGCGGGTACCGGGTGATTTTTTCTGAAACTCCGAAATTGCTGAAACGCGGCAGAACACCTATTGTATCGGTGATGCTGCATGCAGGCAATGCTTCTGTGCAGGTGGTCTGGTATCACAGCCCTTATGTACGGCAGCAGCTGAAACCGGGATGTACAGTTATTCTCTATGGAAAGATTACAAGTAAAGGAAGCCGCAGAATGCTGGATCATCCGGATATTTATACAGAAGATCAGTATGCGCTGCTGCAAAAAAGTCTTCAGCCGGTGTATGGCCTGACGGAAGGACTGACCCAGAATTTCTTTATGAAGACAATGCACAGTATTCTGGACAGCGGTCTGCTGCTGCCGGATCCTCTGCCAGCGGATATTCGCAGACAATATCAGCTTTCAGAATACAATTATGCCTTGAGACAGATACATTTTCCAGAAAATGAAGAGGCATGTCGGATGGCGAGAAAAAGACTGGTTTTTGATGAATTTCTTGTTTTTGCATTGTCGGTGAAGCAGTTGAAAAAAGAAAATCATCAGATAGAGAATCATTATCAGATTCAGGAATCGGCGGCAGTTTCTCAGCTGATCGCATCATTGCCGTATCATCTGACAAAGGCGCAGCTGAGGGTCTGGCATGAAATCGAAGAAGATATGAAGAGCCCGGTCGTTATGAACCGGCTTGTTCAGGGAGATGTGGGATCAGGGAAGACGATGATCGCAGCATTGGCGATGTTTGCGGCAGCGAAGGCAGGATTTCAGAGCTGTATGATGGCACCGACGGAAGTGCTTGCCAGACAGCATTATGAGAACCTGCAGGCATTGTATGCACCATTTGGTATAGAAACGGTTCTGCTGACAGGATCTATGACGGCGGCTGCCAAAAGGAAGACGTACAGCCGGATTGAAAATCATGAAGCGGATGTCATTATCGGTACTCAGGCACTCTTTCAGGAAAAGGCTGTATATGATAAGCTGGCATTGATCGTGACAGATGAACAGCATCGCTTTGGCGTCAGACAGCGGGAACAGCTGGCGATGAAGAGCAATGGTGGGGAGCCGCATGTGTTGGTTATGAGCGCAACGCCGATCCCGAGAACATTGGCGATCATTCTTTACAGCGATTTGGATATTTCAGTGGTGGATGAGAAGCCGGCGAACAGACTGCCAATCAAAAACTGTGTGGTAGGCACTTCCTACCGGCCGACAGCCTATCGATTTCTTGAGCAGCAGATCAGACAGGGACATCAGGTTTATGTGGTCTGTCCGATGGTTGAAGAGAGCGAGAATATTGAGGCGGAAAATGTCCAGGAATATACTGAAAAATTGAAAAAAGTTTTGCCGGCAGATATAAAAGTGGAATATCTTCACGGTCAGATGAAGCCGGAGCAGAAGAATGGTATTATGGAACGTTTTTCCGAAGGTGAGATACAGGTTCTTGTATCCACAACGGTCATTGAAGTAGGGGTGGATGTGCCGAATGCCACGGTGATGATGATCGAGAATGCCGAGCGGTTTGGATTGGCGCAGCTGCATCAGCTGCGTGGGCGTGTCGGAAGAGGGGATGCACAGTCATACTGTATTTTTATTTATGGCCAGGAGAACAAAAAAGTCAAAGACCGGCTGAATATTATGCTTGGTACTAATGATGGTTTTAAAATCGCCTCAGAGGATCTGAAGCTGCGCGGACCCGGAGATATGTTCGGTATCCGGCAGAGCGGCAGTATGATTTTTAAGATCGGTGATGTATTTGCGGATTCAGCCTGCCTGGTGGAGGCTGGTAAAGCAGCGGATCACATCTTATCAGAAGATCCGGAATTGAAAAGCGAAAAGTATGTGTTTCTGGGAAGCAGAATCACAGCAAAGTTATCAGAAAACAGAGAGCAGGTTATCTTATAAATAAAGAGTTGCAATGCTAAAAAAAACATGAAATATTTGATAACCGGTTGACAAATGAGTCAAAAAATATACAATATAACTAGCGCAATATTTTCATCAATAAGGGTGCTGGGCTTAATGGACAGCATTCAGGATGAAGGCGTAATGAAAGAACAGGATGTGATGACATGCGAGTGATTGCAGGTAAGGCAAGGCGTATACAATTGAAGAGTATGGAAGGAATGAATACTCGTCCGACAACCGACAGAATCAAAGAGACCTTGTTTAATATGCTGTCGCAGGATATTTACGAATGTCATTTCCTTGATCTGTTCAGCGGAAGCGGAGCCATCGGTATTGAAGCGTTGAGCCGGGGGGCGGCATCTGCGGTTTTTGTGGAACATAACCGGCAGGCTGTGGCATGTATTAAGGAGAATCTGACGAAGACGAAACTGATGTCTCAGGCGGAGATTATGCCTGTTGAATGTCAGACAGCTATTCGACAGCTGGATGACGGGAAGCGACATTTTGACATCGTTTTTATGGATCCGCCTTACAATAAACAGCTTGAGAAAGAGATGTTGATACAGATGCAGCATGCGTCTTTTATCAATGAAGAGACGATGATCATTATAGAAGCATCTCTTGAGACTGAATTTGATTGGCTGGAAACATATGGTTATATCGCTACAAAAGTAAAAAAATATAAGACGAACCAGCATGTGTTCGTACAGAGGGTATTGGAGAAATAAAATGAGAACAGCAATTTATCCGGGCAGTTTTGATCCGGTCACATATGGACATATTGATATTATTAAGAGATCTGCAAAGATGGTCGATAAACTTATTATCGGCGTTTTAAGCAACAGCTCAAAAACACCGTTGTTTTCTGTTGAAGAACGTGTTAATATGTTAAAGGAAGTGACGAAAGATATACCGAATGTCGAAGTAACATCCTTTGCAGGGCTGCTGATTGATTTTGCGGATGCCTGTAATGCGAAGATTATTGTCAGAGGGCTGAGAGCAGTAACTGATTTTGAATATGAATTGCAGTGGGCACAGGCCAACAGAGCCGTTCGCCCACATCTGGATACTTTGTTTTTGGTAACTAATGTTGAATATTCCTATCTGAGCTCCAGCGCAGTGCGTGAACTGGCGAGATATCATGGTGATGTCAGCCTTTTTGTTCCACCGTACGTTGAGCAGAAGTTAGATGAAAAGTTAGATTCGAAGGAGAATGAACATGAGCAGAATTGAGCAATTGATTGATGAAATAGAAGAATATGTAGAAGGATGTAAGCCGGCACCTTTTTCACAATCAAAGATTATTGTACAGAAAGAGCAGCTGTATGAATTACTCACAGAACTGCGCCTGAAGACACCGGATGAGATTAAACGTTATCAGAAGATTATTGCACAGAAGGATAAGATTATCAGCGATGCTCAGGCTCAGGCAGAACAGATGATTGAAGAGACAACCAATTATGCCAATGCACTTGTAGAAGAGCATGAGATTATGCTGAAGGCCTATGAGAAGGCTGAACAGACCATCAATGCGGCAAATGCACAGGCAGAAGAGATTGTTGCTGCTGCGAACCAGAATGCAGAAGAAATGCGTATGAGTGCGCTGTCTTATACACAGAGCCTGATCGTCAATATCCAGGATGTTGTACAGCGTTCACTGGATATTGCGAAGACGAATTCAGAGGGACTGATCAACGGACTTTCAGAGAACCTGAATATTCTTGTCAGCAATAATGAAGCGCTTGTTTCACAGCTGAACGATAAACAGCCTGCAGCTGCTGAAGAACTTCCTGCAATTGATGATGAGGAAGATACAGTCGCTGATATGACAGGTCATGATGAGGCTGCTGAGGAAGAGGATGACAAGACTGAGGACCAGAAACAGCCTGTGCCTGAAGAAACGAAGGAAGAAGTCATCGAAGAAGAGGATGAAGAAGAAATCGACGATGATGAATATGATGATGACGATTACGATGACATCGACTAATCCGTATCATCAGACAATCTGATACAGAATCCATACAAGCGCTGCGGTGATCATGCCGACAGCGCTTTTGTCTGCCAGATATTGAACGCAGGACAGCTTTTGTGTGCGAAGAAGTGCAAAAGACTGGAACGCGATGCATAATCCGCCGAAGGCTGTGCCACCCATGATCAGGCTCGTTTTCAGGCAAAGCTGAAGCGGAAGAAGACGGACAGCGGCAGAACCACTGGTGATCTCAAGAAAAAGAGCGAGAACAGCGCTGAGGGATGCAGGAACAAAAGGAAGACTTCCGATGATTGCCTGCAAAATAGAGAATATCATCATGCAGACGCCGATTTTCAGCATCAGTTCAGAAGCATTCAAAAGAATGGTTCTGAAGGGCAAAGGCGCAGAAGGACGAGTGTTTTTTGCAACGGCCCGGTCCGGTACTGAGACAGGAGGGTGATGCAGAAAAAAGCAGCGCAGTAGAAACCAGAGAAACGGGCTCGCATAAAAGATCAGGATCAGACAGGAATGCAGCGGATGATCCGGCAATATCTGATTAAGAATATAGCCGCCAAAAAACATGGGGCTGGCATGATTGCAGACCCCGGACAGCAGCTGCGCTTCCTTGCGGGAGATCAGCCCGTTTTCAAATGCCTGGACAGATACGGCTGTTCCCATTGGAAAACCGCATAAAAATCCTGCAAGAAGGCAGAAACTGCATGCCGGTGATAAGTGCAGGCATTTTTGCATAATGGGCGCTGTCAGACAGCTGATGCCGGACAGTGCATTGGCAGACATGATCAGCTGCAGAATCAGTGCAAAGGGAAAAAGAACGGGCAATACCTGATTAAACCACAGTACAAGACCTGCTGAGGCACCGCGGACAGCCTGCGGTGCGTATATGATCAGAACAGCAGGAAGAAGTAATAGCAGAATAGATGTCAGATGTTTTTTCATAGAATCCCCTCCTGGCTATATATATGCAGGAGGGAATAAGGTTATGGCAGGATGATGACAGGTTCTGAGGTGATATCAGGAAGAAATGACTGTGAGCGGCATTTCAGAATCTGGCGATAGAGTCGTGATGCGTGAAGGTCCGCGTTGTAGATGTCCAAACCGATCCCTGTCAGATGGTCATAGGCCTGGGATGTCTGGGTGATCAGCTGCGCTCTGACCGATGGCTGAAAGAATTTCCAGATCGCTCCGGACTGTTTCCTGAAGCCGAGAATACGCAGAAAACCGGCATATTGATGATTTCTCCATGTATCCAGATAATTGCGCCTGTGGTCCAGAATGATATGGAAGAGACACCGGGCAATCCGGGTGGAAGTCAGATTCCTGGCAGAAAGAAGTGTTATAAACTGTTCTGTTGATAAAAACTGATATCTGAAACTGTCTATCCGGTTGGCCAGATCACTGCTGATATCGACATATTCTGTCAAGTCGGTATGGACGTCAAGGAGTTGTGCGGCCAGAACGTCCGAAAAGTCGTTTGAAGTCAGAATCGGTCGGTGGGTAAGGTAAGACTGCAATAATACTTTGGATGTATCCGGAATATCCAGTCCGGCAATGCATTTGGATGGGTTCAAAGTGCCATCAGACAGCTGATGTCTGATGGCAGTGGCGGATTGAAAGCCGGCAGTTGTCTCCATACTGTGGTAACCGGCACCGGTGCGCCTGATTGCAATCGGCTTGATCGGGCTGCCCGTTTTGCGCAGAGCCTTCATATATTCAATGGCAAGAATATTGTTGGGCAGATTTAGAATATGGCTGCAATGCGTATTCTTCAGCAGGCGTCCAAGGGCGTAACTTCTGGCTGCAGGAAAATTCATGCCAGTCTTCAGTGCGTCCTGCAAAAGTGTCCGGTATTCCGGTGGTTCATCGGACAGTACAGAAACAATGGCATGAAACAGATGAGGGTCAATCGTTTCAGCACCAAAGCAGAGAAAATCAATGCAGCCCAGCTGATTTAGCAGAGAAACAGCGGATTCGGCAAAGATTTCCGCACTGCCCAGGGCACCGTAAACCGGGAGTTCACAGACCATATCTGCACCGGCGGCCAGGGCCATACGGCATCGGGTGTATTTGTCTGTACAGGCCGGGGCACCACGCTGAACAAAGTCACCACTCATCATGACAAGAATCAGATCGGCGCCGGTTTGCCTGCGGATTTCTCTGAGCTGATAGGCGTGCCCGTTATGAAAAGGATTATATTCGGCAATAACTGCTGCAATAGTCATAAAAATCTCCAGTCTTTCTTTTTTTATATAAATATTATAAGGGCTTTGGTGGAAAAAACAAGCCAAAAAAGTATTTATGGCCGGAGTTATCCAAGCTGTCAAGTAATAATACTTGACAGAAATTCAAATTTACTGTTGACAAATAATGCATTCATATGTATAATTACAAAGGTATGAAACTTAGGAGATATCTATGCAAATCAATATATCTGAAATAATATCAACTGATTATAAGGTACAAACGTTTAATCCTGAGATTGAAATGGAAGTATTTTGTCTGGATGGTGAGCGTTATAATTTTATCCGGAAGAGTCCGGTGGAGCTGAAGGCTCAGAATGAGGGCCACAGTGTTGTGAATTTTTCCGGCCATGTGGATGTTACAATCGATATACCGTGCAGCAGATGTCTGACATCTGTTCCGACAAGACTGGCATTTGATTTCAGTCAGAAGGTGGACTTTGAGAAGCTGAAAGCGGAGCAGTTGGACGACCTGGATGAAACCAGTTTTATGGAAGAAAGCTCTCTGGATGTAGACAGATTCGTTTACAACGAGATTTTAATGCGTTTTCCGATGAAGACACTTTGCAGAGAAGACTGTAAAGGCTTATGTCTGAAATGCGGGAAGAACTTAAATGAGGGTGAGTGCGGCTGTGACCGTGCATCATTAGACCCAAGAATGTCAGCTATCCGGGATATTTTTAATAATTTTAAGGAGGTGTAAACCATGTCTATTTGTCCAAAGAATAAATCATCAAAAGCTAGAAGAGACAGCCGTAGAGCTAACTGGAAGATGTCTGTTCCTTCATTATCCAAATGCAGCAAATGTGGTGCTTTAGTAATGCCTCACAGAGTCTGCAAGGCTTGCGGAGCTTACAATAAAAAAGAAGTTGTTAAGGTTCAGTAATAATAAACTGCAACCATCAGAAAAGAGACTCTTCGGAGTCTTTTTTTTGTACCATTTCATACGACGGAAAGGTTGTCTGATAAAAAAAGCTGTATTTTCTGAAAAATTATGGTACTATATTAAGGTGCATAATGGTAAGCGTGCAGTTAGAATGAGACATATGTATTGTGCGCATATGTGTATGATGAAGGAGGACAAAATCATGCGTAGATCAATCAGACGTTATTTGAGTATGCTGCTTGTCATGCTGATGACAGTATCAGCTGCAGCAGTCATCTGTACAAAGAATGCTTATGCCGGAAGTTTTTCCGGCGGTTATATATCTCTTGGTGCCGATCTGACAGAGGAAGAGAAGTCAAAGGTTCTGGAACTCTTTGATGTGGATGAGAAGGATTTGGAGAATTATAAAGTCGTGTATGTGACTAATAAAGAAGAACATCAGTACCTGGACAGCTATATTTCAAGCGCACAGATCGGTGATCAGGCCTGGTCTTCGGTATTGATTACGGAAGGCAAAAAGGGCAGCGGCATCAATGTGACAACGAAGAATGTTATTTATTGTACAACCGGTATGTATGCCAATGCGCTGGCGACAGCCGGTGTGGAAGATGTGAATGTAGTTGTGGCCGGTCCGTTTAATGTATCCGGTACGGCAGCATTGGTGGGAGCACTGAAAGCTTATTCAGAGATGACAGGTGAGACTGTGGATGAAAAGGTTGTGGATGCGGCCGTGGATGAGATGGTGACAACAGGCAGTCTGGAAGATAATACCAATGCTGACAATGAGAAGGTGGAAGGAATGGTAGCCTATCTGAAAGAACAGGTTGCAAGCGGCAACAGCAAGGATAAGGATCTGGATCAGATCATCAATGATGCGGCGGATAAGTTTGAGATCACATTGAATGAAGATCAGTTTAACCAGTTAAAAGCACTTCTTGAGAAGCTGGGCGGCCTGAATCTGGATCTGGGATCATTGAAGAGTCAGGCACAGGCGGCTTATGATACATTGAAGGATATGGGTTTTGATATCAGCAAGATCCATATCGATACAGAAGAAGCAAAAGGTATTTTCCAGCAGATCATTGATATGATCAAGGGTTGGTTTAATTAGGACAGGAAGGAAATAGACTATGAGTGAATTGGTAAGAGTGGCCGTGGATGCCATGGGCGGCGATCATGCGCCGGAAGCCGTTGTGCAGGGCGTTGTTGATGCATTAAATGTGAGCAAAGAAATCGAGGTATTACTGGTGGGTGATCAGACGGCTATTGAGAAGTGTCTCACCGGTGCGCAATATGATAAAACACGTCTTCAGGTGATCCATGCATCAGAAGTGATCACCAATAATGAGACGCCGACCATCGCCATCAAGAAGAAGAAGGATTCTTCCATTGTTGTTTCACAGAGACTGGTGCGTGAAGGCAAAGCGGATGCTTTTGTCTCAGCAGGCAGTACCGGAGCTGTTCTGGTGGGCAGCCAGGTGCTGATCGGACGTATCAGAGGTATTGAGCGTCCGGCGCTTGCACCGTTGATTCCGACAACCAAAGGCTTTTCACTCTTGATCGACTGCGGTGCCAATGTGGATGCCAAGCCTTCCAATCTTGTGCAGTTTGCAAGAATGGGTGCCATTTATATGGAACATATCTTGGGCCGCAAGAATCCCCGGGTAGCCATTGTGAATATTGGTATTGAGGAGGAAAAGGGCAATGCACTGGTGAAACAGACGTATCCTCTTCTGAAAGAATGCGGGGATATTAATTTTATCGGCAGTATTGAGGCCCGTGATATACCAAACGGTTATGCAGATGTTATTGTCTGTGAAGCTTTTGTAGGCAATGTGATTTTGAAGATGTATGAAGGTGTGGCCGGTGCACTGATGGGCATGGTCAAGGAGACCATGATGTCTTCACTGAAAACAAAGATCGGGGCGCTTCTTATTAAGAATGAACTGAAGCAGACATTGAAAGACTTTGATGCTTCTGATTACGGCGGTGCACCGATGCTGGGATTGAAGGGACTGGTTGTTAAGAGTCATGGTAGTTCCAATGCCAAAGAGTTCAAGCAATCTATTCTGCAGTGTATCGCATTCAAACAGCAGAATATTTCAGGCAGGATCGCAGCGTCTATTACAGCGGACAAGGAATTACTTTCAGCTTCAGAAAACAAGACGGAAGAATGATACAATAGTTGATCTAACAGGAAGAGGGAGAAGAATGGCAAATCATACATTATTAAAAGAACTGCAGCAGAAAATTGATTATCAGTTTAAGGATGAGAATCTGTTGTTTACGGCACTGACACATAGTTCTTATGCCAATGAACACAAATTGCATAAGATTCATCATAATGAACGTCTGGAATTTCTTGGGGATGCGGTACTTGAAGTTGTATCCAGTGATTTCCTGTTTAAGAATTTCCCTGATATGGCAGAAGGTCAGATGAGCAAGAAGCGGGCAAGCCTTGTTTGTGAGCCTACATTGGCTTACTGTGCAAGACAGATCGGGCTTGGCAAATATCTGATGCTGGGAAAAGGTGAGGATATGGGCGGCGGCCGCAACAGAGATTCTATCCTGTCAGATGCATTGGAGGCTGTCATCGGTTCTATTTATCTGGACGGCGGTATTGAACAAGCCGGCAGCTTTATTATGACCCATGTTTTGAATGATATTGAACATAAAGCCATGTTCCAGGACAGCAAAACAATTTTGCAGGAACTCCTTCAGAAGGACCACAAAGATCCGATCACCTATGAGGTGGTAGATATGACAGGACCTGAGCATAACAGAATGTTTGTGATGCAGGTGAAGCTGGGAGATAGAGTGATTGGCAAAGGTAGCGGCAGAACGAAGCAGGCAGCCGGTCAGGAGGCTGCTTATCATGCAATCCTGGCATTAAAGAACAAGCAGGAACATTAGGGGACAGTGTATGTTTTTAAAAAGTATTGAGGTACAGGGCTTTAAATCCTTTGCCAACAAGATGGTTTTTGAATTTCATAAAGGCATTACGGGCATTGTAGGGCCTAACGGCAGCGGAAAGAGTAATGTAGCGGATGCAGTTCGCTGGGTACTGGGTGAGCAGAGTGCCAAACAGCTGAGAGGATCCAAGATGGAAGATGTTATTTTTTCCGGTACTGAGAGCAGGAAACCTCTGGGTTTTGCCTACGTGGCGATCACTCTGGATAATTCAGACCATCAGCTGGCAGTGGAATATGATACTGTGACGGTATCAAGGCGTGTGTACCGTTCAGGAGAAAGTGAATACAAGATTAATGGCCATAACTGCAGATTGAAGGATGTGCAGGAACTGTTCTTTGATACAGGTATCGGTAAGGAAGGCTATTCGATTATCGGGCAGGGCCAGATTGACAAGATCCTCAGCGGTAAACCGGAAGAACGAAGAGAATTATTTGATGAGGCAGCCGGGATTGTCAAGTACAAACGTCGAAAAGCCCTGACAGAGAAGAATCTGGCGGAAGAACAGCAGAATCTCAGCAGAGTGCGGGATATTTTGTACGAGCTTGAGAAACAGGTTGGACCGCTTGAGAAACAGAGCGAGACTGCAAGAATTTATCTGAAGCACAGAGATACACTGAAGCAGTATGATGCCAATATGTATCTGTTGTCTTTTTACCAACTGAAAAAAGATAGTGCTGCCATCGATGAGAAAATGGATATTGTCAGTACACAGCTGAAGGATGCCCAGGAGAATTTTGAGAAGATCAAAAGTGCGTATGCCCAGATGGAAGCGCTGATGGAGCAGTACGATCAGAAGATTTCACAAGATCAGGAGGTCTGCAATCAGCAGGCTTTAGAAAAACAGCGTCTTGAAGGCGGCAAAAATGTGCTGGTTTCTAAGACAGACGGCATCAGCAGCAAGGAAGAACAGTTTGATGCATTGATCCTTGAGACAGAGGCGGGAATCGAAGAGAAGAAGAAACTTTCCGAGGAAAGTGAGAAAGAACTGAAAGCCCTGGAAGAGGAACTGCAGGAACTGGAGCAGCATAAGAACAGCTCTGAAGAAGCATTGAACAGTATGTCCGGTACGATGACATCATTGCGAGATCAGATTGATTCACAGAACAGTGATATTATTGAATTTCTGAATGAGGCGGCGAATATTAAAGGACGTATGCAGCGTTATGAGACAATGCAGGAACAGACACAGATCAGACAGTCTGAATTGAATCAGAAACTGATCGCACTTCAAAGTGAAGAATCTTCAGAAGGTGAGCTGGTAGAGGCATTTAAGAAGGAAGCACAGGGCATTGAACTGGAGCTTGAGAGGCTGCAGGCAGAACAGTCCGCCTGCAAAAAGAGAGCTGCCAAAATTTCCGATGATCTGATGAAATGCAGAGAGGCTTTCAATGCGGCTGAGAAATCTTTCCATGAAGAGTCAGCACGTTATCAGACACTGAAGAATATCACGGAGCGCTATGACGGTTACGGTGTCAGCATTCGTAAGATCATGGAGCGTAAGAGTGACTATAAAGGTATCATTGGCGTTGTGGCGGATATTATCCATGTCAGCAAAGAATATGAAATTGCCATAGAGACAGCTCTTGGCGGCAGTATTTCCAATATTGTTACGGATAATGAACAGACGGCAAAGAGTATGATACAGTTTTTGAAGAAGAATCGTTTTGGCCGTGCAACCTTCCTGCCTTTGACGAGCATCAGGGGGCGCAGGGCAGAGAATGCGGACAGAATCTGTGGTGAGGAAGGTGTTATTGGTCTGGCCAGCGATCTGATCCGTGTGGACAGTCAGTTCGGACATCTGGCGGATTACCTCCTTGGCCGGGTGTTTATTGTGGATCATATTGATCATGCGTTGGCGTTGGCCAAGAAATATCGTTATTCTTTAAGAATTGTGACTTTGGAAGGCGAGTCCTTAAATCCGGGCGGTTCATTATCCGGTGGTGCCTATAAGAATACAGGCAACCTTCTTGGCAGGCATCGTGAAATGGAAGAATTGCAGAAACATGTGGAGACACTTCGCAAAGAGGGTGCCTCGCTGAAACAGCAGATCAATCAGCTGCAGTCAGACAAAGACAGTAATAAAGCAGCCATGGAGAAAAATACAGCTGAAGAATCCCGGCTTACACTCCATCAAAATACGGTGCGTCTGCGTCTGAAACAGGTTGATGAGAGCCGTGGTGAGCATGCAAAATCCATTCAGGATATTAATCGGGAGACGGCCCAGATCAAAACGCAGCAGGAACAGATCAGGCAGTTCAGGCAGCAGCTGACGGTTCAGATGGATGAACTGGAGGCAAAGAAGAAGAATGCTGAGGAACTGGTGACATCGTTGACGGCCAAACTGGAAGAAATCTCCGAACAGGAGAAGGATTTCAATAGTCAGACAGCAGATATGCGGATTCATTATGCCAATCAGGTACAGAAGAAATCTTTCATTCGAAAGAGTATGGATCAAAACCGCAGCGAAATCCGACATTTACAGGAAAAACTGGCAGATTACCGTGCCCAGAAGGCTGTTTTCGGAAGTGAGAAGGATGCAATACGAAGACAGATTGATGAAACAGAGGCCCAGATTGCTGCTTTGACAGAAGAAATGACAAAAAGCCAGACAGTGCTTCGCCAGAAAACAGATGAACGCAGCAAATATGCAGCTGAGCATAAAACATTTTTTGCAAAACGTGAAGAATTGTCTGAGACGATCAGTCAGCTGGACAAAGAACAGTTCAGACTTGGCAGTCAGAAAGAAAAGCTGGAAGAGAGCCGTAGCCAACTCAGCAGTTATATGTGGGAAGAGTATGGCCTGACTTATCAGACAGCCAGGGAATTATCAGATGATGCGCTGCAGGCACTGCCGTTGGCGAAACTGAAAAAAATGACAGCAGATGTTAAAGGACAGATCAAAGCCCTGGGCAATGTCAATGTCAATGCCATTGAAGAATATAAGGCAGTGGCCGAGCGCTATGAGACGATGAAGACTCAGCATGATGATATGGTGGAAGCGGAAGAGAAGCTTGCCGGCATTATTGAAGATCTGAACAGTTCCATGCAGAAGCAATTCAAGGAGAAGTTCATGCAGATTCAGAAAGAATTTGACCGTATATTCAAACTTCTTTTCGGCGGCGGAAAAGGTACGCTGGAACTGGCGGATCCGGAAAATCTGCTGGAGACAGGTGTTATTATTACAGCGCAGCCGCCTGGTAAGAAACTGCAGAATATGATGCAGCTGTCCGGCGGTGAAAAAGCATTGACCGCGATCGCATTGCTTTTTGCCATTCAAAGTCTGAAACCTTCACCGTTCTGCCTTCTGGATGAGATCGAAGCGGCGCTGGATGATGCCAATGTTAAGCGTTTTGCAGAATACCTGCATAATCTGACAAAGGATACGCAGTTTATTGTTATTACGCATAGACGAGGAACGATGAATACAGCGGATATTCTTTACGGTATCACCATGCAGGAGAAGGGTGTTTCAACACTTGTATCCGTGAATCTGATAGAAAATGAATTAGGAAAATAGGAGGTAATTTATGTCTGAAGAAAAGAAAGGCTTTTTTTCACGTCTTGTGGAGGGCCTGACAAAAACAAGAAATAATATCATGTCCGGCTTTGATGCGATCTTTTCCGGATTTTCCAATATTGATGAAGATTTTTATGAAGAATTGGAAGAAGTGCTTGTTATGGCAGATCTGGGTATTCATACAACGGAGAATATTATTGAGGAATTGAAGCGGAAGGTTAAGGAACAGCATATCAAGGAACCACAGGCATGCAAGCAGCTGCTGGCAGATACGATCAAAGAACAGATGCGTGTCGATGAGGAAGCTTATCAGTTTGAGCATCAGACATCCGTGGTACTGGTCATCGGTGTCAATGGCGTCGGCAAGACAACAACCATCGGCAAACTTGCGGGACAGTACAAAAAGGCAGGCAAGAAAGTTGTTCTTGCTGCAGCAGATACATTCAGAGCAGCGGCCATTGAACAGCTGACAGAATGGGCCCATAGAGCAGGTGTTGATATCATTGCCGGCCAGGAGGGGTCTGATCCTGCATCGGTTATTTATGATGCCATTGCGGCAGCAAAAGCCAGAAAAGCGGACATTCTTCTGTGCGATACAGCAGGCCGTCTTCATAATAAGAAGAATCTGATGGAAGAGCTGAAGAAAATCAACCGTATTATCGAACGGGAATATCCGGAAGCTTATCGTGAGAATCTGATCGTGCTGGATGGTACAACCGGTCAGAATGCCCTTGTTCAGGCAAAACAGTTTAAGGAAACAGCAGATATTACAGGTATTGTGCTGACAAAACTGGACGGTACTGCAAAGGGCGGCATTGCCATTGCCATTCAGGCAGAACTTGGTGTGCCGGTGAAATATATCGGAATCGGCGAAAAAATCGAAGATCTCCAGAAATTCGACACGGACGCCTTTGTTGACGCTCTCTTCACACCGGCAGAAGAAAATTAAGTTAAAGACGGGCGTGCAGTCTATAAGTTGTACACCTTTTTAGCTTCAGAAAAATGTCAGACTTTCATTAAGAAATCTTTAGGATTCATTAAGGCTGGCTGAAGTGTTATTATATAGGATATAAGGATAGGAAAGGAGCTGATAGTTACAGCAATGAGCAGAATGCGAAATGTTTTAGAATATTTGGAGCAAAGTGCGGAACGCTTCCCGGAGAAATCGGCCGTAACGGATGGTATCTGTACTTATACATATAAAGAATTGTTAGCGTATTCCAGGAAGATCGGCAGTGGGATTGCGGCATACTGCAGATCGGAACAGCCAGTCGCTGTTCTTGCAGAAAAGGGGGCCGATACATTGGCTGCTTTTCTGGGGATTATTCAAGCCGGCTGCTTTTATGTGTTGATGAATCCGGAGCTGCCAATCGGCAGGTTAGAGCAGGTACAGCAAGTTCTTCAGGCTGCGTATATTGTCACGGACAGGGAACATCGGGAGATGGCTTTGCAGATTGTGCCTGAGCATCAAATCCTTTGGATGGAAGAACTGATGGAAACCGATGAGAATCAGACATTATTAAGTGAGCGCAGAAAGCGTGCCATAGACACAGCACCGCTGTATGCTAATTTTACTTCAGGCTCTACGGGGCAGCCTAAGGGTGTGGTTGTCAGTCATCGGAGTGTTCTGGATTTTATTGATGTTTTTACGGAATTATTTGGCATTACATCAGAAGATCGGATTGCTAATCAGGCACCTTTTGATTTTGATGTTTCTGTGAAAGATATTTATTCTTCACTGAAGACAGGTGCAACCCTTGTCATTGTGCCGAAGCAGCTGTTTTCACAACCGGCACCGCTGTTGGATTATCTCTGTGACCATGAAGTGACGGTGATGATCTGGGCAGTATCGGCGCTTTGTCTGATCAGTATTTTTCATGGATTGGATTATAAAGTGCCTGCAAAAGTTCGAAAAGTATTGTTCAGCGGTGAAGTGATGCCGCCGAAGCATCTGAAAGCCTGGATGGACCATCTGCCGGAAGCAGATTTTATTAATTTATATGGTCCGACGGAGATCACATGTAACTGTACATACCACAGAATTGACAGGAACCGTGATTATTCAGAGGGCGTCCCTGTCGGAAAGGCATTTCCGAATGAACATGTCTTTTTGCTGGATGAACAGGATCATGAGATAACAGAACCGGACAAGGCAGGTGAGATCTGTGTGCGCGGTACAGCACTGGCCCTTGGCTATTATCGGATGCCGGAGCAGACAGCGGAGCATTTTGTACAGAATCCGCTGAATCATTGTTACCCGGAACTGGTTTACAGAACCGGAGATCTGGGGCGGTATAATGAATATGGAGAAATCCTTTTTGGCGGCAGGAAGGATTATCAGATTAAGTATATGGGACATCGGATCGAACTTGAAGAGATCGAGCGCGCCATGGAGGACATTGAGGGCATTAGCAGAGCCTGCTGTATTTTTGATGAGAAGAAGTCGAAATTGTATGGCTTTTATGTGGGCGAAATCGAGAAAAAGGAACTGCATCACCGGATGAGCAGCACTCTGCCGCCGTTCATGGTGCCGGGGGCTTTGAGAAAGGTGGAGCAGATGCCGCTTACCAAGAATGGCAAGACGGACAGAAAAGCATTGATGGAGAAACATGCAAAGGGGGCGAGAGCATGATGACAGATAAAGAGATGATGGCATTGGCCCAGACCTATCAGACACCGATGCATATTTTTGATATGGCGATATTAAAGAAGCGGGTTGCTTTTTTGAAAAGTCATCTGCCTGAGAAGGTTTCATTGTGTTATGCTGTGAAAGCGAATACATTTATTATTAAGGAATTATGCGGACAGGTAGAACGTTTTGAAGTGTGTTCTCCAGGGGAATTGGCAATCTGCCGTCGGCTGCAGATCCCGATGCGCCAGGTGGTTTTATCCGGTGTATATAAGACGCCGGCAGTTATGGAGGCTCTTTTCAGGGACGGTGTAGATATCGGTATTTTTACGGCGGAATCCATGGAACAGTATTTGTTGCTGGCCGGGCTTGCCGAGCGATATACGATGAAGATCAGACTGCTGCTCAGATTGACAAGCGGCAATCAGTTCGGCATGGATGAGAACGTGTTGATTCAGACGATCCGCATGAGCCGTTCGAATGAATGGGTGGAAGTGGAAGGAATCCAGTTCTTTTCAGGAACTCAGAAGACTTCTGTCAAAAAGCTCAGACGGGAGCTGACATATGTGGATGCCTTTATTCAGAGACTGGAGACGGAGGAAGGTTTCCGGGTGAAAGAACTTGAATTCGGACCGGGACTTCCTGTATTCTATTTCCAGGGCGATGATTTTGATGAAGTTTCATTTTTGGCAGAGTTTTCGGAAATGCTGAGTGAGATGACCAGTCAGGTGAAACTGACCTTTGAACTTGGCAGAAGTATAGCTGCATCCTGCGGAAACTATATGACTTCTGTTGTGGATGCCAAGGTGAACAAGAAGCAGAATTATGCCATTGTGGATGGCGGTATTCATCAGCTGGTATATTATGGACAGTCTATGGCAATGAAACATCCGTATTGTCATGTGCTGCCTGAGAAACAGGAAGGTGAAACCATGGACTGGAATCTATTTGGTTCTCTGTGCACAGTGAATGATATACTGGTGAAGCAGATGCCGGTCAGAAATCTGACGGTGGGAGATGTCATTGTCTTTGAAAATACAGGGGCCTATTCAACAACAGAAGGCATTGCGTTGTTTCTGAGCAGAGATCTTCCGAAGATTCTTTTGAGAAAAGAGGATGGGGAGATCCATGTGCTGCGGGACAGCATTGACACCGACCCACTGAATACACCGAATTATCATGAATAGACAAGCAGATTGAAATTATG